>NZ_JAHBBE010000001.1 GCF_019331805.1 Bifidobacterium pongonis
GTCGGGCAACGTATGCGGAAACCGCTTGCGGCGTTTTTCTTGGGCGTTGGTATACAGGGGTCTTTGGAGCGCTGGGCCAAGCCTACGGTCCGGCAATGAACATTCCATCCGCCTCTGGCGTTTAGCAGGAGCGTTGGTGTACGGGGTCTTTGGAGCGTGGGCCAAGCCTATGGGCGATTCGGGCGGACCTAGGGAATCATGCCTGTGCCCGACCGTAAAGACTTGGCCTGAGCGGCCCGGAGCGTGTCGGGCACTGGCATGATTCCCGGCCACACCAGAGCAGGCAAGGGATTCGTTCCGAACCTAATCCGTCTCTGGCGTTCTTGGAAGCGTTGGCGAGACTAGGGAATCGTGCCTGTGGCCGACCGTAAAGACTCGGCCAGAGCGGCCCGGAGCGTGTCGGACACTGGCACGATTCCCGGCCATACCGGGGCAGTGGGTTGGTGTTGTCTGGTTGGTAGTTGCTTCGTAAGGAAAGGAAACGCGCGGACAGCGCAATAGGAAAGGGCTGAGATGCTGCAACAGTATGTGACGGTGCTCCAGGGGACGCTGGCGCCGGCGTTGCTGATCATGGCGTTGAACGTGATGCTCGCCGTGGGCGAAGGGCGCGACAAGCCGGTAAGCCGGCATTGGCGACTGATCGGATTCATCGTAGGCTTCGTGGGGGCCGTCGTCTTCGCCGCGCTGCGAGCCACGGCCGTGATCAACCAGCGTACGTTCATCAACTATCCGACATTGTGGTGCTGCGTCATCCTCGACGTCGCCGCATTCATCATCATGCTGCGCGCACGCACGCTCACCCGCAATCGGCATGAGCATCCGCGCAGCCTCGACGCCGCCAATCTGGTTGCGGCGCTTGCCATCGCGGCCACCACGTTCCGTGCCCTGCCCGACGTGATCCTCAAGCTCACGATTTTCGTGGAACCGGGCGATCCCGTGTTCACTTCGGACATGCTGCTGCGCGCGCTCGGCTTCACTCTGGGTGCGGCCACCGCGATCGTCGCCGCGCTTATCTTCCGCACCATGCGTTCCACCACGCCGCACTGGTCGTTCACGCTCGCCGCGCTCCTGCAGGTCGTGCTGCTGTTCGTCACGCATTTCACCGATCTCGCGCAGATCCTGCAATCCAAGCGCATCGTCAGCTTCCCGAGCAACATGTTCCTCCTGCTCGTCTGGTGCATTAATCATCAGCGGGCCATGGCCATCGCCATGCCGATGGTTTTCGTCATTCCCGCCGTCGCCTCCATCATCAAGGGCTTCACCACCGCCACGACCGGTGATAATGAGGCCGTCGTGCGTGCGCATGTGGCGTTCGGTCGTCGTGCAAAAGCGGCCGGCGCGTGGAGTCTTGTCGCCATTATCGGCGTGACCGTGGCGCTCACCTATGGTGTCGCGCAGACGCAGAAGGTCGTCACGCTATCGCCGCCCGAACAGTATTCGCTGAAGGATGGTGTGGCCACCATCACCTTCGACCAGGTTTCGGACGGCCACCTGCACCGCTTCCAGTACAAGGCCAAGGATGGTACCGTCATGCGCTTCATCATCATCAAGAAGAACGGCGGCGCGTACGGCATCGGCCTTGACGCCTGCGAGAACTGCGGCGACGCGGGCTACTACGAGAAGGACGGCAAGATCATCTGCAAGAAGTGCGATGTCGCCATCAATCTCGCCACCATCGGCTTCAAGGGCGGGTGCAATCCCATCCCCTTCGACTACCAGGTCAAGCCCGGCAAAATCATCATCCAAACCTCCGTGCTCGACGCTTTGTCGGCGCACTTCCAGTGAGTGAGGAGCCAGCATGTTCTTCATACGAATGATCGTGCGTTCGTTCAGCAGGCAGTTCAAACGCCGACTGCTGATCGCGGTCACCGTCTGCCTGTCCGCGGCGGTGAGTGTCGCCATGCTCGGCGTGGTGTTCGACGTGGGTGACAAGCTCAACGCCGAACTTTCCACCTACGGTTCGAACATCGTGGTGCAGCCCAAGGCCGACGCCGTGGTGAACGACCTGTATAGCACCGGCGATTCCACGCAATCCGATGCCACCGATCCGACCACGTTCCTCAAGGAATCGGATGCGCCTAAGATCAAGACGATTTTCTGGGCGTTCAACATCACGAATTTCGCTCCGGAACTCAATATTCATGCCGATGCCGGCTGTTCCGGCGCTTCGGCGGGCAGCTGCAAGGCCACGAACGTGCCGATTGTGGGCACGTGGTTCGCTAAAACGCTGCACATGGATTCCGGCGAATCCGCCGTGGCCGGTGTGAACGGCATGCGCTCATGGTGGAAGCTCGACGGTTCCTGGCCTAAGGATGATAGTTCGCAGGGGCTTGTCGGCACGACTCTCGCCTCCAAGCTGGGTGTGAAGATCGGCGACACGGTCACGCTGGGCAAAACCACCGCGTCCGGCCGTAACCAGCAGAAGATTCGTATTACCGGCATCTACGAATCCGGCGACTCCGACGACAACACCATGTACATTCCTTCGTCCAAGGCGCAGAATCTCGCCAATCTGCCTGATTCCGTCGACAAGATCGAAGTCAAGGCGCTCACCACGCCCGATAACGATCTGGCTCGCAAGGCGTCCAAGAATCCCGCCGCGCTGACCCAGGACGAGTGGGAGACCTGGTATTGCACCGCGTACCCGAGTTCGATCGCCTACCAGATCGAAGAGGTGATTCCGGGTGCGGTCGCCAAGCAGGTGCGTCAGGTGGCTGCGCTGCAGGGCGACGTGTTGCAGAAGACGCAGGCGGTGATGGTGCTGATGACCGCGCTGTCGCTGATTGCGGCGGCCATCGCCGTGGCGAACCTGATGGCTTCCGCCATTGGCGAGCGTGGCGCGGAACTCGCCTTGTTGAAGGCCATCGGCGCGACCGATGGCGCGGTGTCGCGTCTTATGCTGGCCGAAACCGCGGTGATTTCGCTGATCGGTGCCGTGGCCGGTGCGCTGCTCGGCTCCGGTATGGCGCAGATTGTGGGGCATGTGGTGTTCGGTTCGGGCATCACGATGCGCCCGATGGTGTTCGTGCTCGTGTTCGTGCTGCTGGCGATTACCATTCTGCTGGCATCCTTCTCTTCCATTCGTTCGATTCTGAACTTGAAGCCCGCGGAGGTGCTCCATGGCCGCTGATAGCACATCACAGAAGGCAACCGGTACTTCCGGCAATGCCGGTACCACTACCACCACATCCAGGCCGATGACGAACCGGAGGATGTTCGCCACCATGCTGTGGGGCGCGGTGTTCCGCCGACGTTCCCGCGCGATCATGGCCGTGATCGCCGTGCTCGTCGGCGCCGCGACCCTGTTCTGCCTTGCCGCGGTGTGTATTGCGGTACCGCAGCAGATGAATGAGGAAATGCGCGCGTACGGCGCGAACCTCATCGTCACGCCCAGCGATTCCGCCGCATCCGGCTCGAAGTCGGACGGCATCGACGCCACCGCCGTTCGGAACATCAACGCGCTGGTGGTCGGCGAACACGGCGCGAAATCCGCCGCATACCGTTATGAGAGCGTGCGCATCAACTCCGCGCCCTACACGCTGGCCGGCATCACCACCGCCGACGTGAAGGCGTTGAACCGCCATTGGAATGTCACTGGCGACTGGCCGCGCAAAGGCAATGTGATGCTGGGGCGTGACGTGGCCGACGCGCTCGGCGTGAAGATCGGCTCGCGCATCACCATCGGCTACCGCGCTTCCGATAACGGCGGTTCCGCAAGTTCCGAGGGTGCGCTCGGCCAGAGCGAAAGCGACGTCAAGCGCGACGGTCGCGTGTCCTCCGACATCATGAATACCGCCGGCACCGAATTCCGCGTGGCCGGCATCGTCGACACCGGTGGTAACGAGGATGAGATCGTGTACGCGGTCAACGGCGACGTCGCCAAACTCGCCGGTTCCACGCGCGGCGCGGATGTTATCGAATACTCCGTCAACGCGGTCGGCTCCGACCTTGACGCCATCGTGAAATCGCTCAACGCCAACCCGAATACCGGCGTGAAAGCGCAGACCGTCACCAAGATCACTTCGTCCGATACGCGCATCATCACCATGCTGCAAACCCTGTTCTGGATTGTGTCGCTGGTGGTGCTGGTGCTGACTCTGGTTGGTGTGGGCACCACGATCAGTTCGATCGTTTCGCAGCGGCGCAACGAGATCGGTTTGCGTAAGGCGCTCGGCGCGTCCGCGCGGGCCATCGGCACCGAGTTTTATGTGGAATCCGCGATCTACGGCCTGGTCGGCGGCCTACTCGGCACGGCGCTCGGCTACCTGCTGGCGCGTGTGCTGTGCCAGACGGTGTTCGACCGCGCCATCGGCTTCAACTGGCTGCTCGGCGTGGCGTCGCTGCTGCTTAGCGTGCTGATCGCCGTGCTCGCTTCCGTTTCGCCGGTCCGTCGTGCCACGCGCATCGACCCGGCCATCGTGCTTCGCGAGGAGTGACCGCTGCCGACCGTTCCGCATATTCCGCTCGTTTTGTCTTCTCCGCTTCGCCCGTCCCATCCGTTTTGACCATTGGAATCCGCAGGAATCCGGGAATCCGCCCGAATCGCAAGCCGGACCTGCACATGTAAAGGAATGCCCATGCTGCTTGAACTTGACCACATCTGCAAGATCTACGGCGAACTGCACGCCGTGGACGACCTCAACCTCACCGTGCCGCAAGGCCAGTGGCTCGCCATCGTCGGCTCCTCCGGTTCCGGCAAAACCACGCTGATGAACATGATCGGCTGCATGGACAGCCCCTCCAAGGGTTCCGTGAAGCTCGAAGGGCGCAAGCTGGAGGATCTCAACGCCAAGCAGTTGGCCGACGTGCGCAAGAACATGATCGGCTTGGTGTTCCAGAAGTTCTACCTCGTGCCGCATCTGACCGCCGTGGAGAACGTGATGGTGGCGCAGTACTACCATTCCGTGGTCGACGAGAAGCAGGCGCTGGAAGCGTTGGAACGCGTGGGTTTGAAGGATCGTGCGCACCACCTGCCGAGCCAGCTTTCCGGTGGCGAGCAGCAGCGCGTGTGTATCGCGCGAGCCCTGATCAACTGCCCGAAGATCATTCTCGCCGACGAGCCCACCGGCAACTTGGACGAGAAGAACGAGAAGATCGTGCTCGACCTGTTCCGTCAGCTGCACGAGCAGGGCACGACGATCATCGTGGTCACGCATGACGCGCTGGTCGCCAGTTGCGCGCAGCGTGAGATCATGCTCAACCACGGCGTGCTGGTGGGGGAGAAGTGGAACGATGAGGAGGCGCGCAAGGCCTATGAGGCTGCGGGCGGCAAGCCGGCCTTCACCGGTTCCACGGCCGAGGGCGCACAGAACGGCGAAACCGCCATCGATTTCGCCGATCCGACCAAATCCGCCAAAACCGGCGGTTCCAAAGACTGACTGACTGGCGGCTGGAAGACCGGTGTAGGAGTATGGAACGATATGAGCAGACAGCGTGAAAGGAAGAATATGCCCAACAAACAGGATGCGGTGAAGATCGTTGCGATGACCGCGGCGGGCCTGGCGCTGCTGACCGCGTGCGGCGAGCCCAAGGCCACGCCGATGAACGACGAATACGCCGGCAACTCCGGCGAAAGCGAGCAGTCGCAGGAACAGCAGTCGCAGCAGGGGAGCGGCGATTCCGGTTCGTCCGACGATACCGTCAAGAACCATGCCGACGACCCGAACTCCACGACATCCGAGAAGAAGGACACCGGCAGCTACGCCGACGGCACGTACAAGATCAACGGCCAGTATGGGCCGGTCGGCGAAGACACCATCGATGTGAAACTCACCGTGAAACAGGGGAACGTCGAGAAGGTGGACATCGTCGGGCACCCGTTCACGTCGATCTCCAAGAAGCATCAGACCGAATTCGCCAATGCGATCAACGGCGTGGTGGACGGCAAGCCGCTCAAGGATCTGAAAATCGACAAGGTCGCGGGCGCCAGCTGGACCAGCGAGGCGTTCAACAAGGCCCTTGAAGTGGCGCGTCAGGAGGCGTCCATCCAGTAGGCTTTTGCCGGGGTGCATGAGGCTTGGAGGCTTCGCTGGGCGGGGCGTTTTTCGGCGTTTGCCGTTGGGAGATTCGGTGCATGTCTTATTTAGACACTCGCGCATGTGTTGTGTATTTCTACACTGGGAACCGTGGTTGAACGCAACGCGACACAAGTAACGGAATCATCGGCGGCATCGAAGGCCGGGCAACCAGGCGAACCGGTATGCGAATCGGTAAGCGAATCGGTAAGCGAATCGGCCGGTACGCGGATGGTCATCCAGTCAACCTCAGAGCCTGGCATCACCCCGCGCATCACCCTGCGTGACTCCCTCCGCTCCCGTTTCCTGCCGTACCTGCTCGTCATTCTGGCCTGCTGGTCGGTGTGGCTCACGCTCACCTGGCCCGGTGCCCTGCGCGACGACACCCTCGCCCAATACCTGCAATCCTCCGGGCTGCACGAGTATTACACGCAGCATCCGCTGTTCGACACCCTGATATTCGGTGCGTTCTGGCACTTGGGCGAACTATTCGGCTCGCCGCTCATCGGGCAGGGCATCTACACGCTGGTCCAAGCCGTGCTGCTCGCCGCAGGCTGCGCGCTCATACTGTGCTACACGCGCAAAATCGGCGTTCCGCGATGGCTGACCCTGATCGGGCTGATCTATTGCTCCACCAGCTATGTGATATTCGGCAGTGTTGCCACCATGGGCAAGGATTCGCTGCACACCATCTTCCTCATGCCCTTCGCCCTGATCTTCGTCGAAGCATGCCTGACCCGCGGGCGCGTGCTCGCCCGCACGCCGGTGGCCGTATGCTTCACGCTGCTCGCCTTCGCGGTGATCGCGTCGAAACGTACCGCGCTCATAGTGGTGCTTTGCGCCGGAACACTGCTGGTGGTGGTGTGCGCCAAGGGGCTGCGCAGGCGTGCGGCGATCTGCCTGGTGGCCGCGGCCGTGATCGCGGAATGCGTGTTCATGTCGTTCGCCGCGGCGGCGACACATGCGAACCATTCGGTCGCACGCGAACTCTGGGGCTACGTCACGCAGCCGGTCGCGAAACTCGCCCACGACGAACCGCACGCGATTTCCCCCAGTCAGATGCGGCGCCTCAACGAGATCATGGACGTGCAACGCGCGGCCCGCGATATCGTCGGCTATCGCACCGACGAAACATTCCACACCCTGAAAACCAGCCCGCAACCTTCCCTCACCAGCAAACTCGACGCGATCCGCGCGTGGATCGAGCTTGGGATAAGCCACCCCGGCACCTACCTTGAGGCGTATGCCGGGCCGATCCGCCACTGGTGGGACATCACCGCGAATTTCGCCTACCCCACCGATTCCGACTACATTTTCACGCCCGGGTATATGCGGCAATGGTCCACATTCCTCACCGGGTCGAAATACGCGGGTGATGACGGAAGCGCGGAGGCGCGGCGGCTGGCGGATATTACCAGTGAGCTGCGGCCGCTGATGGGTACGTCGCGCAAACCGCAGTGGAAAGCCGATGTGCTGGCCGGGGTGCGCCGGTGGGTGCGCGGCGGAAACCCGCTGACCTCGATGGCGTTGTATGTGACGTGGATACCGCTGCTGGTCGCGCTGGCGCTGGCGGGGCAGGCGGCGTTCCGGAGGGTGCGGGGGCGTGTGCGCTCCGGTGTGCGCGGCGGGGGTCACTGGAATGCGAGTGCTGGCGGCGGCGGAGGCGCTGGTTTCGGCGAAACTCGCCATGCCGGTGAGTCTGGGCCGGCTTGGGCGGCGTTCGGGTTGTTGTTCTTCAACAATCTTTCGCTGTACGCCTCGCCGTCGTCACTGTTCTGGTATGCGATCCCCGCGTTCTTCCTGCTGCCGTTGTTCACGGCCCTGCCCTTCCGGGCGGTGCCTCGGCAGGGCGCTTCGGCGGTCCCCATGCCCGCTTGTTGACCCTTTTCGGCTTTGCTGATTCGTTTCGGCCAGCTGACCCGTTCCCCAGCCCGTTTTCCGGTTTGGCTCGTGCCAGCCGGGCGGCCGGAATGCTTCCCGGAGCACATCATGCGGGTGGAACAGGCGCTATCTTGCTTATTTATGGCAGATTTCAGGATTCTCCATGAACTAGGTGGCTTATATATGGCACCTAAACCGCGATATTCGGGAATGAGTGCCATATATAAGCCACCTAGTTCCGGCGCATGGCCCGAATCTGCCATATATAAGGTAGTTAGCGACGATGAAAGGCCGTCAGTGGCAGATTTAGGTGCAGTCGGAGTCCCGCAGGCGGGAATAGAGGGATCGAACTCCCGTTGCGCTCTGTCTGGTTCGCCAGATTCAGCCAAACCTGTCAAACCAGACAACCAAACCCGGCCAAACCTACGCCACGATCGCCGGCCACAGTATGGCCGCCATCTGCTCCGCCCACAGCGCATCCTGCGGGTGACACAACGCCTTACAAGCCAGCATGGAGCCCAGCACCGTGCTGAACAGGAACTTCACGTCAAGGCTGCGGCGGAACGCCCCCGCATCCATGCCTCGGCGGATATAGTCGCCGAACCGCTGCTCGGCCGGCGTGATCACCTGGCCCGCAAGGCTTCTCACATAATCGCTGTCGGAACTCAGCACCAGCCCTACGGCCTTGAACCCGATTTCGTCGTTGAAGGCGGCTGCGATGTGCTCCAACAGGCGGCGCAGGTCGTCGTGTGTGGGGGCGAAATCATCTGTTTCGAATGTGTCGCTCGCCTCGATCTGCACCTTGTGCAGCAGGTCCTCCGTATTACGGTACCGGCGGTAGATCGTGGTTTTCGCCACGCCCGAGCAGCGAGCCACTTCCTCGATGGTCACCGCCCCGATGCCGCGCGATGCGGCGATCTGCAGTATCGCCTGCGTGATCTTGCGATCCGTCGCCTCACGCATACGTGCCGCACGCGTTTTCACCGGGGTAGGCAGTTTCGGCATTTTCGAGGCGATGGCCGTGGCGGTCTCGCTCTTCTTCGTATCCCTCTTCATGGTCCTCTTCGTTTCCCTCGCCGTGGCGGCGTGTGCCGCCACGAACCGGTTGCGGCCGACGGCACCCCGCCAACCACAACCGCTGATCGCCTAGGCGGTCAGCTTGGTGCTCTCCATGTTCGCAACATACCACTGGTTGAACTTGATCAGCGGCTTCCTCAGCAGCAGGCCGATCAGCAGCAGCGGCGGTATGAACAGCAGCAGCGCCCCAATCGCCTTCCAATAGTCCATGTTGTAAATGCCCGCGATCGAGGCGCGCAACGCGGTCACCGCATGCGTGGCCGGCAGGAACGGGCTGATCGAACCGAGCCACGACGGCAGCATTTGCAACGGATAGGCGGCGTTCGAACCGGAGATCTGCATGATGAGCATGAGCACGCCGATCGCCTTACCCACGTTGCCGAAGCTCACGACCATCGTGTAGGCGAAGAACGAGAACACCAGCGAACTCACCCAGCCGGTGAGCATGAACAGCCACGGGTGCACGGCCTGCACGTGCATGAACAGCAGCGAGCCGCCCGCCGAGAACGTGCTCTGCAGCAGCGCGATCAGCGCGAACACGCCGTAATGGCCAAGGAACAGCTGATGCGGTCGCGGGTGCCTCAGCTGTTCGCGGGTGCGGCGCGAAACCGTGGTTTTCAGCGTCACGCCCATGAGCAGTGCGCCCACCCACAGCGGGATGATCACGTACAGCGGCGCAAGCGACGAACCGAATTGCGCGACGGGGAACACCGCCTCGCGCTTGAGCTTCACCGGTGCGGCGATCGACGCGGCGAGCGTTTCGGAATCGGTGCCCAGCAGCTTCTTGATCTCGTCCAGGTCGGAGCTGTTCAGCGCGGCTTCCAGCTTGGTGTTGAATTCGGTGAGATTCGTGCCGGTAGTCGACAGTTTCTTGGCCAGTTTGTCCAGCGATTCCTTCACTTCGCCGAGGCTGGTGGTCGCCTTCGTGTTGATGTCGTCCACGTCGCCCACCGCGCTTTTCAGCGTGGCCACGCCGGTGTTCAGTTCGGCGGCCGCGTTGGCCACGGATGTGGAGATCTGGGAAAGCATCGGCTTGATATTCGAGGAGAAGTCGGTGGAAATGCCGCTCACGGCCTGCTTCGCTTCGGCCGCCAGCGCCTTGACCTGCTTGCTTTGCTCGTCGACGCTGCCCTTCTTCGAAGTCACGTCGGAGGCGGCTTTCTTCAGGGATGCCGCGAGATTGTCCTGCATGGTGATCGCCGTTTCCAGCTGCGACAGGATCGCGTCGAATTTGGGCTTGCTGCTTTCGGGAATCTGCGGTTCCAGCGCGGCGAGCGTGTTGCGGATCGTCCGGTACTGTTCGGCCTGTTCGCTCACATGCGTGGATTCGGTGTTCAGCAGTTGCGCGGTGTCCGTCATCTGCGTGCCGGCATCGGCGACGAGCGAATCGACCGAGTCCGCGACCGCGCCGTAGCTGGAGGCGCTCTGTTTGAGCGCGGCGGCCAGCGCGTTGGTGCTCGTGTCGAGTGCGCCCGTCAGGTCGGTCGCGCCTTTCTTTGCGGATTTCAGCTGATCGCCGGCGCTGGCTCCGGTTGCGGAGATGTTCTTCAGCAGCGCGGAGGAGCTGTTGAGCAGCGTGGACGCGGAGGTGGTGAGCGCGCTGAAATCGCCGATGGTGCTGGAGGAGTCCTGCAGTGTGGTGGCGAGCGTGCCGATGTTCGCGGTGAAGTTGTTCAGCGCGGCGGTCGCCTTGGGCGACGAGAGCTCGTCCGAAAGCTGCGAGGCGATCGACAGCGCGGTGCCTGTCAGCGTTTTGACGAACATCTGGTTGATCTGCGTGCTCACCTCGTTCGCGCCCTGGTTGGTGAGGTTCGGCGTCAGCGCGTTCGTTTTCTCGTTGGTGTAATAGCGGATCTTGACGTTTTTCGCGTCGGAGGAGAAGAACGTCATCATGCTTTTGCTGAAGGTTTTCGGAATCACGATCGCGGCATAGTATTTGCCGGATTTCGTGCCTTTGATCGCGTCCTGTTCGCTGGTGAACGTCCAATCGAGTTCCGAATTGGAGCGCAGCGTGTTGAGGATCTGGTCGCCCATGGTGATCTTCACCGGGATGAGGTCGGAACGGTAGCCTTCATCGACGCTGGCGACGGCGAATTTCAGGTTCTTCATGTTGCCGAACGGATCCCAGCTGGCCGCGATGTTGAACCAGGTGAACAGGCCGGGAATCACCGTCAGACCGATCACGATGATGATGGAGACGATGTTGCTGGTCAGGCGGCGCACGTCGCCTATGAACAGTTTGCCGATCGTTCTCATTTGACGTGCTTCCTTTCGTAGCGTGCGAGGGCGATGCGGATTTCATCGTCGTCCAGATTGCCGAGCTGGCGTTGCCTGCGCAGGTTATCGCGGATGAATTCGATGGCCAGCAGGAAGCCGATGATGAGCAGGACCCAGATGATCCATGCGAGCAGCGCTTCAAGCTTGGTGTTGGTCGTCAGCGAGAACGTGACGGCTAGGATGATCGGCACGACCAGTCCGGCGATCAGCGCGCCGCGCTTGAGACGCGGGTAGAGCGCTTCGAAGTGCGCGGCCTTGCGTTCGATGGACGCCTTGTAACCGCTATGGTTCGTCAGCGCCTGCAGCGCGTTGGAAATACGATATTCCGAGCCGGGCAGGTGCACGTCCTCGCCGATAATCATGTCGCTTTCCTTGATCTGCCGCGCGAACATGCGGTTGGTGTTGGCCATGAGCGGGCGCACGATCAGGCCGATGGCGAAGCCGATGATGCTGAACAGCAGCAGGTAGGCGATGTTCTGCGCCCAATGCCCGTCGTAGAATCCGCCGATGGTTTCACGGAACGCTTTGATCGAATAGTTGAATGGGAAGAACGGGTAGAGCGTGCGGAAGAACTTCGGCATCATTTCGATGGGGTAGAGGCCTGAAGCGCCGGGGATCTGCAGCATGATGAGCGCGATGCAGATGCCTTTGCCCACGTGCAGGAACGCGGTGGATAGCGAGAAGATGATGGAGAGGTCCACGAGCGAGGTGAGCACGCCGGTGAGGACGAACGCGGCCGCGTTGACCGTCTGCACGCCGAGCATCAGGTTGCCTACGGTGGTGGCGAAGCCTTGCAATGCCGCGAAAACGGCGAGGAACAGGAATCGGCCCATGTACCCCTGCGTGGAGGTCATGTTCAGAATGCCTTCCTCATCGGCTTCCGTTTTGAAGATCACCACCAGGGCGAATGCGCCCACCCACAGCGCCATGTTGGTGAACAGTGGCGCCATGCCGGAACCGTAGGAATCCACGGGGTACAGCACTTTGGTGTCGAGCACGGTGGGGGAGAGCATGAATTCGGCGATGCGTTCGGTGTCGAGTTCGCCGTCCGCGCCAAACATGGAGCTCAGCATGTTCGAGGTGTTGAGCGCGCTGATGTCGGTGATGACGGTGTCGAGCTTGTCGCCGAGTTTCGCCAGTGCCTTGTCGGTTGTACGTAGCGCGGAGGCGGTGTCGGCACTGGCCTTGTCGAGCTGGTCGAGCACCGTGGCGGTCTGGCTGGCCAGGGCCGTCTGGCTGCTCAGGCCACCGCCGAGCGTGCCAGTGACGCCGGCCAGCGAGCTCAGGCCGCTGTTCAGCTGCGGCATGGCGCCGGAGGTGATGGTCGATCGGGCCGTGTTGGTGGCTGTTAGCGACTGCTGCGCGGCGTTGTTGACGTTCGTGGTCAGGCCGGAGACGGTGGTGATGGTTTTGCCGGTGCTGGTGTTCAGCGCTTTGATGTCGCGCAGCGTTTCGGCGGCGTTCTCGTTGCTGTTCTGCAGTTGCGCGATGGCATCCTTCAGTTCGGGCAGGGTGCTCACGATCGGCAGCTGGTTCAACGATTCCAGCACTTTGGCCGTGGAATCGTTGGCGCTTTGCAGGGTGGCGACCGCGTTGCCGGCTGTGGTGTTCGCGTTGGTCAGACCGGTGGTGACGGTGTTGATGGTGGTGGTCGCCTGCTGCATGGTCTGGGTGATCGCCGTGGAGCCCTTGTCGAGTCCGGTGGAGGTTTTGGCGGCGAAATCGTTCAGACTGGTTTGCGTGGTGGAGATCAGGTTTGAGGTGCCGCTCAGGCTGTTGCCCGCGTCGACTGCGGCCTGCTGCAGGCTGGAGATGGATTGCCGCGCGGCTTTCGTCTTGGCGGGTGTACTGTCCATGTCGGCGATGAGCGAGGCGAGTTTGGTGCGCGTTGAGCTGATTGTGCCGCGCGCTTCGGTGAGCGAGCTTACGGCGCTGGTCTGCATACTGCCGGCTTTGTCGGTGATTTTGCCGTCAAGGGTGTTCACCGCTTTGGAGAGCACTTCGCTCACGGTTGAGACGAAGGTGCTGTTGACCTGGTTGTCGACCGTGCTGGCGCCGGTGTCCGTGATTTTCGGGGCGATGGCGCTGGCCTTCTCGTTGACGTAATACTTGAGTTCCGGCTGTTTGCCGCTGCCGGTGATGACGCCGAGCAGGTCTTTGGAGAAGGTTTTGGGGATGATGATGGTCGCGTACGATTCGCCGGAGCGGACGCGTTCCATGCCTTCCTGTTCGTCGGCGAAGTTCCAGCCGAGCTGGGTGTTGTCCTTCAGCTGGTTGACGATCTGGAGGCCCAGATTGGTTTTGCCGACGAGCTTGTTGGTGGTGCCTTCGTCGTTGTTCACCACCGTCACTTCGATACCGCTGGTGTTCTTGTACGGGTTCCAGAATCCGCGGATGTTGAACCATGCGTACATCGGCGGAATCAGTACGAGGCCTATCGCCACCACCCATGCGGACGGTACTTTCAGCAATCGTTTGAAATCGCGTTTGAGAATCGCGAGTACGTTGCCCATCGGTCTCCTTATGAAGTCTTGAGGTCTTGTGTGTTCCTGTGAAGTCTTCTCGGTATATGCTACGCATTGCGTAGCGCTACGCATCAAGTAGCGTAGCGTACCCTGTCCCCAATTCCGCCGGCACGCGATTCCGCCGCGCCCGGCGGCGCTCCCGCTTTTGCCGGAAGCTGACCTCAAAGCCGAAGTATGCCCGCTTTGTTAGGTTGGAGCGTACTGGGGAGATAGGGAGAAAACATGGCGGATACCGCTCGTAATGATGCTCGCAACGCCGCTCACCAAGCCGCTCATCGCACCGCTCGCACCCACGATCTGGAACGGAACATGCCGCTCATCGTCACCATCTTCGGCGACCTGGTACTGTTCGACGGCATCGTGTCCTTCCCGCTCGTCATGCGCGAAATCATCCTGTCCATAGGCGCGGTGGTGCTCGGCTACCAGCATGTCAATCCGCTGAACCTCACCGTGATCATGTCCGTGATCGGCACCGCGCTGTTCGCGGTGAACTCCGTGCTCATGATCATCTTCGGCGTACTGCTGATCCTCCGTAAGGAACGCCATCGCGCCGCGCCCTGGACGTACGTGCTGATGCCGCTCACCTTCTTCGAGATCATGTTCACCCTCTGCCTGCACGGCGTCGGGTGGAATCTGCTGGTGCAGGTCGTGCAGTTCCTGCTGCTGGCGGCGCTGTCCGTGACGGTCGACCCGGGTCTGCGTGAGGAGCGCCGATTGCAGCGCACGCTGCGGCGCATGGACGAGCGCGACGTCTTCATGGAGAGCGAACGCGAGGGCATGCTCGGCCGTGATCGCACCGGTAAAGGCTATATGGAGCTGAACTTCTTCAACATGTTCTGGCTGTTCGCCGTCGGCTGCGTGTTCGGCTGCGCCGTCGAAACGGTGTACCACATCGTGGTGTTCGGCGGTTATCAGAACCGCGCCAGCTTCCTGTACGGGCCGTTCTCCGCGATCTACGGTTTCGGCACGCTGCTCGTCTCCGTATGCTTGAACCGGCTGTACAAGTCGAGTCTTCTGACGATCTTCATGTCGTCGGCGGTGCTGGGCGGCGCGTTCGAATGGCTCAGCAGCTGGTTCATGGAAGTGACCGTCGGTATGAAGGCGTGGGATTACAGCGGCAAATGGCTGTCGATCGGCGGGCGCACCTGCGGCCAGTTCATGTTCTTCTGGGGTGTGCTGGGCGTGGTGTGGATGAAGCTGATCCTGCCCGCACTGCTGAACTGCATCAACCGGATTCCGTGGAAGATCCGCTACTCGCTGACCGCGGTGTGTTTCGTGCTGCTGTTGGGCGACGCGCTGTTCTCGCTGATGGCCATCGACTGCTGGTACATGCGTTTGGCCGGCATCCACTCCGATTCGCCGGTCGTGCAATGGATCGATTTGCATTTCAACAATGAGGTGATGGAGCAGCGGCTGCCCACCATGCATATCGACCCGACGTTGGCGGGGCGTCCGTAGGGGGGGGGCGCAGGGCGCGGGCGTACGGGCTTGCGGGCTTTGGCGCGTGGTGCGTGGTGCGCCCGTGTAGAACACATATCACATACGGCTGTGGGCGGGACGGATCGAATCCATCGCGGATCGAATCCATCCCGCCCACAGCCGTATATGTCGTATCACGGTATGCGCGAATGCGCGGTATGCGCGAATGCGTGATATGTGGCGATCGCCTGTCACGGCGACGCGGCATCACTTGCCGTACTGTTCGTGCACGAAACGCTCCAACGCGCCGATCGAACGCTTCACCTTCTCCGTATCGATGCAGTACGCCATACGGAAGTAGCCCGGCACGCCGAAGCTTTCCGACGGCACCAGAATCAGATCGTAATCCTTCGCCTTCATGCAGAACGCGGTCGCGTCCTCCTCCAGCGCCTTCGGGAAGATGTAGAACGTGCCGCCGGGGCGCACCACGTCGAAGCCGAGCGAAGTGAGCGCGTCATACAGCAGGTTCATGTTCGTTTCGTAGACGCTCAGATCGCTGGTTTCGTCGATGACCTTCGCGACGCCCAGCTGGATCGAGCTCGGCGGGCAATTGTGGCCGGTGCCGCGGCTGATCTGGCCCATCATCGGCACGAGCAGGTCGGCGTCGGTGGCCTTCGGATTCACGGCCACGTAGCCGATGCGCTCGCCCGGCAGCGAGAGCGACTTGGAGAAGGAGTAGCAAGTCAGCGTGTTGGCGTAGAAGCGGGCCGGGTACGGCTGGGTGTTGCCGTCGAAGACGATTTCGCGGTACGGTTCGTCGCTGATGAGGAAGATGTCGTGACCGTACTCCTGCTGTTTTGCTTCGAGGATCGCGGCCAGCTTGGTCAGCGTTTGCGCGGAATACACTGCGCCCGAAGGATTGTTCGGCGTGTTGATGAGGATGGCCTGCACGTTCGGGTTCAGTGCGGCTTCGAACGCTTCGAAGTTGATTTGGAAGCTGGTGGTGTCGGCGGGGATGACGGTCAGATGCGCGCCGGTACCATTCACGTACGGCTGGTATTCGGGGAAGTAGGGGGCGAAGGTGATGATCTCATCGCCCGGCTTGGTTACGGCTCGCATGGCGTGGGAGAGTGCGCCCGCGGCGCCCGTGGTGGGGAAGATGTGGCGGCCTTCGTAGTCCATGCCGAAGCGGCGGTTCAGGGAGTCCGCGATGGTGGCGCATACGGAGGGGATGCCCAGGGAGGGGGAGTAGCCGTGGATGGCGACCGGGTCGCCGTTCTCGTACAGGTCGACCATGGCGTCGGTGAAGTCGCGCGGCGCGGGGACGGAAGGATTGCCCAGGGAGAAATCGAAGACGTTTTCGTACCCGATCTGCGCACCGCGCTTGGTGGCGTATTCGCTCAATTCGCGGATGACGGACTTGCCGCCCAGCATCGCCTTGTATTGTTCGTTGATCATCGGCTTCCTTCCGTGCTCGTTCACTTCGCCGTATTCGCGTCTCAGTATATCCCGCCACACGCGCCCCCGCCCGCCATATTCCGCCCCTGCCAGCCTTCGCCAGTCATCCCTGGCCTGCCCCTTGCTAACCCTTGCCCGCCCTTGCCTGCCCTTGCCTGCTCTGTCGCGTGTCCTTCCTGAGGTTCCCTTGTCGGCTCTGTCGTGTGTCTTTCCCTAGGTTCCCTTGTCGGCTCTGTCGTGTGTCTTTCCCTAGGTTCCCTTGTCGGCTCTGTCGTGTGTCTTTCCCTAGGTTCCCTTATCAACCCCTGCCTGCCTCTTGCCCTTGTCCACCCCCTCAACCGTTTTCAGACAAATTCCGCCCTATTCTGTCCGATTCCGGTAAAGCTCCGTTGCCGTATCCTCCCCTTGCCGCCCGCTCTTTACCGTTTTCAGACAGAATTCCGCCTGATTTTGTCTGATTTCGGTAACGTGCATTGCCGCTGTTCTCCTCTGCTGCCCACCCCTCAACCGTTTTCAGACAAATTTCGCCCTATTCTGTCCGATTTCGGTAAAGCTCTGTTGCCGTATCCTCCCCTTGCCGCCCGCTCCTGCCCTGCCCGCTCCCTGCCCGCTCCCTGCCTACCCTTGCCTACCCCCTGCTCTTGCCCACCCCTCAACCGTTTTCAGACAAATTCCGCCTGATTTTGTCCGATTTCGGTGGGGAGGGATTGCCGGGATTTCGGCGTAAATAGCGCGAAAGCCGGCCCCCAAGATACTCGGGGCGTCCGGCTTTCACTTCCATCCCCCCCCCCCAGCGGGGGCGGCATAGTTCGCAAATACAGAAAACCCTCGGAAACCATGTTTCCGAGGGATTCGCGGTGCCCCCCGTGGGATTCGAACCCACAACCCACGACTTAAAAGGACGCTGCTCTAACCGTTGAGCTAGAGGGGCAACAGTCGGCTATTATACAGCATTCCTCGAAGATGCGCCACAAACAGGCATGTCAATCCGTTTCGCGCCCATCCTGCGTCCATCCTACGTACCGCAATCCCGCGCAATCCGCCTGCGCCAATCCCGCGCAATCCGTCCGTGCGCCCCGCATTCCGCGCGCCCCTCCCCACAAAACATCGCCGCCCGCCCCCGCCATCTTCCGCGCACCCTCCTACAGTAAGGCAGCATGTCATGCACAACGATTCTCGTAGGAAAGAAAGCCAGTTACGACGGCTCCACCATCATCGCCCGCGACGACGATTCCGGTTCGGGCCGTTACGATCCCAAGCGTTTCATCGCGGTCGCGCCGGAAGACCAGCCGCGCCACTACCGCAGCGTGCTGAGCCACGTCGAAATCGACCTTCCCGACAACCCCTGCCGGTACAGCATCGTGCCGAACGTGCTGCCCAACCGCGGCGTGCTCGCCGAAGCGGGCGTCAACGAACACAATGTGGCCATGAGCGCCACCGAAACCATCGCCGTCAACGAACGTGTACTTGCCGCTGACCCCATGGTCGAACTGCAGGAGGACGGTACGCCCGGCGGCATCGGCGAAGAGGACATCATCACCCTGGTGTTGCCGTACGTCGCCACCGCGCGCGAAGGCGTCAGCCGTCTCGGCCGAATGCTGGAACGATACGGTACGTACGAGGCGAACGGCGTCATCATCTCCGACGTGGACGAGATCTGGTACGTCGAAACGATCGGCGGGCACCACTGGATCGCACGCCGCGTGCCGGACGACTGCTACGCGACCATCCCCAACCAGCTCGGTATCGACGACTTCGACTGCAACGACGCCTTCGGCGAGCAGCGCGAATACTTGTGCTCCAGCGACCTGCGCGAATTCATAGCCGAACATCATCTCAGCCGCACGGTCAACCCCTCCGGCGCCAGCCTCGACCGGTTCAACCCGCGCACCGTGTTCGGTACCGCCACCACCAAGGACCACATCTACAACACGCCCCGCGCCTGGTACATGCAGCGCCACCTCAACCCAAGCGAGGACTGGGATTCGCCAGCCGCCCGCTACACGCCGTCCAGCGACGACATCCCGTGGTGCCGTGTGCCGGAGAACACCGTCACCATTGAAGACGTCGACTTCCTCATGAGCGCCCATTTCGAAGGCACGCCCTACGACCCGTACGGCACGCTCGGCACCCCGGAAAGCCGCCACCGTTACCGCCCGATCGGCATCAACCGCACCGGCCACATGGTCGCCATGCAGATTCGCCCGTATGCGCCGGCCGAAAGCCGCTCGATCATGTGGATCTCCTACGGTTCCGGGCCGTTCACCGCGGCCACGCCGTTCTACGCGAACGTGAACGACACCCCGGCTTACCTGCGCGATACCACGCCCGAGGTTTCCACCGACAACCTGTATTGGACGAACCGTCTGATCGCAGCGCTCGCCGACGCGCACTGGTATGAGACCAATAATGCGATCGAAGGGTTTGCGGAGAACGCGCGCGTGTTCGGGCATCGTCTGGTGGAGCGCACGGATGCTGCGTTCGGAGGGGAGACGACCGGTGATGCCGCGGCGGTGCGTCGGCGTCTCGAAGCCTCCAATACCGAGATGGCGGAATACCTGCGTAAGCATGCCACCACGCTGCTCAATGATGTGCTGTACACGTCCAGCAACCTGATGCGTAACGGTTTCGCCATGTCCGACCGCTGGAACTGAGCCGAACTGGGACGAACTGAGCCGAACTGGGGCGAACTGAGCCGAACTGGGGCGAACTGGGGCGAACCGGGGCGAACTGGGGCGAACCGGGGCATGTTGAACCCCGCGGAGGGGTGTGTGAAGCCGCAGACGCGGCTCCACACACCATTGTGTCGGTCCGGTTTTCGCATGTGAGAACCCCTATTTCGCTTATTTGTGGCAGATTCGGCCCCTTCGCGACAACCAGGTGGCTTATGTATGGCACGTAAATCGCGAAACCCCGAGTATGGGCGTTGGAATTCCAGCGCTTGTACTCGGGGTTTCGGCTTTTCGGTGCCATACATAAGCCACCTAGCAAAATGCAGACCCCGAAATCTGCCACATATAAGCGAAGTAGCATCCCTGCCACGCTCAAACAGTGCCACGGTGAAGCACGGTGAAGCACGATGAAACGCTGACCATTCGTATGAGTCCGCGCCGCCCGCCCATAGCGCGCGCTGCCTTACAGTGCTGTCCTGTCAAGCAAACCGCCCAACAACGAACAGGGGAACAACATGAAAAACAGCGTCAAACCGGGTTTTGAACTACGCAATTTCTTGCGGCGGCGTTGGGCGTATTGCGTGGTGTCGTGGCTATGCGCGGTGTGGCTGATCGCCGTGTGGTCGGGAGGTAGCGTGCATGCGTTGCTGGCGTCCATTCCGGCGGGCTGGCCGTTGCCGGTGCTCGTGATTTTGCTCGTCGCATTGCCTTTTGCCCCGCAATGGTGCGCCCTCGCCGTCGCCGTATGCTGCGCGGCATGCGTGGTGGTGCCTTATGCCGGGCCGGATATCAACTGGCTGAATTCGGCTCCCATCTGGTTGGCGATGGTGGTGTTGGGTGACCACTGGAGGTCGCTGAAACTGGCCGGGGCAGTGCTGGTCATCGGCTGCATACCAGGGTGCGTTGGCGCCATCGCCGGTAACGAGTTGGTCCTTTCCGTTGCCCCTTCGGTTCAGGGCTGCGCGATGTGGTGGTGCATCGGTGCTTTGGTCGGAACGATGATCGCAACGGAGAGCGACAAGGCGGCCGCCAAGGAACGGTCCGAGCAATATGCGCACCGTTTGCGCGTTCTGCATGTGCTGCATGATTCTTTGGCGAATAATCTGGTGTACGCCGTCCTGCACTGCCGGGCGATCATGTCGCATAATGCCGGTAACGATGCGGTTTGCGCGGAGGTTGGTGAGGTCAAGGGGATTCTGGAGCGCAGTCTTGCGCAGGTACGCCGGGAGGTCATCATTCCGGAGCGTTCGGCGTTGGGCGCAGCTGGCGTCGAAACGGGGAGTATTGCCACTGTGGAACATGACGGGCGTACGCCTGCGGAAAGCCTGTCCGCGGCGCTCGCCCCCACACTCGACGAGTTGACCCGGCGATTGGAGAGCCAAGGGTGGCATGGTGCGGTTCACATCAGCGGGGATTCCATCGGGGATTCCAGCGGGGATTGCCGGTGCCCGGGTGCGGAATGCGTGCGACTGGTCGAGGCGAGTGTCCGCGAATTGGGCGCGAACATGCTGAAATACGGCGTTCCCGGCGCCTACGCTTTGGAGGTGGAAGTGTGCGGCGACCATGTGAACGTGTACTCCTCCAATCCGGTCGATAAGCGGGTCGATGGCTCGTTCGATAATCCGGCTGATGCAACAGGCGAGGTGCCTTCCGCATTCACTTCGGGATGCGGGCTGGCGTTGCTGCGCAAGGAGATCGAGGCTGCGGGCGGATCGTTGGAATGCGCTCAGGAGAACGGAGAGTGGAGCGTGTGCATCACCATACCGTTCGAGGGAAACGCGGAAATGCCGCGAATTGCGGAGCACGGCGTGCAGGAGTGAGGGGAATAGCGAATCATGGGCGGTAATCGGGAATTCATCACCGCGGGAATAGTCGACAACGATTCCCTGGTGGTGAAGGCACTGCACGCGATGTTCGAGGACGTTCCCTCCCCGGTTCATGTGCTGTGGAGCGTTTGCGATGGGCCGGAAGCCCTATCGTTGTGCGAGTCGCCCGATTTGGTTCCCGAAGTGCTGCTGACGGATGTGATGATGCCCGGAATGGATGGGTTCGAACTGTCCCGCCGTATGCGCGACGCTCATCCGGGGACGCATGTTGTGGGGCTTACGGCTTTCCGCATCGATGATGGCGAAAATCGCGGGGCTGCGTCCGGCATGTCGTGCATCTTGCGCAAGGAGGCCTCTCTGCAGGAGTATGTGCAGGTTATGGCGCATGTGGCCGGGCGCGCCGATTTGGAACAGTGGCGTGAACATTCGTGGACGTTCACGCGGATGATGCTGACCGAAACCGAAACCGCGGTGTTGCGGGAGTATCTGCGTGGACGCACCACCGCCGCGACCGCGCGACTGATGCACATGTCGGAGGGAACGGTGAAGACGCATGTGAACAACGCCTACAGGAAAATGGGGGTGCACAGTCGGGCCGAGGCGATTCGCATCTGCGTGCGCGAACGCCTGCTGTGACGGCTGGGACCGTTTTTGTGTAGGGGGATGCCGCTACTTCGCCTATATATGGCAGATTCAGGGGTTTGATTTTTGCTAGGTGGCTTATATATGGCACCGAAAGGCCGAAACCCCGAGTACGAGCGCTGGAATTCCAACGCCAGTACTCGGGGTTTCGCGCTCGACGTGCCATAGATAAGCCACCTAGTTGCTGTGAAGGGGCCAAATCTGCCATACATAAGCGAAGTAGCCCTTCGCCGACCGTAGTAACGGCTAGCAAAGGGCTACCTGAGAGTCGTACAAGCCACCGGAACCGCAAAAAACGACAAAGCTGTGGCCGGGGGTTGGTTTGGAGCGCCCAAACCGCCCAAACCGCCCAACCAACGCCCAAACGCCGCCCAAGCCGCCGATCAGTTGAAGCCAACCACCTTTTCGGCCACCAGATAGCCGTTGCGGATAATGAACCGCCCGACCGACCCGCGCAGGTTCAGCGCGCGCGACATCGCCTTCTTGCGCACATCCGCGTAAATCGAGGGGGAGTGGGCCTTGATATCCGCCCACATCTGGTCCTTCTTGGCGTAGTTCTCCGGGTCCTTCGACAGGATCATGAACACGCTGGCCACCGAGCTCTCGATGGAGAGGAAGTGGATCATGTAGCGGTACAGCCCGTCCGGCACCGTGCCGCGTTCCGGCGTCGCCTCCACCATGCGCTGGTTCACCAGCCGCAACTGGTCCACGCGCCTGATCATCACGTCGGTCTGCACGCTCTGCCCTTCGCGCCCGATGTAGTAATGGTAGAACGGCGTATCCAGGTATTTCAGCGTCTTCACCCACGGGAACGGCTGGTAGGCGTAGATGAAGTCGACGTAGAACGTGTGCTCGGGCAGCTGCATGCCGGACGCGCGCACCACGTCGGTGCGGAAGATCAGCGCGTGCATGAGGATGTATTCGGCGAGGCCGAAATGCCCCAGATCGTCCCAAGTGAGGCGCTTGCCGGGCTTCATGGCGTGGCGGAAGTTCACCACGTGCTTGTGGCGTTTTTCGATTTTGTCGTAAACGTAGTTCGTCACCAGCATGTCGATGGGGTCGTCGCGTTCGGCTTCCTCGCGCAGCGCGGCCATCACCGCTTCGAGCGATTCGGGCCCCACCCAGTCGTCGGCGTCCACGACCTTCACATACATGCCGGTTGCCGCGGCGATGCCGGTGTTCACCGCGCCGCCGTGGCCTTTGTTGTCCTGATGGATGGCGCGTACGATGCCGGGATTGTTGCGTTCCAGCTTCTGCGCGTAGGCGAGGGTGCCGTCCTTGGACCCGTCGTCGACGATCAGGATTTCGATGTCGTCGGTTTTGCGCGCGGACAGCAGCGAGTTCACGCAGCGGTCGAGATAGGCCTCCATGTTGTATGAAGGAATCACAAAGCTCAGCGTTTTCGACGTTTTCGTCATAACGTATATCCTCTTCAACCCCGTGGGTCAGGTTCGGTCAGGCCGTTCGGTCATCCTGCTCATTGTCAGATTCACACGGTAGCACTGTATCTACCTGTGTGGAAGGGACTTGCGCATCCTCATCACCTTTTCGGTCATTTTTTCGGTTCTCGTTGCGGTCGTCATCCTGCTTTTCGCGCCCGTCATGCCCGTCGCCGCCCTTGCCGTCCTTGTTCTTCCTGCGCGACTTCGCGTCCTCGAACAGCAGTTTCGGCTTGGAGTCGAGCCGGCTCAGCCCGTGCCACGCCAGGTCGACGAGGTAGGCGGCCATCTGCTCCTTGCTGACTTTCGGGTGCGCGGCCCAATACTGCCCGGTGAACACGGTCATGCCCACCAGCATCTGCGCATAGTAGGGCACGCCTTTGGGGGAGAGCTTCTGGCGTTTGAAGGTCGCGGTCAGCAGGTCTTCGACGCGCAGCGAGATGTCGCCCAACAGGGAGCTGAACGATCCGGAGGGGTCGGTGGTCGGCGAGTCGCGGACCAGTACTTGGAAGCCTTCGGCGTTCTGTTCGATGTAGGTGAGCAGGGCCATGGCCGCGCGTTCCACGATCTGGCGCGGGTGCGCGGTCGGATCGGAAAGCGATTCGATGAGCACGGATGTCAACGCGCGCATCTCGCGGTCCACGATCACCGCATAAATGCCTTCTTTGCCGCCGAAATGCTCGTAAACGATCGGTTTGGAGACCTTCGCATGGGCGGCGATCTCCTCGACGCTCACGGCTTCGAATCCTTTGGCGGCGAAGAGCGAACGGGCCACTTGGATGAGTTGTTCGCGGCGCTGCAGGGACGACATTCGTGAAGTATTGGCCATATGCCTAGTTTTTCACGGCCACTGGAAAAGGGCGGCATGGCGCGGTTCCGTTCCGCCGATGTGTGGGATTGCCGTGGGGGAGGGCGTGCCGGGTGCGCCATCGGTAGACTGGGACGTTATGGATATGAATATGATTCTTGCCGTCGTAGGCATTGTTATTGTGGTGGTCGCTTTGATCGCCGTCAGTGTGTGGATGCAGAAGTCCCGCAAGAAGGATTTGGATAAGGCGTTGGATCGTTCCGGTGCGCAGGCTGCCGGTTCGGCGTCTGGAAGCGGGCAGTCCGGATCCGCGTCCGAGGCTGCTGCCGAATCCGAATCCGAATCGGAATCTGGATCTGGGGCCGGGTCCAAGCCCGGAAGTTCCGAATCGTCGAAGCCGTCCGAACCTGCGAAACCCGTGGAATCGGCGGAGACTCCGAAGACTCCGGAACCGTCCGAACCCGAACAGCCCGCCTCCGAACCCGAACAGCCCGCCCCCGCCGCAACCGGCCAGGCGCTGGACGCCCCCGAATCCGTCGGCTCCCGCATGACCCGCCTGAAGGCCAAACTCGCCGGCAGCGCCAACCCCTTCGGCAAGGCGCTGTTCAACATTCTCGCCAAAGACAATCTTTCCGAGGATGACTGGCAGGACGTCGAAGACACGCTGCTGCTCGCCGACGTGGGCGCCGAGGCCAGCGAGCGCCTGGTCGGCGAACTGCGCACCGATGCGCGCGTGACCGGCAAGGCCGATGCCGCCGAGGTGCGTGCCGCGCTGCGTGAGAAGCTGCTGGATGTGGTCGGCCGCGATACGGACCGCCGTCTGAACGCCGACAAGGAGGGCGCGAACAAGCCGAGCGTCATCATCATGGTGGGCGTGAACGGCACCGGCAAGACCACGACCGCGGGCAAGCTCGCGCGTCTGTTCGTGGCGGATGGCCGGAAGGTCGTGCTGGGTGCGGCGGATACGTTCCGTGCCGCTGCGGCGGATCAGTTGGAGACGTGGGGCGCGCGCGTGAACGTGCCGGTCGTGCGTTCCGATAAGGATGGCGCCGATCCGGCATCCGTCGCGTTCGAGGCCAGCGCCAAGGCGAAGGCCGATAATGCGGATGTGCTCATCATCGACACTGCGGGCCGCCTGCAGAACAAGGCGAATCTGATGGACGAGTTGGGTAAGATCCGCCGCGTCACCGAGAAGAATCTGCCGGTTGACGAGGTGCTGCTCGTGCTCGACGCCACCACAGGCCAGAATGGCATGGCTCAGGCGAAGGTGTTCGCCGAGGCGATCGGCATCACGGGCGTGGTGCTGTCCAAGCTTGACGGTTCCGCCAAGGGCGGCATCGTGGTGTCCGTACAGAAGGAGCTGGGTGTGCCGGTGAAGCTGGTTGGTTTGGGCGAAGGCCCCGACGATCTCGCCCCGTTCGATCCGGAAGGGTTCGTGGACGGCATTCTCGACTGATCGCCGCTCGTCGCGATCGTAACGAAACGTAGTGTTTCCAAGGCCTCGCGCGTTTGTTCATAACACGGTTTTTACATGTTTAACACATGTGTAACCTGCCGTAACTTGAAGAAAACGCGCGCGGCGTTCACTACTCAACTGTGAGCCCCGCAAGGGCCGAATAATTGAGAAAGTCCCTTTTCGCAAGGGCAAGACGATAAGAGAGGGAGGTAGACATGGATACCGGAAATGCCGCATGGATATTGACTTCCGCGTCCCTGGTTTTCCTCATGACGCCGGGTGTGGCGTTCTTCTACGGAGGCATGGTTCGCGCGAAGGCCGTTCTGAACATGATGATCATGGAGGCTGCGGCGCTGTCCGTCACCATGGTGATCTGGGTGTTCTGGGGTTGGTCGATCGCGTACGCCGGCAAGTC
This sequence comes from Bifidobacterium pongonis, assembly GCF_019331805.1. Taxonomy (GTDB): domain Bacteria; phylum Actinomycetota; class Actinomycetes; order Actinomycetales; family Bifidobacteriaceae; genus Bifidobacterium; species Bifidobacterium pongonis. The sequence continues at coordinate 25,910 of NZ_JAHBBE010000001.1, forward strand.
CATCGGAGGTATCTTCGGCGACCCTGCCAGCGGTTTCCTGCTGAAGGATTCCATGATCGCCAAGGACGGTGTGTTCACCTCCACCGGTTTGAACGACAACAAGTACCCGGTGAGCATCGACGTGGCGTTCCAGGCCGCGTTCGCCATGATCACCGTCGCGCTGATCTGCGGTGCCATCGCGGAACGTGTGAAGTACAGCACTTGGATGATTTTCGTGGCGCTGTGGGTTACGTTCGATTACGCGCCGCTCGCCCACATGGTGTGGAACGGCGGTCTGCTGAGCGCGGATGGCGCGATCTCCCAGGCTATCGGTGCGCAGGCGCATGATTTCGCAGGTGGTACGGTCGTCCATATCAACGCCGCTGTCGCCGCTTTGATCATCGTGCTGATCATCGGCAAGCGTAAGGGCTTCGGCACGCAGCCGTTCCGCCCGCACAATGTTCCGTTCGTCATGCTTGGCGCCTTCCTGCTGTGGTTCGGCTGGTTCGGCTTCAACGCCGGTTCCGCGTTCGCCGCCAATGGCACCGCGGGCTACGCTTGGGTGTCCACTTCCGCCGCCACTGCTGCCGCAATGCTTTCCTGGGGCTTCACCGAGAAGATTCGTACCGGCCATTACACCGCCATGGGCGCGGCTTCCGGTATCGTCGCCGGTCTGGTCGCCATCACTCCGGCCGCCGACGTGGTTTCCCCGCTGTGGGCTGTGGTGCTCGGCGCGATCGCCGGTGTGCTCACCTGCCTGGCTTGCGGTTTGAAGTTCAAGCTTGGTTACGATGATTCCCTTGATGTGGTCGGCGTGCATGGCGTGGGCGGTTTCACCGGCACCATTCTCATCGGCTTCTTCGGTGAGGGCACCGGTCTGCTGGCCGGCGGCGATTGGCGTCAGCTGGTCGTGCAGCTGCTCGTTGCGCTCGTGGCCATCATCTGGTCCGCCGTGATCACCGGCATCATCGCCTTCGCACTGGAGAAGACCATCGGTTGGCGCGTCACCGAAGCCCAGGAGGTCGGCGGTATCGATCTCGCCGATCAGGGCGAACGCGCATATGATTTCGCTGGTACTGCCAGCTCCGTTCTCAAGGAGGTGAGGTGAGATGAAGCTCATCACCGCTATCATCCAGCCGCATAAACTCGATGAAGTCAAGGAAGCCCTTGCGGCGGCGGGCGTGCACGGCCTGACCGTTTCGGAGGCCAACGGGTATGGTCGTCAGCGCGGCCACACCGAGATCTACCGTGGCGCCGAATACACCGTCGATCTGATTCCGAAGATCCGCGTCGAGGTGCTGTCCGACGACGCCGATGCGGAGACGCTGGTCAGCGTGATCGTCAAGGCCGCGGGCACCGGCACGATCGGTGACGGCAAGGTCTGGGTCGCTCCGCTGGATTCCGTGACCCGCGTGCGTACCGGTGAAACCGGTTCCGCCGCGATCTGATCCGCGATTCGCGAACGCTTCGAAATGATATGAATCCCCGCATGTGAGCCGGTCTCCATGCGGGGATTCGTGTACTCGGAGCGGATTGCGAGGCTGCGGATTGCGAGGCTGCGGGTTGCGCAGGGTCGCCGATCGCGCACGACGCGCACATGGAAGTGGAAAGAAAGGGATGATGGGCGATGACTTCGGCGGTTGACGGGTTGAAACGGCGGTTCATGGAGATGAGCCGCGCCGATGGGGACGGCGTATACCGCGATGGGGCGGCGAAACGCAAGGCCAGAACCGATCTGGCGATGGCGTGCCTGCGTGACCTGTGGGATGAGGCGTGCGAGGCGGTGGAGTTCGACGTGCCGAAGACGGGCGTGGGTTTGGGCGCGGTGGGATCGTTGGCGCGTGGCCAGGTGGGCCCGTGCTCGGATCTCGACCTGGTGCTCATCTACGATGCCAAGGCGCTGAACGACCAGCAATTGAACGCGTTGGCGAACAAACTGTGGTACCCGTTGTGGGATTCGGGGCTTGATCTGGACCAGTCGGTGCGTACGCGCGCGCAGTGCGAGGCGGTCACCGACCATGATCTGCCCGCCGCGATGGGCTGGCTTGACGTGGTGCCGGTCGCGGGGGATACGGAGCTCATCCGCACCACGGCCCTGTCGATTCTGGAACGCTGGCGCAAGGCGGCACGCAGAAGGTTGCCCGAACTGCTTGACTCCGCGAAAAGCCGGTTGGATGAATTCGGCCGCATGGAATACCTCAATCAGCCCGACATCAAGGAGGCGCGCGGCGGTTTGCGCGATTCGGTGCTGGTGTCGGCGCTCGCGGCCTCATGGCTGGCGGATCGCCCGCACGGGCGGTACGACGATGCCGTCGAACGTCTGCTCGACGTGCGTGATTGCATTCATCTGGTCGCGGGCAAGGATGCGAACCGTTTGCTCGCCCCGTACCAGGCCGATGTCGCCGCGATGCTCGGCTTGGCCGACCCGACCCTGCCGGAGGGGGAGCGCGAGGCGAAATCCATCGACGATCTGCAGACGCTGCTGGCCCGGCTTGGCCGCAGCATCGCGTTCTCCCTTGACGCCACCGCCTCCCGTGCGGGCCATTCGCTCACGCATGAGAAACCGCGTTTCGCTTTCTTCCAGTTGGCCAAACCGCGCTCGCACGGCAAGCGTGAGGCACCGAAATTCGAACTGCTCGCCCCCGGTATCGCCAAGCATGAGGGCGAGGTTGTGCTCGCCCCCGGCGTGGACCCTGCAGCCAGCGCGACCCTCGCCTTGCGTGTTGCCGTCGCGGCGGCGGAGTCCGGGCTGCCCATCGCGCCGGGAACCTTGAATAATCTGCGCCGTTGCCCGATCCGCGACAGCGTGTGGGATAGCGAATCGCGTGAACTGTTCGTGCGGCTGCTCGCCTGTTCCGATTCGCTGCTCACCGTCTGGGAGGAGCTTGATTTCGTGGATATTCCGGGCCGTTGGATTCCCGAATGGCTGGGCGTGCGCAACCGTCCGAGTGCGTCGGCGGCGCACCGGTACACCATCGACCGGCATATGGTCGAAGTGGTTTCCCGGCTGGGGCGCATGTCGCCGAGCGGCGTGCCATACAGCGACGAACGGTATCACGCGCTGCTTCTGGCCGGCATTCTGCACGATATCGGCAAACGTCCGGGCGTCGCCGACCATGCGGCCGAGGGCGCACGTCACGCCAATGCGATTCTCAAACGTATGGGGTACAGCGAGGAGACGGTGTGGTGGGTGACGTTGCTGGTGCGCGAGCATCTGACGCTGTCCGATTTCGCCACGGGGAAGAACCCGAACGATCCGACGGTGGGCGACGATCTGGCGACGTGCGTCGACCATGACCCGATCCTGTTGGATATGCTGTTCGACCTCACACGCGCCGACGGTTCCTCGTTGGGCGCGACGGCGGGCGAAACCATAAGCAAACAGTACGGTTGGAGCAGATGGCGGGAGACCTTGGTGCGCAACATGTATGCGGCCGCACGCTACCACATGTGAACGGAACGTCTGAAACCGTTGGAAAATGGCGGTTTCAGGCGAGCGTCGATCGTTCTACCATGAATCCGCCGGTTGCGCAACCCGGTCATCCGCGGTGGAAAAGTTATCCTCATGTTGTCCACAAAGTTATCCCCAATATGTGGATAACGTAAGACGTTATCCACACAGTTATCCCCGAAATGTGGATAACTCATTTTTCTATCCACATTGGCTCCCCGCGCGTGTTGCGAACACGTCGAACCCCGTTCAACCCCCGTTCACTTTCGCACACGATCGGTGTTCGATTCCGTACACGCAACGTGCACCCATCCCAACGCCCCGCAAGCAGCTCGGGCACCTCTCCTATACTGGGGAATCATGGCTCAGGAACCTTGGGAAGACGACGTTCACGACAACGCAAGCGGCGGTACGCGCAGATTCGACGACCGCGGCGGCAATTACGTGCCCGGCAGGACGGGCAGCCCGGTGAGGGACGCGCTGTTCGACCGCGTGCCCCCGCATGACGACGATGCGGAGATGGCCGTGCTCGGCGGCATGCTGATGAGCAAGGACGCCATCGGCGAAGTCAGCCAGATGATCGAGGTCACCGACTTCTACCAGCCCAAGCACCAGACCATCTACGAGTCCATCATCAACCTGTTCTCCGCGTCGCAGCCGGTGGATGCCGTGCTCGTCGCCAACGAACTGCTCAAGCACGGCGACCTCGACAAGGTCGGCGGCGTCGACTACCTGCATTCGCTCGTCGCCTCCGTGCCCACCGCGGCCAACGCCACGTACTACGCCGAAATCGTGCACCAGCGCGCCATTCTGCGCAACGTGATCGCCGCGGGCACCAAGATCGCGCAGCTCGGCTACTCCGCCGAAGGCTCGCAGGCCGAAGACGTCGTCAATCTCGCGCAATCCGAGGTCTACGAAATGTCCGTGGGCAAGGTGCGCCAGGACTATACGGCCATCGGACCGGTGGTGCACGACGCGCTCGACCAGATCGACCAGCTGCAGCAGGGCCTGGTCAACAAGGGCGTGCCGACCGGATTCCGTGACATCGACGACCTCACCCAAGGCCTGCAGCCCGGCCAGATGGTCGTCGTCGCCGGCCGACCCGCCATGGGCAAGTCCACGCTCGGCATCGATTTCGCCCGTTCCGCCGCGCTCCACCACCACATGACCACCATCGTGTTCAGCTTGGAAATGAGCAAGGTGGAACTCGCGCAGCGCATCATCTCCGCCGAAACCGACATCCCCCTGGGCGCATTGCGCCGCGCCGACGAGATCACCTCCGACCGTTGGGCCACGCTCAACAACTTCTGGTCGAAACTCGACGACGCCCCGCTGTTCATCGACGATTCGCCGAACATGTCGCTGATGGAAATCCGCGCGAAATGCCGCCGACTCAAGCAGACCAACGACCTCAAACTCGTCGTGATCGACTACCTGCAGCTCATGTCGTCCGGCAAGCAGGTGGAAAGCCGCCAGCAGGAGGTCTCCGACTTCTCCCGTGCGCTCAAGCTGCTCGCCAAGGAGCTTGAAGTGCCGGTTGTGGCGCTGAGCCAGCTGAACCGTGGCCCGGAAATGCGCAACGACAAGAAACCGCAGCTGTCCGATCTGCGTGAATCCGGCTCGATCGAACAGGACGCCGACGTGGTGTTCCTGGTGCACAGGCCCGACTTCTACGATAAGGAGGACCGCCCGGGCGAGGCCGACATCATCATGGCCAAGCACCGTAACGGTCCGACCGAAACCTTCCACCTGGCATTCCTCGGTGCGACTTCGAAGTTCAAGGACATGCCGCAGGATTACGCGCAGGGAGTGTGATGCGATGTTCGCAACGGTAGCCATAGGACGAGGCGTGCGCCATCTCGCACGTCTGACACGACACGGCGGCAGTGCGCTGCCGGGCAAGGTGGTCGAACGCATCGACCCCGGATTCCTCGCCCGCACGCTCGCGCAACTGCCGTACGGTGTGGTGCTGGTCTCCGGCACGAACGGCAAGACCACCACCACGCGCATGGTCGCCTCCATGCTGAGCGATCTGGGATTGCGCGTCTTCACCAACCCCACCGGGTCGAACTTCACGCGCGGCGTGGTTTCCGCGCTGCTCACCGAAGTCAGCCTCACCGGCAAACTCGACGCCGACATCGCGGTATTGGAACTCGACGAGGCCTACGCGGTCCATTTCGTCAAGCAGGTGCGCCCCAAGTACAGTCTGCTGCTCAACGTGATGCGTGACCAGCTCGACCGTTTCGGCGAAATCGACAACACCGCCAGACTGCTCGGGCATGTGGCCGAAGCCACCACCGGAACCGTGGTGCTCAACCGCGAGGATCCGCGCATCGCCGCGCTCGCGGAGAAGGTGCCGCATGGCACGTCCGTGCGCTATTTCGGCCTGGCGGCGGCGCTCAAGCATTATTTCCCGACCGACGACGAGATGAACGCGGCGGCCGTGGAGGCCGTGCGCAACGGCGGGGCCGGGAACGCCGAAAACGGCGTGAACGGTACGGCTGCGACTGCGTCCGGCACGGCTGCGACGGCCGCGTCCGCGGCGGCGCCAACCGCCGAACACTGCGCCGACGTGACCCTCGTGGAGGTGCGCGACCACGCCGCCACCTTCCTTATGGACGGGCGCAACCACGATACGGACGTCAAATTGGAAGGCGTGTACAACCTGTACAACGCCGCGGCGGCGCTGTCCCTCGTGCGCGCGGTGGCCGCCGATGTGCCGGAATCGAAGATGCGCAGCGATGCGGATTCGCTCATCAAGGCGGTATCCGAAGTGACCCCGGCGTTCGGCCGCGGCGAGGTGATCGACGTCAACGGCTCCCCGGTGGAACTGCTGCTGGTCAAGAACCCGATGGGCTTCCGTCTTTCGCTCGCCTCCTTCGCGCCGCAAGGCTGCGACACCATGATCGCCATCAACGACGAATACGCCGACGGGCGCGACATGAGCTGGCTGTGGGACGTGGACTTCACGTCGCTGCGCGAAACCGGCGTCGCCACCGTGTCCGGCGTGCGTGCGTGGGATATGGCGCTGCGTTTGGGCTATGAAGGCGTGCCGGTGGGGAAGGTCGATACCGATTTCGACCAGGCCGTCACCGCATTCGTGACCGCGAACCCCGGCAAACCGAAGCACATGTACTGCACGTACACCGCCATGCTCAAGGCGCGTGCCGTGCTCGGACGAATCACCGAAGTCTCCGATGCGGGGGTGGGCAGATGAGCAAACGAATCGACGTCGTGTCCCTCTATCCGAAGGACATGAACATCTACGGCGACACGGGCAACGTGCTCACCATCACGCGAAGGCTCGGCCTGTACGGCTACGAGCCGCGCGTGCATTGCATCAACCAGGGCGACGAATGGCCCGAACAGGTCGACATGATCCTCGGCGGCGGCGGTCAGGACACCGGTCAGAAGAAGATCATCGACGACCTGTTCGAACGCGCCGACCTGCTGCGCGGGCTCGTCGACGACGGCGTGCCGATGCTCATGATCTGCGGCCTGTACCAGCTGTTCGGCGAATATTTCGAAACCGTGGACGGCACGAAACTCGACGGCATCGGCGCAATCGGCGCATACACCGTGGGCAGCGACGTGCGACGCATCGGCAACCTGGTCGAACATTCCGAGGATTTCGGCGACATCATCGGCTACGAGAACCATTCCGGCCAGACCTTCCTGCGCGAAGGCGTGAAACCGTTGGGCAAGGTCGGCGAAGGCCTGGGCAACAACGGCGAGGACGGCACCGAAGGCGCGCGCGTGCGCAACGTGATCGGCACGTACATGCACGGCTCGCTGCTGCCGAAGAACCCGGCGATCAGCGACTTCCTCATCCGCACCGCAGTGGAACGCCGTTACGGCTCCTTCGACCTGTCGGAACAGTCGGAGGAAGGGCGCGCCGAACTCGCGCGGCTCGACGAATACTGCGCGAAAGCCCGCGAGGTCGCCGCCTCCAGGCCGCGCTGACCCTGACAGCGCCCGGCGTTTGTTCAGAGCTTCCGCGCGACTCGTGCGGTAGTCTAGGGAATAGCGATGCGGTACCCCGCCGCATCCTGCGATAAGCGATACAAGGAGGGCATCATGGCTGATCTCAATCTGGGCGACGGCCTGCGCAAGATCGTGCTGGCGGGCATCGGCGCCCTGGCCACCACGTACGAGAAGAGCAGCGAAATCGTGGACGAACTCGTCAAGAAGGGCGAGCTCACCGTCGAGCAGGGCAAGGCGTTGAACACCGAGCTCAAGCGCAAGGTGACCGAAGCCGTCGACGACGCGAAGGCCACCGCCGAAGCGGCGACCAAGGACGAGGACGAGAAGTCCGAGTGAGCGATTCCGCATCCCAGCCCACCGATTCCACGGTGGATCTTGAGCGAGCCGTGCAGCGGGAAGGGGAAACCTTCTCGCTGTTCGGTTTGCGCCGAGACAGCTTCTCCGAGCGCTACCATCTCACGCGGCGCGGCAAGGCGAAGCGGCTGAAGGAAATCGTCCGCATCGCCAAGCAGTTCGACATCTTCCACGGCCTGACACCGGTCAAAATGCGCCTCATGTTCGAAGCGCTCGGCCCCACGTTCGTGAAAGTAGGCCAGATCCTGTCGATGCGTTCCGAAATGCTGCCGCAATCATTCTGCGACGAACTGTCCAAACTGCGCGCCGACGCCGACCCCATGCCCTACCAGACCGTGGTCGATACGCTGTCGCGGGAATACGGCAGACCCATCGAGGAGATCTTCTCGCGCATCGACCCCAAGCCGTTGGGTTCGGCGTCGCTGGCCCAGGTGCACCGCGCCACGCTCATCACCGGCGAGGATGTGGCAGTCAAAGTGCAGCGCCCCGGCGTGCGCGAAACCATGGCGCAGGACGTGTCGATCATGCGCTCGCTGGCCAAGGTGGCGGCGAAGCTGTTCCCCGACACGCAGATCATCGATTTCAAGGGTGTGGTCGAGGAGCTGTGGGACACCTTCGAGGCGGAAACCGATTCGCTGGTCGAGGCGCGTAATCTCGCCGCGTTCAAGAAATTCTCGAAGCCCTACAAGTACATGGATTGCCCGGCCCCTTACCCGGAGCTGTGCACCGAGCATGTGGTCGTGATGGATTACGTCGACGGCATTTCCGTCTCACACCCCGGCCAGCTGATCGCCGCCGGGTACGACCTCAAGGAGATCGGCACCAAGCTGGTCGACAACTATGCCACGCAGATCCTGGATGAGGGCTTCTTCCACGCGGATCCGCATCCGGGCAACATCATCGTGCGCGGCGGGCAGATCGTGCTCATCGACCTTGGCATGACCGGGCGTTTGGATCAGCGCACCCGCAACGTGCTCAGGGATATGATCTTCGCCGTCGCCAAGCAGGATTCGCCCGCCTTGGCGGACAGTCTGCTGCGTTTCGCCGTCGCCAGCCCGGAGGGCGAGGATTACCCGTCGCTGCTTGCCGACCTCGATATGGTCGTGCAGGAGTTCGGCACGGTCGACTTGGCGGAATTGGACATCGCGGCGTTCCTCGCATCGCTCACCCAGCTTGCGACGCGCCACGGCATCGAGATCCCCAGCAGCATCACCACGGTCGGTCGTGCGCTGGTCACGCTGGAAGGGTTGCTTGACGAGTTCATCCCCAACGTCAATATGATCCAGATCATCTCCGCGCATATCGCCTCCTCGCAAAGCCCCGAGGCGATGGTGAAGAACGAGGCGAAATCGTTGGCCATCGAAAGCCGGCAGGCGTTGCACGACGCGATGGCGGCGCTGACCGAGGTGAAGCACGCCACGCGCATGCTCACCCGCGGCCAGTTGAGGGTGAACATGGAACTCGTCGGCTCGGAGGAGCCGTTCCAGCAGCTGTCGGATATGGTGAACAGGCTGACGATGGCGCTTATCGTGGTCGGCTTGTTCATCGGCTCGTCCATCGTGTACTACGCGGGTATCAAACCGGTGGTATTCGGCATTCCGATCGTCGGTTTCATGGGGTACATCGTGGCATTCACGTTGGGTTGCTGGATCGTGCTCGACATTCTCATCAAGGGGCGCAAGAAGAAACGCTAGCTTCGGCGGCACGCCGTCCCGGCTTCGCCATCGCCTTGTTCGCTCGCGGCTGATTGCGGTGTCGCGCGGGGGTGTGCGGAAGGGCGCGGCAGGCCTTGATATGACTTGGTTTGCCGCATGTTCGGCGTGAGAACGATGGCATGGTTCGGGGGATGTTTTCCCTTGTGCTATTCTGCTGTTGTCGATTCGACGGCCCGTCAATTTCCATTCCGAGAAATGGGTCGTCGCGTATTCCCGTGTCTGATGGAACGTTGCAGCATGTCGAAAGGATCATGATGTTCCCCTGGCGTCCGGTTCGGAACCATCGTCACGCGAAGGGAACCGGCACGGTAGGTAAGGCGGGCGCACGCCCGATCGCCGTCATTGTCGCATTGGCGACGATGATGTGCTCCCTGATTACACCGGCGACCTCCGCGAACGCCGCGGATAGCGGCACCTCCGATCCGTACGTGCAACACATCGTTGCAAACGATGTCAATCCGTCGTCGGTGTCCACCGATTTGTTCGATTATTGGATAACCACGCAGAACGCCAACGACAACACCGACGTCTCCGATCAGGAGAACGCCGGCATCAATAAGGATCATCCGCTCAAATTCACCTACAACGGTTTCGGCGACAGCGACGGCAGCTACATCAACAAATGGACCGGCGATCCGACCTACGTCAGAACCATATCCAACACAAGCAAAGAGACATACAAAGTCAATTACGGCGGCCCGTGGAGCGATTCCTGGAAGACATACTGGAAGAGCGACTATCCCGATTGGACCAAGACGCTCGGCATCGTCAACCGGACACTGACGGACGGATACCCGACGCTCGCCAAAAACAATAAGTCCGGCAAATGGCGCAGCAACGGCGGGACACCCACCACCAAAGGCGACGAATCCCTGGCCTACCTGTTCGACCCGAGAAACACCGAATCCGCGGACTACAAGAAGGCATACCGGGACGTCAACGGTCTGCTGCAGCTGGAAAACGGCTACTACGTCTACGATTCCCAGAAGAACTTCGCCTCGCTCAACACCGCGACCAACAAGATCACGTTGTACGACACCTCTGCGGTGACGACGACAAGCGGCGGACATGACCAGCAGAGCGGCCAGTTCTTCCCCTTCAACACCGCCGATCAGGTGTTCAGAGTCAACACCACCAGCGGCACGCTCAGCTCGAAGGTGAATTCGCGATCCACGCTTTCGGACGGCGTCAGCAGCCTCAACCACTATTTCGGCATGCATTCGCAGGCCTACTTCATCCAGCCGAACGGCGGCACGGTGAACGACGAGCCAATGACCTTCGATTTCTCCGGCGACGACGATGTGTGGGTGTTCATCGACGGCGTGCTCGTGGGCGACGTCAGTGGCCTGCACGACCGACTGCAGTTGAGCATCGACTTCCAATCCGGCAAGGTCACGGTGTCGAACGGCGCCAACTACCCTTCGTGGATCCTTGAACAGTACAAGGACTACGTATTCGACTCGACCACCACGACCATCAGGCAGGCCTTCGCCGACGCCTACGGCGAGGATTCCGAGGAATACCAGAAATTCGAATTCTCCGGTGACACCTTCGCAGACGGCACCTCGCACACCCTGGACTTCTTCTACCTGGAACGCGGCGGCGGCAACTCGAACCTGAAACTCAAATTCAACCTCGCCACGCTTCCCGACAACAACCTGGTGAAAGTGGATCAGCAGGGCAATCGCGTGCCCGGAGCCAGATTCAGGCTGTACGCGGCCAAAAGCGACTACAGTTACACCGACAGCGATCTGCTGAGCGAAGGTGTGACCGACGAGAACGGTTCGTACGTGTTCAAGGACCTCGACACGGACACCCCGCTCAACTTTTCCTCGCTCGCCCGCGACGGCGACGGCGTGACGCATTACGTACTCAAGGAAGTCAGCGCCCCACCAGGGTACCGTGTCTCCGCCGACGTGCGATTGCGCTACCAGGAAGGCGCCACGGGCAACGGCCTGCTGCTGTGCAACGAGGAGCAAGGCAAATGGGATAGCGGCGCATGGTCGGTGCCGCGCGAAACCCTGACGGTGAACAGCGGCAGCACGGTCTACAAGGCGACCAGATACCAGGACGAGACGCCGATCGACCTCGACAAGGGCGGTCGCGCCTTCGCGGTCATCCTGCAACGCGACAAGACGGAAAACGGCACTCCCGCGACCGACTCATGGTATGCGGTGTCCGGCAGCGCGCTCAAAGGTTGGGAACTCTCCAAGGAGAGCGTGGATACCCTCAGCCAGGTGGCCGACCTCGCCAAATCGGATGCGGCCGGCACTACCAGCTACTTCCACTTCTTCACCAAGAATTCGGAGGGCAAATACTCCGCTTCGATCGACAACCTGCCCGGCGACATCTTCACGTACTACAACATGGTGAAACCGGATGAACGGTACAACGCGCTGCACACCGTGGCCGTGTATTACACGACCGCGGACCGCACGGAAGACATGAACGGCGATAACACCGTGCGTCTCGCCTCGGTGGCCGGTTCGAAATACGGCGACCAGTTCATCCGCCAGCACGGTGTGCAGATCGCCGTCACCGACGTGCGCAACGCGCCGATCGTGCAGAAAGTCGACGAGGACGGCAATCCCGTTGAAGGCGCGACCTTCGGCATCTACGCGGAAAGTCAGACGGACAAGGCGCAGGACGGTACCGTGACGCTCAAATCGGACGCGGAACCCATGCAGACCTGCACGACGAAGGACACGGACTACCCGTTCCCCATGGACGGTTCGTGCATGTTCGGCATGAAAGCCAACGGTGTGACGTTCGACAACGGCACGTACTACATCAAGGAGATGAAAGCCCCGGCCGGCTACGAGACCAACGGCACGCTGGCCAAAGTGCTCATCACCGACGACGGCATCTACGCCGACGCGGGCACGGAGGATGACGGCATATCCACGGTGACGCACGTCGGCACGCTGAACCAGTCGCTGTACCAGTTCGCCTCGAACCGTGACGTCAACCGCACGCTGTCGGATCTCATCGTGACGCAGAAACGCTGCGAAACCGAGCAGTGCGTGACCGATCGCAAGTGGGAGACCACCAGCAAATCCGTCAAGGTCACCTGGAAGCTCAAGCAGGATAAGGAAGGCAAGAGCGTCGGCGGCTACTGGCTGGCCGACGAAAGCAACATGACCGACAACGGTTTCGCCAACACCACCGGTTGGACATGGCTCGGCGTGAAACAGAACCTTGACGACGATCTGGGCGGTATGGGCGTGAAATTCTCGCTCAAGGATTCCGATTTGGCGCACCTGTTCACCGGCGCGACCATCGTGCGCGTGACCGACAAGCGCAAGCCCAGCCTCACGATCACCAAGAAGGCGAGCGTCGCGGAAGGGTACGAAGGGCCGACAAAAACTGTGGACGGCAAAACCGTGTCCGCGCTCGACGACCAGCAGTTCCCCTTCAAGGTCGTGCTGAAGGGTGCCGATGAGAACGCCTTGAAGCAGGACGGCACAACCTTCTACTATCACGGTTCCATCACCGGTGGAAGCGACGGTACGACGAGAAGCGTGGTCATGAAGCTTGACGGCATCGCGGCCAGCGGCACCGGTGCGCAAGGCGAACTCAAGCTGTGCACCGCCACAGTCACCAGCGAATCCACTGCTACCGACGAGGAACGCTGCGCGACCACTGCGACCATCACGTTGCGGAACAATGAGACGTTGAGCATCGCCAACATCACGGACGGCGTCTCCTATGCGGTCAGCGAGCCGACCGATGCCAGAGATGCGCCCGTGCCCGAAGGATTCAAACAGATCGGCGCGACCGGCGACACCGGCACGATCACACGCGCCGGCGGCACCCAAAAAGCGGTGTTCTCCAACCAGTACGGCGGCATGACGACCGACCTGCAGGCCAGCGACTTCATCACCGTGCGCAAAACCGTGAGCGGCACCGCATGGAACGACGATTTTGCGTTCCGCTTCCATCTGGAAAGCGACAACGATGCGCCCATGCCCGGCTGCGACGGCATCACCGATACTGCGGTCTGCTCGACCGGCACGGATAGCGCGACCGGCGACGCCGTCATGGACAAGGTGCTGAACTCGACCACCGGGCAGAGCGTGACGGGTACGGCTGCCAGCCGTGACATGACCTTCGGCACGATCACCTACAGCAAGCCGGGAACCTACACCTACCGGCTCACCGAATACACGCCGACCGCCGCGGACAAGAGCCTGTACCAGCAGTATTTCAGCTATTCCAATGCGGTCTACGAGGTCGCCGTGACCGTCGCAGTGCAGGACGGCAAGCTTGTGGTCACCGGGGTCAGCGTCAAACAGACGCGCAACGACGCCGGTTTCGCCGCGAATGGCACCGCCGTGGACGCGAAGGGCAATCCTGCGGAATTCACGAACACGTTCAGCACCGATCCGCGGTACGTGAGCTTCAAAACGCATAAAACCTACACGGAGAACGGCTACGCCTACCAGGCTGGCATGTTCGCCTCCACGCTCAAGCCCGTGGCGAGTGCGCAGACGGCCAATGTGACGTTGGGCGATACAGTGAGTATGGCGGGTGTGCTCGCTGCAACCGGCAGCGTGACATGCGGTTCGGATGCCGCATCCACGTCCTGTGCGCCGATGCCCCAGCAGAGCGGCGGTACGTCGCTGACTTCGGTGGACGCCGCATTCGACGCGAACTACGCCGGTACGTTCCCGAGCATCGCCTTCGAGGCAGGGAATGCGAACAAAACGTATTTCTATGCGATTTCCGAGAAACGGCATACGGCCGCCGACAGTTCCAGTCAGGGCGACAACGATCCGGTGAAGTACGATTCCACCGTGTACGTGGCCGCGGTGACGGTGAGCACGCGAACCGATACGGGCGCTACAGCGGGCGCTACGACGGGCACGACGGTAGTGGACGCCGACGTGACGTATTACAAGGCCGATTGCGCCGATTTGTCCGAGTTGCCGACGGCGACCCTGACCAAGGTGACGGCTTCCGATAACGGCACGCCGTTGAACTTCACGAACTCGTATACGGCGGATTCGGTGACGGCACAGCCGCAGGTGCGCAAGACGCTGACCGGCCACGACTGGTCCAGGTTCTCGTTCGATTTCACGCTGTCGGCCGCGGATGATGCGACCCGTCAGGCCATTGCGGACGGCGACGTGGACTGCACGGACACTGCTGAGGGCTGCCTGGCGGACGGCAAGTCGATGGAGGCGAAGGTCACGGACGGCACCACCGGTTCGGCGGCCGGCACGTCGATCACGAAGGCCTTCGACACATTGCGATTCAACCGTGCCGGAACGTATACGTTCACCATCGCGGAAACCAAAGGCGATCTGGGCTACATCGACTACGACACGCATCGGGCCACCGTCACCTTCACGGTCAGCGATTTGGATGCGAACGGCAAGCATTGCGGCGAACTGCAGGTCACCACGGTGTACGACAATGCGCGGGCGACCACGGAGAGCGACCGGAACGCCACCGATGCGGCGGCGTTCACCAACGGTTATCAGGCGCGTCTGGCATACACCGGTTTCGACGTGCAGAAAATGCTGTTGAACAAGAACGCAGGCACCACACGCAATCTTCGCGCCGGCGAATTCACCTTCACCATCGAAGGCGCCGATGACGAATCGAAACAGCGTATTTCGGGCGGCAGTCTCGTCAAGGACCGTGAATTCAGCAATGCGGCCACCACCAATGCCACGGAATCGAAGGGCCAAGGCCCCGAGAACCAAGGCAAGGCGACCGATCTCATGGTCGGCAAGCTCGCCGGTTCCATCGATACGGACGGCACCGAACATGGTCTGGTGTTCAACCAGACCGACGCAGGCAAAACATACCGGTTCATCATCAAGGAGCTGCCGCGGCACACCATCGACGGTTCGACGAATACGACGCCCGACGATGTGTCCGACAATCCCATCCCCAGCGGTGATAATAAGGGCGATGTGCGCATCGACAACGTCTGGTTCAAACAGACGCAGTACATGGCCGAAGTCACTGTGTATGACAACGGTGACGGCACCATGTACACCGTGACGAAGGCGTTGAAGAAGGATGGCAATGACGCGAAGTTCCGCGACTACACCCAAGGCAGTCCGACCGCGACCGCGGGCGTCGTCGACGGCGAAACGAAAACCGACCGACTGACGGGTTGGGTGTTCGGCTTCGCCAACACCTACGAAGTGCTGTCCCCGGCCTCCATCAAGGCTTCGTCGCCGCTGTACAAGCAGCTCATCGGGCGGCAGTGGAATGCAAGCACGACGTTCACGTTCACGGCCAGGAGGTGCAACTACAGTACGGAGACTTCCGCGAACACGCTGAACTTCACCATCGACGGCGGCACGATCGGCTGCACCGCGAACGCCACGACGCTCGCGGTGCTGCCCGTCCCATCCTCGGATGAGGTTTCGGTGCGCGGCGGATCGACGTTGGTGGACGGCATCTACGGCGTGGTGACGTTCGGATCGTTCACCTTCTCGAAAACCGGCACCTACGTGTACGAGGTGAGGGAGAAGACCGTCGACATCGCGGACATCATCTACGATTCGCGCGTGCGGTACGTGCGATTCGTGGTGACCGAAGACCAGGAGAAGGGCGTGCTGTCGGTGCGTGCCAGCACGCCGGGGTATAAGACCTTCGACGGTGCGGCGTTCGTCAACAGGGTGGCCGTGCAGGAACTGCCGTTCACCGGCGGAACGACCATGCGCGGCATACTGCTGGGCGGATTGGCATTGGCGGCGGTGTCGCTGATCTCCTACGGCGCGTACCGGCATTACGCCGAGGCTGCGCGTCGGCGCGGGTATGAGGTGGGCAGAAGCCGAAAGTAGAGGCGGTTTGCCCGGTTCGGCTTGCGGGTTCGGCTTGCCCGGCTCGGCTTGCGGAAACAAAACGGCGGTTCCTTCCATGTGGAGTGAACCGCCGTTTGACGTGTAATGCGCCGAACCATGAAAGCGCCTGTCGGCGCAAAGGCCGCTCGCAGCGGCAAAAAATGGAGCCCGGGGCTTAAGCACGGCCCGACGCAGATAACAGTATACGCTATTCGAGCTTGCCGCAGCGCCACAGCGCGGCACCATGCTGGAAGTCCTTCGCAGTCACGCGTATTGCTCGCGGAACAGGTCGTTCGCCGACTTGACCATGAGGTCGGATTCGCCGCGTTCCCGGGCGGTGCGTGCCAGCTCGTCGGTTTTGAGGAACAAGGCGAACCGGTGCTCCTCATAGCCGGGAATGAGCTTCGCCCTGCCATGCAGCGTGGCGATGGTTTCGGCCACATTCACATCATTGCGCCATTTGCACTCGCCCAAAAGGATGCGCCCCGCTTTCGGATCAGCAGCGATGACATCGATATCGGCCTGAGCTTTGGCCGCCGGGTCGGCGCCCCACCAGTGGCCGAAATTGGTGGCCAGGAAGGGGAGTTCGGCTTTTGAATTGGTGCGATGCAGCCACTGCAGGCAGACGTCTTCGAAACGCTGCCCCACGTAAGTGTCCAGCGCGGGGCCGAACACCGTCGCCTTGGCTACGAGTTCCCCGTCGCCGTTCTCTATGGAAAGCAGATTGGGGCTGACGAAGCGGTACCAGAAGGCGAAGAACGGATCGCGTATCTTCCACAGACCCTTGCGCGAGCGTGCGGGGTCCGCACCGAAAGGAATCTGACGTTCCACTAATCCGAGATCGGTGAGTACCGCGAGGTATTTGCCGATGGACGAAGGGGCGATGCCTGCCTTGTCCGCTATGGCATTCTGCTTGGTTTCGCCTTGCCCCACCGCGTCCATGACCGAGTTGTAGGTGGCAGGATCCCGCAGCTCTTGGCGCATGAGCATGGCGGGCTCCTCATAGAGCAGGCCGCTGGTGTTGAACATCAGGTCGATGACATTGCGTTCGTAGCCGAGTTCCGGCCTGATCTGCGCGAGATAGTACGGGGTTCCGCCGAAGGTGGCGTAATAGCGGATCGCGTCCTCGGCCGGCACCTGGCCGAGCATGGCGCGGGCGTCGAAGGCATCGAAGGGGGCGAGGCGCATCTGGCCGGTACGGCGCCCATATAACGGGCTTTTATACCCCAGAACCTCGCTTTCCATGAATCCCTCATTGCTGCCGCACAGAATGATCATGAGGTTGAGGTTCTTGAGCCTGTGATCGATGACGATCTGCAGCGAGGAAGGGAGTGAACGTTCGCTCATGGCGGCGTAGGGGAATTCGTCGAATACGAAGAGGAACCGTTTTGGCTCCTGCGCCGCGCGATCGGCGAGGAAGTCCAGCGCGTCTTGCCAAGAAGCGAGCGTCGGCATGGAATCGGGCAAACCGAAGAAGGCGTACATGGTGCGGCAGAAATCGCGGAGGTTGTTCGCCGAGGTCTGCTGGCGCGCCGTGAAATACAGTGTGCGTTTGCCCTCGGCGAATTCGTCGATCAGTGTGGTCTTGCCCACGCGGCGGCGTCCCAGCATCACCATCATCTGGAACGAATCGCGTTTCCACATGCGTTCCAACGATTGCAGTTCACGGGTCCTGCCTACGAACATGCCCCGAGCCTCCCTATTAATAAGATACTCTTCGGTAAGATACTCATGAGTATCTTACCGAAGAGTATCTTAGGTAGCCAAATTGGATGCGAAGCGGCCTTCCGGCGGTTACGGTGCGATGAGCGGTGACGGGTTGTGATGGGTTGTGATGAGCCGCGATGAACGGATTACGCGGTGCGTACGCTATTCGAGCTTGCCGCAGCGCCACAGCGCGGCGCCATGCTGGAAGTCCTTCGCCGTCACGCTCAGATTGCCCGCGGTGTGCAGCAGACGGGCCGCCTTCGTGCGGATCTGCTTCTCCGATTCCGGGTGCATTTGCGCGGCCTTGGCCGTCATATACTTCGATTCGATACGCAAGCCGAGCACCACCACTTCGACGAACGCGGCGGCACGATCCAACGCCATGGCGAAGTCACCGGTGAACGCGCCGGACAGAATCGAATCCGCGGTGCGTGCGATGGCATCCTCGGTCGGTGCCTGATCTACGCCGGCGATGGCGGAAGCGCTGGTCGCGACGGGTTCGCCCACGCGCCACAGGCGTGCGATACCGTCGCGGTGCGTGCGCATCCACGTGCGTAGCAGATACAGTCGCCACAGGATGCCGGGCAGTGAATCCGGTTCGGCCTTGCTCCACAGTTCGGCGATCTCGTCGACGCCGACGGTTTCCACCAGCGTGAGCACGCGACGCACCACTTCGGGGTCTTCGCTGTGGCGCACACGGTCGAGCAGGGCTGCTGCGGACAGGTGACTGATTTCGCTGATATCCTGCGGATCCATGCCGCCGGCGATGTTCTCCGCCACGGCGGGACTCAACTGCGCCGGACGGGCCGGGCGCAACGCACCGAGCTGCGTGGGGGAGAAGCTTGTGCCGGATGTGCGCAGGGATGCGAATCCTACGCCGTTCGCGCCGTAACGCGAGGCGCGTGCGGCCGCTGCGGCCGCGGAGGAATTCGAGGAGCTAGGGTTTGCAGGTCTAGTAGACAAGCGGTACCACCTTTTGCAGATCGATGATGGTGAGGGTGCCGTCGCGGTTCGGGACGGCGAATACGGCCAATGCCGTGCCAGTGGGCATGTAGGGGGATTTGGCGATAAGCCGTTTGGCGAGCGAGCGCGAGGCGCACAGGCCGCGCATATGATCGAACATGCCGCCGATGACCGGGCGGTGCATGCAGATGGCGGTCGGCGTGCCAGTGCGGGCGGCGTTCAGCATTTCACCGTAGAAGCAATCCCAAGCAGCCTTGGGGTTTTCGGCGAACGCATCCTCGGTGAGCTGGGGCAGATGGATGATCTTCTGCTTCGTCTGCCAGGAGAACATGTCCATGGTTTCCAGGCAGCGCGTCCACGGCGATGAGGTGAGACGCTTGGGATTGAAGCAGGCCAGCTCGTAGCTGAGCGCGAACGCGCAGGCGGCGCCGTGCGGCGTAATCGGGCGGTGCGCCTCCTCGCCCCTCCACGCCTTGCGGGCTTCGGCCTTGCCATGGCGGACCACCAGGAACGGTACGGCCCGGTCGGCACCTTCGGCGATGCGGTTCATGAACACCGCGAGCAGATCCTTATCGGTGGAATGGGTGAGCTTCTTGCGGGCCTCGGAGGGGGTGAGCCACAGCACCGAATTGATTTCGCCCACGTCGGCGCGATGCACGGGGCCGAGCGCCGCCGCACGGTCGCGATCCTCCTCCACGCTGATCGGCGTGGCCATCCAGAACATCACATGCTTGAGCACGGACGCGGAACTGTTCGACTTGCGGTGCTTCTTGCCCTCGTCGCTCAACGGGTATGCGACATCGTCCAAATATGGTCCGAGCACCACCGGCATGCCGGTTTCCTCGCCGATCTCGCGCACTGCGGCATGCCTGTGCGATTCGTTGGCGTCGAGCTTGCCTTTCGGCCAACTCCAGTCGTCGTACTTGGGGCGGTGCACCAGGCACACCTCGATTTCGCCGGGTTCGCCGTTTTCGCCTGCGCGTCTGCGGTATACGATGCCGCCGGCGGCCTCAACAATTCGTCTCATGATCTTGCCTTCTGTTCATGATTCCATGATTCGGGAATGGCCTGCGTCAGCGCCGTCCGATTCAGCTGTTCGGTAACAAGGGAAGAGCCCGGTCTCCCGGGCTCTTCCCTACGCATGGCGCTGTTTCACAACCATTGCAGCGGCTGCCGGTCAGTTATGGGTGGCCGGGCGGCGCAGATGCTGCTTGATCAGGTACTCCTGGCTGTCGATCAACGGGCGTCCTTCCTCATCCTTGGAATGATGCACGTACGAGCCGTCGGCCTGCATATGCCAGCTGATCGTCGAATCGGCCATCTGCATGTCGATGTACTTGATGAGCTCGTTGATCTGTTCCGGCGCGGTGATGCGGACCAGTGCCTCCACACGACGGTCGAGGTTGCGGTGCATCAGATCGGCGGAACCAATCCACACTTCCGGGCCGGACAGCGGGCCTTCGCCGATCTGCGGGCCGTCGGCGTTGCAGAACGCGTAGATGCGGCTGTGCTCGAGGAAACGGCCGAGGATCGAACGGACGCGGATATTGTCGCTCAATCCCGGAACCTCCGGCTTGAGCGAGCAGATGCCACGTTCGACGATGTCGATTTTCACTCCCGCCTGGCTTGCACGGTACAGGGCGTCGATGGTCTTCTCATCCACCACCGAATTGACCTTGATCTTGATCCACGCTTCCTTGCCGGCGCGTGCGGCATCCTCCTCGCGGCGGATGCGCTGGATCAGGCCGGTGCGGATGGTACGCGGCGCGACCAGCAGACGGTGGAAGCTGGACTTCGGCGCGTAGCCGCTCAGCTGGTTGAATAGGCGGGTCATATCCTGGCCGACGACCGGATCGCAGGTCAGCAGGCCGAGATCGGTGTACAGGCGTGCGGTCTTCGGATTGTAGTTGCCGGTTCCCACATGGCAGTAGCGGCGCAGGCCGTCCTGCTCCTGACGGACCACTTCGATGAGCTTGCAGTGCGTCTTCAGACCGACGATGCCGTACACCACGTGCACGCCGGCGCGTTCGAGCTTGCGAGCCCAGTTGATGTTGGCGTCCTCGTCGAAACGAGCCTTGATTTCCACCAGCGCCAGCACCTGCTTGCCGGCATGGGCGGCATCGATCAGGGCGTCGATGATCGGCGAATTGGAGCTGGTACGGTACAGCGTCTGCTTGATGGCCAGCACCTTCGGATCGGCGGCGGCCTGCGACAGGAACGCCTGCACGGAGGTGGAGAAGGAATCGTACGGGTGGTGCAGCAGGATGTCGCGCTCGCGGATGGCGGCGAAAATGTCCTGCGCACGGCTGGATTCGACTTCGGCGATCTGACGGTTCGTGGTGGGGATGAACGGGCGGTTCTTCAGATCGGGGCGGTCGATGCCGCCGAGTTCGAACAGTACGGTCATATCCAGCGGAGCCGGCAGACGGTAGACTTCGTCGACGCTCACGCGCAGCTGATCGGCGAGCAGCTGGGAGAGGAACGGGCTGGTCTCGTCGGAGATCTCCAGGCGGATCGGCGGTCCGAAACGACGACGCAGCAGCTCCTTCTCCATGGCGTTGAGCAGGTTCTCGGCATCGTCCTCTTCGACGTCGATGTCCTCGTTACGGGTGACGCGGAAGGAACGGGCCTCCTTGATGATCATGCCCGGGAACAGCGATTCGAGATGGGCGATGATGAGGTTCTCCATGGTGATGAAGCCGTAACGCTCCTCGCTGGATTCCTCGTCGGTCATGTCGTCCACGGGGACCAGACGGTTCAGGTTGTCCGGAATCTTCACACGGGCGAAGTGGGACTTGCCGCTGGTCGGGTTCTCCACCAGGACGGCGAGGTTCAGCGAACCGCCGGAAATGTAAGGGAACGGGTGGGCGGGGTCGACCGCGAGCGGGGTGAGTACGGGGAACACCTGCTGGCGGTAGTAGCGGGAGAGACGCTCCTGCTCTTCGGTGGTGAGCTTGTCCCAGCTCAGCAGCACCACATGCTCTTTGGCAAGCGCGGGCAGGATGTGGTTGATCACATAGTGCGCGTGCTCGTCCTGCAGGGCGTGCGCCTGATCGCTGATCGCGCGCAGCTGCTGGCGGGGGCTCAGGCCGGAGGCGGAGGGGACCGCGATGCCGGAATCGATGCGGCGCTTGAGGCCTGCCACGCGAACCATGAAGAACTCATCGAGGTTGTTGGCGAAGATCGCTGCGAAATTCGTGCGTTCCAGCAGCGGCTGATCCTCGTCCTCGGCAAGCTCCAGGACTCGCTTGTTGAACTTCAGCCAGCTCAATTCGCGGTCGAAGAAACGGTCGGGAGGCAGCGGTGCCTCGCCTTCCAGAGTCTCTCGTCTGTCGTTTTTGTTCGTTTCGGCGATGTGCTCTGCAATTTGACTACGCAGAATCGCCTTTGAGGGTGCGTCAAAAATCTGTGCCATGTGTTTCATCGTAGGCTTTCCAAGGGCTATACGTCCAGTTTGGTCCCACAAAATTCAAAAGGGGTTTACATTTTCGATATCCAACGGCTAGACGCGGAGTGTCTAACGGCGTTGGCGTGGTCGGTATGACTGGATGATGCGGTGACGGATGTGAAGTCGATGCGGGCGGACGGGGCGCTGGCGGACTCCTTTACGGGATTTCTGCGGGTTGTTCCGCAGGGGCCTTCGGCGGTGTCCCCATGATCGCGTCCGGGGCGTGCGCCATGTGGTGCTTATGCGGCGAATGATGCGATGGCGGGGATGATGCCGATGAGGATGAACGACGGCAGGAAGCACAGTCCGGTCGGAGCGAGCAGCTGGACGGCGAGGCGGGCGGCGGCCTGTTCGATGGCGCTGCGTTCGGCGCTTTCGCATTCCTCCGCCGCGAGCCTCAACCGTTCCATGGGCGATGAGCCATGAATCCACGCATCCTCCAGGCAGTCGGCGATCAGCATGGCGTGGCGTTCGAGATCGTCGACGTCGCCGCGCTCGACGTTCTTGCCGCAGTTCTTGTCGATTCTGCTGATTTTGCCGATTCTGCCGTTATCGTTTTTACCGTCATCATCGCCAGCACAGCCAATCGCCTCGTCGCCGCAGGCCTCGTCATCGTTCCCATCGACGGCACCGCACGCCCCCACCCACGCCTCACGCCACGTCGACCGTCGCAACAGCGCGGTTCCAGCCTCGCGCAGCACGATCGCAAGCCGCCCATCCACGGCCTGACCCACGGCATCGAGCGCCATCGGTATCGGTGCACCCTGCGAAAGCGCGGTCGCGATCATTCCCAGCAGCAACGGCAACGGCGGCCCTGTCTGACCGTGGGCGGCGAATCGCGCGAACAGCTGCCGTATCCACAACATGCCGATCGCATACCAGGCCAGTCCGATGAACAGGCAGACGGCTCCTTTCGCGGAGCCGAACAGGAACGCCAAAGGGTGCGCTCCCATGAACTCCCCAAGTCCCACCGTCGCCACCGGCAGGGCGCTCAGCAGGGCGATGGTCGCCTTGGGTGCGGCGAACGCCTCCTTGCGAAGATCGCGTGCCCTGCGTTCGCGCCGGTACGAGTCGGCCACGGTTTGCAGACATCGTGAAGCGCCGCATCCGAGACGCTCGCTCAACCGGCATGCCGATGCCAGCTGCCCCGCAATGCGAACGATATCCTCCTCGGTCTCATCCACGGCGGCATGGCGACGCAAGGTCGCAGCCGCGCGTGCGGGTGTGATCGCCGGTGTGGCGAAATCCATGCCGTACTGTTCGCGGAACGCGTCACGGATGCTTCCGCCGCTTGCCGTCCGGGCGATGATCGCGGCGATGACCGAAGCGATGCCCGTGGCGGTGCGCGTGCTTCCATTGGCCGCAGCGGAAGGGATGCGCGATGGCCGGGCGCGTTCGATCCGCGCCAGCAGCGCTCGCGGCAGAAGGCATGCCATTATCGCGCATATCACTGCGATGATCGATGCGATATGCGGGGTGTACAGGGCGGGCATGATGGCTCCTTTCCGTTGTGGTTCCGTATGTTGTGGTTCCGTACGTTGTGGTTCCGTCTGTTGCAGCTCCGTCATTCGCGCCACGATGTTCCGGTGCTCGTGGTGTTTCCGCTGTTCATGGGTTTCCGGCGTTGCCGGTATTCCCCGGCGCTGCCCAACGTTCGACGAACCCTTGCCAATGCGGTGAGAGGAACGGCCTCCCATAGCCGTCCCAAACGGCCAGCGTGACACCGGAAATGCCATTTGCGGGAATACCGCCCGAAGCAATACCGCTTAAGCCGTTTGCATTGCCGGGGCCGATTGGAGGGCCATTTCCCGAAGTATTGCCGCCCGGTCCACGCAGCAGACCCAGCTGCGCGATATGCCGTCGCCCTCCGGAACGGTCGAGATGCATCACCACGTCGAACGCGCCCTCGGTCAGCATGGCGACTGCGCCCGGATTCAGACCGGCAAGCATACCCAACGAGACGAGACGGGCCGGAATACGCTCCACGCCATCGGCATGCAGGGTCGTCATACCGCCACGATGCCCGGAATTGTAAGCACGCAGCAGGTCGGCGATCTCCTCGCCACGGCACTCGCCCAACACGATCCTGTCCGGGCGCATACGCAGCGTCGCCTTGACCAGATCCGGCAAACCGACCGCTCCGGCACCCTCCACGTTCGCCTCCCTGGTGGCGAGCGCCACATGGTTGGGCGGCGCGATGCCGTCAAGCTCGCGCACCTCCTCCACGGTGACGATGCGCTCGCGGGCATCGACCTCGTTCAGGAGCGCTTTCATCAGTGTGGTTTTGCCGCTGCCGGTGCCGCCGGTGATGAGTATGGTGGCACGGTTGCGTACCAGACCGTGCAGCAGGCCGATCCAGGGTTCGGGGAACATGCCCGTGCGGCACAGTCCGTCGAGGGTGGGTGCGGAGCGTGAGGGGAAGCGGATTGACACCGAGGCTCCTTGCGGGACGAGCGGTGCGATGACGGCGTGCACGCGCACGCCCCGTTCGTCCGACGCGTCGGCGATGGGGCGTGCGTCGTCGAGTCTACGGCCGAGTTGGGCGCAGAGGCGTACGGCGTATTCGCGGACGACGCTCGGCGACCGCAAAGGGAAGTGGGGGTGATGTTCCTCCATCCCGTTGCCGCGATCCACCCATACGCGCCCGTCGCAGGTGATCGTCATGTCGGTGATGGTGGGGTCGGCGGCGACGTTTTCAAGAGGGCCGAGTTCAAGGCAGACCATGATGACGTTCCTTTCCGTTGCGCCGGGCGCGTGCGGGTACGTTTTCCGGTTCCCGTTCGTCCAGCAGCTGACCGGTCAGCGCCTGTATGGCGGCGCGGTTGCTTTTCGGTACGGCGGCGATGCCGAGCCCGTCCAGGATGTCGGCGCAGAGTCGGGGAGCGTTGCGCAGCGGTCCGAGCACGTCGTCGCCGAGGTAGGCGATCGCTTCGGTTGTGGCGATCGTTGATGCGGCCAGACGTTTCGGTACGCCGCGCGGTTCCACGAGGATGATGATCGGTTCGTTCGGTGGCTTGCCGTTTCCCGCGCGTTCCCGTTGCATGTGGCGAAGTCTCGCCAGATGCGCTTTGGCTCTGGCCAATCCGAGCACCGTCTGTTCGACGGCCACGATCTGCCGTGCCATCAGCAGTTCCGGCACGTTCTCCCAGGCGCCTCCATCGCCGATGTCGGCGAGTACCATGCGGTTCGCTTCGCACAAGGCCCGTATGGCGGCCTGCAACTCCCACCATTCCGGCGGTGATCCGCGCCATGACGTGCAGGCGAGCACGTTGATATCCTCCCAGTGCGGCAGTTCGCGGTTAAGCGCCTTGCCGTCGATCTGCCCCAAAGGGGCGTCGATATCCTGCAGGCTTAGCCCGGGCTCGTGCTCTATGCCGAGCAGGATGCCCAGTCCGCCGTTCGGTATGTCGGCGTCCAGCAGTGCGCATCCGATGCCTTGTTCGCTGAGGCTGAGCGCGCTTAATGCGGTGAGCGTGCTTAATCCGATACCGCCGCTGGGAGAGCTGAATACCGCCAGATTCGGGTAACTGGGCACGGCGAGGGCTCTGCCGGGGCCTTCGGAAGGCATACGTGAGGCGTATGCGGTGTGCGCGAAGGTTTGCGGGCGCACCACCGGGTGATTGGCCGGCGCGGGCATACCGGCGGCCGGTGGGGGAACGGGCAGCCGGTTCCTGCTGGGCGCCGTTTGCATGCGCGCCATGTTCGATGGCGAGGTGTTCAGTGATGTCATAGTCATGACCCGATTGAAAACCGGTTCCGGCGTCGTGCGCAACGTGGACGGGCGATGTGGTCGGAACCCCCCGTAACGGTCCGTACCACGGCGTGTTGCCCGCCATGCCGGGCGTCCGCGGTCATGTTGCGTTGCGTTCATTTTCTTCAGGCCGACACGCCGTCAATACCCCGTGAAGCGCACACAAAGGAACAGATGGGCCGAGGGAAGCGCACAATCCCGCTCAACCATGCGTGTTCCATCACTGTGTTCGAACCATTTGAGCAAGAAAGCGAACATGCCGGTCACGCGGGTTGCATCATCGCCTTGCCGCGTCTAAATTATGAGGTACAAGAACAACAGAACAGAGCAGAGCCCACAAAGAAGTAATGGTCATAAGGACTGGTACGTTGGACGGGCATTGGAAAGACTTACCGTTGCAACGATGATGTTGTGCAGAGATTCTGCTCTGAGTTGGACTTGGAAGGGAACCCGCTTCGGCGGGTTCCCTTTTTTCATGCCCATTTCCCGTTGTTCCAGGAATTGGGGAGCCGATGTTGCCCAATCTTCCGGTACGGGAATCGGCGTTTTCATCATCTTCCGCCTGCAAACCGGATCGGCGGTCGGCTTGGGTGGATCACGGCGGATCATGGCGAATCATGGATGGCATGTGGGGATATGGTGACAACGGGGGGTTCCGACCACAAAGGTCGTTCCGGCTTGAACATGCCCGTGGCCGCCGCCACAGTGGGATGACCGGCAATGTAGCCGGCGAAAACCACATCCACGACATACTCCACGGAAGGAGCGGATCATGCATACGGTGAATCCCCTTGATACGGGCGGGCGAAGGCTCGTCGGAATACGAGAACGGGCAGTGCGGGTGTATGAGGAAGCGTACGGGAACCTCTGCCTGCTGGATGCCAGACTGCGCACACGCGGCATCGAAGCCGAGGAAGGAGCGGCGACGGCCGAATACGCGGTCGTCCTGGTTGCGGCCACCGGTTTCGCGGCGCTGCTGGTCGCCATCATGAAATCGGAAACCGTGCGGAAAATGCTGCTGGACATCGTCAAACAGGCGTTGAGCATGGGAGGCTGAGATGATTGGGACGCCCATAATATGCCGCGCTCGCCGCCCGCCAGGCAAGGCTGGCGGCTTGGTTTCGCTGGCTCGGCTGGCATGCCGTTGCGAACGTGGCGCGGTGACCGCCGAATTCGCCACCGTGCTGCCGGCCGTGATGGTGGTGGCGTTGCTGCTGCTGTCGTTGGTTCGGTTGGTCGGGGTGTCCATCGGTTGCCAGGATGCCGCATCGGCTGCGGTGCGCGCAGCCATCGCGAGCGGCGACGAGACGGACCCCGCATCCGCGGCGCGCGCGGTGGTGGGGAAGGGCGTTTCGGTGGACGTCAGCATGGCGGAGCGGCGGGTGACGGTCGTCGCCCGCTGTCCGGTGATTCCCGACCCCCAAGGGGTGCTGCCGACCGTGGTCGAAGGTAAAGCCGTGGGAGTGCTGTCATGAGAGTGCATGATCTGCTGCGCCCATTGCGCTCATGGGGGCTGTTGCGGTCAACGTGCTTAATGCGGTTGGTCCGGTTGGTGCATCGACACTTCCGCCGGCTGTTTCACGGTATGTTTCACGGCTGCTCGCAACGAAGGCCCCGGCAAGGTTTCCCTAAGTGTTTCCTTGATTTCGCCCGGATACCGCGCGTTGGATTGCAAGGTGCGGAGAACGGCTCCGGGACCGTGGCCGGGGCGGCGCTGATCCTGATGGCTTCAGCGCTGCTGACGGTTGCGGCCGGAGCCGGGCACGGCGTCATCCGCCACGCCCAGGCAAGATCGACCGCCGACCTTGCCGCGCTTTCCGCGGCGATCGCCTGGCGGAACGCGCGGGAGGAACCGTGCGATGTTGCGGTAGCCGTGGCGAACGCCAACGGTGCAAGCCTGATTTCCTGCCATACGGAAGGCGAATACGCGGGCGATGTGCTCGTCAACGTCGCGGTAGGCACGGGCCTGCCGGTCATGCCACGCATCACCGTTTCCGCGCGTGCGGGGCCCACGGCATGCCATTGACTGTCTCAACCGGGTATGCGTATCGTGTGGATATGAATGAGCACAGGAATCATGCGGTCGTCGCGGTGATTGGCAATCCCGTATCGAACAACGGCAAGGGCGCGAAGGTGGACAAGCGGGTGATGGACCTGCTCGTCTCCCGAGGCGAGGTGCATGGGTTCGAAGTGGTGGACCTGACCGGTGGCACCCTTGAGGAATCGCTTGGCAATCTGGAAGGCGCGAAGGGAACCTACGATTACCTGATCGTGGTCGGCGGCGACGGCATGGTCAGCCTCGGCGTCAACGCCGTCGCGGGCAGTGGCGTTCCGCTGGGCATCGTGGGCGTCGGCTCGGGCAATGATTTCGCCCGCGGGCTCGAATTGCCGGTGAACCGTATCGAAACCGCGGTGGAAGGCATTGTCGGAGCCATCGTCTGCGGTTCGCATATGGACATCGATATGGGCCATGTCGCAACGTTGGGAGACGCAACGTTGGAAGACGCAACGTTGGACGGTGCCGCGTCGGAAGGCGCTGTGACGGGCGAAGCCGCGCAGAGTGAACCCGAGAAGATCGATCGTCGTTTCGCCGGCATGCTGTCCTGCGGCATCGACGCGAGCATCAACGATCGTGCCAACCATTCGAACCTCCCCGGCGGGTCGTTCCGCTACTTCGTCGCCGTACTGACGGAACTGATGCATATGAAACGCTACGGGTACCACGTCGTGATCACCGACGAGCATGGCGACGTCGAGGAGCGCGACATCGTGACCCCGCTGCTCACCGTGGCCAATTCCAGGCATATCGGCGGCGGCATCGAACTGTCCCCGTACTCGTCGTTCGGGGACGGTCTGCTCGACATGGTGTGGATGGAACGTGTGCCGAACCTGCGGGAAATCGCGAAGGCCTTGCGTCACGCCTACGACGGCAAGGTGCTGGCCTGTGATTTTCTGGCTTGGCGGCGTGTGCGAAGCGTCAGCATCACCCGTGCGGAGGAAGGTGACGAGCCGCCCGTGCTGATGGCGGACGGCGAATGCATGGGACGGTTGCCGGTGCATGTCGAAGCGGTCGGCCATGCCCTGCGGGTGCTGGTGCCGCCGGCCGTCGTCGACTGGCATCGTCGGGAGCGCGGCGAGGAACAGCTGTTACGTGCCATCGAGCGTGACGGACGCGACCCGACTACCGGGCGCTTCCTGCGGTAGCGCCGGTAACGCAGGAAACTCCGCGTGACGCGGGCGCGAGGATACTGCGCAGGCACAGCGAACCGAGTCAGGTGAACCGAGTCGGATGAGCCAAGCTAGGTGAGCCGAGCCGGATGATCCGGGCAGAACGCCGGGCACGACGAACCAGGCTCAGTCGAAACGCACGTAGTCGTTCAGATGCAAGGTCTGCGCGATAAGCCGTTTGATCGTGGCATTGGACACGTCGGGATGCGAGCGGATAAGCGAAATCACCCCGGAAACCAGCATGACGAACGTTTCGTGCACGCAGACGATCGGCATATCGTGGCGTTCCTCGAAATCACGCGCCGTAGTCTGTTGCAGCAGGTCGGCGATACGATCGGTGACCCGGTCGAGGAACCGGATGTACAGTGCGGCGTTGCCGTCCTGAACAAGACGGTCCGAGAATGGGCTTTCGTCCACAATGAGTCTGCGGGTGAGCGCGACGAAATCGTTCAACGCTCCGTCGATATCGCCATCCTCACGGCTGTCGTTCCACTCTTCCATCTGGGAGAGGATGCTCCCGACCACATCGTCGAGAACGGCATCGGCCACTTCGTCCTTATCGGCAAAGTAGTGGTAGAACAAGGATCGCGTCATGTGCGCCCGGTTCGCGATGTCGCTGACGGTGACCTTGGAGAAACCCTTCTCCGCGCAGATGTCACGCGCCGCGCGCACGATGGTCGCACGTCGCACGTCGCCCTTCCCATTGGGCATCGGGGTTTTGCCGGAACTCATAGGTTCCAGTGTACGGGATACCGCCGGTGGCGGTGCTGGGTCGTGCCGCCGTGCCGCCGTGCCGATGGTGTCGATGTGCGGAAATCAGTAAGGTGGGTATGCGTGAGGTTCGCATGCTTCGCCGGGGCATGAAGGTGCCGGGACGGGAATGCAGTAAGGTGGCGGTGCGCACGCGATGCGCGCTGGCTAGTACCGGAAGGTGTTGAGAAATATGGCGTTGGCTCTTTATCGTCGTTATCGCCCGGATACGTTCGAAGGCGTTATTGGACAGGAGCAGGTCACCGTGCCGCTGATGCGGGCGTTGGACGAAGGCAAGCTGACGCATGCCTACCTGTTCTCCGGGCCGCGTGGATGCGGCAAGACCAGCTCCGCGCGAATCCTCGCCCGCTGCGTCAACTGCGCGAAGGGCCCGACCTCACACCCGTGCGGCGAATGCGAATCCTGCAAGGATCTCGCGACCGGCGGCCCCGGTTCCATCGACGTGGTCGAAATCGACGCGGCCTCGCACAACGGCGTGGACGATGCGCGAGAACTGCGCGAACGCGCCGGATTCGCCCCGGCCCGCGACCGCTACAAGATCTTCATCCTCGACGAGGCGCATATGGTCACCCCGCAGGGCTTCAACGCGCTGCTGAAAATCGTCGAGGAACCGCCGGAACATGTGATGTTCATCTTCGCCACCACCGAACCCGACAAGGTGATCGGCACCATTCGCTCGCGTACCCACCATTACCCGTTCCGTCTCGTGCCGCAGGAGGTTATGGGACCGTATCTCGAACAGATCTGCGAGAAGGAGCACATCAAGCCCGAACCCGGCGTGCTCAGGCTGGCCATGCGCGCGGGCGGCGGTTCCATGCGCGACACCCTGTCCGTGCTCGATCAGCTGATGATCGGATCCGTCGACGGCGTCATCACGCATGACGCTTCCGTGGCGCTGCTCGGTTTCACGCCCGAGGCGCTGATCGGTCAGGGCATCGACGCGGTGATCGACGGCAACGGCGAAGCGTTGTACGACGTGGTGCAGAAGGTCGTGGTGGGCGGTTTCGACCCGCGTCGCTTCGTTGAAGACCTGCTGGCCCGTGTGCGTGACCTCATGGTGCTCACCTTGGCGGGCGATCGTGCGGAAAGCGTGCTGTCCGATTCCGCCGAAGGCGAGGATCTTTCCGAACTGCGCCGTCAGGCCGAAGCGCTCGGCCTGAACGCCCTCACGGTGATGGCCGATACGATGAACTCCACGTTGGCCAATATGACGGGTGCCATTTCGCCGCGTATGAGGCTGGAACTGCTGGCCGCGCGTCTGCTCGCCGAGCGCGAGAACGGCTGGGTCGGTCATGCAGCCTCCGCCGGTGCGCCTACCGTCGCGCAGCCGGCAGGTGCCTCCGCAGGTGCCTCCGGCGCCGCGCAACATGCCACTCCCGCAGGAGGGCATTCCGGCTTCGCCGGCGCATCGCGCAACATGAAAACGTCCTCTTCCGCGTCCGCGCACGGCGGTTTCGCCGGTGCCTCGCGCAACCAGGAACACAACCAAGGGAACAGTCAGGGGAACGGTCAGGAACAAGCTTCGAGCGCGAACGCCGCCCAGGCAAAGCCCGCATCACCGCAGCTCGACGCATCCGGTTTCGCAGTCACTTCGAATACGGCGAATCCCGCTGCTTCCACGCCGCAGACGCAGGCCGAAACCACCCAACAGGCGCCTGCAGCCCCGCAAACCGCAAGCCCGGCTGATGACGGTCGTACCCCGGACGAGAAGTGGGATGTGCTCGTGCGCGATCTTCCGCAGGATGTGCGCAAATACGTGTCCCGCGACAAAGTGGTGCGCATCAAGTACGCGCCGCAGCCGAGCACCGGGAAGATGCGCCTGTGGCTGAAATTCGACAAGGCACTGAGCAAATACGCCTTCGCCCTGGGCGTTGCGAAGGAAACGGTCGACGGCACCACCAAGGTCGTCGACATCGTGCGTGCCGAAGTACGCAAGGCATTCGGCGAACACACCGAAATCGCCCCCACCAAGCTCACGGATGACGGCGTGCGAGCGCCCGCGTTCAAACAGCTGCCCGCGGAAGAACAGCAACGCATCAAGACCCAGCTGCTGCAGGAGAACCTGAAATCCGCCACGGCGAACACCTCACAATGGGGGGAGAGCGCCGGGGAGTCGGCGTCCCGCGAACGTTCCGACGCTTCCGAGGCGTCGGGAGCGCAAGGGGAAGCGGCCGACGATGCCGACGCGCACCGATCGCTTGACGGATTCGCCCCGGAAAGACCGGTGAGCCTGCGGCAGGATTCAACTTCCGCCGCCAACGAGACGGTGGACGGTTGGGCCGTTCCCCAGACCGCCGATTCGGCGCAATCCGAGTCATCCGCCGCAGCGGCTCCGGCACGCCAGGCCGCGCAGGAAGCGGAAGCGGACGATGACCCGTGGGCGGTGCCGCCGCAGCCGCATGGTCAGGCATCCGGCCAAGTCGTTCCCCAGCAGGAAAACGCGGAAAACAGCCAGCCTGAGGAACACCGCAAGCATGTCGCGGTGCCGGATTTGAGCGATGGCATCGACCCGTGGGCCACCCCGGCTACGCCTCCCGCCGCCCAAGCTGCCCAGACCACTCAGGCCGCCCAAGCTGCTTCCGCAGCGAACACCGGCGCACAGCATCAGCCAAGCCAGTCCAACCAGCCGAATCAGGCCAACCAGTCCGGCAGGTCGAACCAGCAGAGCGCACCCTCCGCCGCCGACCCGTCCGACGATCCATGGCAGATGGCGGGCGCGCCGATTCCGCCGCCGGCCGAACCCATGCCGGAGCCGGAACCGGGCCCGGAACCGATGGCACCCGCCGAGCCCGACCCGTGGGCGATGGCGGCGGCCACTCCGCCCACGCAGCCGCAGGTCGCGGCCGACGAGGACGAATATTCGATGAGCGACGAGTCATTGGGCGCGGCCACGGCCATGAGCACCGATGACATCAAACGCCTGTTCGAAGTCAAAAAGGTCGAGGAATTCGCGGCCGACGACCCACGGAACCCGCGCAACGCGCATCAGACAACGAAGCATACGGAGGAGTGACGCATGGCATTGGCCTACGATGGTGCGATCCAACGGTTGATCGACGCGTTTTCCAAACTGCCCGGCATCGGGCCGAAAGGCGCCCAGCGCATCGCCTTCTACATCCTCGGCAGCGACGAACGTGAGGCGGCCGATCTGGCCGACGCCATCGCCGAAGTCAAGGCGAAGGTGAAATTCTGCGAAGTATGCGGCAACGTGTGCGAACAATCGCCGTGCCCGGTCTGTTCCGACCCGCGCCGCGACCGCAGCATGATCTGCGTGGTCGAGGAGCCCAAGGATGTGATGAGCATCGAACGTACCCGCGAATACCACGGCCTGTACCACGTGCTCGGCGGCGCCATCAACCCCATGGCGAACGTCGGCCCGAGCGACCTGAATATCGCGAAACTGCTGGAACGACTGGGGGACGGCGAAGTCAAGGAGGTGATTCTCGCACTCGACCCGAATATCGAAGGCGAAGCCACCACCAGCTATCTGAGCCGTCTGCTCAGCCAGGTCGGATTGAAGGTGACGCGACTGGCCAGCGGTCTGCCGGTGGGCAGCGATCTCGAATACGCCGACGAGATCACGCTCGGACGAGCGCTGTCCGGCAGGCGCGAAGCCTGAGCGTAAGTCCCGGGCGCGAAGTCCTAAGTCCGACCCCCGATCCGGCATCTGTGTGCTCGGACTCACCCTGTCACACCGTCCCAAATCGTGAGCGGAGAGAATAACGGTAATATGCGTCTC
Organism: Bifidobacterium pongonis; assembly: GCF_019331805.1. GTDB lineage: Bacteria > Actinomycetota > Actinomycetes > Actinomycetales > Bifidobacteriaceae > Bifidobacterium > Bifidobacterium pongonis. The sequence continues at coordinate 59,806 of NZ_JAHBBE010000001.1, forward strand.
CATATAATCGTCACACTTGCGTACTATGAGACGCAGGTTTGAAATTTTCGGATAGAGGATAGGACAACTGTGGCTCTCATCGTGCAGAAATACGGCGGCTCCTCCGTGGCCGACGCCGAATCCATCAAGCGCGTCGCCCGCCGTGTTGTGGAGACGAAAAAGAAGGGCAATTCCGTCGCCGTGGTCGTTTCGGCCATGGGTGATACGACCGATGACCTTATCGAGCAGGCCCTCAGCATCGATTCCAACCCGCCTGAGCGCGAGATGGACATGCTGATGACCGCCGGCGAGCGCATCTCCATGAGCCTGCTCGCCATGGCCATCCACGCCGAAGGTGCGAGCGCACATTCCTTCACCGGTCAGCAGGCCGGCTTCTTCACCGATGCACGATACGGTGCCGCGCACATCAAGTCCGTGAAGCCCGATCGCGTCAAGCATGCGCTCGACGAAGGCGATGTGGCTATCGTGGCCGGTTTCCAGGGCATCAATGCCAATGGTGACGCCACCACGCTCGGTCGCGGCGGTTCCGATACTTCCGCTGTCGCGCTGGCCGTCGCCCTCGACGCCGACATGTGCGAGATCTACACCGATGTGGATGGCGTGTTCACCGCCGATCCGCGCATCGTCCCCACCGCCAAGCGCATTCCGTGCATCGACTACGAGTCGATTCTCGAAATGGCCGCATGCGGTTCGAAGGTGCTTGCGCTGCGCTGCGTCGAATACGCCCAGCGTTTCAACATGCCGCTGCATGTGCGTTCGTCCTTCTCCCACAGGCCGGGCACGCTGGTCGTGCCGAACGGTGTGGACCCGCGCACGCTGCCGAACCTCGACTAGTCAACGAAATCCCCATCCCAACAGAAGCGAAGGCAAGAGAACATGAGCGATAAGAACGAATCCATGGGTGACCTGTTCCCCGACCTCGGCCCGGAGGCGCCGGTCATCTCCGGTGTGGCCCACGACCGCAGCGAGGCTCTGGCCACGGTGCGTGGCGTGCCGAACGAGCCCGGCATGGCCGCCAAGGTGTTCACTGAGCTGGCCATGGCCGGCGTGAACGTCGACATGATCGTGCAGGCGGGCGCTTCCGTCGGCACCGCCGATATTTCCTTCACCGTGCCTGAAGCCGCGGTCAAGCAGGTCCGTGAGATTCTCATCGAAAGACACGACGTGCTCGGCTACAAGTCCTTCGACATCGACACCAACGTGGGCAAGGTCGCCGTGGTGGGCGTCGGCATGAAGACCCATTCCGGTCTGGCCGCCAAGTTCTTCAACGCGCTGAGTGACAAGGGCATCAATGTGCTGATCATCTCCACGTCCGAGATTCGTATCGCCGCCCTGGTGCCGCTGGATCAGCTCAACGACGCCGTCAAGGCGCTGCACACCGCGTACGGTCTCGATGCCGATCAGGTGGAAGCCGTGGTGTACGGCGGTACCGGTCGCTGATTCTGGGGCCGATTCGACGTTCCGCTTGAGGCGGGTTCCGCGCAGACGCGTGGGGCCCGCCTCAAGTCTTGTGTAAGCGCGTTTGTGCGTTCGCGCGTTGGCGTGCATCATGCGGCGCGGCACGCTGCACATCGCGCCGCGCATCACATCCCGCAGACTGTGCTGCGCGGTATCAGCCGTATAAACGCAAAAACGGAGGTCGGATCGGTTTCCCGACCCGGCCCCCGCAAATGCGACGTATTGATGCGAACGCGCCTGCTAGACGCGGCTAGACGTGGCTAAGCACGGCTAAACGCGGCGCGTTACAGCATCGCCGCGAATCACCGAATCACTTCTTGGTGATGTAGCCCAGCGCCTTCAGCATTTCCGCGCTTTCCAGAGCGCCTCCGGCGGCACCACGCAGGGTGTTGTGGGCAAGACCCACGAACTTCCAATCGAAGATGGAATCCTCGCGCAGACGGCCGATGGAAACGCCCATGCCGCCCTCGTAGTCCACATCCAACTTGACCTGCGGGCGATCGTCCTCGGTGAGGTACTGGATGAAATGCTTCGGCGCGTGCGGCAAGCCCAGCTCGGAGGCTTTGCTCGTGTAGTTGACCAGACGGTCGATGAGCTCGTCCTTGGTCGGGTTCTTGCCGAAGTTGATGAACACGGTGGCGGTGTGGCCGTTGAGCACGGGCACGCGGATGCACTGCGACGTGATCTTCAGCGGGCCGTCGAACGGCACGATCTCGCCCTTGTCGGGATCCACGTGGCCGAAGACCTTCAGCGGTTCCTTCTCGGACTTCGCTTCCTCGCCGGAGATGAACGGAATGATGTTGCCCAGCATTTCCGGCCAGTCGTTGAACGTCTTGCCCGCGCCGGAAATGGCCTGATAGGTGCTCACCACGACTTCGCGCGGTTCGAATTCCTGCCATGCGGCCAGAGCCGGGGTGTACGCCTGGATGGAGCAGTTCGGCTTGACGGCGATGAAGCCGTGCGTGGTGCCGAGACGCTTGCGCTGGTGTTCGATGACCTCGTAATGCTGCGGGTTGATCTCCGGCACGACCATCGGCACGTCCGGGGTCCAGCGGTGCGCGCTGTTGTTGGACACGACCGGGGTTTCGGTCTTCGCGTATTCCTCTTCGATGGCGCGAATCTCGTCCTTCGGCATGTTCACCGCGGAGAACACGAAATCGACGTCCTTGACCACGTCTTCCACGTCGGCCACGTTCTTGACGACCATGTTCTTCACGAATTCCGGCATCGGCGTTTCCATCTTCCAGCGACCGCCGATGGCCTCTTCGTAGGTCTTGCCGGCGCTGTGCGCGGACGCGGCAAGGGTGACCAATTCGAACCACGGATGATTTTCGAGCAGCGTGACGAAGCGCTGACCAACCATGCCTGTAGCTCCGAGAATGCCGACCTTAATCTTTTCGGACATAACAACCTCTCGCTTAATGCTGGAACGGTTTCGTATGATTGCACGCTTGAGGTCGACCAGCCGGCCCAAAACGACTCCGTGGGCGGCCACACGCGTTGTTTTATCTTACGTAATCCGTGGAACAACCCGGTTCCGCTATCCGTATGCTGGTCTGCGCCGAGTGCCGTCGGAATCGGGGCGTCCGGGCAAACGTACCGATGAAAACGGTGAATGATGTTTCGCGAGCGTATGATATGGAGCATGAATATGAGTTGGGGCGAACAACGCATCAATGCAAGGAATCTCGGCATGGAGAGAGCATCCTCGCTCAAACTTGAGGATGAATCGTTCGATGCGTTGCTTCACGAACTAGACGAGCCCGTTCCCGCTGAGATGAAGGAGCTTATGCGGAGAGAACCGCAATGGGCGTAGCCGACGCGGCTTCGCGCTTTGGGTGAAGCGCTCGCGTACACTGGAACCATGTCAATCGCATCAGCAGAAGCGCGCAAACAGCTTGATCGCATCGTCGCCTTGGGGTATCCGGACGTGGCCGATATGGCGGCCGACGACTTCCGGGCATTGGCCAATCCGCTTATCAATGCGCTGGAGCATTGCGATTTGGGCAAGGATATTCTGCTGGTGCCCACGCGCGAACTGGTGTCTCCCGAATCCCTGATCGCCCGTACTTCCATCAACCGCATGGCGGGATTCACTACCATGCCGCCGCGCGATATCGCCAGCTTCCTTCCCCAGGACGGGTTCGAACCGCCGGAAGGTCCGTTCTATCTCGTTGTCGAACCGCATACCGGCACCTGCTATATCAATCGTGAACCCGATGTGGCCCGTAAACTCATCGACGCCGATGATCGCCTTCCGCTCACACTTGAGGAGGGGCTTGCCATCGCCACGCAGCATCCCGATTGGCTGGAGGTCAAGAACGGGTTCAATCTGCTCGGATCGCGTTCCACGGATGGGCGCGTGCCGAGCATCTGGATGAGTCAGAATGCGCCGCGTTTGGGCGCGGTGTGGCCGAATTCCCGTCACACCTGGCTGGGTAACGCGTATTGCGTCGCCCGTCGTGGCGTCAGTCTGTTCCACTGATGCTGCCTGTCAACCTTTTCGCATTAGTCCCGCGTCGGATCACGTTGAGCCAGCAGGAACACCAGCGCCAACGCCAGCAGAATCGCAATCGACAGCACACCCATCGACGCATTGCCGGTGATCGACGTGGTGGTCGCCACCAGGAACGTGCCCAGTACGGAAGCCGTCTTCCCGAACACATCGTAAAAACCGTAGTATTCGTTGGCGTGATGCTTGGGGATGAGCTTGCCGTAGTACGAGCGTGACAGGGCCTGGATGCCGCCTTGGAACATGCCTACGAGAATCGCGAGAATCCAGAATTCCGTGGCGGTACGCAGGAAGAACGCCGCGAAGAACACGATGCACAGGTAGGCGATCACCGCGGCGACGATCATGGTTTTGCCGCCGAAACGGTCGGCGAGCCTGCCGTAGATGATCGCGCACGGGAACGCGACGAACTGCGTGACCAACAGTGCGGCGACCAGCTGCGTCGAATCGATGCCCAGTTGCGTGCCATACGACGTGCTCATCGAAATCACCGTGTTCACCGCATCGATATAGAAGAAGAACGCGAGCATGAACATCCACAGCGGCTTGTTCGTACGAATGGCGCGGAATGTGGAACGCAGCTCGCCGAACGTGCCGCGGATCGCCTCGCCCGCCTGATCGCGCGTGGCACGGTAATGCGTTTGACGGTAGCTGGTAAGCAGCGGGATGGTGAACGCGACCCACCATACCGCCGTGATCACGAACGAGATGCGCGTGCACAGCACCGTAGGCAGGCCGAGCAGCGCCGGACCGCCGAAAATCAGCGCGATGCATGCGATGAACGGAACCGTCGAACCGATGTACCCCCATGCGTAGCCGTGCGAGGACACGCGATCCATGCGCTCATCGGTGGTGACGTCGACCAGCATCGAATCGTAGAAGGTGAGCGAACCGTTCAAACCGATGGTCGCCAGTATGCAGACGATGAGGAACGCGAGCCATCCGAGCGGCAACGCCATTGCGCAGCACATCACCACGCCGGTCAGCAGAAAACCGGTGAAGAACCTGATCTTCATGCCTTGCACGTCGGCGATGGACCCCAGCAGCGGCATGAGCACGGCAATGACCAGTGAGGCGATCGTCTGCGCATACCCCCAGGTCGACACGATATTGGATTGCCCCGCGGCTTTCAGCAGTGAATTCGCGTAGATCGGCACCACCGCGGTCGAAAGCAGCACGAACGCCGAATTGCCCACATCGTAGACGATCCATTTCTTCTCCCGCGCGGTGAACTTCATGCTCGGTGCCGTTGTGCGCGAAGGTGACGGATTGCCGGCGCTCCCGCCGCTCGGAGTGCTGCCGGTGCTGCCGGCGTCTCCGGTATTGCTGGCCGTGCCGGCCGTGGTGCTGTGAGTGGATGCGCTGTTCGCCATGCGTGTCCTTCCGCGCGGTTCGTCGGTGTCGGGCACCATTGTCCCCCATCAAACTGGGAGCGTGTGCGCATGCTGGTGAACGGTGGGTGAACGCTCGCCTGATTGGCGGTATCGCGCGGGCCGTGGAGGTGCGCGTAAGGAAGTGCGACCAGGCGTGCGGCGCGACGGCGGAGCCGCAACCGGGCGGTTCCCGGCCACAATGCCTTTCTATGGTTTTTCTATGACCCGGTATCAACAACACCTTTATCCACACGCTTGCGCTCGCTGCGGTTGGGTGCTTACGATATCACCATCGTTGCGAAAGATGCACGAGAAGGGGATTAACGATTTTCTTCGTGCTCACACCAGTTCGATTACCGGTTTCGCACACGATAAGACCGGAATGTTGGATGTCCGGTCGTTCCATACCGATTCGGCGGAAGCCGAAGGCAATCGATAAGAAAGGAGCCTACCGACATGTCTCGTATGATGATGACGTATTCCACCGAAGGAATCAACCGAATGTGTTGCATGATGGGTTCCATGATGGCCATGATGGCCGAGGGTCCCGCGGCTCGCTGAGTCGGCGCGCCTGACCCATTCCCATTTTCCGTTCTCACATCACCCGGGTCGCACCCGTTTCCGGGCATACGTGCACTATGCCCAATTCCCATATTCTTTCGCGGATCGCCGCGGTACTGGGCGAAGCCATACCCAAAATCGGCTTGGTCCGCCGCGGCCCCGCCTTCCATATGCAAAGGATCATCATGACCACTGACGGCAGCAATGACGGTTTTGAATACCAGCGTTTCGAACGTCACTACACCGAACGTCCCAATGTCACCGAATCGAGGCTGCGCCTGATCTGGGCGGCGTTGACCACCAGACTTCCCGGCCGCACCCTGTCCATCGGGGCGGGAACCGGGGATGTCGAGGAGGCCCTGCGCGAACGGTACGGGTTCAGCGTGGACGAGATCATCGAACCGTCCGACGCGTTGCTTCCCGCTCTGCAATCCAAGGGATTCAACGTCTGGCATGGCATTGCCGAGGATTACCCGTACGAACCGCAGTCATTCGACACGATCTATTACAACGGTTCCAGCCATGGGTTCATCGACGATGAGGATCTGGAAACCACGTTGCGTAAGAACTATGATGCGCTGCGACCGGGAGGCCGTCTGATTCTGTCCGACGTGCCGAAGGAAAGTCCGTTGGGCATCATCCTGTTCACCATCCAGAACCATCCCGATATCGACCGCTCGCCGTACGCCGACCTGCTGTCGGGAACCGCGTTCTTCGATATCGCGCAAGGCGGCGTACCCACGTACAAGCCGAACTGGCATGTGACCACGTTCTACATCGATCTGCTGCGGCGTATCGGTTTCACCGACCTTGAATTCAAGCAGACGGTGCTCGCGAACGCGACCTATCAGGATGACCACGTCGAAGACCCCATCGCTGGGTACGGCAAAGGCAATTATGTGGCGATTATCGCCACCAAGCCCGCGAAGTAACCGTTCCTTCCGCGTAGCCGTTCCTTCGCCGCCTTGCCGCCGTGCGCACATGCCGTTCGTATGGAAAACGGTTCGCATAAGCGGTGCCGGGCGGCGGTGGAGGCCGGCTGCGCATACCCATTACCATTCAACACATTCATTTTATTCGTCTAATTTCATTTTTTTTGAGGAGTATCCCATGACCCGTTATCTCGTTTCTGAATCCGTGACCGAAGGCCATCCCGACAAGGTCGCCGATAAGATCTCCGACGCCATCGTCGACGCCTACCTTGCCCGCGACCCCGATTCGCGTGTGGCCGTCGAAACCGTGGTCAAGGAAGGGCTGATCGCGCTGGAAGGTGAAATCTCCGCGCCGTTCACGCTCAACCACAGCGAAATCGCACGTCAGGCCATTGCCGAAATCGGCTACACCGACGCCGACAGCGGCCTGGACCCCAAGGGCGCCGGCATCATCAACAACGTGTGGCCGCGCGACTTCTCCTCCGATTTGGGCGACTACGGCCAGGAAACCGCGTACACGCCCGAGGAGCGTGATCACCTGTATGACACCTTCGTCGGTGATCAGGGACTGGTCGTCGGTTATGCGACCGACGAGACGCCGGAATACCTCCCGCTGCCGTACGTCGCCGCCACCAAGCTGGCGCGTCGTCTCGCGCAGGTTCGTAAGGACGGCACGATCGAGCAGCTGCGCCCCGACGGGAAAACCGAAGTGGTCGTCGCCTACAACGAGGACCTCTCCACGCCGCTGCGTTTCGAAGCCGTGCTGATCTCCACGCAGCACAGGCCGGACATCCCGCTGGACGAGGTGCGTCGCAGGGTGTATGACGAGGTGCTCGTCCCCGTGCTCGACGAGTTTGGTCTTGACTATTCGCACGCCACAATCGTGATCAACAGGACGCCGTTCATCCAGGGCGGCCCCCACTCCGACGCCGGTCTCACCGGCCGCAAGGTCGTGGTGGACACGTACGGCGGCATCGGCTCGCACGGCGGCGGTGCCTTCTCCGGCAAGGACCCGCACAAGGCCGACCGTTCCGAAGCGTACGCCGCCCGTTGGGCCGCCAAGAACATCGTGGCGGCCGGGCTTGCGCACAAGGCGCAGGTGACGCTCGGATTCATCGTCGGCAAGGGCGCTCCCGTGTCCATCGATGTGGAAACCTACGGTACGCAGACCGTGCCGCGCCAGATCATCCAGCAGGCGGTCGAGCAGGTGTTCGACTTCCGACTGCTGTCCATCATCGATCAGCTGGATCTCGAACGTCCCATCTACTACAAGACCGCCGCATACGGTCATTTCGGACGCGACGATTCCGACTTCACCTGGGAGCGTCTCGACAAGGTCGAGGCTCTGCAGGCCGCGGTCAAGCAGATCGGCGAGCGCGCCGATGCCGGTGCCGAAACCGATGAGGTTGCGGAGGCGAACGCCATTGTGCGCGAGGCGGAGATTCTCGTGCACTGACCTGCTGGTCCGCGTTGATTCGCGCTGATCCGAACCGCGTTGTGTTGCGTTGCATTGCGTTGCACGGAAACATGCGGGATCACGTGAAGTCGTGTGAAGGGGCACACGGAACGCGGTGACATTCAGTCGGCAGCCGTCCGAGAAGCCAGTGGCTTCCGTCGCTGTTGATCGGCCGGCTGCCGGCATAACGCCCATCCGCAGATGAAGGGGTGCGGATGGGCGTTTTCTATCAATCCATTCGTAGAGAGAAAGCAAAACATCATGGCAACATCAATACGAGGTTCCCGCCGAGCGGCGAGACGGAATCTCATCATCGCGCTGGTCGCTGTACTGGTCGTTGTGGCCGCGGTCATCGGCACCAACATCGTGCGCACCGCGTCGGCCGCGAAGAACACGAGTCGCGTCGTGACCGTCGGCATCACCGGCGAATCGCAGAAACCCATATGGGATGCGGTGCAGGAGGAACTCGACTCGCAGCAGGCGGGGATCACCATCGTGACGAAGGCCTTCAGGGACGGCGCGATACTCAACCAAGTGGTCTCCGACGGCGAGGTGGACCTCAACGCGTTCCAGCATTACGCGTACTTCAACGACGAGAAGGCCAAGAACGACTATAAGCTCACGCCGATCGCCGAAACGTATATCTGCGAGCTCAACCTGTACTCCGACAAGTACAAGAGCCTGAAGGATTTCAAGCCCGGCGACCAGATCGCGATCCCGGAGGACGCCACGAATTTCGGTCGTGCGCTCAAGGTGCTGGATTCCGCCGGACTCATCAAGCTCAAGGACCGCACGAAGGCGAACCCGGGCCTGGAGGACATTGCGGAGAATCCGAGCGGCGTCAAGATCAAGCCCAATGATGCGGCGACCATCCTCAATCTGCTGCCGGATTACGCGGCCGGCATCACCAACGACAACTATGTGATCGATGCCGGCAGGGAACTCGATTCCGCGCTGTACCGGCCGAAGATCTCCCTGACGGATGAGGCGTTCAAGCCGTATATCAACATTCTCGTCGCGAATACGGCGAAGAAGGATGACCCGGCGTACGCCAAGGTCATCAAGGCGTACCATTCCAAGCGCGTGGCGAAGGCGATCGAGACGAACTTCAAGGGGGCGATCGTTCCGGCGTTCACCTACTGATCCGGGTGGATGCGAAAGCGCGGAAGATGCTGAAACGGGGTGCGCCCGCCGGTTATGCCGACGGGCGCACTTCTTGTTTCCGCTCTTATCGACGTTTTTCGCCGCGCCTCCGGCCGCCGCCGAAAAGCGTGCGGATGATGGTGAGCGCGCTGAACCCCAGCAGGCCGGTCAGCAGGGCGAACACCTGCGGGCGGCGCAGCTCGTTGCGGATGCCGGTCAGGTCCGTCGCGCAATGGTCGCCGAAGAACACGCTCACCTCATTGCTGGAGTATCGTCCGATCAGCTCGCCCCAAGTCAGTACGCGCGTGACGTATCCGCGTGGATTGCGCTCGTTGAATTCGAAGAACCGTATGCCGCGCAGCCGTGATTTCGGGCCGTAGCAGCCGAATCCGCAGGTCGGCGAATAGCCGAGGTCGAGATCATGCGCATGCGCGACGAAGGAATTCTTGTGATCATGCCCGCAGTACAGTGCGAAATAGCCGCCGGCATCGTTCATCGCATGCACTTCGCCGGCGTTCGTGTCCGGGCAGCCGATGCCTTCGCCCAGCCGTGACCCGGGCCGGCAGATCTCCGTGCGCAGCGTGTAGCATCGCCCGGCATACCCGCGCGTGCCCTCCACCGCGTTCGGCGTCCACATGGGCACTTCCTTCAGGCAATCGTAGAATTCCTGCGGGGGGATGTGCTGGAACACGATCGCCGGCACGGGTTCGCCGTCGCCGTTGCGTGCGCCGAGTTCGCGCTGCACGGTTCCCAGCCAGTCGATGGCCTGCTGCGTCGGCGTGCCATACCCGTCCGAATCGGCCAGATCCCAAGCGTGCGGGTTGGCCGTGTAGTCGATGTAGGACGCCATGGAACCATTGGAGGTGCCGGAGGTGCCGGAGGTGCCGGAGGTGCCGGAAGTGCCGGAACCGCCGATTTCGCTTTCGTCGGCTTCACCGATGCCGCCATCCTCCGCATAATCGCCGGAATTCAGCAGCATCACGCTCATGGCGATGCGCCCGGACCCGTCCGAGGATTCGATCGGCAGTGCGAAAGTGCCTGGTTCCGGCGCGAGCTGCGACGAACCGGGGGAGGGGTTCAGGCATCCGGGGAATTCACGGTAGATGTCGTCCTGTTCGTCGGCGAGAATGCCGCATTGGAAATCGTGGTTGCCGTATGTCGCGGCGAAGGGGATGCCCGCATCCGTCACCGGTTTCAGGAAGGAACCGAAGGTGCCGCGCACCTTGCCACGGGTCTCCTCCAGTAGCCTGTCGATTGCGGAACCAGCGTCGGTTCCGCGGCGCAGGCGCTGTTTGATGCCTTGCAATCGCGCTTCAAGCTTCGTCACCGCACGCAGCCTGGCACCGGGGCGTTCGCCGCGGCGACGCAGGAACGTGTCGATGTAGGCGGGGTCGTAACCGCGGATCTGGTCGCCGGTGAGTACGATCAGATCGGGATCGGCCTCACGGATCGCGGCCTCGATCAGCCGGATCGTATCGGGACTGACCTTCGGGCCGTCTTGGATGTCGGCCAATTGCAGCACGCGGAAGCTGCCGTCGTCGCGGAAACGCAGATTCATATCACCAACTGTAGTGGTTGACGGGCCGCGATATGCGGCGATTCGGTGCGGGAATCGGCGGCGGTTCCCGCACCATTCCTTACCTTGGTGAAGATATTCCGCCATATCACGAAACACGGGTAAGCATTGGGGTGAGGAGCCGCTAGGATTGGCCGCAGCGCATAAGTAACATGCGCGTAACAAACTGATGGCCGGGTAATCCGGCAAAACCAAGATAAGGAGGAGTGATGGGTCAGGATCAATCGTCTGTGTTTGATCTCGCGGCTGTGGCTGCGGCGTCCAACGGAGGTAACAACGACCCGCTGCTGCCTCCGGCGCGTTTCATTGGAGCTCCGCAAAAGCCCAGCAAGATGCCGTACACCAAGTACGTCGCATACGATAAGCAGGTGCCGTTTGATTACCCGGAGCGTACGTGGCCGGGCAAGCGACTGCAGCGTGCACCGCGTTGGTGCTCCGTCGATCTTCGTGACGGCAACCAGGCCCTCGTCAACCCGATGGATTCCGAGCGCAAGCTGCGCTTCTGGAACCTGCTCGTGTCGATGGGCTTCAAGGAGATCGAGGTCGGCTTCCCGTCGGCTTCCGAAACCGATTTCGACTTCATCCGTATGCTGATCGAGCGCGAGCTCATCCCGGACGACGTCACCATCGTCGTGCTCACCCAGTGCCGTGAGCATCTGATTCGCCGCACCTACGAGGCGCTGAAGGGCGCCAAGCGTGCGATCGTGCACTTCTACAATTCCGTTTCCGTGCTGCAGCGCGAGGTCGTTTTCCGCAAGAACAAGGAAGAGATCAAGAAGCTGGCCATCGACGCCGCCGAACTGTGCAAGAGCCTGGAAAGCGAAGCCGAAGGCATCGACCTGTACTACGAGTACTCCCCGGAGTCCTTCACCGGCACCGAGCCAGAGTACGCCGTCGAGGTCTGCAACGCCGTGACCAGCGTGATCAAGCCGACCCCCGAGCATCCGATGATCATCAACCTGCCGGCCACGGTCGAAATGACCACCCCGAATGTGTTCGCGGACGAGGTCGAATACGTTTCCAACAACCTCAACGACCGTGACTCCATCGTGCTGTCCCTGCACCCGCACAACGATGAGGGCATGGGCGTGGCCGCCACCGAGCTGGCCGTGCTCGCCGGCGCCGACCGTGTGGAAGGCTGCCTGCTGGGCAACGGCGAACGCACCGGTAACGTCGATCTGGTCACCCTCGGCCTGAACTTCCTGACCCAGGGCATCGATCCGCAGATCGACTACTCCAACGTTCCGGAGATCCGCAAGACCGTCGAGTACTGCAACCAGATCAAGATCTCCGAGCGTCACCCGTATGCGGGCAACTTCGTGTTCACCGCGTTCTCCGGTTCCCATCAGGACGCCATCAAGAAGGGTCTGGAGGCCCGTCAGGTGGCCGCCGACCGCGCCGGCGCCGATCTCGACAAGTTCGTGTGGCTGGTGCCGTACCTGCCGATCGATCCGAAGGACATCGGCCGTACCTACGAGGCGATCATCCGCGTGAACTCCCAGTCCGGCAAGGGTGGTATGGCCTACCTGCTCAAGACGAACCACAACCTTGATCTGCCGAAGCGTCTGCAGGTCGAATTCGACAAGGTCGTGCAGAACTTCGCCGATGAGACCAAGAAGGAAGTCAAGGACGAGGACATCTGGCGTCTTTTCAAGGACGAGTACCTGCCGGTCGAGGAATCCGGCGCCACCGCGGCCGGTGTCGTGGTCGGCGACAGCAAGGACGAGACCCTGAAGCAGTGGGGCCGTCTCAAGCTCCTCAAGGTCGCCGTCTCCTCCGGCGAGGATGGCTCCGACACCGTGCTCAAGGCCAAGGTGCTTGACCGTGGCATCGAGCCCGGCGACGAACCGCGCGAACGTGAGGTTTCCGGCATCGGCAACGGTCCGATCGCCGCGTTCCTCAACGCGCTGTCGAACTTCGGCATCGAAGCGTCCGTGATGGATTACGCGGAACACACCATGTCCGTCGGCACCGATGCCATGGCCGCATCCTACGTGGAATGCCAGGTCGGTGAGGACGCCGAATCCCAGATCATCTGGGGTGTCGGCATCGATTCCTCCATCACCACCAGCGCGCTGAAGGCCATCATCTCCGCCATCAACCGTTCCGAGCGCTGATTCCGGCCCGGCCGGTCGATCCGGCCGCTGTGAACGCATAAAAGGTCCCGCATCCGTTTCCCACGGATACGGGACCTTTTGCGTAGTCTGCGGCCCGGTACTACCGTAAGCGCCGCCAGAACAGCGGCAAACGGATACGGAAAAGCCCGAACGCAAGGTGCGCGTTCGGGCTTTTCCCTGCTTGTTCGGCGTGCCGTTATTCAGCGTATCGGCCACCTGCCGAACAAGCGATGAGGCTGGAACTATTCGGTTCCGGTACCTCCACCGGAATTGGCGGTGCCGCCTCCGGAGTCACCGGTGCCACCGGTGTCGCCGGTACCACCGCTGCTGGTGCCGCCTCCGCCTGCCGTATTCCCGGAGTCTCCCGTACCGCCGCTGTTCGTGGTGCCGGGAGTGCTCTGGGTGCCAGCATTCGCATCGGTGCCACCGGTCGTGCCGTTCGTGGTGCTATCGGTCGTACCGCCGTTGCCGGTCGTACCGTTGTTCTGCGTACCGTAGTTGTAGTAGTTGTACGAGTACGTCCTTGAATAGCCGGTTCCCCACGTGCCGTCGGGGCCTCCGACCTTACCGTTGTCCTTGGCGGTGGGGAACGCCTCGTTCGGGGTGCCGTCCAACGCCTGTTTCATGTACTGGGTGAACAGGTGCACCGGGTAGTCGGAACCGCCGCTCCAGCTGCCGAATGACGGGATCACCTGCGGATTGCCGTTCGCATCCGGGTACCACATCGAGAACACCGACACCACGGAAGGCGTGTAGCCGCAGAAGCTCGCCGCATACGAGTTGTTCGACGTACCGGACTTGCCGGCGATGGTATGGCCGGTGTTCTGCGCTTCGGTCGACGTACCGTATTGCACGACGCCCGTCAGCGCCTTGGTCACCAGGTTCACGTCGTTGGCTTGGAACACGCGCTCGGTGGTGGAGGGTGCGATATACAGGTCCTTGTCGGCGGAACTCTTCACGCTGGCCACGATGTGCAGCGTCGGCTTCTCGCCCTGATTGGCGAGCGTGGCGTATGCGCCGGTCATATCCTTCACGGTGAGCGCGTTGTTGCCGAGCACGGTGAACGGCTCGGAACCGTCGAGCGACGTGCTCTCCACGCCTGCGGTTCGGGCGGTTTCGGCGATTTTCTGTGTGCCGAGCTTGGTCTGCAGATCCATGAACACGGTGTTCGACGACATTGCCGTCGCGCGATACAGGTTGATGTAACCGTAGTTCGCGTTGCCGAAGTTGCTCACGGTGTTGGTGATGCCGGGGAAGGTTCGGTAGGAGTTGCCGTTGAACACGGTGTTGAGGCTGACGCCCTCCTGCACTGCGGCGAGCAGGGCGAACGGCTTCATCGTGGAGCCGACCTCATACTGCGCCTGCGTGGCGTTGTTGTACTGCTTGGTCAGATAATCGTCACCCGCGTATACGGCGAGTATCGACCCGTCCTTCGGATTGGCGCTCATCGCGCCGAACTGCATGCCGTCCGGCACCACGCCGGCCATGCCGTTGTTGGACGGGCTGACGACCTGCTGCATGAGATCCTGCTTGCCCTTGTCGATGGTGGTGACGATCTTGTAGCCGCCGGTGTCCAGATCCTCCGTGGTGAAGGCCTTGGCATCCACCAGCTCGTCGCGCACCATTTGCAGCAAGTAGCCGTTCGGGCCCTTGTAGACGTCCTGCAGCTGCGTGTTCTGCACGGTTTCGGGAAGTTGGGCCTCCTTCGCCTCCTTGCTGGTGATATAGCCGTCCTCATGCATGATGTTGATGACGCGCTTGAATCGCGATTCGGCCTTCTTCTGGTTCACCGCCGGGTCCCAGTTGGAGGGGGAGGGGATGATGCCGGCCAGCATGGCGGCCTCGTTGAGGGTCAGATCCTGGGCGTTCTTGTTGAAGTAGGCCTTGGCCGCCGCCTGGATGCCGTATGCGCCGCGGCCCAGGTAGATGGTGTTCATGTAGTTGCACAACACCTCATCCTTGTCCTGCGTCTGCGCGATCTTCAACGCGAGGATGGCCTCACGGATCTTGCCCTTGTAGCTGGTGGTTTCGCCCAGATAATAGCGTTCGGCGTACTGTTGGGTGATGGTGGAACCGCCTTGGCGCGTGCCCTTGGTCAGATTGTTGATGAGCGCGCGGGCGATGCCCTTGATATCGATGCCGTTGTCCTGGTAGAAGGTGCGGTTCTCGGAGGCGACGATGGCGTTTCCTATGTATTTCGGCAGGGCGTTGCACTGGATGATGGTGCGGTTCTGCTGGGAGAAGGTACCCAGTTCCGTGACGCCGTCGTTGTAATACACGGTGGTGTTCTCCGCCATGGCGACCTTTTCGGGCTGCGGGATCTCCGTGGTGATGTACAGGTAGGCGAACAGGCCGATGCCGGCCAGAAGACCGGCTCCGATCAGGCCGAGCACCCACTTGAGAATAAGATGCTTGCGGCGGCCCTTCAGCTTCGGGCCCCGGCCGTTGGTGCGATGGTTGCCGCCGCGATAATGGCGTGCGGCGGGCGAATTGGTTGTCGCGTTCTTCCGTGGCCTGGTGCCGTTGTTCGAACGACGGGCTCCGTTCGCCCTCGTGGAACCGGCGCTTCGTCCCGACGAGCGGGTGTTGCGACCACTGCTTGCGCTACGAGATTGTGACATATGTTCTACCGTAACCACAAGGCATGAGAAAACTCCCGTTTTTTCGTCCGGAGAGGGCGAAAAAACGGGAGTTTCCGTCGAATCCTCACAAATTCCCGCGCCTGCGGGATGCGCTATATCACTTCTTGAGCAGCGGTGCGACCTGCTCCTCGTACGCGGTCAGCGCGGTGTCGATCACGTTGTGCATGTCGTAGTACTTGTACGTGCCCAGACGCCCGCCGAACACGGTGTTCGGCTCGGCCTTGGCCAGCTCCTCGTATTTCGCGTACAGCGCCTTGTCGGCCTCGGTGTTGATCGGGTAGTACGGCTCGTCGCCGCGCTCGGCGAAACGGCTGTACTCCTCCCACACCACGGTCCTGTCCGGGTTCTGGGAGTCCCTGCGCTCCGGGTTGAAGTTCTTGAACTCGATGGCGCGGGTGTAGGGCACGTCCGCGTCGGAGAAGTTCATCACCGGGCAGCCGAAGTGGTCGCCCTCGTCGTAGCGCACCTCCCTGAAGTCCACGGTGCGCCACTTGAGCTCGCCGAGCGAGTAGCCGAAGTAGCGGTCCACGGGGCCGGTGTACACGACCGGCACGCCCGCCTCGGCCAGCGCCTTTTTGTTGAACGGCTGGGACTCGTCGAAGAAGTCGGTCTTCAGGGTCACGTGGATGCGCGGGTCGTCGATCATGCGCTCCATCCAGGCGGTGTAGCCGTCCGCGGGCAGGCCCTCCCACGTGTCCCTGAAGTAGCGGTTGTCGTAGTTGAAACGCACCGGCAGGCGGTTGATGATGCCCGCGGGCAGGTCCTTCGGGTCGGTCTGCCACTGCTTGCCCGTGTAGTTCTTGATGAACGCCTCGTACAGCGGGCGGCCGATCAGCGAGATGCCCTTGTCGTTGAGGTTCTGCGGGTCGGTGCCGGCCAGCTCGCCGGCCTGGCTCTCGACGAGCGCCCTGGCCTCGTCGGGCGTGTAGCGCGCGTGGAAGAACTGGTTGATGGTGCCGAGGTTGATCGGCAGGGGGTAGACCTCGCCGTCGTGCGTGGCGTACACGCGGTGCACGTAGGGGGTGAAGGACGTGAAGCGGTTGACGTAGTCCCACACGCGCTTGTTGGAGGTGTGGAACAGGTGGGCGCCGTACTTGTGGATCTCGGCGCCGGTCTCCTCGTCCATGTAGCTGTACGCGTTGCCGCCGATGTGGTCGCGCACGTCGATGATCTCGACCCTCACGCCCAGGTGCTCCACGGCCTGCTGGGCCACGGTCAGGCCGAACAGGCCCGCCCCCACGATCACCAGATCCGGATATTCCACTTGCGCCATAGCAAAACCTTCCATCGTCGATGTGCGCTTTTCCTGCGTTACAGTGTACCGTCTGCCCGGATGTTCGTCCCATCGCCGCTCCCGCTGGCGGCGTCACGCCGTCAGATGCCGAAGCTTGCCGCCTTGTCGCCGTATTTGCTGCGCACCGCATCCAACGCGGCTTCCGCGGTACGCAGCCTGTGCGATGCGGTGCTTTCGTCGGCGCGGCCGGTTTCCTCCAGCACATCGTCCAGTGAGGGCTGCACGGCGGTGGAAGCCGCCTTGCTCAAACCGCTGACGCTCACACCCACCAGCCGGACTTGGCGGGGGAGTTCGGCCGCGTCGGTGCTGTGCGGCATGCCGAGCATGGCGTGCAACAGTTCGACGCACACAGGGTAGAGGGCGCTCGCCGCGTCCACAGGGCGGTCGAGGGTGCGGGACCGGGTGCGATAGCTCAGATCGGCGAACCGCAGTTTCACGGTCACCGTGCGTGCCAGAAAACCGCGGGCGCGTAGCGAACGTGCGACGTCATCGCAGGACAGGCGCAACTGCCGGCAGGCGATCGTGCCATCCGTGGTGTCTTTCAGCAGCGTCTCCTCGGATCCGATGGATTTCTCCACATGCGTGGGCGTGACGGCGCGATCGTCCAAGCCGTGCGACGCCATCCACAGGTGGTGGGCGCCGGCGGGCGATCCGGTGGCTTGAGTGAGTTGCGCCTCGTCAAGCTGGGCCAGGTCGGCCACCGACATGACGCCCCACGCCGTCAGATGCCGTTCGAGACTCGGTCCGATGCCGGGAATGCTGCGCAACGGCATCATCTGCACGAATTCCGCCGACCGTGCCTTCGGGATGAGCAGCATGCCGTTGGGTTTGGCGTTTGTGGATGCGATTTTCGCCACCAGCTTGTTGGCCGCGATGCCCACCGAACAGGTCACGTGGAACCTGCTTTCCACCTCACGCCTGATCCACGCGCCGATCGTGCTGGGCTTTCCCCAGCGCAGCAATGCGCCGGAAACGTCCATATACCCCTCATCCACCGAAACCTGTTCCACCTGATCGGTGACGGCATGGAACACGTCATGCATGATCGCCCGCGACACCCCGCGGTAATACGTCATATCCACCGGCAGGAACACGGCGGAAGGGCATAATTGCCTCGCCCGCGCCGAAGGCATGGCCGAATTGATGCCATACCGTCGCGCTTCGTAACTCGCCGCCGACACCACCGATCGCGGGCCGATGCCGATCACGACCGGCTTGCCCCGCAACTCCGGGTGCCGCGCCACCTCCAACGATGCGTAGAAAGCGTCCATGTCGATATGCAGCACGGTGCAGCCGGTCTCATCATGGCCCCAGTCGCGTTTGGCCGCCGCCAGTCTCGGTGCAGTGCTCATACGACCATGGTACGAGCTTCACGCGGGATTGTCGAACAGATGTTCGAGGTGAGGTCGGCGTGCGAATCGACGGCGATCCGAATACGAAAAAGGCTTCCGAATCGCTTCGGAAGCCCAACCCGCGGAGTGAGGGGGATTCGAACCCCCGAGCCGCTTACGCAGCTAACACCTTAGCAGGGTGCCCCTTTCGGCCACTCAGGCATCACTCCATTGCGTCATTACGACGCAACATCACAGTACTTTACACCACCCCAAGATGTCAACCCGCCGATATGCGGCAAAAAGAAGAAAAGTTTTTCCGAAGACCGCCATACGGTCGTTACGCCGGGCGGGAGGGCGAGTTGTCCATTGAACTCGGATACCCTATTTCAATAGGAGAAGCAGAGAACGAGAGAAGAGAAGCGATGAACCAGAACAGCGGGGAATACTATCACGGCCAACACGCGGCGAAGCGTTCGCCGGTGCCGGTGATCGTCGCGGGCATCGTGGCGTTGGGGCTGATCGTGGCGCTCGCCGTCGGCGTGTGGAGCATGCTGAAATCCGGCAACGGGCAATCCACGCGCACCGCGAGTTCCGCGAGCGCGTCCAAATCGACCAAGTCGACCGACTCCGGCAAGAGAACCGTCGAAACCGTCAAGGAGCATCACGGCAATTCGCCCGACTGCCCGGATACGGATTGCATTTCCATGCTGGTCAACGGCGATCTGCTGTTCCATGAGGGGCTGTGGGAGCATTTCGCCGGGGCGAACACTTCCGCCACCGATGGCACGGCCTTCAACTTCGATCCGCTGTTCGAACCGATGAAGAAGTACATCCAGGCGTCCGACATCGCCGTATGCGAGTTTGAGACGCCCATCGCCCAGCGCGGCGGCCCGTACAGCGCATACCCGATCTTCAACATTCCACCCGAAGTCGCGGATGCCGCCAAGAACGTCGGCTATCAGGCGTGCACGCATGCCACCAACCATTCGTGGGATCAGGGCGCGGACGGTATCGCACGTCTGTGGGACACGCTGGAGGCGGACGGCATCGCCCAGACTGGTTCATACAAGACCGAAGAGGATTCGCTCAAACCGTTGGTCATCGATTCGCCGACCGGCGGCGGCAAGCTTGGCCTGATCACCGGAACCGTGTCGCTTAACGGCATGACCGCCGATCAGGATTGGCAGGTCGACCGTCTGCGCGAAAGCGGCGATCCGAATCATGAAAGCGATATCCAGAAGGCCGTCACCAAGGCGAAGAAGGCACGCGAACAGGGTGCCGACGTGGTGGCCATCGCCATGCATTCCGTGCAGGAGTATCTCGATTACGCTGATACATGGCAGGTTTCCGAGGCGCATGAGCTGGCGGATACCGGCGCGTTCGACGTGATCTACGGTGCCGGGTGCCATTGCGCGCAGCCGATCGAGAAGTACAACAACACATGGATCATCTACGGTTTGGGCAATGCGGTGACGGTCACGTCGTACATTCCCGGCAACGAGACGAACAACCAGGGCGTGACGGCCCGCGTCCAGTTCGCGGGCAAGAAGGGCGTGGCTGGATCGTGGCGCGTGAGCCGCATCGACTGGCTGCCGACCGCGAACATGAGGCAGGGGGAGTACCGGTGGTGCCCGATCTCCTCCGACCATCCGGACGGGACGTGTTGGAGCGAAAGCGAGGACGAGACCCAGCGGCAACGCATCTCGAACGTGATTTACAGCTTGGGCGCCGACACCAATGTGGTGCATGAATGGAATCTCACCGCGGAGTTGCAGGCCAAGCAGCAGGCCAAACAGCAGAGCGATCAGCAGTCGGCTCAGACGAGCGAATGACGCCCGATGCTCCTAATCTGTCGAGTATGACGCAAGTGTATGAGACGCAGGCCGAACGTACCGACCTGCCATTGGTGGTAATGCCGTCCCTGCTCGACTCCATGGTCGAGCCCATCCGTTCCCAGTTCCCGCGACTGCAGGATGTCGCGCGCGTACGTATGTACGAGGAGTTCACCTCCGACGAGGACACGATCGCGGAGCGCCTGCACGACGCGGACGTGCTGCTGGTCGGCGGCTACCATATCAGCGACGACCTGCTGCGCCGCATCACCGGTCACGGCCCGAAGGGCGAGGCGGAAGGCCATGTCAAGTGCATCGTGTTCTGCGGCACCGGTGTGGCGAGCTATGTGGACCTCGATCTGGCACGCGAATTCGGCGTGCGCGTGTGCAACGCCGAACATTACGGCGATCATGCCGTCGCCGAACACGCCTTCGCGCTCATGTTCGAACTGATCCGCCATATCGGCGAGCTCGACCGTGACGTCAAGGAAGGCAACTGGGCGTGGAAGGGCGGTGACGGCCTGCAATTGGCCGGTCGTCGTCTCGGCATCATCGGATTGGGCGGCATCGGTTCGACCGTCGCCTCGATCGGCAAGGCGTTCGGCATGGAAGTCAGTGCCTGGAATTCGCATGTGCCCGCCGAACTGTTCGACCGTTGCGGCGCCACCCCAGTGGAAAGCATGGACGAGCTCATCGAATCCAGCGACATCGTCTCCGTGCACCTGCCGCTGATCGACGGCGCGACGCGCGGCATCATCACCGCGGAAAACCTGGAGCATCTGCGCCCGGGCACGCTGTTCATCAACACGGCCCGCAGTGAGGTCATCGAACCCGGTGCACTGCTCGCGCGACTGCAGCGCGGCGACATCCCCGCCGGCCTCGACGTGTTCGACCATGAGCCGCTGAAATCCGACGACGCGATCTGCCGGATCCCCGGCATCGTGCTCACCCCGCATGTCGGCTGGCGCACCGACGGCGCGTTCAAGGAACTCACCCGTCAGATGGTCGAATGCGTGCGCGCCTTCCTCACCGGAGACGAATTCAACGTCGTCGTGCACGAGTGACGCGGCACACGGCCCGGTGGCGTGCGTGAACGGGCATGACGAACAATCCTGGCGAACGGACCCGGCGAACGAATCAGGCAGACATCAGACAAGCACGATAGACAGGAAAGAACAACCCGTATGCGTACCATTCTCGACCCGGCAGGCAAGCCGGCGCATGACGCCTTCGTGGAGAAGAAATCCGAATTCATAGGCGATGCGGCGCATATCGACAGTCTGGATGAGGCGCTCGCCTTCGTCGCCACGATCCGCGACCAGCATCCGAAGGCCCGTCATGTGGCGTACGCCGCCGTGGTGGGTGGTTCGGACGGCCGTGTGTCGGAACGCATGAGCGATGACGGCGAGCCGTCCGGCACGGCGGGCAAGCCGATCCTCGACGTGCTGCGTGCCAACGATCTTACGGATTGCGTGGTCGCCGTCACCAGGTATTTCGGCGGTATCCTGCTGGGGTCCGGCGGTCTGATCCGCGCCTATTCCACGGGCGCGTCCATCGCGGTCAAAGCCGCGAAAGGCGTGGACATCGTGCCCTGCCGGCGCTATCTCGTCACCTTGGACTACCCGCAGCTGGCCCGCTTCCAGCAGCTGCTCGCCTCCGTCGACGGCGTGCAGTCCGATGAGACCTACGCCGCCGACGTCACATTGACGGCCACGCTGCCGTTGAACAATACGGCGGTTTTCGAAGAGCGCGTGCGTGAAACCTTCAACGCCACCATCGCCCCCGAACCCATCGACACGGTGAACAGGGCCATCGCCTCCCGCTGAACGCCGCCACCTCTGGGCTACACTGGTGAACCATGACCGACGAAGAGAGCACCAAGAGCACCAAGAGCACCGAAAACGCCGAGAATGCCGAAGGCATCGAAAACACCGAGAACACCGAGAGTGCCGGGAATACCGGGAACGACAAGGGTTTCGAGCCGTTGACCGTCACCTACGAACGTCTGCGCCACAGCACCGATTCCGCCGAACTGTCCGAGTTCGCGCGCCGTCCGCTGCCCGACCGTGACGATCAGGCGGCGTTCTCCCGAGCCACGGCATTGCTTGAAGCCGTGGGCGGCAATCCGAACACGCCTCTGGAGGATCGCGTGTTCCTGGCCGAGACGATGCCGTTCCCGAATGTGCTGGTCAAGCTCGCCAAGGATCCGGAGGCCTCGGTGCGTAAGGCCGTGGCCGGCAATACGGACGACAAGAACTGGCTGGTGGGCCGGTTGACCAAGGATCCGGAGCAGGAAGTGCGCGATGCGGCGCTGCGTAACAAGCGGACATCATGGAAGATGAGGCTCGAAGGGGCGCAGAGTCCGGATAGCGATGCCCAGATTTTGGACTTCCTTGCGACATTGGGTACGGAACTTGAGCCCGACGCGCCGAAGGTGTTGTCGTCGATGGTGCGTCGCGCTGTGGCGCTGAATCCCAACGTTTCTTTGCAAACGTTAGCGAAATTGGAGGCCGATCCGTCGCTCGAAGTGCGCCATGCGGTGGAAAAACGCCGCAGGGAACGTGAAAAATAGCTCGATATGTCTCAGCTAAGCCGTTACACTAAGTGACTATGAGCGAGAGAACCGAAAGCGAAGAGCGCTTAGCGCGTCCGCTGATTCAATTGGCAAAGTTGGCTGGCATCTCTACCAGCTATGTCGGCATGAGCCATGACTACCACGAGATCGAAGATGATGTCCTGGTGGCGGTGTTGGGGGCTTTGGGCATCGATGCCTCAAATGACGCCGTTATCAAGCAGTCGATCAGGCAGATTCTGGACGAACGTCACGGCCGTCTGGTGCCGTACACCGTCCTGCATAACGTGGGCTCCGAAAGCCATGTGCTGGTCAACGTCGGCATGACCGACATCCCCAGCGCCACCATCACGTTGGAGAACGGCCAGGAGTACCAGGGCGCGATCCTTCCCGATGCGGGCGACGGTTCCGCCGCCTACCTGGTGAACGATCAGTTCGTCGTTACTGCATCCGTTGTCATTCCGGCCGACCTGCCGGAAGGCTACCATACGTTGCACGTCACCGTCGGCGACCGCACCGAGGACGCCACGCTGATCAGCGCCCCCGCCAAGGTGGAACTGCTCGACGAGATGAAGCAGGGTCACCTGTGGGGCTGGATGGCCCAGCTGTATTCGCTGCGTTCCGCCAAGTCTTGGGGCGTCGGCGATTTCGTGGACCTCGCCAACCTGCTCAAGGACGCCAAGCGCAAGACCGGCGCCGACTTCACGCTGATCAACCCGGTGCACGCGGCCGAACCGGTGTCCCCGCTGACCCCGTCCCCGTACCTGCCGATTTCCCGCAGTCTGGTGAACTTCACCTACATCCGTCCGGAAGCGGTCGAGGAATACAAGCTGCTCGGCGCGGAAAGCCTCTCCGAGATCCGCGAACTGTTCGCCTCCGTCGAACCGCTCAACAATCAGGCCGAAATCGTCGATCGCAACGCCATGTGGCATGCGAAGATGCAGGCGCTGTGGATCATCTTCAAGGCCGGCCGCACCTCCGAACGCCAGCGTGAATTCGCCGCCTTCTGCGAGAAGACCGGCGAGGATCTCGAAGCCTACGCCACCTGGTGCCTGTGCTATGACAAGTGGGGTGCCGCCGAAGGCACGCCCGACAATTGGACCCAGCGCTTCAACAAGCAGTCCCCGGAAGTGAACGCCCTGCGCGAGCAGTTCCCCGACACGCTGAACTTCTACCGTTGGCTGGAATGGATCGCCACCGAGCAGCTCGACCGTGCGCAGAAGAGCGCGCGCGAGGCCGGCATGCGCATCGGCGTGATGGCCGATATGGCCGTCGGCGTCCACCCGCTCGGCTCCGAAGCCTGGTGGTACCCGGAGCGTTTCGCCAAGGGCGCGACCGTCGGCGCACCGCCGGACATGTTCAACCAGCAGGGCCAGGATTGGAGCCAGCCGCCGCTGAACCCGATCGCCCTGGATCGTACCGGTTACAAGGCATACCGCGACATGGTGCACAACATGTTCACCCATGCCGGCGCCGTGCGCATCGACCACATCCTCGGCCTGTTCCGCCTGTGGTGGATCCCGTCCGGCCACAAGGCCAACGACGGCGCCTACGTGCATTACGATTCCGACATCATGCTGGGCGTTCTCGCGCTTGAAGCCTCCCGCGCCGACGGCGTGGTGGTCGGCGAGGATCTCGGCGTGGTCCCCGAATACGTGGCAAGCTCCCTGTCCTCCCACGGCCTGCTGGGCTGCGCGGTGGAATGGTTCGAGCAGTTCGACGGCAAGTTCCGTGCGCCGGCCGATTGGCGCGAATACGCGCTGGCCTCGGTCAACACGCACGACCTGCCGCCGGCAGCCGGTTACCTTGAGCTGGAGCATGTCAAGCTGCGCGAGCGCCTCGGCCTGTTGGAAGGCCCGGCGGAGGACTTCGAACGTTCCGCCATGGCCGAGCAGGACGCCATGATTTCGATGCTGCTCGGCAACGGCTACATCAACGAGGAAGAGGCCACTGACCGCGAGACCCATGAGGCCGACATCATCGCGGCCCAGTACCGTGCGCTCAACGATTCGCCGTGCAAGCTGCTCGCCGCTTCGATCACCGACGCAGTCGGGGAGAAGCGCACGCAGAACCAGCCGGGCACCAACAACGAGTATCCGAACTGGCGTATTCCGCTCGCCGACGGCAAGGGCGAAGTGGTGCTGCTGGACGACATGTTCGATCGCAGTGATGTGCAGCGTCTCGCGGCCATCATGCGCAACGAGCAGTAGTCCGCGCGAACGCCGGAAAAGGCGGTTCTCATAAGGAATCGCGCATGCATTCCGTAGCCTGTTTCAGGCCGGTTGCATGCGCGATTTTTTCGTATCGCAGTGTGTCGGCCGTATGTCAAGCCTCGCGATATACTTGTGAGCTGTTGTGTTTCCCTAAGGGGTCCTTCAAAGCGCATTCCCACTCGCAATCGAGGACTTTCAGGGAGCCCACGGATAATGAGGTGGAGGTTTCCGCAGTAACGCCCTAACCAAGCGTGCTGGGAACGCCGAAGCCCGGAACACAATACTAGAAAAGGTAGAACAGTGAAGACTTTCACTCCGAAGCCCGCCGATCTGAGCCATGAGTGGTACATCGTTGACGCCACCGACGTGGTGCTGGGCCGTCTCTCGACTCAGGTTGCAACCCTTCTGCGCGGCAAGAACAAGCCGACTTACGCTCCGCACGCTGATTCCGGCAATCACGTCATCGTGATCAACGCCGCCAAGGTGGCGCTGACCGGCAACAAGCTGGGCAAGGAACTGTACAAGCACTCCGGTCGTCCGGGTGGCCTGCGTCGTGACACCTACGCGCAGCTGCTCGCCAACAACCCGGAGCGCATCATCACCAGTGCCGTCAAGGGCATGCTGCCGAAGAACAAGCTCGCCAAGGTGCAGCTTGGTCGTCTGCACGTCTTCGCCGGCGAAGAGCACCCGCACACCCCGCAGAAGCCGCAGGTCTTTGAGATCGCTCAGGTTTCTCAGCAGGCTAAGTGAACCGAAGGGAGATAGAGAACATGGCTGAAAACACCAACAACTCCGCGGTTCAGGAAACCGAAGAGGAGCTCACCAGCTACACCACCGAAACCAACGCAGGTGCTGGCACCGGTACTTCCGCGATCGAGCCGGGCTACGGCACCGGTCGTCGTAAGGAAGCCGTCGCTCGCGTGCGCCTCGTGCCGGGTTCCGGCAAGTGGACCATCAACGGCCGCACCCTGGAGGAGTACTTCCCCTCCAAGCTGCTGCAGCGTGAGGTGAACTCCCCGATCGTCCTGCTCAAGCTCGAAGGCAAGTTCGACGCGATCGTCCTCGTTGACGGCGGCGGCACCACCGGCCAGGCCGGCGCCATCCGTCTCGGCGTGGCTCGCGCCCTGAACGCCATCGACCGCGATGCCAACCGCGCCACCCTGAAGAAGGCTGGCTTCCTGACCCGCGACGCTCGTGTCGTGGAGCGCAAGAAGGCCGGTCTGCACAAGGCACGTCGTGCACCGCAGTTCTCCAAGCGTTGATTTTCGCTTACTGCTGGAAACCCCTCGAAGGTTCGTCCTTCGAGGGGTTTCCTCGTTTTCGGCGGCTTTGTGTGTCGGTCAGCCGAGTGCGGTCTGGCGCATGATGGTGATGCTCATGGACGGCACCGTCCAGACGTTCGACTGCACGTTCGGCTGTGCATCGGGCTGCGTACCGGATTGCACGTTGGACTGTGCGTTCGGCTGTGAGCCGGGCTGCACGTTGTTGGCGCCTTGCGCGCGATGCTGATCGGGAGCGGGCTGCGTGCGAAGCCCACGCAATACGCGCTGACGGGCCTGTGCCACACGCTGCTGGGCCTCGCTGTGCGCCAGCACGCGGTAGATACGCGTTTTGGCCGTCAACCCCGGCAGGGTGACGGTTTCCGGCATCTCATCCTCCTGCGGCCACGGCTTGACCGCGGGGCGCCGCTCTGGGTCGTCCTGTTCCGCCTGCACTTCCTGGATGACTTTGCCGATGCGGGTGTCCTTCGGCACGAAATGGGTCCAAATGGAATCCTCATTGGTGAGATCCAGTTTCTCCACTTCGGTGCCGTGGCCGGGGTAGGCGCCCGTGGTTTCGGCGGAACACCAGAGCGGCTGCCATTCGGTGTCGGCGGGCAGATGGAATTCCTTGTCGCGGCATTCGCCGTTCACCAGCAGGATCACGTCGAGCTCGTTGAGCGAAAGCAGTCGCATGGCGAAGCTTCGGATGCTCTTGTCGAACCAGTCCTGCTCCATCGGCGTCGTGCCGTCCGGCAGGAACCACTGCACACGGCTCGACGGCTTCAATAGGCCGATCTGGCTGAGCCTGGTGAAGAAATCCTCATGATGGTAGAGGTCGAGCGACTTGCGGATGGAAATCAGGCGGGACACGGATTCCAAGCGGAGCATTTCCGGCGTTTTGGTGCTGTGGTACAGCCAATCCCATTTCAGCCAGGTGATGTCGTTGTCTTGGCAATAGGCGTTGTTGTTGCCGTTCTGGCTGTTGCCGAATTCGTCACCGGCGAGGATCATCGGTGTGCCCAGCGAAAGCAGCACCATGCCGAGCAGGTTCTGTGCGGCGCGTTCGCGCTTCGAGAGGATGACGGGGTCGTCGCTCGGCCCTTCGACGCCGAAGTTGTTCGACCGGTTCACGTTCGAACCGTCATGGTTGTTCTCGCCGTTGGCCTCGTTGTGCTTATGCGAGTACATGGTCAGATCGTTGAGGGTGAAGCCGTCATGGCATGCGACGAAGTTCACGGAGGCGGTGGCGCCGCGGCCGGGGTCGGTGGCGAACAGGTCGGCCGAACCGCACAGGCGCGTGGCCATCTCCTGCATACCGACGGTGTTGCCCTGCTGCTGGTCGGCTTCGGCGAGCCAGAACGTGCGCGAGGTGTCGCGGAAACGGTCGTTCCATTCCGCGAACGGGATGCCGAACTGGCCGGTGCGCCACCCTTGGTTGCCCAGATCCCACGGTTCCATGATGATCTTGAGGTTGCCGAGCAGCAGATCGGAGCGCAGGGCGTACAGGAACGGGTGGTAGCGCGTGAATTCGCCGTCCAGGCGGGCGATGCTGGGCGCGAGGTCGAAGCGGAATCCGTCGATGCCGATGCGCTTGGCCCAGTATCTGAGCGAGTCGACGGCGAAGGTCGTCACATGCGTGTTGGTGAAGTCGAGTGTGTTGCCGCAGCCGGTGGTGTCTTCCAGGTAGGCGATGTTGTTCTTCTGCCTGCGGTAGTAGGAGAGGTTGTCGAGGCCGCGCCAGCAGATGCTGGGGCCCGCCGAGCCGCCTTCGCAGGTGTGGTTGTATACCACGTCCATCAGCACTTCGAAGCCCGCGTCGTGCAGGGCCTGCACCATGTCGATGACTTCCTGGCGTACGGCGTTGGCGCCGGCCTCCTGGGCCGCCTTGGTGGCGTACGAGGCCTCGGGGGAGAAGTAGCTGAGTGTGGAATAGCCCCAATAGTTGCGCTTGCCGCGTTCCTGGAGGAAGACTTCGGGCTGGCTCGCCTGGATGGGCAGCAGCTCGATGGAGGTCACGCCGAGCCCTTGCAGGTACGCCAGTGTGGTGGGGTGCGCGAGGCCCGCGTAGGTGCCGCGTAGTTCCTCGGGAAGCCAGGGGGCGTTGGCGGTGAAGCCTTTGACGTGCAGTTCGTAGATGACGGTTTTGCTCCACGGGACGTGGGGATGCACGCTTTCGCTGTCGAGTTTGGTGGTGGCGCGGTCGTCGATGGCCACGGAGACGGGCATTCTGCCCAGCGAGTCGATGGTGCTCATCTTGCCGAACGGGTCGCCGACGATCTTGCCGTCCTCCAGCTTGCACTGGTAGGCGAAGGCGGCCGGGTCGAGCTGCATGGTGCCGTCGATGCCTTTTCCATACGGGTCCAGCAGCAGTTTGTAGGGGTTGAACCTCACGCCGCGTGAGGGGTCCCATGCGCCGTCCACGCGGTAGCCGTAGCGCATGCCGTCCCACGCTTTGGGGATGTGCACGGACCATAGGCCGTAATTCGGGCCTTCCATTTTGAACAGGGTCTCGCGCACGTAGGTCGATTCGATGATGCGGGTGCAGACCTTGAATTCGCTGATCTGTTTGATGAGGGGGATGGAGGTGTTGGGGAACAGTCTGATCGCCTCGCTGTAGAAGGCGCTGGGTTGATCGACCGGTTCCAGCACGCAGAACCATACCTGATCGGCGGTTTCGGAGCGGACGATGGCGTCGGCGCCGCCATCATCGGTGAAGTACAGGCCTGGTCTCGTGGCGTAACGGTGCAGCGGTGGATTTTGCATACCTCTCATTGTAGGTGGCGCAATCGTTCCTCGATGACCGTCGCGTCCGGCATGTTCCGCGCGACGCGCCGTGAAAACCTTTATAACAAACACTTTAAGAAAACAGATTTGCAAAACATAATGAAAGAATGTATGCTGTAGTCATCAAGCAGAACGAACTGCTGGACAACACAAACGTTTATCCGCAAGTCGCGGAACGCTTTCGCCGATGAAAGGAACGATCATGAAGGCTCTGGTGCTTACCGGTGTGAAGGAATTCGAAATCCAGGATCTGGCCACCCCCGAAATTCTGCCGAACGAGGTGCTGATCAACACCGCATACGCGGGCGTGTGCGGCACGGATCACGACCTGTACGCGGGTCGCCCCGGCTCCGCCGCCGCCGTTCCTCCGATCGTGCTCGGCCACGAGAACTCTGGCGTCGTCGCCGCCGTCGGTTCCGAAGTCACCAACGTCAAGGTCGGCGACCGCGTGGCCGTCGATCCGAATATCTACTGCGGCCAGTGCGAGTTCTGCCTGACCCAGCGTCCGGAACTGTGCGACCACCTGAGCGCGGTCGGCGTCACCCGCGACGGCGGCCTGGCCGAACAGTTCACCGCTCCCGCCACCGTGGTCTACAAGCTGCCCGATAACGTCTCCCTGCGCGACGCGGCCGCCATCGAACCGGTCTCCTGCGCGGTGCACGGCCTCGACCTGCTCAAGCTGCGCCCGTACCAGAAGGCGCTGGTCATCGGCGACGGCTTCATGGGGCAGATCTTCGCCCAGCTGCTGCAGGCCTACGGCGTGCATCAGGTCGACCTCGCCGGCATCTTCGACGAGAAGCTGCAGCGCAACAAGGAACTCTTCGGCGTCACCGAAACGTACAACACCACCCGCGAGCAGATTCCGGCGGACTCCTACGATGTCATCGTCGAGGCGGTCGGCCTGCCCACCACCCAGGCCCAGGCGGTCGCCGCGGCCAAGAAGGGCGCCCAGGTGCTGATGTTCGGCGTCGGCCCGCAGGAAGCCCACTTCGAGATGAACACCTACGACATCTACAAGAAGCAGCTCACCATCCAGGGCTCCTTCATCAACCCGCTGACCTTCCGCGACGCCATTTCGCTGGTCTCCGCCGGCAAGATGAACATCGGCGGCCTGATCAGCCACGAGCTGGAGCTCGAAGAGGTGCAGGACTTCCTCGACGGCAAGATCGAAGGGGTTTCCAAGGCCGTCGTCAAGATCGGCAAGTGACGCCGAGGGTAGTCGCAAGCTCCCAACCACCAAGGCCGCCGTGGCGTGCACCCGCGCGGCGGCCTGCCTCCCACCTCCTCAAAACGGCGTGAGGGCGCCACGGCAACGAAGACGGGCGCCCCGCACGCGAATACTTGTATGATTTTCTGCAAACGGCTTTCCCAACGTCGGCGAAGGCCGGGTAAGGGTTGTTGCAATGATTAGGCTGCTTGAGCGCCTCGGCGTTCCCCGAGTGCTGATGCTCGGCTTCCTGGCCGTCGCGATCTTCATGACCGGTGACGGCTTCGAACTCACCTTCCTGTCCAAATTCATGGTGGATCAGGGATTCACCTCATCCCAGGCCTCGCTGCTGGTCACCGTATACGGTCTGTTCGCGGCGCTTGGCGGATGGTCCGCCGGCGTGCTCGCCGAGATGTTCGGCGCCCGCCGCGTCATGATGTTCGGCGCATGCTGGTGGATCGGCATCCATCTGCTGTTCCTCGGCGTGGCCATCCCCAGCCACATCTACCCGTTGATCCTCGGCCTGTACGCCATGCGTGGCATCGGCTACCCGCTGTTCATCTACAGTTTCGTGGTGCTGATGGCGCAGTACATCTCCCCGTCCAGACTCGCCTCGGCCACCGGCTTCTTCTGGACCTGCTTCTCCCTGGGCATCGGCGTGTTCGGCGCCTACCTGCCGAGTTTCATCATGCCGGTGTTCGGCGAATACCGCACCTTCTGGTTCGCGCTGCCGTTCTCCATCGTCGGCACGATCATGTGCTTCCTGTTCGTGCCGAAGAACAAGATCGTCAAGGGCGAGGGGTTGAGCCGCAAGGAACAGCTGAAGGAACTGGCCGAAGGCGCCACCATCCTCGTCACCAACCGCAAGATCCTCATCTGCGCGATCATCCGCATCATCAACAACCTGCTGCTGTACGGCTTCCCGGTCATCATGCCCCTGTACCTGTGCACCACGCACAACGGCGGCATCAACATCTTCAAAACCGAGGAATGGATGCGCATCTGGGGCTTCGTGTTCGTGGTCACCCTGATCTTCAACACCTTCTGGGGCTGGTTCATGGACCGCTTCGGATGGGTGTGGCCGATGCGCTGGTTCGGCTGCGCGGTGCTCGCCGTCGGTTCCGTCGCCTTCTACTACATTCCGCAATGGTTCGGCGCGAACGCGCTGATGATGATCATCGCCTCGGTCATCGTGGGCATCGGCACTTGCGCCTTCTCGTCGCTGCCGACCATCATGACGCTGTATGCTGGCGAAGGCAAGCAGGGTGCGGCACTGTCCGCATACAACCTCGCGGCCGGCCTCACCACGTTCGCGGGCCCCGGCATCGCCACGATCCTTCTGCCGACCATCGGCTACGGCGGCGTGTGCTGGACGTACGCGGCGCTGTACGTGCTGGCGTTCGTGCTGACGCTGTTCATCCGTCCGCAGCAGCCCGGATTCGACGAGCACGGCCACCGGATCGCCAAGGCGAAGAACAAGGCTGCCGAAACCGTGGAGGCCGCCGCACCCGCCGCACCCGCCACCGTCGCCGCAGCAGCCGCGGTCGCCACCGGCGAATGAGCATCGCCGACCATCGATCATCAACCATCAACCACCAATCGATCACCGAAAAGGAGAACATCATGACCGAACCCATGTCCGCATTCACCACCGATCTGCAGCATTCCGGCATGATCGCCAGGGATCTGGACGAAACCATCGCCTTCTACACGGAGAAGCTCGGATTCGAGCTCGCCGGCCTGTTCCACAACGGGGACAACCGCTGCGCCTTCCTGCGCTACGGCCATCTGACCATCGAAACTTGGGAGGGCGAACCGGCCCCCGGTGTCACCGGCGCCATCAACCATTGGGCGTTCGACACCCCGGATATCGAAGCGGCGTTCGACAACGCCAAGAAGCTCGGCCTGGAGTTCAAGGACACCGAGATCCAGCACATCGACAGCTTCTGGGAACATGGAATCCGCTACTTCAACGTGTACGGTCCCAACGACGAGACCATCGAGTTCTGCCAGATCGTGTGACGGCGCAAAGAGCGCCACAGCGAAAAGAGCCGCAGCCCACCCGTGGAAACGGGTGGGCTGCGGCCCTTTTCGGCTTGTTGCACACCTGCCGTGGTATGCCGACAGGGCCCGGCGGAATGCGGGGGAGAGGCGCTATGCGCGCCCGCAGATCCCGTCCACGTAGTCGCGCACGAAGCGCAGGGCCGCGCCGATGATGTTCTGATCCTCGACGCAGATGCTCTTCTTCAGCGTGAAATCGGTGCTGAACGGGCTGAGCGCCTCCGTGCGGCGCTTGAGCTCGGCCAGCATGTCATCGTCCAGGTATTGCGCGGCCTCGCCGCCGATGATCACATCGCCTGCGATCACCGAACGGATGTTGACGATCGCCTGCGCCACGTACCCCATCCATTCGTCGAAACGCTGGCGATGCCCGCGTTCGCCCTGGCTCAGCACCGAGAAGAAGCCGGGCATTCCCTCGCCGTCCTCCAGCAGCGCCTCCGGCGAGCAATACGGGTCCATGCAGCCGTGCTGCCCGCAGTAGCAGGCGCGTCCGCCCGGCACTAGACACATATGCTCCACGGTGCCGTTGGACAGGCTCGGGCCTTGGTACAGCGCCCCGTGCGCAATCACCGCGCCGCCGGGGCGACGCTCCAAGTAGATGCAGACCGCGTCGCGGATGCTGGGATCGAACCAGAGCTCGGCCATGGCCGAGGCGTCCGAGTCGTGGATCATAAGCGCGGGGAATTCGATATGCCGGGTGAGTTTCTCCAGTGTCAGCCCGGTGTTGCCGACGATCCGCCCGAAGGTGATCGCGCTGCCGTCGGGGGAGACGATGCCTTGGATGGAGAAGGCGACACCGAGCACCTGGCTGCCCGAGCGCACCACGCGCCCCGCGAATTCGGTGACGAGATCGCCGACCATGTCGTAGTAGTCGCCGGTGTCGCGGTAGGAGACGCGCTTGCGTTTGCGGGCGATCACCTCGCCGTAGAGGTCCACCGCCACCAGCGTGACGCCGTCCGCGCGCATACGAACGCCGATCGCCGCATGTGATTTCGGGGCGAACTTGTAGGTCTGCGCCTTGCGCCCGCCGGTCGATTCCGTCGGCTCGCCGCGCTCGACCAGTCCTTCGTCTTCAAGGTCGCGCAGATTGGCGGTGATGGTGGGCAGACTCAGGCCGAGGGTCATCTGCAGATGCTGCTTGGTGGACGGGCCATGCCGGTACAGGTAGTCGATCATCGCCTGACGGTTGGCCTGTTTGACCGCTGTTGATGGCATGGGCTTCATGACGTTCCTTTCGTGTTCCACATCGACGCGCTTATCCTGCCACTTTATCAAAAGTCTTTTCAAAATGTCGTGTCGCTGCGCATGGCGGACGATGCCGTCAAGACTTGATTTCCCGCTGTAAGGGGCGTTGACGGGGCGGGTATGGGGTGATTAATGCAAAGCGGGTTTACAGAAGTTGGGCCTAGATTCGCATTGATGTGCAACAGTTTTGTAAAACTATTTTTAGGAATACTGATTTGGCGATGTTCGTTCGATAGGTAAAGTAAACAAAAACTCACATTTTATGAAGAATGAACAGAGATTCGTGCAAAAATAGCGCTTGTTTACACATTAAGGAAACGAAATATAACATGAAACGCACAACCCGCTTAAAGGATGAAAAGATGCGGAGGGTCATGTATATTGTGATGCAGGTCACAGGCGATTCGCAGTTATGAAAAGCCGTGACATGACTGCTGTACAACGGCAATCAACAAGAAGGAATAACGCACCACGTTCCAGATCTCTATTAGAGGAGGATCCTACAGTGGCAGAAACTAAGAACAGCGCAACGAAGCCGACTCCGGAAGAAAAGCTCGCCGCAGCCGAAGCTGAAGTGGACGCACTCGTAGCCAAGGGCCAGCAGGCTCTCGTCGAATTCGAAAAGCTCGACCAGAAGCAGGTCGACCACATCGTCGCCAAGGCCTCCGTGGCGGCACTGAACAAGCACCTCGTGCTCGCCAAGATGGCCGTCGACGAAACGCACCGCGGTCTGGTCGAAGACAAGGCGACCAAGAACATCTTCGCCTGCGAGCACATCACCAACTACCTGGCTGGTCAGAAGACCGTCGGCATCATCCGCGAAGACGACGTGCTCGGCATCGACGAAGTCGCCGAACCGGTCGGCGTGGTCGCCGGTGTCACCCCGGTCACCAACCCGACCTCCACCGCCATCTTCAAGTCCCTGATCGCCCTGAAGACCCGTTGCCCGATCATCTTCGGCTTCCACCCCGGCGCCCAGAACTGTTCCGTCGCCGCCGCCAAGATCGTGCGCGACGCCGCCATCGAGGCGGGCGCCCCCGAAAACTGCATCCAGTGGATCGAGCACCCCTCCATCGAGGCGACCGGCGCCCTGATGAAGCATGACGGCATCGCCACCATCCTCGCCACCGGTGGCCCCGGCATGGTGAAGGCCGCCTACTCCTCCGGCAAGCCCGCCCTCGGCGTGGGCGCCGGCAACGCACCGGCCTACGTCGACAAGGACGTGGACATCGTGCGCGCGGCCAACGATCTGGTCCTCTCCAAGCACTTCGATTACGGCATGATCTGCGCCACCGAACAGGCCATCATCGCCCACAAGGACGTCTACAAGGACCTCATCCGCGAGCTCAAGCTCCGCAAGGCCTACTTCGTCAACAAGGAAGAGAAGGCCAAGCTCGAACAGTACATGTTCGGCTGTGTGGCGGGCAGCGGCGAAACCCCGAAGCTGAACTCCGTGGTGCCGGGCAAGTCCCCGCAGTTCATCGCCAAGGCCGCCGGTTTCGAAATCCCGGCCGACGCCACCATCCTCGCCGCGGAATGCAAGGAAGTCTCCGACGACGAACCGCTGACCCACGAGAAGCTCGCTCCGGTGCAGGCCGTGCTCAAGGCCGACAACAAGGAGCAGGCCTTCGAAATGTGCGAGGCCATGCTGAAGCTCGGCGCCGGCCACACCGCCGCCATCCACACCAACAACGAGGACCTGGTCCGCGAATACGGCCTGCGCATGCACGCCTGCCGTATCATCTGGAACCAGCCGAGCTCCCTCGGCGGCATCGGCGATATCTACAACGCCATCGCCCCGTCGCTCACCCTGGGCTGCGGCTCCTACGGCGGCAACTCGGTTTCCGGCAACGTCCAGGCCGTCAACCTCATCAACATCAAGCGCATCGCTCGGAGGAACAACAACATGCAGTGGTTCAAGATTCCGGCCAAGACCTACTTCGAGCCGAACGCCATCAAGTACCTGCGCGACATGTACGGCATCGAAAAGGCCGTCATCGTCTGCGACAAGGTGATGGAACAGCTCGGCATCGTCGACAAGATCATCGACCAGCTGCGCGCACGCTCCAACCGCGTCACCTTCCGCATCATCGACTACGTCGAGCCGGAGCCCTCCGTCGACACCGTCGAAAAGGGTGCGGCCATGATGCGCGAGGAGTTCGAGCCCGACACGATCATCGCGGTCGGCGGCGGCTCCCCGATGGACGCGGCGAAGATCATGTGGTTGCTGTACGAGCACCCGGAAATCGCCTTCTCCGACGTGCGTGAGAAGTTCTTCGATATCCGTAAGCGCGCCTTCAAGATCCCGCCGCTGGGCAAGAAGGCCAAGCTCGTGTGCATCCCGACCTCCTCCGGCACCGGCTCCGAGGTCACCCCGTTCGCCGTGATCACCGACCACAAGACCGGCTACAAGTACCCGATCACCGATTACGCGCTGACCCCGTCCGTCGCCATCGTCGACCCGGTGCTGGCACGCACCCAGCCGCGCAAGCTGGCCTCCGACGCCGGCTTCGACGCCCTGACCCACTCCTTCGAGGCCTACGTCTCCGTGTACGCCAACGACTTCACCGACGCCATGGCCCTGCACGCGGCCAAGCTCGTGTGGGACAACCTGGCCGAATCGGTCAACGGCGAGCCCGGACTGGCCAAGACCAACGCCCAGGAGAAGATGCACAACGCCGCCACCATGGCCGGCATGGCATTCGGCTCCGCGTTCCTCGGCATGTGCCACGGCATGGCCCACACCTTGGGCGCCCTGCTGCACATCGCCCACGGCCGCACCAACTCCATCCTGCTGCCGTACGTGATCCGCTACAACGGCCAGATCCCGGAGGAGCCCACCTCCTGGCCGAAGTACAACAAGTACATCGCGCCGGAACGCTACCAGGAGCTCGCCAAGAACCTCGGCATCGACCCGGGCAAGACCCCGGCCGAAGGCGTGGAGAACCTGGCGAAGGCCGTCGAGGATTACCGCGACAACAAGCTCGGCATGAACAAGAGCTTCCAGGATTGCGGTGTGGACGAGGACTTCTTCTGGTCCATCCTCGATCAGGCCGGCATGCGCGCCTACGAGGACCAGTGCACCCCGGCGAACCCGCGCATCCCGCTGATCAACGACATGAAGGACATCGCCGTGGCCGCGTACTACGGTGTCTCCCAGGCCGAAGGCCACAAGATCCGCGTGGAGCGCGAAGGCGAGGCCGCCACTGAGGAAGCCTCCGAGCGCGTCTGATTCCGCCGCGCCGAACCGCACCTTTATATAAGGTGCCGCACGGTACCTTATATATAGGTATGTGATGGCAAGGCGCATAGCGGTATGATCCGCGACGCGGTAACGCGATAGCAGGCAAGGAGCCCGACGGGATAACCCGCCGGGCTCCTTGCCGTTTACTAGGCTTTTTGCCTGCCGGTGTTGGATTTCGTCCATGCCTCACGTAGCGTAGGTGGCATGACAGCATCCTCGAAACGACGTACCAGTAAGAAGAGCAGCATACGGAGGCGATTGCGCGCCTGGCTCCCCGGGCAGCCCGGCGCGGTGATGATGGCGATGACGCCCGCGTTGGGCGGCGACATCGCATCCGTCGCCTATGACGGGTTCTCCGCAGCCCCTTGGTGGCTGACCGCGTGCTGGATGTTGTGCTACTGCGTGCAGTTCTCCGCCGCGCGATGGTTCAAGTCGCGCGGTTCGCGGCGCTGGTTGCGCCAGCCGCTCGTCTATTGCGCGATCCTGTGTGCGGTGGGCATCCCCTTCATCGCCGTGCATCCCGACATCCTCGCCTGGGCGCCGACCATGGTGATACTCGCCGTGGCGTCGTTCGCCGCCTCATGGCTGCGCAAGGAGCGGTCGCTGTGGTCGAACGCGGTGGCGGTGGCGGCCGCCTGCCTGATGGCCTTGCTCACCTTCCGGTACGGATGCGATCTGGATATCGTCCGCAAGCTCGGTAACACCGGCATCGTCATCCCCGATCTGGGCATCCGTGATCTGACCGTACCGGGCGTTGACGGATCGGGCAGCCTGCTGGCGTGCGCGTTCGCCATCGCGCAGTTCGGATCCGTGCTTTTCGTCAAAACCATGATCCGCGAGCGTGGGAACACAAAATATCTTGCGGCCTCATGGGCATGGCATGCCGTGGCGGTGGCCATCGCATCCGCCGTGCATATGCCGATGCTCACCGTTCTCAGCGCGCTGCTGCTCATCCGCGCGGTGGTCATGCCGCTTCTCGCCAAACATAGAACGGTCCGCCCGCTGCACACGGGGCTCGTCGAATTCGCGTCCAGCATCGCCTCCTGCGCACTTATCGTGGGTACCGCGGTCTGAATCTCAACGGATCTCAACGGATCTCAACGAACGGCGACACGCCGAACACCATCGAGCCCTGCTTAGTCAGGGCTCGGTGCTTTAATGAACAAGTTGCCTGTTTTGGGCTCGCAAATTGGAATCAAAAAAGCGAGCGCGGGATCGGACCCACAACCGTGGATTCGATGGGCCGCGCACTGATGACGGATGACCGCCTGGAGGACGTATGTCCAATGGAGGCCATGCGCGCCGGTGCCCTCAACACGAAACAGGCTGGTAAACAGTACACGAATCGCTAGAAAGGGCGGACGGCAATGGCGGGACAGAAAATCCGCATCAGGCTTAAGTCCTATGACCACGAGGTCATCGACCAATCGGCGAAGAAGATCGTCGAAACGGTGACGAACGCGGGCGCAACTGTTGTTGGCCCCGTTCCGCTGCCGACCGAGAAGAACGTTTTCTGTGTTATTCGTTCTCCTCACAAGTATAAGGATTCTCGCGAGCACTTCGAGATGCGCACGCACAAGCGTCTTATCGACATCGTGGACCCGACCCCCAAGGCCGTGGATTCCCTGATGCACATCGACCTGCCCGCAGATGTCAACATCGAGATCAAGCTGTAAGGGAGGAGGAACCGATATGTCGCAAAGAGCAGATCGCAAGGCCCTGCTGGGCAAGAAGCTCGGCATGACCCAGGTGTGGGATGAGAACGGTCTCTTCGTTCCCGTCACGCTGGTCGACGTCTCCACCAACGTGGTGACCGCCATCAAGACCGAGGAAACCGACGGCTACACCGCGGTTCAGATCGGTTACGGCCAGATCGACCCGACCAAGGTGACCAAGCCGCTGGCTGGCCACTTCGCCAAGGCCGGCGTCACCCCGCGTCGTCACCTCGTTGAGGTGCGCGAGGACAACGCCACCGAGTATGAGCTGGGCCAGGAACTCACCGCCGAAGTGTTCGAAGAGGGCGCTGAGGTCGACGTGACCGGCACCACCAAGGGCAAGGGCTTCGCCGGCACCATCAAGCGCTGGGGCTTCAAGTCCTACCGTCGTACCCACGGCTCCCACAAGAACGAACGTCGTCCGGGTTCGGTCGGCGCTTGCGCAACCCCGAGCCGTATCCTCAAGGGCAAGCGCATGGCTGGCCGCATGGGTCATGTGACCTCCACCGTGCAGAACCTCACCATCGTCTCCGCGGATGTTGAGAACGGCATCCTCGCCATCAAGGGCGCCATCCCCGGCCCCAAGGGCGGCATCGTTCTCGTCCGTTCGGCAGTGAAGGGAGCCTGATAAATCATGGCAAACGTTACTCTGAACGTCACCGACGCCAAGGGCGCCAAGACCGGCACCGTTGAGGCTCCTGCCGAGCTGTTCGGCTTCTCCGCCGAAGAAGTGCAGGCCCACGTGCCGCTGATCCACCAGGTCGTCGTGGCCCAGCTTGCCGCTGCTCGCCAGGGCACCCACGCCACCAAGACCCGCGCCAACGTTTCCGGCGGCGGCAAGAAGCCGTGGAAGCAGAAGGGCACCGGCCGCGCTCGTCAGGGCTCGACCCGCGCTCCGCAGTGGTACCACGGTGGTGTCGTGTTCGGCCCGCAGCCGCGCAAGTACGACCAGCGCACCCCGAAGAAGATGAAGGCCGCAGCTCTGAAGTACGTGCTGTCCGATCGCGCTAACGCCGGTCGCATCGCAGTCGTCGACTTCGCTGTCGCCGATGCTCCTTCCACCAAGGCCGCCGTTGCTGCACTGACCCCGATCACCGAGAACCGTTTCACCACCGTCGTGCTCACCCGCGACAACGTGAACGAGTGGCTCTCCGTGCGCAACATCCCGACCGTTCACCCGATTTTCGTCGATCAGCTCAACACGTACGATGTGGTTACCGCGCAGTACGTCGTCTTCTCCAAGGAAGCCTTCGAGGCTTTCGTGGCCGCGAAGACCGAGCCGAAGGAGGCCTGATTTAGATGGTCGCTATTCACAAGCCGGCACACGACGTGATTATCAAGCCCGTCGTTTCCGAGAAGAGCTACGCCGCTTCCGACCGTGGCCAGTACACCTTCGTGGTGGCCCCGAACGCGAACAAGGTGCAGATCAAGCAGGCTATTGAAGAGATCTTCAACGTCAAGGTGACGAACGTCAACACCCTCAACCGCGCCGGCAAGCGTCAGCGCACCCGCAACGGTTTCGGCCAGCGCGCTTCCCAGAAGCGTGCGATCGTGACCGTCGCCGAGGGCCAGACGATCGACATCTTCGGTAACTGAAGGCTAGCCGAGAAAAGTTAAAGGAAGAACTACATTATGGCTATCCGCGTATATAAGCCGACGACTGCAGGCCGCCGCAACGCGTCCGTCTCGGACTTCTCCGAGATTACGCGCTCCACGCCTGAGAAGTCGCTGGTTCGCAAACTGTCCAAGACCGGTGGTCGCAACTCCTACGGCCGCATGACCTCCCGCCATCGCGGCGGCGGCCACAAGCGTCAGTACCGTCTCATCGACTTCCGTCGTTGGGACAAGGATGGCGTGCCCGCAAAGGTTGCGCACATCGAATACGATCCGAACCGTACCGCCAACATCGCCCTGCTGCACTACGCAGACGGCGAGAAGCGCTACATCATCGCGCCGAAGGGCATCAAGCAGGGCGACGTCATCGAGACCGGTGCCCAGGCTGATATCAAGCCGGGCAACAACCTGCCGCTGAAGAACATCCCGACCGGTACGATCGTGCACGCCATCGAGCTCCGCCCGCTGGGCGGCGCGAAGATCGCCCGCTCCGCCGGCACTTCCGTCCAGCTCGTGGCCAAGGACGGTGCCTACGCCCAGCTGCGTATGCCGTCCGGCGAAATCCGTAACGTCGACGCGCGCTGCCGCGCCACCGTCGGCGAGGTCGGCAACGAAGAGCACGCCAACGTGCAGCTCGGCAAGGCCGGTCGCGCTCGTTGGATGGGCAAGCGCCCGATCACCCGTGGTGAATCCATGAACCCGGTCGACCACCCGCACGGCGGTCGTACCCGTGGTGGCAAGCCGCCGGTTTCCCCGTGGGGCAAGGGTGAAGTTCGTACTCGCCGTCCGAAGAAGGCTTCGAACAAGATGATTGTTCGTCGTCGTCCGAACGGTAAGAACCGCAAGTAAGGAAGGTCGAGAAGATGACTCGTAGCATCAAGAAGGGCCCCTTCGTCGACGCCCACTTGCAGAAGAAGGTCGACGAGCAGAACGAGAAGGGCACCCACAACGTCATCAAGACGTGGTCCCGTCGTTCTATGATCACCCCTGACTTCATCGGTCACACCTTCGCCGTCCACGACGGTCGCAAGCACGTGCCGGTGTTCGTCACCGAATCCATGGTTGGCCACAAGCTCGGTGAGTTCGCCCCCACGAAGACCTTCAAGGGTCACGTGAAGGACGACAAGAAGGCCCGCCGCTAAAGGAGAGAATGACTTATGGAAGCTAAAGCAATCGCTCGTCACGTCCGCGTGACGCCGCGCAAGGCTCGCCGCATGGTCGACCTCATCCGAGGCAAGCAGGCGACTGAAGCCGTTACCATTCTGAAGTTTGCTCCGCAGGCCGCGTCCCTTCCGGTTCGCAAGGTCCTGGAGAGCGCCATCGCCAACGCTCGCGTCAAGGCCGAGAGGGCTGGCGAGCCGTTCCGCGAGAACGATCTGGTCGTGAAGGAGACCTACGTGGACGAAGGCGTGACGCTGAAGCGTTTCCGCGCCCGTGCCCAGGGTCGTGCCGCTCGTATCAACAAGCGCACCAGCCACATCACGGTCGTCGTTGCCAACAAGGAAGGAGACCGCTAAAGATGGGTCAGAAGATCAATCCCTTTGGCTATCGCCTGGGTATTACTGAGAACC
Organism: Bifidobacterium pongonis; assembly: GCF_019331805.1. GTDB lineage: Bacteria > Actinomycetota > Actinomycetes > Actinomycetales > Bifidobacteriaceae > Bifidobacterium > Bifidobacterium pongonis. Next base: position 101,524 of record NZ_JAHBBE010000001.1, read on the forward strand.
ATCGTTCCAAGTGGTTCTCCGATTCCAACAAGGTCGGCGAACGTTACCGCGACTTCGTGCTTGAGGACGACAAGATCCGCAAGGAGATGAGCAAGGACCTCGAGCGTGCCGGCGTGAGCAAGATCGTGATCGAGCGCACCCGTGACCGCGTCCGCGTGGACATCCACACCGCCCGTCCGGGCATCGTGATCGGCCGTCGTGGCGCCGAAGCTGAGCGCGTTCGCGCCAAGCTGGAGAAGATCACCGGCAAGCAGGTCCAGCTCAACATCTTCGAAGTCAAGAACGCCGCGCTGGACGCCCAGCTCGTCGCCCAGGGCATCGCTGAGCAGCTGACCAACCGCGTGACCTTCCGTCGCGCGATGCGCAAGGCTCAGCAGGACGCCATGCGCGCCGGTGCCAAGGGTATCCGCATCAAGCTCTCCGGCCGCCTCGGCGGTGCGGAAATGAGCCGTTCCGAGTTCTACCGCGAGGGTCGCGTTCCGCTGCAGACCCTGCGCGCCCTGATCGATTACGGCTTCTTCGAGGCCAAGACCACCTACGGCCGTATCGGCGTCAAGGTGTGGATCTACAAGGGCGACATGACCGAACGTGAGTTCGAAGAGCAGCAGGCACAGCAGAACAACCGCTCCGGCCGTCGTGGCGATCGCCGCCCGCGTCGTGGCAACCGTTCCGCAGCCAAGCCGCAGACCGCCGAGGCTCCCAAGGCCGAAGCCGCTGCCGAGGCTCCCGCTGCCACGGAAACGAAGGAGTGAGCAAGAATGCTTATCCCAAAGAGGACTAAGTACCGCAAGCAGCACCGCCCGGTTCGTACTGGCATGTCCAAGGGCGGCAACGAGATCAACTTCGGTGATTTCGGCATCCAGGCTCTGGCACCGGCCTACGTGACCAACCGCCAGATCGAAGCCGCTCGTATCGCCATGACTCGTTACATCAAGCGTGGCGGCCGCGTGTGGATCACCATCTTCCCGGATCGTCCGCTCACCAAGCACGCGCTCGGTGCTCGAATGGGTTCCGGTAAGGGCGCCCCGGAGTTCTGGGTTGCCAACATCCACCCTGGTCGCGTGATGTTCGAGATCGGTGGCGTGTCCGAAGACGTCGCTCGCGAGGCTCTGCGCCGCGCAATCGACAAGCTCCCCATGAAGTGCCGTGTGATTGCACGTGAAGGCGGTGACATCTGATATGGCAGTCGGAACCGAAGAGTACTCCATCAAGAATCTCAACGAGAAGACCAACGAGGAGATCGAGGGCTTCCTGAAGAAGTCCAAGGAAGAGCTGTTCAACCTGCGCTTCCAGTCCGCAACCGGTCAGCTCGACAACACGGCTCGTCTCAAGGCCGTCAAGCATGACATCGCCCGCATGTACACTGTGCTGCGTGAGCGTGAGCTTGGCATCACCGCTGAGCCGGCCGCTGAAACCGTTAAGGAGAAGTGAACATGGCTGAAGAGCGCAACTTCCGCAAGGTTCGCCGCGGTTACGTCGTGTCCGACGCTATGGACAAGACCATTTCCGTGGAGCTTGAGAAGCGTTCGACCCACCCGCTGTACGGCAAGGTCGTTCGTTCCACCAAGACGGTCAAGGCCCATGATGAACACAACGAAGCCCATGTTGGCGACCTCGTGAGTATTATGGAGACTCGGCCTCTGAGCAAGACCAAGCGTTGGCGTCTCGATACCATTATCGAACGCGCCAAGTAAACAAAAGTTCGGCAAGGCTCGCCGTACACTGGGCGCAGCAGGAAACACCTCTAGGGGTGTTGCTATTGTGGCCATCTGGAAAGATGGTCACTTTGCTGCGCCCAGTGTGCGGGGAGAACCAGCTCGGCTAAGGAGAATCAATGATTCAGCAGGAAACGCGGCTTCATGTCGCCGACAACACGGGTGCTAAGGAAATCCTTGCCATCCGCGTGCTCGGTGGATCGAAGCGACGCTATGCCGGCCTGGGCGACGTCATCGTCGCCTCGGTCAAGGACGCGATCCCTGGCGGATCGGTCAAGAAGGGCGACGTTGTCAAGGCAGTCGTCGTTCGTACCGTCAAGGAGCACCGTCGTGCGGACGGCTCCTACATCAAGTTCGACGAGAACGCAGCGGTTATTCTCGGCTCCGGCCGTGAACCGAAGGGCACTCGTATCTTCGGACCGATTGCTCGTGAGCTGCGCGACAAGCGCTTCATGCGCATCGTGTCCCTCGCCCCGGAGGTGATCTGACATGGTAGCCAAGATCAAGAGCGGCGACCTGGTCAAGGTCATCCGCGGCAAGGACCGTGGTAAGGAAGGCACCGTTACCCGCGTGCTCTCCAACGATCGTCTGATCGTCGAAGGTGTCCAGATCGTCAAGAAGCACGTGCGCGCCACCCAGCAGGGTCAGCAGTCGGGCATCGTCTCCGTTGAGGCTCCGATCCATCGCTCCAACGTGATGCTGATCGACCCGGAGACCAAGAAGCCCACTCGCGTTGGCGTGAACGTCAAGGAAGAGGCTCGCGACGGCAAGGTCAAGACCGTGCGCGTGCGCGTTGCCAAGAAGTCCGGAAAGGAGCTGGCATGACCGACACCACTACCGTCGAAGCGCCGGCAACTCCGCGCTTGAAGGTGCAGTACAACGAGCAGATCGTGCCTGAGCTGGAGAAGGAGTTCAAGTACTCCAACCCCATGCAGGTTGCGCGTGTGCAGAAGGTCGTCGTCTCCATGGGTGTCGGCGCCGCCGCTCGCGACTCCAAGCTCATCGAAGGCGCCGTCAAGGACCTCACCGCCATCACCGGCCAGAAGCCGAAGATCACCAAGGCCAAGAAGTCCGTCGCGCAGTTCCACCTGCGTGAAGGCCAGGCCATCGGTGCGTACGTGACCCTCCGTGGCGATCGTATGTGGGAGTTCCTGGACCGTCTCCTGACGCTGGCTCTGCCGCGTATCCGCGATTTCCGCGGCATCAACGGCCACCAGTTCGATGGACAGGGCAACTACAACTTCGGTCTCACCGAACAGTCCATGTTCCACGAGATCATCCCGGACGAGATCGATCACCAGCGCGGTATGGACATCACCGTGGTGACCAGCACCAAGGACGACAAGGAAGCTTACGCTCTGCTTAAGCACCTTGGCTTCCCTTTCAAGGAGAACTGATATGGCAAAAACCGCTCTGAAGAACAAGGCGGCCGCTAAGCCGAAGTTCAAGGTGCGCGCTTACACGCGCTGCCAGGTCTGCGGTCGTCCTCATTCCGTGTATCGTAAGTTCGGCCTGTGCCGCATCTGCCTTCGCGAGAAGGCCCACCGCGGCGAGCTGCCCGGCGTTACGAAGTCCAGTTGGTAAACATCGACGCTGAAGGTCCGCGGCTGATTCCCCGATAGGGGATAGGCGGCGGAAACCACGGCGAGAAAGGGCACTAGCCCACAATGACAATGACAGATCCGATCGCAGACATGCTTACGCGTCTGCGTAATGCGAGCGCGGCAAAGCACGAGACCGTGGATATGCCGTACTCCAAGTTCAAGGCGAACATTGCCGAGATTCTGAAGCGCGAAGGCTTTATCAAGGACTTCACCGCCAAGGAAGCCAAGGTCGGCCAGACTCTTGAGGTCACCCTCAAGTACGGCCCCAACGGCGAGCGTTCCATCCAGGGCATCAAGCGCATCTCCAAGCCGGGCCTGCGTCGCTACGCGAAGTCCGACTCCCTGCCGATGCCGCTCGGTGGCCTTGGTATCGCAATCATCTCGACCTCGTCGGGACTGCTGACCCAGAAGGAATGCCTCGATCGAGGCATCGGCGGCGAAATCGTCGCTTACGTTTGGTGAGAAAGGAGAGCTGAAACATGGCATCGCATATTGGTAAGCTCCCCGTCACCATTCCGGCTGGCGTGGAAGTCAAGATTGACGGTCAGAACTTCTCGGTCAAGGGCGCCAAGGGCTCCGATTCCTACGTGATCCCCGAGGGCATCACCGCTGCCGTCGAAGGCAACGAGATCGTCCTGACCCCGGCTGATGATCAGCGCACCACCCGTGCAATGCACGGCCTGAGCCGCTCCATCATCGCCGGCATGGTGAAGGGTGTGCACGAAGGCTACACCAAGACCCTGGATATCGTCGGCACCGGTTACCGCGCCGTCGCCAAGGGCAAGGGCATCGAGTTCTTCCTCGGCTACTCCCACACCATTACCGTGAACCCGCCGGAAGGCATCGAGTTCGAACTGCCGAACCCCAACCAGGTGATCGTCAAGGGCACCGACAAGCAGGTTGTGGGCCAGGTTGCTGCGAATATCCGCAAGCTGCGCGCTCCGGAACCCTACAAGGGCAAGGGTGTCAAGTACACCGACGAGCGTATTCTGCGCAAGGCTGGAAAGGCTGGTAAGTGATATGAGCGTAGCTATTCTCGGAAAAGGCAAGAAGGTTGCTCTCAAGCGCCGTCACGCACGCATCCGCAAGCACATTGCCGGTACCGCCGAGCGTCCGCGCCTGGTGGTCACCCGCTCCAACCGTCACATGGTCGCTCAGATCGTGGACGACACCAAGGGCGTTACCCTGGTGTCCGCTTCCACTCTGACCGCTGATTTCGCCGGTTTCGAAGGCACCAAGGTCGAGGCCGCCAAGAAGGTCGGCCAGCTGGTTGCTGAGAAGGCCAAGGCCGCTGGCATCGACACCGTCGTGTTCGACCGTGGTGGCAACAAGTACACCGGTCGTGTCGCAGCTGTCGCTGAGGGCGCCCGTGAGGGAGGTCTGGCACTGTGAGCGAAGAAGTGAAGGAAACTCAAGTGGCTGAAGATCAGAACACTCAGGCCGCTCCGGCTGAAGAGAAGTCCAACGACGATCGTCGTGGTGGCCGTCGTGGCCAGCGTGGCGAAGGCCGTCGCGGTGAGCGTCGCAACCGTCGCGAAGAGAACAAGGGCGATGAGCTCCTCGATCGCGTCGTGACCATCAACCGCGTGTCCAAGACCCACAAGGGTGGTCGTACGTTCAGCTTCGCCGCCCTCGTGGTGGTCGGCGACGGCAACGGCACCGTGGGTGTCGGCTACGGCAAGTCCCGTGAGGTCCCGGCCGCTATCGCCAAGGGCCAGCTGGATGCTAAGAAGCACATGTTCAACGTGCCGCGCGTGCGTGGCACCATCACCCACCCGGTGATCGGCCACGACGCCGCTGGCACCGTCCTGCTGCGTCCGGCCGCTCCCGGTACCGGTGTTATCGCCGGTGGTCCGGTGCGTGCCGTCATGGAGTGCGCCGGTATCTCCGATGTTTTGACCAAGTCCATGGGTTCGCCCACCGCGATCAACATGGTGCGTGCGGTCGTCGACGCCCTCAAGCAGCTTGAGGAGCCGGAGGAGATCGCTGCCCGCCGTGGCCTTTCCCTCGAGGAAGTCGCTCCGGATGCCCTGCTGCGCGCCCGCGCCGCCGGCATTGCCGAAGCCCGCAAGGCTCGCGAAGAGGCTGCCGCTGAAGCGAAGGATGGTGAGTGATTCACATGGCTAAGAACCTGAAGATTACGCTGCACCACGGTCTCGTGAACCGTAAGCCGAACCAGCGCGCGACTGCGCAGACCCTGGGTCTGCGCAAGATCGGCCAGACCGTTGTCCGCGAGGACACCCCGGCCGTGCGCGGTATGGTCAACGTGCTGCGTCACCTGGTCACCGTTGAGGAGGCTGACTGATTATGGCAGATAACGAAATTCTGCAGATGCACGATCTGAAGCCCGCCCCGGGCGCCAAGAAGGACCGCACCCGCGTGGGTCGTGGTGAAGGCTCCAAGGGTAAGACCTCCGGTCGTGGCGCCAAGGGCCAGACCAAGCGTACGCACGTGCGCGCAGGCTTCGAAGGTGGCCAGCTGCCGCTGTACATGCGCCTGCCGAAGCTGCGTGGCTTCAAGAGCCCGTTCAAGACGGAGTTCCAGGTCATCAACATCACCAAGCTCACCGAGTTCTTCCCGGAGGGTGGCGAACTGACCGTGGCCGACCTGGTCGCCAAGGGCGCCGTCCGCAACGGTTACCCGGTGAAGGTCCTGGGCGATGGCGAGACCACCGTCAAGTACACGCTGAAGGGCGTGAAGGCTTCCGCCTCCGCCAAGGCCAAGATCGAGGCCGCCGGCGGTTCCATCTCCGAAGACTGATTCGTTTTCGGTAAGGTGATTTGAAATGGCCCCCTTGCCTGCAAGGGGGCCATTTTTTGTGAGATGTGTGCGCACGAAGTAGACACTGTCGACTATGCTCGTGCGTTAGTGAATTGTTTTGTATCTGTGGTGTGTCAATTGTGCGCCTAACACCATAAGGGAGGAATCTAGGTGAGGACGTTAATCCAGGCCTTGAAGACGAAGGAACTGAGGAAGAAGATCCTCTTCGTTCTTTTCATCATCATTATCTATCGCATTGGCTCGTTCATTCCTACCCCGGGTGTGGACTACAAGGTCGTGCAGAAGTGCGTCACCACTCTGTCCGGCAATCAGGAGAACTTCATCGGGCTTGTCAACCTGTTCTCCGGCGGCGCCATGCTGCAGCTGTCGATCTTCGCGCTGGGCGTCATGCCGTACATCACCGCGTCCATCGTCATCCAGCTGCTGCGCGTCGTGATCCCGCGCTTCGAGGCGCTGCATAAGGAAGGCCAGTCCGGCGAGACCAAGCTGACCCAGTACACGCGTTATCTGACCATCGGCCTCGCAGTGCTGCAGTCCACCACCATTCTGGTCACCGCGCGTTCCGGCGCCCTGTTCAACTACCAGTGCTCCCAGGTCATCCCCGACGGTTCCGTGTGGAACCTCGTGGTCATGGTCCTCATCATGACCGGCGGTACCGGCCTGATTATGTGGATGGCCGAACTCATCACCGATAAGGGCATCGGTCAGGGTATGTCCGTCCTTATCTTCATGTCCATCTGCTCCGGCTTCCTGCCGCAGCTGTGGGAGATCGGGTACGGCACCAACGGCACGGACGGCGACTGGGGTAAGTTCGCCATCGTGGTTTCCGTGCTGGTCGTCATCCTCATCTTCGTCGACTTCGTCGAGCTCTGCCAGCGCCGTATCCCGGTGCAGTACACCCGCCGCATGATCGGCCGCAAGATGTACGGCGGCTCCTCCACCTACCTGCCGCTGAAGATCAACATGTCCGGCGTCATCCCGCCGATCTTCGCATCCTCCATCCTGGCCATCCCGACCCTGGTCGCCCAGTTCGGCAGCTCCGATCAGTCCTGGGTCAAGTGGATCAACGCCAACCTGGGCAACACCACCTCCGTGTGGTACATCGCCCTGTACGCGCTGATGATCGTCTTCTTCTGCTTCTTCTACACGTCGATCACGTTCAACCCGGACGAGACCGCCGACAACATGAAGCAGTACGGCGGCTTCATCCCTGGCATCCGCGCGGGCAGCGCCACCAGCCGCTACCTGACCTACGTGATGAACCGTCTGAACACGGTCGGCGCGGTCTACCTGCTGTTCGTGGCCCTGATCCCGACCGTGCTGATCATGGCCCTGAACCTCAACACCAAGCTGCCGTTCGGTGGCACCACCATCCTGATCATCGCGGGCGTCGGCCTCGACACCCTGCGTCAGGCGAAGGCGCAGACCGAACAGTTCCAGTACGCTGGCTTCCTGTTCGAGAACACCGATCACCAGGAAGGCAAGTGACGGGTCGCTGACCCGGCCATACTTACGGAGCGCTACGGAGCTGGACTTCGATAGCGCTCCGTTACGTATAACCCACACAACAGAATCCAACATAGAAAGAGAACCCTCATGCGTCTGCTGATCATGGGCCCCCAGGGCGTCGGCAAGGGCACCCAGGCCGCACTGCTCGCCGAGCATTACGGCATCCCCGCCATCTCCACTGGTGACATCTTCCGTGCCAACATCAAGGGCAAGACCGAGCTCGGCCTCAAGGTCATCGAATACACCGACAAGGGCGAGCTGGTCCCCGACGAGCTCACCAACTCCATCGTCAAGGACCGTCTGGCCCAGGACGACACCGCCAACGGCTGGATCCTCGACGGCTACCCGCGTAACGCCGCCCAGGTCGAAGCCCTCGACGCCATGCTCGAAGAGCTCGGCACCCCGCTCGACGCCGTGGTCGCCCTCGACGCCGATCATGACGTGCTGATGGCCCGCATCGCCAAGCGCGCCGAGGAACAGGGCCGCACCGACGACACGCCGGAAGCCATCGCCAAGCGCCTCGCCACCTACGCCAAGGAGACCGCGCCGCTGCTGGACACCTACAAGAGCCGTGGCCAGCTGGTCGCCATCGACGGTGTTGGCGAGATCGACGCCATCCAGAAGAACATTGTCGACGCGCTCGACGCCCGCTGAACGGACGTCTGATCGCCGTAGCGAACTCATGACGGCGGGGTAGACCCGCCGGCCTATAGGGCCCCCAATATCGCGTGACACGCCGTCCGCGATCTTGGGGGCCCTACTGTGTATTCTTGCAAGTTGGTGTTTCTTCGGAAGCGCCGTGTAATGCACCCACAAGGATGGACTGGAGCTAATGGCTAAAGACGGTGTGATTGAAGTCGAAGGTCAGGTAGTCGAAGCACTGCCGAACGCGATGTTTCGTGTTGAACTTGAGAACAAGCACATCGTGCTGGCCACCATCTCCGGAAAGATGCGGAAGAACTACATTCGCATCCTCCCGCAGGATCGCGTGGTGCTCGAGATGAGCCCGTACGATCTGACTCGCGGACGCATTACGTACCGTTATAAGTAAAGGTACAAGTAAAGGAAAACCATGAAGGTCAGCCCTAGTGTGAAGAGGATCTGCGAAAACTGCCGCGTGATCCGTCGTCACGGCCGCGTCATGGTGATCTGTGTCAACCCGCGCCACAAGCAGCGCCAGGGCTGAGCAGATTTCCCTGCGGCACAAGTAATAAGGCACTTTCTCACAACGCCTTCTCTTGGAAGCGACGTTGAACCACGGGTACGTAGGCCCGTGCCGGATAACCGGGCGAGAGGGTGCAAGACCTACGGAGCATAGAAGGAATCGCAATGGCACGTCTTGCCGGAGTCGACATCCCTAACGAGAAGCGCATCGAGATCGCCCTCACCTACATTTTCGGTGTGGGTCGCACTCGTGCGAAGCAAACGCTTGCTGCGACCGGTATCAACCCGGATATTCGCGTCAAGGATCTTACCGACGAGCAGCTGATCACGCTGCGTGACTACCTCGAAGCCAACTTCAAGATCGAGGGCGATCTGCGTCGTGAGATCGACGCCGATATCCGTCGTAAGATTCAGATCAACTGCTATCAAGGCCAGCGTCACCGTAAGGGTCTTCCCGTGCGTGGTCAGCGCACCAAGACCAATGCTCGTACCCGCAAGGGCCCGAAGCGCACGGTCGCCGGAAAGAAGAAGGCCACCAAGTAATAGGTGGCGAGGCATACGCCACGAGGTGTGCATCCTCATCGCGTAGGCCAGCAAGACATTCGTTATTAGGAAACGAGGATCAATGGCAGCTCAGAAGCAAGCCGCGCGCAAGCCTCGTCGCCGCGACCGCAAGTCGGTCCCGGTCGGGCAGGCGCACATCAAGTCCACTTTTAACAACACGATCATCTCGATCACCGATCCGTCCGGCGCTGTGGTGTCCTGGGCCTCCGGTGGCGACGTCGGCTTCAAGGGCTCCCGTAAGTCCACGCCGTACGCTGCCGGCATGGCTGCCGAGTCCGCCGCCCGCAAGGCGATGGAACACGGCGTCAAGAAGGTCGACGTATTCGTGAAGGGCCCGGGTTCCGGTCGTGAAACCGCTATCCGCTCCCTGCAGTCTGCAGGTCTTGAAGTCGGCTCCATCACCGACGTCACCCCGCAAGCACACAACGGCGTTCGTCCCCCGAAGCGCCGTCGCGTCTGAGCACTACTAGACAATATTCATCCAACGTGCTTATGTTCGGCGAGTGCACCGCCGTTCAGAAGCTGAAAGGATACCACAGTGCTTATTGCACAGCGTCCGACTCTTACCGAGGAATCGCTGAATCCTCAGCGCTCCCGTTTTACTATCGAACCGCTTGAACCGGGCTTCGGCTACACGCTTGGCAACTCGCTGCGCCGTACCCTGTTGAGCTCGATTCCGGGTGCCGCTGTTACTTCGGTACGTATCTCCGGTGCCCTGCATGAGTTCACCACTCTGCCGGGTGTGCAGGAAGACGTCACCGAGATCCTGCTGAACATCAAGGGCATCGTGCTCACCAGCGAATATGATGAGCCCGTCGTGATGTACCTGCGCAAGAGCGGCAAGGGTGAAGCCACCGCAGGCGATATCACCCCGCCCGCCGGCGTCACCATCGCCAACCCGGACAAGCACATCGCCACCCTCGCCGAAGATGGCGAACTCGAGATCGAGTTCACCGTCGAGCGTGGCCGCGGTTACGTCCCGGCGTCGATGAACAAGCAGGATGCTGACGAAATCGGCCGTATCCCGGTCGATTCCATCTACTCCCCGGTGCTCAAGGTGAGCTACAAGGTCGAGGCCACCCGTGTGGAACAGCGCACGGACTTCGACAAGCTCATTCTGGACGTGGAGACCAAGCCGGCCATTTCCCCGCGTGACGCGGTGGCTTCCGCCGGTTCCACCCTGGTGGAGCTCTTCGGTCTGTGCCGTGAGCTCAACGTTCAGGCTGAGGGCGTTGAGGTTGGTTCCGCTCCCGTTGTGGAAGAAGCCAACCCCGAGCATGCCGTGCCGATTGAGGATCTGAACCTCACTCAGCGCAGCTACAACTGCCTGAAGCGTGAGGGCATCCACACCATCGGTGAGCTTGTCTCCCACACCGAGCAGGATCTGCTCGACATCCGCAATTTCGGTATGAAGTCCATCGACGAGGTCAAGGAGAAGCTCCAGTCCCTGGGGCTTTCCCTGAAGGCTTCGCCGCTCGGCGACTTCGACCCCAATAATCTCGAAGGCGGCACTTTCTTCTCCCCGGAAGACGAGTGATCGCATAACCTTCGACCAACCGCTTGACCGGTTCGGATGTTCGGGCTCTTGCCCACCTGAACCGGCCCGGCAAAAGGAGTAACAATGCCTACACCCAAGAAGGGCCCGCGTCTGGCGTCCAGCCCGGCACACGAGCGCCTTATGCTCGCGAACATGGCTACCAGCCTGTTCCAGAACGGCCGCATCACCACCACGCTGCCGAAGGCCAAGCGCCTTCGTCCGCTGGCCGAGCGCCTGATCACCTTCGCCAAGCGCGGTGATCTGCACTCCCGCCGTCGCGTGATGCGCGTCATCCGCAACAAGTCCGTCGTGCATAAGCTGTTCACCGAGATCGCCGAGCAGATGGAGCAGCGCGAGGGCGGCTACACCCGCATCGTGAAGATCGCCTCCCGTACCGGCGACAATGCGCCTGCAGCCATCATCGAGCTCGTCACCGAGCCGGTGAGCCCGAAGAAGGCCGTCGTCAAGGAAGCCGAAGCCGCGACCAAGGTCGCCGCCGAAGCCGAAGCTCCCGTTGAGGAAGCCAAGGACGAGGCCGAGAAGGCTGAGTGAACCAGTAATTTAGCTGGTTGAAAAGGCTGGGAACCTGCGTGGTTCCCAGCCTTTTTCGTATATGAGGCGGGCTTATGCGCCTCGGGAATCGGGAAGCGGGAATGGGGGAGCGGAGCCGTGACCGCCTCGCCTCGTCGTGCGCGATGCCGTGCCATGCCATGCCGGAGCGTGCCGAATCACGCCATGCCGTGCCGTGCTATGCCATGCCGGGCGGCCTGCTCGAGGCGGTAAGCGAACCGGGTGGTTGCCGCGCGAAGGTTGAGGGAACCCGTACTATGGGTGGTTATGAGACTTCGGATCGATTTGGCATATGACGGCGGGGCATTCTACGGATGGGCCGTGCAACCAGACATTCGCACGGTGCAGGGGGAAGTGGAGCAGGCGCTTCACCGTATCCTGCGTGTCGCCGCCGATGATGCCGACGAGCCGCTGCGCCTGGTGGTGGCGGGGCGTACCGATACGGGCGTGCACGCCAGCCATCAGGTGTGCCATATCGACATCAGCGATGATGTCCTGCAACGGGCGGTCGGGCATATGAAGGTTCCCGCGGTGACCGCTTTGGAACATCGCCTGCAGCGTCTGCTGCCCGCTGACATCGCCATTCACCGCATCAGCGTGGCGCCGGAAGGCTTCGACGCCAGATTCTCCGCGCTGGAACGCACGTACGTGTATCGCATCGCCGACCGCCGAAGCGAAGTCGACCCGCGGCTGCGCGGCTGCGTGCTCCACATCGACGATGACCTCGACATCGAGGCGATGAACCATGCCGCGGCAATGACCATCGGCCTGCATGATTTCGGTTCCTTCGCCACCCCGAATCCGGGAGGCACCACCATCCGCGAAGTCAAGCGTGCGCGATGGACACGCATCGGCACGTCGCCGCTCGTTGCACCGAACGCATCGGAAACCGGCCGGGAAAAAGGCTCGGAAACCGGGTATATCGTGCCGACCTTCGAATCCGGTCTGGTTTGCTTCACCATCGTCGCCGACGCCTTCGCCCGCAATATGGTGCGATCGCTGGTCAACGGCTGCGTACAGGTCGGTCTCGGCAAGCGGGACCTCGACTGGTTCGCGGGCAAAATGGCCGTGCCCAAGCGCGAAGGCAGCACCGGGCCGATCGCGCCGCAGGGATTGACGTTGGAACACGTCGCCTACCCTTCGGACGATCAGCTGGCAGCACGCGCCCAGGCGATCCGCGCGAAGCGCACCCTGCCATGAGCCGATGAACCCATGAAACCCGGACAGACCGTCCGATCGGTCGGCCAGACGGTAGACCCAAGGCGCCGGGCGTTTTTCGGGAATGTTTCCGATGTGCCCGAGCCGTAACAATCCACGGCATTGTTCGGTAACCAACAATCATTACGTTCGCTTCCATCAGAGCATGATGCCCACGGCGGCATGCGTTGCGAGAGGTGGAAGGAGCGTGGAACGATGATCGAATCGGCGGCACGGAAACTGGCCAAGGAACTGGTGCTACGGCGTGAGGAAATCAATAGGGAACTCAGCCGCAACGGCGTGCGCTTCGGCGTATACAAGGACGGTGAATACCATGATCGCCTGTTCCCCTACGATCCGGTGCCGCGCATCATCGAATCCGACGAATTCGATCGGCTCGAAGCCGGTCTCAAACAGCGTGTGCGGGCATTGAACGCCTACCTGCGCGACATCTACTCCGACAAACAGATCATCCACGACGGCGTGGTTCCCGAGGAGTTCGTATACACGTCGGCCGGCTACTACCCGCAGGTGAACGGCGTCACCCCTCCGGGCGGCGTGTTCGCGCACATCGCGGGAGAGGACCTCGTACAAGGCGAGGACGGACGATGGTGGGTGCTGGAGGATAATCTGCGCATTCCCTCGGGAGCCAGCTACCCGCTGTTCGCACGCGACATCGAACGCCGCATCAACCCGCGCCTGTTCCGCGACGTGCATGTACGCGACAACCGCGACTATTCCCGTCTGCTGCGCAAGGCGATGGACTTCGTATCCACGGGCGGCATCGCGGTGGTGCTTTCGCCGGGCCGTTACAATTCCGCCTTCTTCGAACACGCGTACCTGGCCGAACAGACCGGCGCCACGCTCGCCTTCCCGGAGGATCTCGAAGTCGTCGACAATCGGCTGTACTTCCTCGACTATGCGGGCAACCGGCATCGCGTGGGCGTGGTCTACCGCAGACTCGCCGACGATTATCTCGACCCCTTCGCCTTCAACCCCGATTCGGTGATCGGCGTGCCGGGGCTGCTGTCCGCCTACCGCGCGGGCAACGTGTCCATCGTCAACGCGCCAGGCAACGGTGCGGCCGACGACAAGGCCATCTACTATTTCGTGCCGCGCATGATCAAGTACTACTTGGGCGAGGAGCCGATCTTGAGCAATGCGCCCACTTATATGCCCATGTTCGGCGAGGATCGCGCCGAAGTGCTCGATAGGCTCGGCGAACTGGTGATCAAGGATGTGGCCGAAGCCGGCGGCTACGGCGTGGTGTTCGGCAGTGATCTCGGCAAGACGGAGCGCGAGGATCTGGCCGATCGCATCAAGGCCGAACCCCGGCGATTCATCGCCCAGGAGGTCATCCAATTCCGCGACTTGGAAGTGGTCGATTCGGCGACCGGCGAAACCGTGCCGCGCAAGGCCGATCTGCGCGCCTTCGTCATCACCGGCCAGAACACGCACGTCTGGTATTCGGGCCTGACACGCTATTCGTCCGTTCCCGGGCAGATGATCGTCAACTCCTCGCAGGGAGGCGGATTCAAAGACACTTGGGTGCTCGCCCCCGACACGAAGGGCGGCACGCGTCCGGCCAACGAGATCACCTCGGTGAACCTCATCCCGCACGTGCGCAAGCATGCGCTGCAGCTGGTCACGGCATCCAAGGCGGATAACCTGTACTGGCTCGGGCGGTACACCGAACGCGCGTTCACCACGCTGGTGCAGTTCTACCCCTTCTACGACCGCGTGATGGACGAGGACACCGACGCGTTCCGGCCGTTCGCCCACGCGCTCGACCTGCCTGAGGACTTCGAGGATTTCGACGCGTTCATCGAATCGTTCCTGTACGACGGGAACAATCCGGATTCGGTGCGCAGCGCCATCGTATGTGCGTTCAACAATGCGGTGATCCTGCGCCCCGAACTGTCGTCGCGTCTGGTGCAGTACATCGAACTTGCCCTGACGAACATCACCGATGCCGCGGAACGCAGCGCCAACGACGGCGATATCTACGCGCAGCGCGACGTGGCGGACAATATGCTCGCGTTCTGGGGCGGCATCGAGAACTCCTCGGCCGACAAGGAGCTGAAGGCGTTCATCTTCGTCGGCAAATACCTTGAACGCATCGACCTGTACACGCGCTTCCACATGCCGGATGACGACTTGGAAGTGTCGCTGCGCAATCTGGAGGCGTACGCGCATCTCCTCGACGGGCTGCCGTTGCCGCAATGCTTCGCGGACGGGTTGAACTGGCTGCTCGCGCAACTGCCGCAACGAGGCTACGACAGGTTGACCGTCAAGCTTAGGGCGTTCCTCGACGACTTCCGCAAACGCGCCATCATGCACGATACCGCGGAGAAAGGTGCGTTGAGCGCCATGAATATGGACGGCCACCGTCCGTGAACGCGGATGGTGGGATATCGTGAACTCGTATTGCCCGAACGGACTTGGGACATGATCCATGAAGAAATTGGTGTTTGATTACGAGATGAAGCTGAGCTTCAGCTCGCCGGTCACGAACCATCGTTTCCAGTTGCGCTGCATCCCAGCGACCGGACCACGGCAGCAGGTCGTGGACGTCGACATCACGGTGGAACCGCATACCGAACTCGAAACGACCATCGACGCCTTCGATTCCGTGGTGAGCACCGGTTTCATCCCGGAACCGCACACGGTGTTCAACTACCGGGTCACCGGCATCGCGTTCGTGGACAACGCGCATATCAAGGCCGAACGCTACCGGCCCCTATACCGTTTCGACTCGGCGCTCACCATTCCCGGGCCGGCGGTTGAGGCGCTGATCGCGATATGCCGTACCCGTTTGGAGAAGCTGCCGGACGACGCCACGGCGCTCGATCAGGCCGGGGCGATCATGGATGAGGTGTTCAAGGCCTTCGTCTACACGCCGGGCTCCACCACGATCCGCACCACCGCCGAACAGGCGCTCGCGCAGCGCAGCGGCGTATGCCAGGATTACGCGCATGTGATGCTGGCGGTATGCCGCCATTGCGGGCTTGCCGCGCGGTATATCGCCGGACTGCTTGACGGCGAGGGCGCGACGCACGCCTGGGTGGAGATCTACCACAATGGTCGGTGGATCGGATTCGACCCGACCCACAACCGTATGGTGGACGACAACTACATCACCATCGCGCACGGGCGCGATTACCGTGATTGCATGCTCGACATCGGCACGTTCTTCGGCGATGACGTCAAGCAGGATCAGTGGGTGAACGCGTCGGTGCACGAGCAGCTGCTGTGATGCCTGTGCGGTCGCCAAGGCGCGAGGCCGCGCGACGCGACACATGCGACACTTGCGACACTTGCGACACGATTTGCCGTATCGGTTTTTTGTGGCATAATGGACAAGTTGCTTGCAACATTTGGATAAGTGTCCGAGCGGTCTAAGGAGCACGCCTCGAAAGCGTGTGAGGGCGAACCCCTCCGCGAGTTCGAATCTCGCCTTATCCGCAGGTAAAGCCCACCGGTATCCCCGGTGGGCTTTGTTGTATCCGTTTCGTTTTTTCTCAATCGCCTCGTTTCCTCAATCAACGGATTGGTGAACCGGTGAATCCGGGAACGATGGAACGCGACGGAACGCGGGTCAGTCGGCGTCCTGTTCGAGCAGCGCGGCGTCGAACAACGGGTACCCGAGTTCGAAGGCATGCCAGACGTGAGCCGTGGCGGCATCGGCCAGCCAGGCGAGGGTAGCGCGGGACGTGTGCTTCGATCCGGACAACGCTTCGAGATAGGAACGCGCGCAGTTCATTTCGATGGCGGCGACGGTGGATGTCTCGATCTTGTTGGCTGGGTCGTCGATGGTGTTCGGGCTTGCGATCAGATGATCGACCTCATACACCTTCTGACGCGGGTCGGCGCTGGCCCCGGACAGCGAAAACAGGCGTTGCGCCGCGGTCTTGTGCGCGTCGCTGGCAGCCAGGGTGGCCCCGGCGACGCCGCGCGCGGCCAGTACGCCCAGCGAGAAACCGGCGCGATCCTCATACACCGCCCAGGTGCTTGCCGCACGTTTGGGCATCACCGTATCCTCCGCACCCACCATGGACTACGGTTCGCTGGTGCGGTTGAGCATGGACGCCGATGCATTGTCGAAGATCGTGTTGGAGGAGGATCGCGCCGGTTTCTCGCTGGGCGTACTGGCCGCGCGCGGCGTCGCCGGGGCCACCCTGGCTGCCAGCGACGCGCACAAGACCGCGGCGCAACGCCTGTTTTCGCTGTCCGGGGCCAGCGCCGACCCGCGTCAGAAGGTGTATGAGGTCGATCATCTGATCGCAAGCCCGAACACCATCGACGACCCAGCCAACAAGATCGAGACATCCACCGTCGCCGCCATCGAAATGAACTGCGCGCGTTCCTATCTCGAAGCGTTGTCCGGATCGAAGCACACGTCCCGCGCTACCCTCGCCTGGCTGGCCGATGCCGCCACGGCTCACGTCTGGCATGCCTTCGAACTCGGGTACCCGTTGTTCGACGCCGCGCTGCTCGAACAGGACGCCGACTGACCCGCGTTCCGTCGCGTTCCATCGTTCCCGGATTCACCGGTTCACCAATCCGTTGATTGAGGAAACGAGGCGATTGAGAAAAAACGAAACGGATACAACAAAGCCCACCGGGGATACCGGTGGGCTTTACCTGCGGATAAGGCGAGATTCGAACTCGCGGAGGGGTTCGCCCTCACACGCTTTCGAGGCGTGCTCCTTAGACCGCTCGGACACTTATCCAAATGTTGCAAGCAACTTGTCCATTATGCCACAAAAAACCGATACGGCAAATCGTGTCGCAAGTGTCGCAAGTGTCGCATGTGTCGCGTCGCGCGGCCTCGCGCCTTGGCGACCGCACAGGCATCACAGCAGCTGCTCGTGCACCGACGCGTTCACCCACTGATCCTGCTTGACGTCATCGCCGAAGAACGTGCCGATGTCGAGCATGCAATCACGGTAATCGCGCCCGTGCGCGATGGTGATGTAGTTGTCGTCCACCATACGGTTGTGGGTCGGGTCGAATCCGATCCACCGACCATTGTGGTAGATCTCCACCCAGGCGTGCGTCGCGCCCTCGCCGTCAAGCAGTCCGGCGATATACCGCGCGGCAAGCCCGCAATGGCGGCATACCGCCAGCATCACATGCGCGTAATCCTGGCATACGCCGCTGCGCTGCGCGAGCGCCTGTTCGGCGGTGGTGCGGATCGTGGTGGAGCCCGGCGTGTAGACGAAGGCCTTGAACACCTCATCCATGATCGCCCCGGCCTGATCGAGCGCCGTGGCGTCGTCCGGCAGCTTCTCCAAACGGGTACGGCATATCGCGATCAGCGCCTCAACCGCCGGCCCGGGAATGGTGAGCGCCGAGTCGAAACGGTATAGGGGCCGGTAGCGTTCGGCCTTGATATGCGCGTTGTCCACGAACGCGATGCCGGTGACCCGGTAGTTGAACACCGTGTGCGGTTCCGGGATGAAACCGGTGCTCACCACGGAATCGAAGGCGTCGATGGTCGTTTCGAGTTCGGTATGCGGTTCCACCGTGATGTCGACGTCCACGACCTGCTGCCGTGGTCCGGTCGCTGGGATGCAGCGCAACTGGAAACGATGGTTCGTGACCGGCGAGCTGAAGCTCAGCTTCATCTCGTAATCAAACACCAATTTCTTCATGGATCATGTCCCAAGTCCGTTCGGGCAATACGAGTTCACGATATCCCACCATCCGCGTTCACGGACGGTGGCCGTCCATATTCATGGCGCTCAACGCACCTTTCTCCGCGGTATCGTGCATGATGGCGCGTTTGCGGAAGTCGTCGAGGAACGCCCTAAGCTTGACGGTCAACCTGTCGTAGCCTCGTTGCGGCAGTTGCGCGAGCAGCCAGTTCAACCCGTCCGCGAAGCATTGCGGCAACGGCAGCCCGTCGAGGAGATGCGCGTACGCCTCCAGATTGCGCAGCGACACTTCCAAGTCGTCATCCGGCATGTGGAAGCGCGTGTACAGGTCGATGCGTTCAAGGTATTTGCCGACGAAGATGAACGCCTTCAGCTCCTTGTCGGCCGAGGAGTTCTCGATGCCGCCCCAGAACGCGAGCATATTGTCCGCCACGTCGCGCTGCGCGTAGATATCGCCGTCGTTGGCGCTGCGTTCCGCGGCATCGGTGATGTTCGTCAGGGCAAGTTCGATGTACTGCACCAGACGCGACGACAGTTCGGGGCGCAGGATCACCGCATTGTTGAACGCACATACGATGGCGCTGCGCACCGAATCCGGATTGTTCCCGTCGTACAGGAACGATTCGATGAACGCGTCGAAATCCTCGAAGTCCTCAGGCAGGTCGAGCGCGTGGGCGAACGGCCGGAACGCGTCGGTGTCCTCGTCCATCACGCGGTCGTAGAAGGGGTAGAACTGCACCAGCGTGGTGAACGCGCGTTCGGTGTACCGCCCGAGCCAGTACAGGTTATCCGCCTTGGATGCCGTGACCAGCTGCAGCGCATGCTTGCGCACGTGCGGGATGAGGTTCACCGAGGTGATCTCGTTGGCCGGACGCGTGCCGCCCTTCGTGTCGGGGGCGAGCACCCAAGTGTCTTTGAATCCGCCTCCCTGCGAGGAGTTGACGATCATCTGCCCGGGAACGGACGAATAGCGTGTCAGGCCCGAATACCAGACGTGCGTGTTCTGGCCGGTGATGACGAAGGCGCGCAGATCGGCCTTGCGCGGCACGGTTTCGCCGGTCGCCGAATCGACCACTTCCAAGTCGCGGAATTGGATGACCTCCTGGGCGATGAATCGCCGGGGTTCGGCCTTGATGCGATCGGCCAGATCCTCGCGCTCCGTCTTGCCGAGATCACTGCCGAACACCACGCCGTAGCCGCCGGCTTCGGCCACATCCTTGATCACCAGTTCGCCGAGCCTATCGAGCACTTCGGCGCGATCCTCGCCGAACATGGGCATATAAGTGGGCGCATTGCTCAAGATCGGCTCCTCGCCCAAGTAGTACTTGATCATGCGCGGCACGAAATAGTAGATGGCCTTGTCGTCGGCCGCACCGTTGCCTGGCGCGTTGACGATGGACACGTTGCCCGCGCGGTAGGCGGACAGCAGCCCCGGCACGCCGATCACCGAATCGGGGTTGAAGGCGAAGGGGTCGAGATAATCGTCGGCGAGTCTGCGGTAGACCACGCCCACGCGATGCCGGTTGCCCGCATAGTCGAGGAAGTACAGCCGATTGTCGACGACTTCGAGATCCTCCGGGAAGGCGAGCGTGGCGCCGGTCTGTTCGGCCAGGTACGCGTGTTCGAAGAAGGCGGAATTGTAACGGCCCGGCGAAAGCACCACCGCGATGCCGCCCGTGGATACGAAGTCCATCGCCTTGCGCAGCAGACGGGAATAGTCGCGGTTGTCGCGTACATGCACGTCGCGGAACAGGCGCGGGTTGATGCGGCGTTCGATGTCGCGTGCGAACAGCGGGTAGCTGGCTCCCGAGGGAATGCGCAGATTATCCTCCAGCACCCACCATCGTCCGTCCTCGCCTTGTACGAGGTCCTCTCCCGCGATGTGCGCGAACACGCCGCCCGGAGGGGTGACGCCGTTCACCTGCGGGTAGTAGCCGGCCGACGTGTATACGAACTCCTCGGGAACCACGCCGTCGTGGATGATCTGTTTGTCGGAGTAGATGTCGCGCAGGTAGGCGTTCAATGCCCGCACACGCTGTTTGAGACCGGCTTCGAGCCGATCGAATTCGTCGGATTCGATGATGCGCGGCACCGGATCGTAGGGGAACAGGCGATCATGGTATTCACCGTCCTTGTATACGCCGAAGCGCACGCCGTTGCGGCTGAGTTCCCTATTGATTTCCTCACGCCGTAGCACCAGTTCCTTGGCCAGTTTCCGTGCCGCCGATTCGATCATCGTTCCACGCTCCTTCCACCTCTCGCAACGCATGCCGCCGTGGGCATCATGCTCTGATGGAAGCGAACGTAATGATTGTTGGTTACCGAACAATGCCGTGGATTGTTACGGCTCGGGCACATCGGAAACATTCCCGAAAAACGCCCGGCGCCTTGGGTCTACCGTCTGGCCGACCGATCGGACGGTCTGTCCGGGTTTCATGGGTTCATCGGCTCATGGCAGGGTGCGCTTCGCGCGGATCGCCTGGGCGCGTGCTGCCAGCTGATCGTCCGAAGGGTAGGCGACGTGTTCCAACGTCAATCCCTGCGGCGCGATCGGCCCGGTGCTGCCTTCGCGCTTGGGCACGGCCATTTTGCCCGCGAACCAGTCGAGGTCCCGCTTGCCGAGACCGACCTGTACGCAGCCGTTGACCAGCGATCGCACCATATTGCGGGCGAAGGCGTCGGCGACGATGGTGAAGCAAACCAGACCGGATTCGAAGGTCGGCACGATATACCCGGTTTCCGAGCCTTTTTCCCGGCCGGTTTCCGATGCGTTCGGTGCAACGAGCGGCGACGTGCCGATGCGTGTCCATCGCGCACGCTTGACTTCGCGGATGGTGGTGCCTCCCGGATTCGGGGTGGCGAAGGAACCGAAATCATGCAGGCCGATGGTCATTGCCGCGGCATGGTTCATCGCCTCGATGTCGAGGTCATCGTCGATGTGGAGCACGCAGCCGCGCAGCCGCGGGTCGACTTCGCTTCGGCGGTCGGCGATGCGATACACGTACGTGCGTTCCAGCGCGGAGAATCTGGCGTCGAAGCCTTCCGGCGCCACGCTGATGCGGTGAATGGCGATGTCAGCGGGCAGCAGACGCTGCAGGCGATGTTCCAAAGCGGTCACCGCGGGAACCTTCATATGCCCGACCGCCCGTTGCAGGACATCATCGCTGATGTCGATATGGCACACCTGATGGCTGGCGTGCACGCCCGTATCGGTACGCCCCGCCACCACCAGGCGCAGCGGCTCGTCGGCATCATCGGCGGCGACACGCAGGATACGGTGAAGCGCCTGCTCCACTTCCCCCTGCACCGTGCGAATGTCTGGTTGCACGGCCCATCCGTAGAATGCCCCGCCGTCATATGCCAAATCGATCCGAAGTCTCATAACCACCCATAGTACGGGTTCCCTCAACCTTCGCGCGGCAACCACCCGGTTCGCTTACCGCCTCGAGCAGGCCGCCCGGCATGGCATAGCACGGCACGGCATGGCGTGATTCGGCACGCTCCGGCATGGCATGGCACGGCATCGCGCACGACGAGGCGAGGCGGTCACGGCTCCGCTCCCCCATTCCCGCTTCCCGATTCCCGAGGCGCATAAGCCCGCCTCATATACGAAAAAGGCTGGGAACCACGCAGGTTCCCAGCCTTTTCAACCAGCTAAATTACTGGTTCACTCAGCCTTCTCGGCCTCGTCCTTGGCTTCCTCAACGGGAGCTTCGGCTTCGGCGGCGACCTTGGTCGCGGCTTCG
The DNA here is from genome assembly GCF_019331805.1 of Bifidobacterium pongonis. Lineage (GTDB taxonomy): Bacteria > Actinomycetota > Actinomycetes > Actinomycetales > Bifidobacteriaceae > Bifidobacterium > Bifidobacterium pongonis. The sequence goes on from NZ_JAHBBE010000001.1 coordinate 123,571, forward strand.
GCTTCCTTGACGACGGCCTTCTTCGGGCTCACCGGCTCGGTGACGAGCTCGATGATGGCTGCAGGCGCATTGTCGCCGGTACGGGAGGCGATCTTCACGATGCGGGTGTAGCCGCCCTCGCGCTGCTCCATCTGCTCGGCGATCTCGGTGAACAGCTTATGCACGACGGACTTGTTGCGGATGACGCGCATCACGCGACGGCGGGAGTGCAGATCACCGCGCTTGGCGAAGGTGATCAGGCGCTCGGCCAGCGGACGAAGGCGCTTGGCCTTCGGCAGCGTGGTGGTGATGCGGCCGTTCTGGAACAGGCTGGTAGCCATGTTCGCGAGCATAAGGCGCTCGTGTGCCGGGCTGGACGCCAGACGCGGGCCCTTCTTGGGTGTAGGCATTGTTACTCCTTTTGCCGGGCCGGTTCAGGTGGGCAAGAGCCCGAACATCCGAACCGGTCAAGCGGTTGGTCGAAGGTTATGCGATCACTCGTCTTCCGGGGAGAAGAAAGTGCCGCCTTCGAGATTATTGGGGTCGAAGTCGCCGAGCGGCGAAGCCTTCAGGGAAAGCCCCAGGGACTGGAGCTTCTCCTTGACCTCGTCGATGGACTTCATACCGAAATTGCGGATGTCGAGCAGATCCTGCTCGGTGTGGGAGACAAGCTCACCGATGGTGTGGATGCCCTCACGCTTCAGGCAGTTGTAGCTGCGCTGAGTGAGGTTCAGATCCTCAATCGGCACGGCATGCTCGGGGTTGGCTTCTTCCACAACGGGAGCGGAACCAACCTCAACGCCCTCAGCCTGAACGTTGAGCTCACGGCACAGACCGAAGAGCTCCACCAGGGTGGAACCGGCGGAAGCCACCGCGTCACGCGGGGAAATGGCCGGCTTGGTCTCCACGTCCAGAATGAGCTTGTCGAAGTCCGTGCGCTGTTCCACACGGGTGGCCTCGACCTTGTAGCTCACCTTGAGCACCGGGGAGTAGATGGAATCGACCGGGATACGGCCGATTTCGTCAGCATCCTGCTTGTTCATCGACGCCGGGACGTAACCGCGGCCACGCTCGACGGTGAACTCGATCTCGAGTTCGCCATCTTCGGCGAGGGTGGCGATGTGCTTGTCCGGGTTGGCGATGGTGACGCCGGCGGGCGGGGTGATATCGCCTGCGGTGGCTTCACCCTTGCCGCTCTTGCGCAGGTACATCACGACGGGCTCATCATATTCGCTGGTGAGCACGATGCCCTTGATGTTCAGCAGGATCTCGGTGACGTCTTCCTGCACACCCGGCAGAGTGGTGAACTCATGCAGGGCACCGGAGATACGTACCGAAGTAACAGCGGCACCCGGAATCGAGCTCAACAGGGTACGGCGCAGCGAGTTGCCAAGCGTGTAGCCGAAGCCCGGTTCAAGCGGTTCGATAGTAAAACGGGAGCGCTGAGGATTCAGCGATTCCTCGGTAAGAGTCGGACGCTGTGCAATAAGCACTGTGGTATCCTTTCAGCTTCTGAACGGCGGTGCACTCGCCGAACATAAGCACGTTGGATGAATATTGTCTAGTAGTGCTCAGACGCGACGGCGCTTCGGGGGACGAACGCCGTTGTGTGCTTGCGGGGTGACGTCGGTGATGGAGCCGACTTCAAGACCTGCAGACTGCAGGGAGCGGATAGCGGTTTCACGACCGGAACCCGGGCCCTTCACGAATACGTCGACCTTCTTGACGCCGTGTTCCATCGCCTTGCGGGCGGCGGACTCGGCAGCCATGCCGGCAGCGTACGGCGTGGACTTACGGGAGCCCTTGAAGCCGACGTCGCCACCGGAGGCCCAGGACACCACAGCGCCGGACGGATCGGTGATCGAGATGATCGTGTTGTTAAAAGTGGACTTGATGTGCGCCTGCCCGACCGGGACCGACTTGCGGTCGCGGCGACGAGGCTTGCGCGCGGCTTGCTTCTGAGCTGCCATTGATCCTCGTTTCCTAATAACGAATGTCTTGCTGGCCTACGCGATGAGGATGCACACCTCGTGGCGTATGCCTCGCCACCTATTACTTGGTGGCCTTCTTCTTTCCGGCGACCGTGCGCTTCGGGCCCTTGCGGGTACGAGCATTGGTCTTGGTGCGCTGACCACGCACGGGAAGACCCTTACGGTGACGCTGGCCTTGATAGCAGTTGATCTGAATCTTACGACGGATATCGGCGTCGATCTCACGACGCAGATCGCCCTCGATCTTGAAGTTGGCTTCGAGGTAGTCACGCAGCGTGATCAGCTGCTCGTCGGTAAGATCCTTGACGCGAATATCCGGGTTGATACCGGTCGCAGCAAGCGTTTGCTTCGCACGAGTGCGACCCACACCGAAAATGTAGGTGAGGGCGATCTCGATGCGCTTCTCGTTAGGGATGTCGACTCCGGCAAGACGTGCCATTGCGATTCCTTCTATGCTCCGTAGGTCTTGCACCCTCTCGCCCGGTTATCCGGCACGGGCCTACGTACCCGTGGTTCAACGTCGCTTCCAAGAGAAGGCGTTGTGAGAAAGTGCCTTATTACTTGTGCCGCAGGGAAATCTGCTCAGCCCTGGCGCTGCTTGTGGCGCGGGTTGACACAGATCACCATGACGCGGCCGTGACGACGGATCACGCGGCAGTTTTCGCAGATCCTCTTCACACTAGGGCTGACCTTCATGGTTTTCCTTTACTTGTACCTTTACTTATAACGGTACGTAATGCGTCCGCGAGTCAGATCGTACGGGCTCATCTCGAGCACCACGCGATCCTGCGGGAGGATGCGAATGTAGTTCTTCCGCATCTTTCCGGAGATGGTGGCCAGCACGATGTGCTTGTTCTCAAGTTCAACACGAAACATCGCGTTCGGCAGTGCTTCGACTACCTGACCTTCGACTTCAATCACACCGTCTTTAGCCATTAGCTCCAGTCCATCCTTGTGGGTGCATTACACGGCGCTTCCGAAGAAACACCAACTTGCAAGAATACACAGTAGGGCCCCCAAGATCGCGGACGGCGTGTCACGCGATATTGGGGGCCCTATAGGCCGGCGGGTCTACCCCGCCGTCATGAGTTCGCTACGGCGATCAGACGTCCGTTCAGCGGGCGTCGAGCGCGTCGACAATGTTCTTCTGGATGGCGTCGATCTCGCCAACACCGTCGATGGCGACCAGCTGGCCACGGCTCTTGTAGGTGTCCAGCAGCGGCGCGGTCTCCTTGGCGTAGGTGGCGAGGCGCTTGGCGATGGCTTCCGGCGTGTCGTCGGTGCGGCCCTGTTCCTCGGCGCGCTTGGCGATGCGGGCCATCAGCACGTCATGATCGGCGTCGAGGGCGACCACGGCGTCGAGCGGGGTGCCGAGCTCTTCGAGCATGGCGTCGAGGGCTTCGACCTGGGCGGCGTTACGCGGGTAGCCGTCGAGGATCCAGCCGTTGGCGGTGTCGTCCTGGGCCAGACGGTCCTTGACGATGGAGTTGGTGAGCTCGTCGGGGACCAGCTCGCCCTTGTCGGTGTATTCGATGACCTTGAGGCCGAGCTCGGTCTTGCCCTTGATGTTGGCACGGAAGATGTCACCAGTGGAGATGGCGGGGATGCCGTAATGCTCGGCGAGCAGTGCGGCCTGGGTGCCCTTGCCGACGCCCTGGGGGCCCATGATCAGCAGACGCATGAGGGTTCTCTTTCTATGTTGGATTCTGTTGTGTGGGTTATACGTAACGGAGCGCTATCGAAGTCCAGCTCCGTAGCGCTCCGTAAGTATGGCCGGGTCAGCGACCCGTCACTTGCCTTCCTGGTGATCGGTGTTCTCGAACAGGAAGCCAGCGTACTGGAACTGTTCGGTCTGCGCCTTCGCCTGACGCAGGGTGTCGAGGCCGACGCCCGCGATGATCAGGATGGTGGTGCCACCGAACGGCAGCTTGGTGTTGAGGTTCAGGGCCATGATCAGCACGGTCGGGATCAGGGCCACGAACAGCAGGTAGACCGCGCCGACCGTGTTCAGACGGTTCATCACGTAGGTCAGGTAGCGGCTGGTGGCGCTGCCCGCGCGGATGCCAGGGATGAAGCCGCCGTACTGCTTCATGTTGTCGGCGGTCTCGTCCGGGTTGAACGTGATCGACGTGTAGAAGAAGCAGAAGAAGACGATCATCAGCGCGTACAGGGCGATGTACCACACGGAGGTGGTGTTGCCCAGGTTGGCGTTGATCCACTTGACCCAGGACTGATCGGAGCTGCCGAACTGGGCGACCAGGGTCGGGATGGCCAGGATGGAGGATGCGAAGATCGGCGGGATGACGCCGGACATGTTGATCTTCAGCGGCAGGTAGGTGGAGGAGCCGCCGTACATCTTGCGGCCGATCATGCGGCGGGTGTACTGCACCGGGATACGGCGCTGGCAGAGCTCGACGAAGTCGACGAAGATGAGGATGACGACCAGCACGGAAACCACGATGGCGAACTTACCCCAGTCGCCGTCCGTGCCGTTGGTGCCGTACCCGATCTCCCACAGCTGCGGCAGGAAGCCGGAGCAGATGGACATGAAGATAAGGACGGACATACCCTGACCGATGCCCTTATCGGTGATGAGTTCGGCCATCCACATAATCAGGCCGGTACCGCCGGTCATGATGAGGACCATGACCACGAGGTTCCACACGGAACCGTCGGGGATGACCTGGGAGCACTGGTAGTTGAACAGGGCGCCGGAACGCGCGGTGACCAGAATGGTGGTGGACTGCAGCACTGCGAGGCCGATGGTCAGATAACGCGTGTACTGGGTCAGCTTGGTCTCGCCGGACTGGCCTTCCTTATGCAGCGCCTCGAAGCGCGGGATCACGACGCGCAGCAGCTGGATGACGATGGACGCGGTGATGTACGGCATGACGCCCAGCGCGAAGATCGACAGCTGCAGCATGGCGCCGCCGGAGAACAGGTTGACAAGCCCGATGAAGTTCTCCTGATTGCCGGACAGAGTGGTGACGCACTTCTGCACGACCTTGTAGTCCACACCCGGGGTAGGAATGAACGAGCCAATGCGATAGATAATGATGATGAAAAGAACGAAGAGGATCTTCTTCCTCAGTTCCTTCGTCTTCAAGGCCTGGATTAACGTCCTCACCTAGATTCCTCCCTTATGGTGTTAGGCGCACAATTGACACACCACAGATACAAAACAATTCACTAACGCACGAGCATAGTCGACAGTGTCTACTTCGTGCGCACACATCTCACAAAAAATGGCCCCCTTGCAGGCAAGGGGGCCATTTCAAATCACCTTACCGAAAACGAATCAGTCTTCGGAGATGGAACCGCCGGCGGCCTCGATCTTGGCCTTGGCGGAGGCGGAAGCCTTCACGCCCTTCAGCGTGTACTTGACGGTGGTCTCGCCATCGCCCAGGACCTTCACCGGGTAACCGTTGCGGACGGCGCCCTTGGCGACCAGGTCGGCCACGGTCAGTTCGCCACCCTCCGGGAAGAACTCGGTGAGCTTGGTGATGTTGATGACCTGGAACTCCGTCTTGAACGGGCTCTTGAAGCCACGCAGCTTCGGCAGGCGCATGTACAGCGGCAGCTGGCCACCTTCGAAGCCTGCGCGCACGTGCGTACGCTTGGTCTGGCCCTTGGCGCCACGACCGGAGGTCTTACCCTTGGAGCCTTCACCACGACCCACGCGGGTGCGGTCCTTCTTGGCGCCCGGGGCGGGCTTCAGATCGTGCATCTGCAGAATTTCGTTATCTGCCATAATCAGTCAGCCTCCTCAACGGTGACCAGGTGACGCAGCACGTTGACCATACCGCGCACGGCCGGGGTGTCCTCGCGGACAACGGTCTGGCCGATCTTGCGCAGACCCAGGGTCTGCGCAGTCGCGCGCTGGTTCGGCTTACGGTTCACGAGACCGTGGTGCAGCGTAATCTTCAGGTTCTTAGCCATGTGAATCACTCACCATCCTTCGCTTCAGCGGCAGCCTCTTCGCGAGCCTTGCGGGCTTCGGCAATGCCGGCGGCGCGGGCGCGCAGCAGGGCATCCGGAGCGACTTCCTCGAGGGAAAGGCCACGGCGGGCAGCGATCTCCTCCGGCTCCTCAAGCTGCTTGAGGGCGTCGACGACCGCACGCACCATGTTGATCGCGGTGGGCGAACCCATGGACTTGGTCAAAACATCGGAGATACCGGCGCACTCCATGACGGCACGCACCGGACCACCGGCGATAACACCGGTACCGGGAGCGGCCGGACGCAGCAGGACGGTGCCAGCGGCGTCGTGGCCGATCACCGGGTGGGTGATGGTGCCACGCACGCGCGGCACGTTGAACATGTGCTTCTTAGCATCCAGCTGGCCCTTGGCGATAGCGGCCGGGACCTCACGGGACTTGCCGTAGCCGACACCCACGGTGCCGTTGCCGTCGCCGACCACCACGAGGGCGGCGAAGCTGAACGTACGACCACCCTTGTGGGTCTTGGACACGCGGTTGATGGTCACGACGCGATCGAGGAGCTCATCGCCCTTGTTCTCTTCGCGACGGTTGCGACGCTCACCGCGACGGCCTTCGCCACGCTGGCCACGACGGCCACCACGACGATCGTCGTTGGACTTCTCTTCAGCCGGAGCGGCCTGAGTGTTCTGATCTTCAGCCACTTGAGTTTCCTTCACTTCTTCGCTCACAGTGCCAGACCTCCCTCACGGGCGCCCTCAGCGACAGCTGCGACACGACCGGTGTACTTGTTGCCACCACGGTCGAACACGACGGTGTCGATGCCAGCGGCCTTGGCCTTCTCAGCAACCAGCTGGCCGACCTTCTTGGCGGCCTCGACCTTGGTGCCTTCGAAACCGGCGAAATCAGCGGTCAGAGTGGAAGCGGACACCAGGGTAACGCCCTTGGTGTCGTCCACGATCTGAGCGACCATGTGACGGTTGGAGCGGGTGACCACCAGGCGCGGACGCTCGGCGGTACCGGCAATGTGCTTGCGGATGCGTGCGTGACGGCGCTTGAGAGCAACCTTCTTGCCTTTTCCGAGAATAGCTACGCTCATATCACTTACCAGCCTTTCCAGCCTTGCGCAGAATACGCTCGTCGGTGTACTTGACACCCTTGCCCTTGTAGGGTTCCGGAGCGCGCAGCTTGCGGATATTCGCAGCAACCTGGCCCACAACCTGCTTGTCGGTGCCCTTGACGATCACCTGGTTGGGGTTCGGCAGTTCGAACTCGATGCCTTCCGGCGGGTTCACGGTAATGGTGTGGGAGTAGCCGAGGAAGAACTCGATGCCCTTGCCCTTGGCGACGGCGCGGTAACCGGTGCCGACGATATCCAGGGTCTTGGTGTAGCCTTCGTGCACACCCTTCACCATGCCGGCGATGATGGAGCGGCTCAGGCCGTGCATTGCACGGGTGGTGCGCTGATCATCAGCCGGGGTCAGGACGATCTCGTTGCCTTCGACGGCAGCGGTGATGCCCTCGGGGATCACGTAGGAATCGGAGCCCTTGGCGCCCTTGACCGAGAAGTTCTGACCGTCAATCTTGACTTCCACGCCAGCCGGAATGGTGACGGGGAGCTTACCAATATGCGATGCCATGTTTCAGCTCTCCTTTCTCACCAAACGTAAGCGACGATTTCGCCGCCGATGCCTCGATCGAGGCATTCCTTCTGGGTCAGCAGTCCCGACGAGGTCGAGATGATTGCGATACCAAGGCCACCGAGCGGCATCGGCAGGGAGTCGGACTTCGCGTAGCGACGCAGGCCCGGCTTGGAGATGCGCTTGATGCCCTGGATGGAACGCTCGCCGTTGGGGCCGTACTTGAGGGTGACCTCAAGAGTCTGGCCGACCTTGGCTTCCTTGGCGGTGAAGTCCTTGATAAAGCCTTCGCGCTTCAGAATCTCGGCAATGTTCGCCTTGAACTTGGAGTACGGCATATCCACGGTCTCGTGCTTTGCCGCGCTCGCATTACGCAGACGCGTAAGCATGTCTGCGATCGGATCTGTCATTGTCATTGTGGGCTAGTGCCCTTTCTCGCCGTGGTTTCCGCCGCCTATCCCCTATCGGGGAATCAGCCGCGGACCTTCAGCGTCGATGTTTACCAACTGGACTTCGTAACGCCGGGCAGCTCGCCGCGGTGGGCCTTCTCGCGAAGGCAGATGCGGCACAGGCCGAACTTACGATACACGGAATGAGGACGACCGCAGACCTGGCAGCGCGTGTAAGCGCGCACCTTGAACTTCGGCTTAGCGGCCGCCTTGTTCTTCAGAGCGGTTTTTGCCATATCAGTTCTCCTTGAAAGGGAAGCCAAGGTGCTTAAGCAGAGCGTAAGCTTCCTTGTCGTCCTTGGTGCTGGTCACCACGGTGATGTCCATACCGCGCTGGTGATCGATCTCGTCCGGGATGATCTCGTGGAACATGGACTGTTCGGTGAGACCGAAGTTGTAGTTGCCCTGTCCATCGAACTGGTGGCCGTTGATGCCGCGGAAATCGCGGATACGCGGCAGAGCCAGCGTCAGGAGACGGTCCAGGAACTCCCACATACGATCGCCACGGAGGGTCACGTACGCACCGATGGCCTGGCCTTCACGCAGGTGGAACTGCGCGACGGACTTCTTGGCCTTGGTGATCTTCGGCTTCTGGCCGGTGATGGCGGTGAGGTCCTTGACGGCGCCTTCGATGAGCTTGGAGTCGCGAGCGGCGGCGCCGACACCCATGGAGACGACGACCTTCTGCACACGCGCAACCTGCATGGGGTTGGAGTACTTGAACTCCTTCTCCAGCTCAGGCACGATCTGCTCGTTGTACTGCACCTTCAAGCGCGGAGTTGCCGGCGCTTCGACGGTAGTGGTGTCGGTCATGCCAGCTCCTTTCCGGACTTCTTGGCAACGCGCACGCGCACGGTCTTGACCTTGCCGTCGCGAGCCTCTTCCTTGACGTTCACGCCAACGCGAGTGGGCTTCTTGGTCTCCGGGTCGATCAGCATCACGTTGGAGCGATGGATCGGAGCCTCAACGGAGACGATGCCCGACTGCTGACCCTGCTGGGTGGCGCGCACGTGCTTCTTGACGATCTGGACACCTTCGACGATCAGACGATCGTTGGAGAGCACGCGGGTAACGGTGCCTTCCTTACCACGGTCCTTGCCGCGGATGACCTTGACCAGGTCGCCGCTCTTGATCTTGGCTACCATGTCAGATCACCTCCGGGGCGAGGGACACGATGCGCATGAAGCGCTTGTCGCGCAGCTCACGAGCAATCGGTCCGAAGATACGAGTGCCCTTCGGTTCACGGCCGGAGCCGAGAATAACCGCTGCGTTCTCGTCGAACTTGATGTAGGAGCCGTCCGCACGACGGTGCTCCTTGACGGTACGAACGACGACTGCCTTGACAACGTCGCCCTTCTTGACCGATCCGCCAGGGATCGCGTCCTTGACCGAGGCGACGATGACGTCGCCCAGGCCGGCATAGCGTCGCTTCGATCCACCGAGCACGCGGATGGCAAGGATTTCCTTAGCACCCGTGTTGTCGGCGACATGAAGCCGCGTTTCCTGCTGAATCATTGATTCTCCTTAGCCGAGCTGGTTCTCCCCGCACACTGGGCGCAGCAAAGTGACCATCTTTCCAGATGGCCACAATAGCAACACCCCTAGAGGTGTTTCCTGCTGCGCCCAGTGTACGGCGAGCCTTGCCGAACTTTTGTTTACTTGGCGCGTTCGATAATGGTATCGAGACGCCAACGCTTGGTCTTGCTCAGAGGCCGAGTCTCCATAATACTCACGAGGTCGCCAACATGGGCTTCGTTGTGTTCATCATGGGCCTTGACCGTCTTGGTGGAACGAACGACCTTGCCGTACAGCGGGTGGGTCGAACGCTTCTCAAGCTCCACGGAAATGGTCTTGTCCATAGCGTCGGACACGACGTAACCGCGGCGAACCTTGCGGAAGTTGCGCTCTTCAGCCATGTTCACTTCTCCTTAACGGTTTCAGCGGCCGGCTCAGCGGTGATGCCAAGCTCACGCTCACGCAGCACAGTGTACATGCGGGCGATGTCATGCTTGACGGCCTTGAGACGAGCCGTGTTGTCGAGCTGACCGGTTGCGGACTGGAAGCGCAGGTTGAACAGCTCTTCCTTGGACTTCTTCAGGAAGCCCTCGATCTCCTCGTTGGTCTTCTCGTTGAGATTCTTGATGGAGTACTCTTCGGTTCCGACTGCCATATCAGATGTCACCGCCTTCACGTGCAATCACACGGCACTTCATGGGGAGCTTGTCGATTGCGCGGCGCAGAGCCTCGCGAGCGACGTCTTCGGACACGCCACCGATCTCGAACATCACGCGACCAGGGTGGATGTTGGCAACCCAGAACTCCGGGGCGCCCTTACCGGAACCCATTCGAGCACCGAGCGCGTGCTTGGTGAGCGGACGATCCGGGAAGATGGTGATCCACACGCGGCCGCCACGCTTGATGTAACGAGTCATGGCGATACGAGCGGCTTCGATCTGGCGGTTGGTCACGTAGGCCGGTGCCAGAGCCTGGATGCCGAAATCACCGAAGTTGATCTCGTTGCCGCCCTTGGACATGCCAGTACGAACCGGGCGGTGCTGCTTGCGGTACTTAGTCCTCTTTGGGATAAGCATTCTTGCTCACTCCTTCGTTTCCGTGGCAGCGGGAGCCTCGGCAGCGGCTTCGGCCTTGGGAGCCTCGGCGGTCTGCGGCTTGGCTGCGGAACGGTTGCCACGACGCGGGCGGCGATCGCCACGACGGCCGGAGCGGTTGTTCTGCTGTGCCTGCTGCTCTTCGAACTCACGTTCGGTCATGTCGCCCTTGTAGATCCACACCTTGACGCCGATACGGCCGTAGGTGGTCTTGGCCTCGAAGAAGCCGTAATCGATCAGGGCGCGCAGGGTCTGCAGCGGAACGCGACCCTCGCGGTAGAACTCGGAACGGCTCATTTCCGCACCGCCGAGGCGGCCGGAGAGCTTGATGCGGATACCCTTGGCACCGGCGCGCATGGCGTCCTGCTGAGCCTTGCGCATCGCGCGACGGAAGGTCACGCGGTTGGTCAGCTGCTCAGCGATGCCCTGGGCGACGAGCTGGGCGTCCAGCGCGGCGTTCTTGACTTCGAAGATGTTGAGCTGGACCTGCTTGCCGGTGATCTTCTCCAGCTTGGCGCGAACGCGCTCAGCTTCGGCGCCACGACGGCCGATCACGATGCCCGGACGGGCGGTGTGGATGTCCACGCGGACGCGGTCACGGGTGCGCTCGATCACGATCTTGCTCACGCCGGCACGCTCGAGGTCCTTGCTCATCTCCTTGCGGATCTTGTCGTCCTCAAGCACGAAGTCGCGGTAACGTTCGCCGACCTTGTTGGAATCGGAGAACCACTTGGAACGATGGTTCTCAGTAATACCCAGGCGATAGCCAAAGGGATTGATCTTCTGACCCATCTTTAGCGGTCTCCTTCCTTGTTGGCAACGACGACCGTGATGTGGCTGGTGCGCTTGTTGATACGAGCGGCACGACCCTGGGCACGGGCGCGGAAACGCTTCAGCGTCACGCCTTCGTCCACGTAGGTCTCCTTCACGACCAGATCGTTCTCGCGGAACGGCTCGCCAGCCCTCTCGGCCTTGACGCGAGCGTTGGCGATGGCGCTCTCCAGGACCTTGCGAACCGGAAGGGACGCGGCCTGCGGAGCAAACTTCAGAATGGTAACGGCTTCAGTCGCCTGCTTGCCTCGGATGAGGTCGACCATGCGGCGAGCCTTGCGCGGCGTCACGCGGACGTGACGAGCGATTGCTTTAGCTTCCATAAGTCATTCTCTCCTTTAGCGGCGGGCCTTCTTGTCGTCCTTCACGTGACCCTTGAAGGTCTTCGTGGGGGCGAACTCACCGAGCTTGTGGCCAACCATGGATTCGGTGACGAACACCGGCACGTGCTTGCGACCGTCGTGGACGGCGAAGGTGTGACCGATGAAGTCAGGGGTGATCATAGAACGACGGGACCACGTCTTGATGACGTTGTGGGTGCCCTTCTCGTTCTGCTCGTCGACCTTCTTCTGCAAGTGGGCGTCGACGAAGGGGCCCTTCTTGATGCTACGAGTCATCTTCTCGACCTTCCTTACTTGCGGTTCTTACCGTTCGGACGACGACGAACAATCATCTTGTTCGAAGCCTTCTTCGGACGGCGAGTACGAACTTCACCCTTGCCCCACGGGGAAACCGGCGGCTTGCCACCACGGGTACGACCGCCGTGCGGGTGGTCGACCGGGTTCATGGATTCACCACGGGTGATCGGGCGCTTGCCCATCCAACGAGCGCGACCGGCCTTGCCGAGCTGCACGTTGGCGTGCTCTTCGTTGCCGACCTCGCCGACGGTGGCGCGGCAGCGCGCGTCGACGTTACGGATTTCGCCGGACGGCATACGCAGCTGGGCGTAGGCACCGTCCTTGGCCACGAGCTGGACGGAAGTGCCGGCGGAGCGGGCGATCTTCGCGCCGCCCAGCGGGCGGAGCTCGATGGCGTGCACGATCGTACCGGTCGGGATGTTCTTCAGCGGCAGGTTGTTGCCCGGCTTGATATCAGCCTGGGCACCGGTCTCGATGACGTCGCCCTGCTTGATGCCCTTCGGCGCGATGATGTAGCGCTTCTCGCCGTCTGCGTAGTGCAGCAGGGCGATGTTGGCGGTACGGTTCGGATCGTATTCGATGTGCGCAACCTTTGCGGGCACGCCATCCTTGTCCCAACGACGGAAGTCGATGAGACGGTACTGACGCTTGTGGCCGCCGCCGCGATGGCGGGAGGTCATGCGGCCGTAGGAGTTGCGACCACCGGTCTTGGACAGTTTGCGAACCAGCGACTTCTCAGGCGTGGAGCGCGTAATCTCGGAGAAGTCCGAGACGGACGCGTTGCGGCGGCCTGCAGTCGTCGGCTTATATACGCGGATAGCCATAATGTAGTTCTTCCTTTAACTTTTCTCGGCTAGCCTTCAGTTACCGAAGATGTCGATCGTCTGGCCCTCGGCGACGGTCACGATCGCACGCTTCTGGGAAGCGCGCTGGCCGAAACCGTTGCGGGTGCGCTGACGCTTGCCGGCGCGGTTGAGGGTGTTGACGTTCGTCACCTTGACGTTGAAGATCTCTTCAATAGCCTGCTTGATCTGCACCTTGTTCGCGTTCGGGGCCACCACGAAGGTGTACTGGCCACGGTCGGAAGCGGCGTAGCTCTTCTCGGAAACGACGGGCTTGATAATCACGTCGTGTGCCGGCTTGTGAATAGCGACCATCTAAATCAGGCCTCCTTCGGCTCGGTCTTCGCGGCCACGAAAGCCTCGAAGGCTTCCTTGGAGAAGACGACGTACTGCGCGGTAACCACATCGTACGTGTTGAGCTGATCGACGAAAATCGGGTGAACGGTCGGGATGTTGCGCACGGAGAGCCACTCGTTCACGTTGTCGCGGGTGAGCACGACGGTGGTGAAACGGTTCTCGGTGATCGGGGTCAGTGCAGCAACGGCGGCCTTGGTGGAAGGAGCATCGGCGACAGCGAAGTCGACGACTGCGATGCGACCGGCGTTAGCGCGATCGGACAGCACGTACTTCAGAGCTGCGGCCTTCATCTTCTTCGGGGTGCGCTGGTCGTACTTGCGCGGCTGCGGGCCGAACACGACACCACCGTGGTACCACTGCGGAGCGCGGGTCGAGCCCTGACGAGCGCGGCCGGTGCCCTTCTGCTTCCACGGCTTCTTGCCGCCGCCGGAAACGTTGGCGCGGGTCTTGGTGGCGTGGGTGCCCTGGCGAGCAGCGGCAAGCTGGGCCACGACGACCTGGTGGATCAGCGGCACGTGGGCCTGCACTTCTTCGGCGGAGAAGCCGAACAGCTCGGCAGGAGCCTCAACGGTGCCGGTCTTGGCGCCCTTGGCGTCGGTGACGTTCAGAGTAACGTTTGCCATGATTTATCAGGCTCCCTTCACTGCCGAACGGACGAGAACGATGCCGCCCTTGGGGCCGGGGATGGCGCCCTTGATGGCGAGGATGCCGTTCTCAACATCCGCGGAGACGATGGTGAGGTTCTGCACGGTGGAGGTCACATGACCCATGCGGCCAGCCATGCGCTTGCCCTTGAGGATACGGCTCGGGGTTGCGCAAGCGCCGACCGAACCCGGACGACGTTCGTTCTTGTGGGAGCCGTGGGTACGACGGTAGGACTTGAAGCCCCAGCGCTTGATGGTGCCGGCGAAGCCCTTGCCCTTGGTGGTGCCGGTCACGTCGACCTCAGCGCCCTCTTCGAACACTTCGGCGGTGAGTTCCTGGCCCAGCTCATACTCGGTGGCGTTGTCCTCGCGCACCTCAACGAGGTGACGACGCGGGGTGACGCCGGCCTTGGCGAAGTGGCCAGCCAGCGGCTTGGTCACCTTGGTCGGGTCGATCTGGCCGTAACCGATCTGAACCGCGGTGTAGCCGTCGGTTTCCTCGGTCTTGATGGCGGTCACCACGTTGGTGGAGACGTCGACCAGCGTGACGGGAACGAAGAGACCGTTCTCATCCCACACCTGGGTCATGCCGAGCTTCTTGCCCAGCAGGGCCTTGCGATCTGCTCTTTGCGACATATCGGTTCCTCCTCCCTTACAGCTTGATCTCGATGTTGACATCTGCGGGCAGGTCGATGTGCATCAGGGAATCCACGGCCTTGGGGGTCGGGTCCACGATGTCGATAAGACGCTTGTGCGTGCGCATCTCGAAGTGCTCGCGAGAATCCTTATACTTGTGAGGAGAACGAATAACACAGAAAACGTTCTTCTCGGTCGGCAGCGGAACGGGGCCAACAACAGTTGCGCCCGCGTTCGTCACCGTTTCGACGATCTTCTTCGCCGATTGGTCGATGACCTCGTGGTCATAGGACTTAAGCCTGATGCGGATTTTCTGTCCCGCCATTGCCGTCCGCCCTTTCTAGCGATTCGTGTACTGTTTACCAGCCTGTTTCGTGTTGAGGGCACCGGCGCGCATGGCCTCCATTGGACATACGTCCTCCAGGCGGTCATCCGTCATCAGTGCGCGGCCCATCGAATCCACGGTTGTGGGTCCGATCCCGCGCTCGCTTTTTTGATTCCAATTTGCGAGCCCAAAACAGGCAACTTGTTCATTAAAGCACCGAGCCCTGACTAAGCAGGGCTCGATGGTGTTCGGCGTGTCGCCGTTCGTTGAGATCCGTTGAGATCCGTTGAGATTCAGACCGCGGTACCCACGATAAGTGCGCAGGAGGCGATGCTGGACGCGAATTCGACGAGCCCCGTGTGCAGCGGGCGGACCGTTCTATGTTTGGCGAGAAGCGGCATGACCACCGCGCGGATGAGCAGCAGCGCGCTGAGAACGGTGAGCATCGGCATATGCACGGCGGATGCGATGGCCACCGCCACGGCATGCCATGCCCATGAGGCCGCAAGATATTTTGTGTTCCCACGCTCGCGGATCATGGTTTTGACGAAAAGCACGGATCCGAACTGCGCGATGGCGAACGCGCACGCCAGCAGGCTGCCCGATCCGTCAACGCCCGGTACGGTCAGATCACGGATGCCCAGATCGGGGATGACGATGCCGGTGTTACCGAGCTTGCGGACGATATCCAGATCGCATCCGTACCGGAAGGTGAGCAAGGCCATCAGGCAGGCGGCCGCCACCGCCACCGCGTTCGACCACAGCGACCGCTCCTTGCGCAGCCATGAGGCGGCGAACGACGCCACGGCGAGTATCACCATGGTCGGCGCCCAGGCGAGGATGTCGGGATGCACGGCGATGAAGGGGATGCCCACCGCACACAGGATCGCGCAATAGACGAGCGGCTGGCGCAACCAGCGCCGCGAACCGCGCGACTTGAACCATCGCGCGGCGGAGAACTGCACGCAGTAGCACAACATCCAGCACGCGGTCAGCCACCAAGGGGCTGCGGAGAACCCGTCATAGGCGACGGATGCGATGTCGCCGCCCAACGCGGGCGTCATCGCCATCATCACCGCGCCGGGCTGCCCGGGGAGCCAGGCGCGCAATCGCCTCCGTATGCTGCTCTTCTTACTGGTACGTCGTTTCGAGGATGCTGTCATGCCACCTACGCTACGTGAGGCATGGACGAAATCCAACACCGGCAGGCAAAAAGCCTAGTAAACGGCAAGGAGCCCGGCGGGTTATCCCGTCGGGCTCCTTGCCTGCTATCGCGTTACCGCGTCGCGGATCATACCGCTATGCGCCTTGCCATCACATACCTATATATAAGGTACCGTGCGGCACCTTATATAAAGGTGCGGTTCGGCGCGGCGGAATCAGACGCGCTCGGAGGCTTCCTCAGTGG
Source organism: Bifidobacterium pongonis (assembly GCF_019331805.1). Classification (GTDB taxonomy): domain Bacteria; phylum Actinomycetota; class Actinomycetes; order Actinomycetales; family Bifidobacteriaceae; genus Bifidobacterium; species Bifidobacterium pongonis. Next base: position 139,859 of record NZ_JAHBBE010000001.1, read on the forward strand.
CGGCCTCGCCTTCGCGCTCCACGCGGATCTTGTGGCCTTCGGCCTGGGAGACACCGTAGTACGCGGCCACGGCGATGTCCTTCATGTCGTTGATCAGCGGGATGCGCGGGTTCGCCGGGGTGCACTGGTCCTCGTAGGCGCGCATGCCGGCCTGATCGAGGATGGACCAGAAGAAGTCCTCGTCCACACCGCAATCCTGGAAGCTCTTGTTCATGCCGAGCTTGTTGTCGCGGTAATCCTCGACGGCCTTCGCCAGGTTCTCCACGCCTTCGGCCGGGGTCTTGCCCGGGTCGATGCCGAGGTTCTTGGCGAGCTCCTGGTAGCGTTCCGGCGCGATGTACTTGTTGTACTTCGGCCAGGAGGTGGGCTCCTCCGGGATCTGGCCGTTGTAGCGGATCACGTACGGCAGCAGGATGGAGTTGGTGCGGCCGTGGGCGATGTGCAGCAGGGCGCCCAAGGTGTGGGCCATGCCGTGGCACATGCCGAGGAACGCGGAGCCGAATGCCATGCCGGCCATGGTGGCGGCGTTGTGCATCTTCTCCTGGGCGTTGGTCTTGGCCAGTCCGGGCTCGCCGTTGACCGATTCGGCCAGGTTGTCCCACACGAGCTTGGCCGCGTGCAGGGCCATGGCGTCGGTGAAGTCGTTGGCGTACACGGAGACGTAGGCCTCGAAGGAGTGGGTCAGGGCGTCGAAGCCGGCGTCGGAGGCCAGCTTGCGCGGCTGGGTGCGTGCCAGCACCGGGTCGACGATGGCGACGGACGGGGTCAGCGCGTAATCGGTGATCGGGTACTTGTAGCCGGTCTTGTGGTCGGTGATCACGGCGAACGGGGTGACCTCGGAGCCGGTGCCGGAGGAGGTCGGGATGCACACGAGCTTGGCCTTCTTGCCCAGCGGCGGGATCTTGAAGGCGCGCTTACGGATATCGAAGAACTTCTCACGCACGTCGGAGAAGGCGATTTCCGGGTGCTCGTACAGCAACCACATGATCTTCGCCGCGTCCATCGGGGAGCCGCCGCCGACCGCGATGATCGTGTCGGGCTCGAACTCCTCGCGCATCATGGCCGCACCCTTTTCGACGGTGTCGACGGAGGGCTCCGGCTCGACGTAGTCGATGATGCGGAAGGTGACGCGGTTGGAGCGTGCGCGCAGCTGGTCGATGATCTTGTCGACGATGCCGAGCTGTTCCATCACCTTGTCGCAGACGATGACGGCCTTTTCGATGCCGTACATGTCGCGCAGGTACTTGATGGCGTTCGGCTCGAAGTAGGTCTTGGCCGGAATCTTGAACCACTGCATGTTGTTGTTCCTCCGAGCGATGCGCTTGATGTTGATGAGGTTGACGGCCTGGACGTTGCCGGAAACCGAGTTGCCGCCGTAGGAGCCGCAGCCCAGGGTGAGCGACGGGGCGATGGCGTTGTAGATATCGCCGATGCCGCCGAGGGAGCTCGGCTGGTTCCAGATGATACGGCAGGCGTGCATGCGCAGGCCGTATTCGCGGACCAGGTCCTCGTTGTTGGTGTGGATGGCGGCGGTGTGGCCGGCGCCGAGCTTCAGCATGGCCTCGCACATTTCGAAGGCCTGCTCCTTGTTGTCGGCCTTGAGCACGGCCTGCACCGGAGCGAGCTTCTCGTGGGTCAGCGGTTCGTCGTCGGAGACTTCCTTGCATTCCGCGGCGAGGATGGTGGCGTCGGCCGGGATTTCGAAACCGGCGGCCTTGGCGATGAACTGCGGGGACTTGCCCGGCACCACGGAGTTCAGCTTCGGGGTTTCGCCGCTGCCCGCCACACAGCCGAACATGTACTGTTCGAGCTTGGCCTTCTCTTCCTTGTTGACGAAGTAGGCCTTGCGGAGCTTGAGCTCGCGGATGAGGTCCTTGTAGACGTCCTTGTGGGCGATGATGGCCTGTTCGGTGGCGCAGATCATGCCGTAATCGAAGTGCTTGGAGAGGACCAGATCGTTGGCCGCGCGCACGATGTCCACGTCCTTGTCGACGTAGGCCGGTGCGTTGCCGGCGCCCACGCCGAGGGCGGGCTTGCCGGAGGAGTAGGCGGCCTTCACCATGCCGGGGCCACCGGTGGCGAGGATGGTGGCGATGCCGTCATGCTTCATCAGGGCGCCGGTCGCCTCGATGGAGGGGTGCTCGATCCACTGGATGCAGTTTTCGGGGGCGCCCGCCTCGATGGCGGCGTCGCGCACGATCTTGGCGGCGGCGACGGAACAGTTCTGGGCGCCGGGGTGGAAGCCGAAGATGATCGGGCAACGGGTCTTCAGGGCGATCAGGGACTTGAAGATGGCGGTGGAGGTCGGGTTGGTGACCGGGGTGACACCGGCGACCACGCCGACCGGTTCGGCGACTTCGTCGATGCCGAGCACGTCGTCTTCGCGGATGATGCCGACGGTCTTCTGACCAGCCAGGTAGTTGGTGATGTGCTCGCAGGCGAAGATGTTCTTGGTCGCCTTGTCTTCGACCAGACCGCGGTGCGTTTCGTCGACGGCCATCTTGGCGAGCACGAGGTGCTTGTTCAGTGCCGCCACGGAGGCCTTGGCGACGATGTGGTCGACCTGCTTCTGGTCGAGCTTTTCGAATTCGACGAGAGCCTGCTGGCCCTTGGCTACGAGTGCGTCCACTTCAGCTTCGGCTGCGGCGAGCTTTTCTTCCGGAGTCGGCTTCGTTGCGCTGTTCTTAGTTTCTGCCACTGTAGGATCCTCCTCTAATAGAGATCTGGAACGTGGTGCGTTATTCCTTCTTGTTGATTGCCGTTGTACAGCAGTCATGTCACGGCTTTTCATAACTGCGAATCGCCTGTGACCTGCATCACAATATACATGACCCTCCGCATCTTTTCATCCTTTAAGCGGGTTGTGCGTTTCATGTTATATTTCGTTTCCTTAATGTGTAAACAAGCGCTATTTTTGCACGAATCTCTGTTCATTCTTCATAAAATGTGAGTTTTTGTTTACTTTACCTATCGAACGAACATCGCCAAATCAGTATTCCTAAAAATAGTTTTACAAAACTGTTGCACATCAATGCGAATCTAGGCCCAACTTCTGTAAACCCGCTTTGCATTAATCACCCCATACCCGCCCCGTCAACGCCCCTTACAGCGGGAAATCAAGTCTTGACGGCATCGTCCGCCATGCGCAGCGACACGACATTTTGAAAAGACTTTTGATAAAGTGGCAGGATAAGCGCGTCGATGTGGAACACGAAAGGAACGTCATGAAGCCCATGCCATCAACAGCGGTCAAACAGGCCAACCGTCAGGCGATGATCGACTACCTGTACCGGCATGGCCCGTCCACCAAGCAGCATCTGCAGATGACCCTCGGCCTGAGTCTGCCCACCATCACCGCCAATCTGCGCGACCTTGAAGACGAAGGACTGGTCGAGCGCGGCGAGCCGACGGAATCGACCGGCGGGCGCAAGGCGCAGACCTACAAGTTCGCCCCGAAATCACATGCGGCGATCGGCGTTCGTATGCGCGCGGACGGCGTCACGCTGGTGGCGGTGGACCTCTACGGCGAGGTGATCGCCCGCAAACGCAAGCGCGTCTCCTACCGCGACACCGGCGACTACTACGACATGGTCGGCGATCTCGTCACCGAATTCGCGGGGCGCGTGGTGCGCTCGGGCAGCCAGGTGCTCGGTGTCGCCTTCTCCATCCAAGGCATCGTCTCCCCCGACGGCAGCGCGATCACCTTCGGGCGGATCGTCGGCAACACCGGGCTGACACTGGAGAAACTCACCCGGCATATCGAATTCCCCGCGCTTATGATCCACGACTCGGACGCCTCGGCCATGGCCGAGCTCTGGTTCGATCCCAGCATCCGCGACGCGGTCTGCATCTACTTGGAGCGTCGCCCCGGCGGCGCGGTGATTGCGCACGGGGCGCTGTACCAAGGCCCGAGCCTGTCCAACGGCACCGTGGAGCATATGTGTCTAGTGCCGGGCGGACGCGCCTGCTACTGCGGGCAGCACGGCTGCATGGACCCGTATTGCTCGCCGGAGGCGCTGCTGGAGGACGGCGAGGGAATGCCCGGCTTCTTCTCGGTGCTGAGCCAGGGCGAACGCGGGCATCGCCAGCGTTTCGACGAATGGATGGGGTACGTGGCGCAGGCGATCGTCAACATCCGTTCGGTGATCGCAGGCGATGTGATCATCGGCGGCGAGGCCGCGCAATACCTGGACGATGACATGCTGGCCGAGCTCAAGCGCCGCACGGAGGCGCTCAGCCCGTTCAGCACCGATTTCACGCTGAAGAAGAGCATCTGCGTCGAGGATCAGAACATCATCGGCGCGGCCCTGCGCTTCGTGCGCGACTACGTGGACGGGATCTGCGGGCGCGCATAGCGCCTCTCCCCCGCATTCCGCCGGGCCCTGTCGGCATACCACGGCAGGTGTGCAACAAGCCGAAAAGGGCCGCAGCCCACCCGTTTCCACGGGTGGGCTGCGGCTCTTTTCGCTGTGGCGCTCTTTGCGCCGTCACACGATCTGGCAGAACTCGATGGTCTCGTCGTTGGGACCGTACACGTTGAAGTAGCGGATTCCATGTTCCCAGAAGCTGTCGATGTGCTGGATCTCGGTGTCCTTGAACTCCAGGCCGAGCTTCTTGGCGTTGTCGAACGCCGCTTCGATATCCGGGGTGTCGAACGCCCAATGGTTGATGGCGCCGGTGACACCGGGGGCCGGTTCGCCCTCCCAAGTTTCGATGGTCAGATGGCCGTAGCGCAGGAAGGCGCAGCGGTTGTCCCCGTTGTGGAACAGGCCGGCGAGCTCGAATCCGAGCTTCTCCGTGTAGAAGGCGATGGTTTCGTCCAGATCCCTGGCGATCATGCCGGAATGCTGCAGATCGGTGGTGAATGCGGACATGGGTTCGGTCATGATGTTCTCCTTTTCGGTGATCGATTGGTGGTTGATGGTTGATGATCGATGGTCGGCGATGCTCATTCGCCGGTGGCGACCGCGGCTGCTGCGGCGACGGTGGCGGGTGCGGCGGGTGCGGCGGCCTCCACGGTTTCGGCAGCCTTGTTCTTCGCCTTGGCGATCCGGTGGCCGTGCTCGTCGAATCCGGGCTGCTGCGGACGGATGAACAGCGTCAGCACGAACGCCAGCACGTACAGCGCCGCGTACGTCCAGCACACGCCGCCGTAGCCGATGGTCGGCAGAAGGATCGTGGCGATGCCGGGGCCCGCGAACGTGGTGAGGCCGGCCGCGAGGTTGTATGCGGACAGTGCCGCACCCTGCTTGCCTTCGCCAGCATACAGCGTCATGATGGTCGGCAGCGACGAGAAGGCGCAAGTGCCGATGCCCACGATGACCGAGGCGATGATCATCATCAGCGCGTTCGCGCCGAACCATTGCGGAATGTAGTAGAAGGCGACGGAACCGACGGCGAGCACCGCGCAGCCGAACCAGCGCATCGGCCACACCCATCCGAAGCGGTCCATGAACCAGCCCCAGAAGGTGTTGAAGATCAGGGTGACCACGAACACGAAGCCCCAGATGCGCATCCATTCCTCGGTTTTGAAGATGTTGATGCCGCCGTTGTGCGTGGTGCACAGGTACAGGGGCATGATGACCGGGAAGCCGTACAGCAGCAGGTTGTTGATGATGCGGATGATCGCGCAGATGAGGATCTTGCGGTTGGTGACGAGGATGGTGGCGCCTTCGGCCAGTTCCTTCAGCTGTTCCTTGCGGCTCAACCCCTCGCCCTTGACGATCTTGTTCTTCGGCACGAACAGGAAGCACATGATCGTGCCGACGATGGAGAACGGCAGCGCGAACCAGAAGGTGCGGTATTCGCCGAACACCGGCATGATGAAACTCGGCAGGTAGGCGCCGAACACGCCGATGCCCAGGGAGAAGCAGGTCCAGAAGAAGCCGGTGGCCGAGGCGAGTCTGGACGGGGAGATGTACTGCGCCATCAGCACCACGAAACTGTAGATGAACAGCGGGTAGCCGATGCCACGCATGGCGTACAGGCCGAGGATCAACGGGTAGATGTGGCTGGGGATGGCCACGCCGAGGAACAGCAGATGGATGCCGATCCACCAGCATGCGCCGAACATCATGACGCGGCGGGCGCCGAACATCTCGGCGAGCACGCCGGCGGACCATCCGCCAAGCGCCGCGAACAGACCGTATACGGTGACCAGCAGCGAGGCCTGGGATGAGGTGAATCCCTGATCCACCATGAATTTGGACAGGAAGGTGAGTTCGAAGCCGTCACCGGTCATGAAGATCGCGACGGCCAGGAAGCCGAGCATCAGCACTCGGGGAACGCCGAGGCGCTCAAGCAGCCTAATCATTGCAACAACCCTTACCCGGCCTTCGCCGACGTTGGGAAAGCCGTTTGCAGAAAATCATACAAGTATTCGCGTGCGGGGCGCCCGTCTTCGTTGCCGTGGCGCCCTCACGCCGTTTTGAGGAGGTGGGAGGCAGGCCGCCGCGCGGGTGCACGCCACGGCGGCCTTGGTGGTTGGGAGCTTGCGACTACCCTCGGCGTCACTTGCCGATCTTGACGACGGCCTTGGAAACCCCTTCGATCTTGCCGTCGAGGAAGTCCTGCACCTCTTCGAGCTCCAGCTCGTGGCTGATCAGGCCGCCGATGTTCATCTTGCCGGCGGAGACCAGCGAAATGGCGTCGCGGAAGGTCAGCGGGTTGATGAAGGAGCCCTGGATGGTGAGCTGCTTCTTGTAGATGTCGTAGGTGTTCATCTCGAAGTGGGCTTCCTGCGGGCCGACGCCGAACATCAGCACCTGGGCGCCCTTCTTGGCCGCGGCGACCGCCTGGGCCTGGGTGGTGGGCAGGCCGACCGCCTCGACGATGACATCGTAGGAGTCCGCCGGAATCTGCTCGCGGGTGGTGTTGTACGTTTCGGTGACGCCGAAGAGTTCCTTGTTGCGCTGCAGCTTCTCGTCGAAGATGCCGGCGAGGTCGACCTGATGCACGCCGTAGGCCTGCAGCAGCTGGGCGAAGATCTGCCCCATGAAGCCGTCGCCGATGACCAGCGCCTTCTGGTACGGGCGCAGCTTGAGCAGGTCGAGGCCGTGCACCGCGCAGGAGACCGGTTCGATGGCGGCCGCGTCGCGCAGGGAGACGTTATCGGGCAGCTTGTAGACCACGGTGGCGGGAGCGGTGAACTGTTCGGCCAGGCCGCCGTCGCGGGTGACGCCGACCGCGCTCAGGTGGTCGCACAGTTCCGGACGCTGGGTCAGGCAGAACTCGCACTGGCCGCAGTAGATATTCGGATCGACGGCCACGCGGTCGCCGACCTTGACGTTGGTGACTTCGGAACCGACGGCGGCGACGACGCCAGAGTTCTCGTGGCCGAGCACGATCGGAGGAACGGCGGCGGCGGAGCCGGGGCGACCCGCGTACAGGTCGTGATCCGTGCCGCACACGCCCGCGTATGCGGTGTTGATCAGCACCTCGTTCGGCAGAATTTCGGGGGTGGCCAGATCCTGGATTTCGAATTCCTTCACACCGGTAAGCACCAGAGCCTTCATGATCGTTCCTTTCATCGGCGAAAGCGTTCCGCGACTTGCGGATAAACGTTTGTGTTGTCCAGCAGTTCGTTCTGCTTGATGACTACAGCATACATTCTTTCATTATGTTTTGCAAATCTGTTTTCTTAAAGTGTTTGTTATAAAGGTTTTCACGGCGCGTCGCGCGGAACATGCCGGACGCGACGGTCATCGAGGAACGATTGCGCCACCTACAATGAGAGGTATGCAAAATCCACCGCTGCACCGTTACGCCACGAGACCAGGCCTGTACTTCACCGATGATGGCGGCGCCGACGCCATCGTCCGCTCCGAAACCGCCGATCAGGTATGGTTCTGCGTGCTGGAACCGGTCGATCAACCCAGCGCCTTCTACAGCGAGGCGATCAGACTGTTCCCCAACACCTCCATCCCCCTCATCAAACAGATCAGCGAATTCAAGGTCTGCACCCGCATCATCGAATCGACCTACGTGCGCGAGACCCTGTTCAAAATGGAAGGCCCGAATTACGGCCTATGGTCCGTGCACATCCCCAAAGCGTGGGACGGCATGCGCTACGGCTACCGCGTGGACGGCGCATGGGACCCCTCACGCGGCGTGAGGTTCAACCCCTACAAACTGCTGCTGGACCCGTATGGAAAAGGCATCGACGGCACCATGCAGCTCGACCCGGCCGCCTTCGCCTACCAGTGCAAGCTGGAGGACGGCAAGATCGTCGGCGACCCGTTCGGCAAGATGAGCACCATCGACTCGCTGGGCAGAATGCCCGTCTCCGTGGCCATCGACGACCGCGCCACCACCAAACTCGACAGCGAAAGCGTGCATCCCCACGTCCCGTGGAGCAAAACCGTCATCTACGAACTGCACGTCAAAGGCTTCACCGCCAACGCCCCCTGGCTTCCCGAGGAACTACGCGGCACCTACGCGGGCCTCGCGCACCCCACCACACTGGCGTACCTGCAAGGGCTCGGCGTGACCTCCATCGAGCTGCTGCCCATCCAGGCGAGCCAGCCCGAAGTCTTCCTCCAGGAACGCGGCAAGCGCAACTATTGGGGCTATTCCACACTCAGCTACTTCTCCCCCGAGGCCTCGTACGCCACCAAGGCGGCCCAGGAGGCCGGCGCCAACGCCGTACGCCAGGAAGTCATCGACATGGTGCAGGCCCTGCACGACGCGGGCTTCGAAGTGCTGATGGACGTGGTATACAACCACACCTGCGAAGGCGGCTCGGCGGGCCCCAGCATCTGCTGGCGCGGCCTCGACAACCTCTCCTACTACCGCAGGCAGAAGAACAACATCGCCTACCTGGAAGACACCACCGGCTGCGGCAACACACTCGACTTCACCAACACGCATGTGACGACCTTCGCCGTCGACTCGCTCAGATACTGGGCCAAGCGCATCGGCATCGACGGATTCCGCTTCGACCTCGCGCCCAGCATCGCCCGCCTGGACGGCGAATTCACGCGCTACCACCCGTTCCTGTACGCCCTGCGCTCCGATCTGCTGCTCGGCAACCTCAAGATCATCATGGAACCGTGGGATCTGGGCAACCAAGGGTGGCGCACCGGCCAGTTCGGCATCCCGTTCGCGGAATGGAACGACCGTTTCCGCGACACCTCGCGCACGTTCTGGCTCGCCGAAGCCGACCAGCAGCAGGGCAACACCGTCGGTATGCAGGAGATGGCCACGCGCCTGTGCGGTTCGGCCGACCTGTTCGCCACCGACCCCGGCCGCGGCGCCACCGCCTCCGTGAACTTCGTCGCATGCCATGACGGCTTCACCCTCAACGATCTGACCATGTACTCGCATAAGCACAACGAGGCCAACGGCGAGAACAACCATGACGGTTCGAACGTGAACCGGTCGAACAACTTCGGCGTCGAAGGGCCGAGCGACGACCCCGTCATCCTCTCGAAGCGCGAACGCGCCGCACAGAACCTGCTCGGCATGGTGCTGCTTTCGCTGGGCACACCGATGATCCTCGCCGGTGACGAATTCGGCAACAGCCAGAACGGCAACAACAACGCCTATTGCCAAGACAACGACATCACCTGGCTGAAATGGGATTGGCTGTACCACAGCACCAAAACGCCGGAAATGCTCCGCTTGGAATCCGTGTCCCGCCTGATTTCCATCCGCAAGTCGCTCGACCTCTACCATCATGAGGATTTCTTCACCAGGCTCAGCCAGATCGGCCTATTGAAGCCGTCGAGCCGTGTGCAGTGGTTCCTGCCGGACGGCACGACGCCGATGGAGCAGGACTGGTTCGACAAGAGCATCCGAAGCTTCGCCATGCGACTGCTTTCGCTCAACGAGCTCGACGTGATCCTGCTGGTGAACGGCGAATGCCGCGACAAGGAATTCCATCTGCCCGCCGACACCGAATGGCAGCCGCTCTGGTGTTCCGCCGAAACCACGGGCGCCTACCCCGGCCACGGCACCGAAGTGGAGAAACTGGATCTCACCAATGAGGATTCCATTTGGACCCATTTCGTGCCGAAGGACACCCGCATCGGCAAAGTCATCCAGGAAGTGCAGGCGGAACAGGACGACCCAGAGCGGCGCCCCGCGGTCAAGCCGTGGCCGCAGGAGGATGAGATGCCGGAAACCGTCACCCTGCCGGGGTTGACGGCCAAAACGCGTATCTACCGCGTGCTGGCGCACAGCGAGGCCCAGCAGCGTGTGGCACAGGCCCGTCAGCGCGTATTGCGTGGGCTTCGCACGCAGCCCGCTCCCGATCAGCATCGCGCGCAAGGCGCCAACAACGTGCAGCCCGGCTCACAGCCGAACGCACAGTCCAACGTGCAATCCGGTACGCAGCCCGATGCACAGCCGAACGTGCAGTCGAACGTCTGGACGGTGCCGTCCATGAGCATCACCATCATGCGCCAGACCGCACTCGGCTGACCGACACACAAAGCCGCCGAAAACGAGGAAACCCCTCGAAGGACGAACCTTCGAGGGGTTTCCAGCAGTAAGCGAAAATCAACGCTTGGAGAACTGCGGTGCACGACGTGCCTTGTGCAGACCGGCCTTCTTGCGCTCCACGACACGAGCGTCGCGGGTCAGGAAGCCAGCCTTCTTCAGGGTGGCGCGGTTGGCATCGCGGTCGATGGCGTTCAGGGCGCGAGCCACGCCGAGACGGATGGCGCCGGCCTGGCCGGTGGTGCCGCCGCCGTCAACGAGGACGATCGCGTCGAACTTGCCTTCGAGCTTGAGCAGGACGATCGGGGAGTTCACCTCACGCTGCAGCAGCTTGGAGGGGAAGTACTCCTCCAGGGTGCGGCCGTTGATGGTCCACTTGCCGGAACCCGGCACGAGGCGCACGCGAGCGACGGCTTCCTTACGACGACCGGTGCCGTAGCCCGGCTCGATCGCGGAAGTACCGGTGCCAGCACCTGCGTTGGTTTCGGTGGTGTAGCTGGTGAGCTCCTCTTCGGTTTCCTGAACCGCGGAGTTGTTGGTGTTTTCAGCCATGTTCTCTATCTCCCTTCGGTTCACTTAGCCTGCTGAGAAACCTGAGCGATCTCAAAGACCTGCGGCTTCTGCGGGGTGTGCGGGTGCTCTTCGCCGGCGAAGACGTGCAGACGACCAAGCTGCACCTTGGCGAGCTTGTTCTTCGGCAGCATGCCCTTGACGGCACTGGTGATGATGCGCTCCGGGTTGTTGGCGAGCAGCTGCGCGTAGGTGTCACGACGCAGGCCACCCGGACGACCGGAGTGCTTGTACAGTTCCTTGCCCAGCTTGTTGCCGGTCAGCGCCACCTTGGCGGCGTTGATCACGATGACGTGATTGCCGGAATCAGCGTGCGGAGCGTAAGTCGGCTTGTTCTTGCCGCGCAGAAGGGTTGCAACCTGAGTCGAGAGACGGCCCAGCACCACGTCGGTGGCGTCAACGATGTACCACTCATGGCTCAGATCGGCGGGCTTCGGAGTGAAAGTCTTCACTGTTCTACCTTTTCTAGTATTGTGTTCCGGGCTTCGGCGTTCCCAGCACGCTTGGTTAGGGCGTTACTGCGGAAACCTCCACCTCATTATCCGTGGGCTCCCTGAAAGTCCTCGATTGCGAGTGGGAATGCGCTTTGAAGGACCCCTTAGGGAAACACAACAGCTCACAAGTATATCGCGAGGCTTGACATACGGCCGACACACTGCGATACGAAAAAATCGCGCATGCAACCGGCCTGAAACAGGCTACGGAATGCATGCGCGATTCCTTATGAGAACCGCCTTTTCCGGCGTTCGCGCGGACTACTGCTCGTTGCGCATGATGGCCGCGAGACGCTGCACATCACTGCGATCGAACATGTCGTCCAGCAGCACCACTTCGCCCTTGCCGTCGGCGAGCGGAATACGCCAGTTCGGATACTCGTTGTTGGTGCCCGGCTGGTTCTGCGTGCGCTTCTCCCCGACTGCGTCGGTGATCGAAGCGGCGAGCAGCTTGCACGGCGAATCGTTGAGCGCACGGTACTGGGCCGCGATGATGTCGGCCTCATGGGTCTCGCGGTCAGTGGCCTCTTCCTCGTTGATGTAGCCGTTGCCGAGCAGCATCGAAATCATGGCGTCCTGCTCGGCCATGGCGGAACGTTCGAAGTCCTCCGCCGGGCCTTCCAACAGGCCGAGGCGCTCGCGCAGCTTGACATGCTCCAGCTCAAGGTAACCGGCTGCCGGCGGCAGGTCGTGCGTGTTGACCGAGGCCAGCGCGTATTCGCGCCAATCGGCCGGCGCACGGAACTTGCCGTCGAACTGCTCGAACCATTCCACCGCGCAGCCCAGCAGGCCGTGGGAGGACAGGGAGCTTGCCACGTATTCGGGGACCACGCCGAGATCCTCGCCGACCACCACGCCGTCGGCGCGGGAGGCTTCAAGCGCGAGAACGCCCAGCATGATGTCGGAATCGTAATGCACGTAGGCGCCGTCGTTGGCCTTGTGGCCGGACGGGATCCACCACAGGCGGAACAGGCCGAGGATGTGGTCGATGCGCACGGCGCCGGCATGGGTGAACATGTTGTGCACCATGTCGCGGTATGCCTTGTAACCGGTACGATCCAGGGCGATCGGGTTCAGCGGCGGCTGGCTCCAATCCTGGCCCTGCTGGTTGAACATGTCCGGCGGTGCGCCGACGGTCGCGCCCTTGGCGAAACGCTCCGGGTACCACCAGGCTTCGGAGCCGAGCGGGTGGACGCCGACGGCCATATCGGCCATCACGCCGATGCGCATGCCGGCCTCGCGCGCGCTCTTCTGCGCACGGTCGAGCTGCTCGGTGGCGATCCATTCCAGCCAACGGTAGAAGTTCAGCGTGTCGGGGAACTGCTCGCGCAGGGCGTTCACTTCCGGGGACTGCTTGTTGAAGCGCTGGGTCCAATTGTCGGGCGTGCCTTCGGCGGCACCCCACTTGTCATAGCACAGGCACCAGGTGGCGTAGGCTTCGAGATCCTCGCCGGTCTTCTCGCAGAAGGCGGCGAATTCACGCTGGCGTTCGGAGGTGCGGCCGGCCTTGAAGATGATCCACAGCGCCTGCATCTTCGCATGCCACATGGCGTTGCGATCGACGATTTCGGCCTGATTGTTGAGCGGTTCGACGGAGGCGAACAGTTCGCGGATCTCGGAGAGGCTTTCCGCGCCGAGCAGCTTGTATTCCTCGACCGCTTCCGGACGGATGTAGGTGAAGTTCACCAGACTGCGGGAAATCGGCAGGTACGGGGACGGGGTCAGCGGGGACACCGGTTCGGCCGCGTGCACCGGGTTGATCAGCGTGAAGTCGGCGCCGGTCTTGCGCTTGGCGTCCTTGAGCAGGTTGGCGAGGTCCACGAAATCGCCGACGCCCCAAGACTTGGCGGAACGCAGCGAATACAGCTGGGCCATCCAGCCCCACAGGTGACCCTGCTTCATCTCGTCGAGCAGTTCCACCTTGGCGGGGGCGCTGATCAGCGTGGCGTCCTCGGTGCGGTCGCCGACGGTGACGTGCAACGTATGGTAGCCTTCCGGCAGGTCGGCCGGAATGACAACGGATGCAGTAACGACGAACTGATCGTTCACCAGGTAGGCGGCGGAACCGTCGCCCGCATCGGGAAGGATCGCGCCCTGGTACTCCTGGCCGTTCTCCAACGTGATGGTGGCGCTGGGGATGTCGGTCATGCCGACGTTGACCAGCACATGGCTTTCGGAGCCCACGTTATGCAGGACGGTGTACGGCACCAGACGGCCGTGACGTTCGTCCAGAATCTGCCTGATCGACTGCTTGATAACGGCGTCATTTGAGGCATCGATGCCCAAAGCCCCCAACACCGCCACCAGGACATCATCTTCGATCTCGTGGTAGTCATGGCTCATGCCGACATAGCTGGTAGAGATGCCAGCCAACTTTGCCAATTGAATCAGCGGACGCGCTAAGCGCTCTTCGCTTTCGGTTCTCTCGCTCATAGTCACTTAGTGTAACGGCTTAGCTGAGACATATCGAGCTATTTTTCACGTTCCCTGCGGCGTTTTTCCACCGCATGGCGCACTTCGAGCGACGGATCGGCCTCCAATTTCGCTAACGTTTGCAAAGAAACGTTGGGATTCAGCGCCACAGCGCGACGCACCATCGACGACAACACCTTCGGCGCGTCGGGCTCAAGTTCCGTACCCAATGTCGCAAGGAAGTCCAAAATCTGGGCATCGCTATCCGGACTCTGCGCCCCTTCGAGCCTCATCTTCCATGATGTCCGCTTGTTACGCAGCGCCGCATCGCGCACTTCCTGCTCCGGATCCTTGGTCAACCGGCCCACCAGCCAGTTCTTGTCGTCCGTATTGCCGGCCACGGCCTTACGCACCGAGGCCTCCGGATCCTTGGCGAGCTTGACCAGCACATTCGGGAACGGCATCGTCTCGGCCAGGAACACGCGATCCTCCAGAGGCGTGTTCGGATTGCCGCCCACGGCTTCAAGCAATGCCGTGGCTCGGGAGAACGCCGCCTGATCGTCACGGTCGGGCAGCGGACGGCGCGCGAACTCGGACAGTTCGGCGGAATCGGTGCTGTGGCGCAGACGTTCGTAGGTGACGGTCAACGGCTCGAAACCCTTGTCGTTCCCGGTATTCCCGGCACTCTCGGTGTTCTCGGTGTTTTCGATGCCTTCGGCATTCTCGGCGTTTTCGGTGCTCTTGGTGCTCTTGGTGCTCTCTTCGTCGGTCATGGTTCACCAGTGTAGCCCAGAGGTGGCGGCGTTCAGCGGGAGGCGATGGCCCTGTTCACCGTGTCGATGGGTTCGGGGGCGATGGTGGCGTTGAAGGTTTCACGCACGCGCTCTTCGAAAACCGCCGTATTGTTCAACGGCAGCGTGGCCGTCAATGTGACGTCGGCGGCGTAGGTCTCATCGGACTGCACGCCGTCGACGGAGGCGAGCAGCTGCTGGAAGCGGGCCAGCTGCGGGTAGTCCAAGGTGACGAGATAGCGCCGGCAGGGCACGATGTCCACGCCTTTCGCGGCTTTGACCGCGATGGACGCGCCCGTGGAATAGGCGCGGATCAGACCGCCGGACCCCAGCAGGATACCGCCGAAATACCTGGTGACGGCGACCACGCAATCCGTAAGATCGTTGGCACGCAGCACGTCGAGGATCGGCTTGCCCGCCGTGCCGGACGGCTCGCCGTCATCGCTCATGCGTTCCGACACACGGCCGTCCGAACCACCCACCACGGCGGCGTACGCCACATGACGGGCCTTCGGATGCTGGTCGCGGATCGTGGCGACGAAGGCGAGCGCCTCATCCAGACTGTCGATATGCGCCGCATCGCCTATGAATTCGGATTTCTTCTCCACGAAGGCGTCATGCGCCGGCTTGCCTGCCGGGTCGAGAATGGTACGCATACGGGTTGTTCTTTCCTGTCTATCGTGCTTGTCTGATGTCTGCCTGATTCGTTCGCCGGGTCCGTTCGCCAGGATTGTTCGTCATGCCCGTTCACGCACGCCACCGGGCCGTGTGCCGCGTCACTCGTGCACGACGACGTTGAATTCGTCTCCGGTGAGGAAGGCGCGCACGCATTCGACCATCTGACGGGTGAGTTCCTTGAACGCGCCGTCGGTGCGCCAGCCGACATGCGGGGTGAGCACGATGCCGGGGATCCGGCAGATCGCGTCGTCGGATTTCAGCGGCTCATGGTCGAACACGTCGAGGCCGGCGGGGATGTCGCCGCGCTGCAGTCGCGCGAGCAGTGCACCGGGTTCGATGACCTCACTGCGGGCCGTGTTGATGAACAGCGTGCCCGGGCGCAGATGCTCCAGGTTTTCCGCGGTGATGATGCCGCGCGTCGCGCCGTCGATCAGCGGCAGGTGCACGGAGACGATGTCGCTGGATTCGATGAGCTCGTCCATGCTTTCCACTGGGGTGGCGCCGCAACGGTCGAACAGTTCGGCGGGCACATGCGAATTCCAGGCACTGACTTCCATGCCGAACGCCTTGCCGATCGAGGCGACGGTCGAACCGATGCCGCCCAATCCGATGATGCCGAGACGACGACCGGCCAATTGCAGGCCGTCACCGCCCTTCCACGCCCAGTTGCCTTCCTTGACGTCACGGTCGAGCTCGCCGATATGGCGGATCAGTTCGAACATGAGCGCGAAGGCGTGTTCGGCGACGGCATGATCGCCGTAATGTTCGGCGTTGCACACGCGCACGCCGAATTCGCGTGCCAGATCGAGGTCCACATAGCTCGCCACACCGGTGCCGCAGAACACGATGCACTTGACATGGCCTTCCGCCTCGCCCTTCGGGCCGTGACCGGTGATGCGGCGCAGCAGGTCGTCGCTGATATGGTAGCCGCCGACCAGCAGCACGTCCGCGTCGTGCAGGCGCTCCGCGATCGTGTCCTCGTCGGAGGTGAACTCCTCGTACATACGTACGCGCGCGACATCCTGCAGTCGCGGGAACTGGGAACGGATGGGCTCGACCATGGAGTCGAGCAGGGACGGCATTACCACCAATGGCAGGTCGGTACGTTCGGCCTGCGTCTCATACACTTGCGTCATACTCGACAGATTAGGAGCATCGGGCGTCATTCGCTCGTCTGAGCCGACTGCTGATCGCTCTGCTGTTTGGCCTGCTGCTTGGCCTGCAACTCCGCGGTGAGATTCCATTCATGCACCACATTGGTGTCGGCGCCCAAGCTGTAAATCACGTTCGAGATGCGTTGCCGCTGGGTCTCGTCCTCGCTTTCGCTCCAACACGTCCCGTCCGGATGGTCGGAGGAGATCGGGCACCACCGGTACTCCCCCTGCCTCATGTTCGCGGTCGGCAGCCAGTCGATGCGGCTCACGCGCCACGATCCAGCCACGCCCTTCTTGCCCGCGAACTGGACGCGGGCCGTCACGCCCTGGTTGTTCGTCTCGTTGCCGGGAATGTACGACGTGACCGTCACCGCATTGCCCAAACCGTAGATGATCCATGTGTTGTTGTACTTCTCGATCGGCTGCGCGCAATGGCACCCGGCACCGTAGATCACGTCGAACGCGCCGGTATCCGCCAGCTCATGCGCCTCGGAAACCTGCCATGTATCAGCGTAATCGAGATACTCCTGCACGGAATGCATGGCGATGGCCACCACGTCGGCACCCTGTTCGCGTGCCTTCTTCGCCTTGGTGACGGCCTTCTGGATATCGCTTTCATGATTCGGATCGCCGCTTTCGCGCAGACGGTCGACCTGCCAATCCTGATCGGCGGTCATGCCGTTAAGCGACACGGTTCCGGTGATCAGGCCAAGCTTGCCGCCGCCGGTCGGCGAATCGATGACCAACGGTTTGAGCGAATCCTCTTCGGTCTTGTATGAACCAGTCTGGGCGATGCCGTCCGCCTCCAGCGTGTCCCACAGACGTGCGATACCGTCCGCGCCCTGATCCCACGAATGGTTGGTGGCATGCGTGCACGCCTGATAGCCGACGTTCTTGGCGGCATCCGCGACTTCGGGTGGAATGTTGAAGATCGGGTATGCGCTGTACGGGCCGCCGCGCTGGGCGATGGGCGTCTCAAACTCGCATACGGCGATGTCGGACGCCTGGATGTACTTCTTCATCGGTTCGAACAGCGGATCGAAGTTGAAGGCCGTGCCATCGGTGGCGGAAGTGTTCGCCCCGGCGAAATGCTCCCACAGCCCCTCATGGAACAGCAGATCGCCGTTGACCAGCATGGAAATGCAATCCGTATCCGGGCAGTCGGGCGAATTGCCGTGATGCTCCTTGACGGTTTCGACGGTTCTCTTGCCGGAGTCGGTCGACTTGGTCGATTTGGACGCGCTCGCGGAACTCGCGGTGCGCGTGGATTGCCCGTTGCCGGATTTCAGCATGCTCCACACGCCGACGGCGAGCGCCACGATCAGCCCCAACGCCACGATGCCCGCGACGATCACCGGCACCGGCGAACGCTTCGCCGCGTGTTGGCCGTGATAGTATTCCCCGCTGTTCTGGTTCATCGCTTCTCTTCTCTCGTTCTCTGCTTCTCCTATTGAAATAGGGTATCCGAGTTCAATGGACAACTCGCCCTCCCGCCCGGCGTAACGACCGTATGGCGGTCTTCGGAAAAACTTTTCTTCTTTTTGCCGCATATCGGCGGGTTGACATCTTGGGGTGGTGTAAAGTACTGTGATGTTGCGTCGTAATGACGCAATGGAGTGATGCCTGAGTGGCCGAAAGGGGCACCCTGCTAAGGTGTTAGCTGCGTAAGCGGCTCGGGGGTTCGAATCCCCCTCACTCCGCGGGTTGGGCTTCCGAAGCGATTCGGAAGCCTTTTTCGTATTCGGATCGCCGTCGATTCGCACGCCGACCTCACCTCGAACATCTGTTCGACAATCCCGCGTGAAGCTCGTACCATGGTCGTATGAGCACTGCACCGAGACTGGCGGCGGCCAAACGCGACTGGGGCCATGATGAGACCGGCTGCACCGTGCTGCATATCGACATGGACGCTTTCTACGCATCGTTGGAGGTGGCGCGGCACCCGGAGTTGCGGGGCAAGCCGGTCGTGATCGGCATCGGCCCGCGATCGGTGGTGTCGGCGGCGAGTTACGAAGCGCGACGGTATGGCATCAATTCGGCCATGCCTTCGGCGCGGGCGAGGCAATTATGCCCTTCCGCCGTGTTCCTGCCGGTGGATATGACGTATTACCGCGGGGTGTCGCGGGCGATCATGCATGACGTGTTCCATGCCGTCACCGATCAGGTGGAACAGGTTTCGGTGGATGAGGGGTATATGGACGTTTCCGGCGCATTGCTGCGCTGGGGAAAGCCCAGCACGATCGGCGCGTGGATCAGGCGTGAGGTGGAAAGCAGGTTCCACGTGACCTGTTCGGTGGGCATCGCGGCCAACAAGCTGGTGGCGAAAATCGCATCCACAAACGCCAAACCCAACGGCATGCTGCTCATCCCGAAGGCACGGTCGGCGGAATTCGTGCAGATGATGCCGTTGCGCAGCATTCCCGGCATCGGACCGAGTCTCGAACGGCATCTGACGGCGTGGGGCGTCATGTCGGTGGCCGACCTGGCCCAGCTTGACGAGGCGCAACTCACTCAAGCCACCGGATCGCCCGCCGGCGCCCACCACCTGTGGATGGCGTCGCACGGCTTGGACGATCGCGCCGTCACGCCCACGCATGTGGAGAAATCCATCGGATCCGAGGAGACGCTGCTGAAAGACACCACGGATGGCACGATCGCCTGCCGGCAGTTGCGCCTGTCCTGCGATGACGTCGCACGTTCGCTACGCGCCCGCGGTTTTCTGGCACGCACGGTGACCGTGAAACTGCGGTTCGCCGATCTGAGCTATCGCACCCGGTCCCGCACCCTCGACCGCCCTGTGGACGCGGCGAGCGCCCTCTACCCTGTGTGCGTCGAACTGTTGCACGCCATGCTCGGCATGCCGCACAGCACCGACGCGGCCGAACTCCCCCGCCAAGTCCGGCTGGTGGGTGTGAGCGTCAGCGGTTTGAGCAAGGCGGCTTCCACCGCCGTGCAGCCCTCACTGGACGATGTGCTGGAGGAAACCGGCCGCGCCGACGAAAGCACCGCATCGCACAGGCTGCGTACCGCGGAAGCCGCGTTGGATGCGGTGCGCAGCAAATACGGCGACAAGGCGGCAAGCTTCGGCATCTGACGGCGTGACGCCGCCAGCGGGAGCGGCGATGGGACGAACATCCGGGCAGACGGTACACTGTAACGCAGGAAAAGCGCACATCGACGATGGAAGGTTTTGCTATGGCGCAAGTGGAATATCCGGATCTGGTGATCGTGGGGGCGGGCCTGTTCGGCCTGACCGTGGCCCAGCAGGCCGTGGAGCACCTGGGCGTGAGGGTCGAGATCATCGACGTGCGCGACCACATCGGCGGCAACGCGTACAGCTACATGGACGAGGAGACCGGCGCCGAGATCCACAAGTACGGCGCCCACCTGTTCCACACCTCCAACAAGCGCGTGTGGGACTACGTCAACCGCTTCACGTCCTTCACCCCCTACGTGCACCGCGTGTACGCCACGCACGACGGCGAGGTCTACCCCCTGCCGATCAACCTCGGCACCATCAACCAGTTCTTCCACGCGCGCTACACGCCCGACGAGGCCAGGGCGCTCGTCGAGAGCCAGGCCGGCGAGCTGGCCGGCACCGACCCGCAGAACCTCAACGACAAGGGCATCTCGCTGATCGGCCGCCCGCTGTACGAGGCGTTCATCAAGAACTACACGGGCAAGCAGTGGCAGACCGACCCGAAGGACCTGCCCGCGGGCATCATCAACCGCCTGCCGGTGCGTTTCAACTACGACAACCGCTACTTCAGGGACACGTGGGAGGGCCTGCCCGCGGACGGCTACACCGCCTGGATGGAGCGCATGATCGACGACCCGCGCATCCACGTGACCCTGAAGACCGACTTCTTCGACGAGTCCCAGCCGTTCAACAAAAAGGCGCTGGCCGAGGCGGGCGTGCCGGTCGTGTACACCGGCCCCGTGGACCGCTACTTCGGCTACTCGCTCGGCGAGCTCAAGTGGCGCACCGTGGACTTCAGGGAGGTGCGCTACGACGAGGGCGACCACTTCGGCTGCCCGGTGATGAACTTCTCCGACGCGGACGTGCCCTACACCCGCGCCATCGAGTTCAAGAACTTCAACCCGGAGCGCAGGGACTCCCAGAACCCGGACAGGACCGTGGTGTGGGAGGAGTACAGCCGTTTCGCCGAGCGCGGCGACGAGCCGTACTACCCGATCAACACCGAGGCCGACAAGGCGCTGTACGCGAAATACGAGGAGCTGGCCAAGGCCGAGCCGAACACCGTGTTCGGCGGGCGTCTGGGCACGTACAAGTACTACGACATGCACAACGTGATCGACACCGCGCTGACCGCGTACGAGGAGCAGGTCGCACCGCTGCTCAAGAAGTGATATAGCGCATCCCGCAGGCGCGGGAATTTGTGAGGATTCGACGGAAACTCCCGTTTTTTCGCCCTCTCCGGACGAAAAAACGGGAGTTTTCTCATGCCTTGTGGTTACGGTAGAACATATGTCACAATCTCGTAGCGCAAGCAGTGGTCGCAACACCCGCTCGTCGGGACGAAGCGCCGGTTCCACGAGGGCGAACGGAGCCCGTCGTTCGAACAACGGCACCAGGCCACGGAAGAACGCGACAACCAATTCGCCCGCCGCACGCCATTATCGCGGCGGCAACCATCGCACCAACGGCCGGGGCCCGAAGCTGAAGGGCCGCCGCAAGCATCTTATTCTCAAGTGGGTGCTCGGCCTGATCGGAGCCGGTCTTCTGGCCGGCATCGGCCTGTTCGCCTACCTGTACATCACCACGGAGATCCCGCAGCCCGAAAAGGTCGCCATGGCGGAGAACACCACCGTGTATTACAACGACGGCGTCACGGAACTGGGTACCTTCTCCCAGCAGAACCGCACCATCATCCAGTGCAACGCCCTGCCGAAATACATAGGAAACGCCATCGTCGCCTCCGAGAACCGCACCTTCTACCAGGACAACGGCATCGATATCAAGGGCATCGCCCGCGCGCTCATCAACAATCTGACCAAGGGCACGCGCCAAGGCGGTTCCACCATCACCCAACAGTACGCCGAACGCTATTATCTGGGCGAAACCACCAGCTACAAGGGCAAGATCCGTGAGGCCATCCTCGCGTTGAAGATCGCGCAGACGCAGGACAAGGATGAGGTGTTGTGCAACTACATGAACACCATCTACCTGGGCCGCGGCGCATACGGCATCCAGGCGGCGGCCAAGGCCTACTTCAACAAGAACGCCCAGGATCTGACCCTCAACGAGGCCGCCATGCTGGCCGGCATCATCCCCTCCCCCTCCAACTGGGACCCGGCGGTGAACCAGAAGAAGGCCGAATCGCGATTCAAGCGCGTCATCAACATCATGCATGAGGACGGCTATATCACCAGCAAGGAGGCGAAGGAGGCCCAACTTCCCGAAACCGTGCAGAACACGCAGCTGCAGGACGTCTACAAGGGCCCGAACGGCTACTTGCTGCAAATGGTGCGCGACGAGCTGGTGGATGCCAAGGCCTTCACCACGGAGGATCTGGACACCGGCGGCTACAAGATCGTCACCACCATCGACAAGGGCAAGCAGGATCTCATGCAGCAGGTCGTCAGCCCGTCCAACAACGGCATGGCCGGCGTGGTGCCGGACGGCATGCAGTTCGGCGCGATGAGCGCCAATCCGAAGGACGGGTCGATACTCGCCGTATACGCGGGTGACGATTATCTGACCAAGCAGTACAACAACGCCACGCAGGCGCAGTATGAGGTCGGCTCCACGATGAAGCCGTTCGCCCTGCTCGCCGCAGTGCAGGAGGGCGTCAGCCTCAACACCGTGTTCAACGGCAACTCCTACCGAACCTTCCCCGGCATCACCAACACCGTGAGCAACTTCGGCAACGCGAACTACGGTTACATCAACCTGTATCGCGCGACGGCAATGTCGTCGAACACCGTGTTCATGGATCTGCAGACCAAGCTCGGCACACAGAAAATCGCCGAAACCGCCCGAACCGCAGGCGTGGAGAGCACGTCGCTCGACGGTTCCGAGCCGTTCACCGTGCTCGGCAACAACGCGCTCACCGTGAAGGATATGACCGGCGCATACGCCACGCTCGCCAATCAGGGCGAGAAGCCGACGCTGCACATCGTGGCCAGCGTGAAGAGTTCCGCCGACAAGGACCTGTATATCGCACCCTCCACCACCGAGCGCGTGTTCCAAGCCAACGACGTGAACCTGGTGACCAAGGCGCTGACGGGCGTCGTGCAATACGGTACGTCGACCGAAGCGCAGAACACCGGCCATACCATCGCCGGCAAGTCCGGTACGTCGAACAACTCGTATGCGGCGAGCTTCTGCGGCTACACGCCTTCCGTGGTGTCGGTGTTCTCGATGTGGTACCCGGATGCGAACGGCAATCCGCAGGTGATCCCGTCATTCGGCAGCTGGAGCGGCGGTTCCGACTACCCGGTGCACCTGTTCACCCAGTACATGAAACAGGCGTTGGACGGCACCCCGAACGAGGCGTTCCCCACCGCCAAGGACAACGGTAAGGTCGGAGGCCCCGACGGCACGTGGGGAACCGGCTATTCAAGGACGTACTCGTACAACTACTACAACTACGGTACGCAGAACAACGGTACGACCGGCAACGGCGGTACGACCGATAGCACCACGAACGGCACGACCGGTGGCACCGATGCGAATGCTGGCACCCAGAGCACTCCCGGCACCACGAACAGCGGCGGTACGGGAGACTCCGGGAATACGGCAGGCGGAGGCGGCACCAGCAGCGGTGGTACCGGCGACACCGGTGGCACCGGTGACTCCGGAGGCGGCACCGCCAATTCCGGTGGAGGTACCGGAACCGAATAGTTCCAGCCTCATCGCTTGTTCGGCAGGTGGCCGATACGCTGAATAACGGCACGCCGAACAAGCAGGGAAAAGCCCGAACGCGCACCTTGCGTTCGGGCTTTTCCGTATCCGTTTGCCGCTGTTCTGGCGGCGCTTACGGTAGTACCGGGCCGCAGACTACGCAAAAGGTCCCGTATCCGTGGGAAACGGATGCGGGACCTTTTATGCGTTCACAGCGGCCGGATCGACCGGCCGGGCCGGAATCAGCGCTCGGAACGGTTGATGGCGGAGATGATGGCCTTCAGCGCGCTGGTGGTGATGGAGGAATCGATGCCGACACCCCAGATGATCTGGGATTCGGCGTCCTCACCGACCTGGCATTCCACGTAGGATGCGGCCATGGCATCGGTGCCGACGGACATGGTGTGTTCCGCGTAATCCATCACGGACGCTTCGATGCCGAAGTTCGACAGCGCGTTGAGGAACGCGGCGATCGGACCGTTGCCGATGCCGGAAACCTCACGTTCGCGCGGTTCGTCGCCGGGCTCGATGCCACGGTCAAGCACCTTGGCCTTGAGCACGGTGTCGGAGCCATCCTCGCCGGAGGAGACGGCGACCTTGAGGAGCTTGAGACGGCCCCACTGCTTCAGGGTCTCGTCCTTGCTGTCGCCGACCACGACACCGGCCGCGGTGGCGCCGGATTCCTCGACCGGCAGGTACTCGTCCTTGAAAAGACGCCAGATGTCCTCGTCCTTGACTTCCTTCTTGGTCTCATCGGCGAAGTTCTGCACGACCTTGTCGAATTCGACCTGCAGACGCTTCGGCAGATCAAGGTTGTGGTTCGTCTTGAGCAGGTAGGCCATACCACCCTTGCCGGACTGGGAGTTCACGCGGATGATCGCCTCGTAGGTACGGCCGATGTCCTTCGGATCGATCGGCAGGTACGGCACCAGCCACACGAACTTGTCGAGATCGGCGCCGGCGCGGTCGGCGGCCACCTGACGGGCCTCCAGACCCTTCTTGATGGCGTCCTGATGGGAACCGGAGAACGCGGTGAACACGAAGTTGCCCGCATACGGGTGACGCTCGGAGATCTTGATCTGGTTGCAGTACTCGACGGTCTTGCGGATCTCCGGAACGTTGGAGTAGTCGATCTGCGGATCGATGCCCTGGGTCAGGAAGTTCAGGCCGAGGGTGACCAGATCGACGTTACCGGTGCGTTCGCCGTTGCCCAGCAGGCAGCCTTCCACACGGTCGGCGCCGGCGAGCACGGCCAGCTCGGTGGCGGCCACGCCCATGCCCTCATCGTTGTGCGGGTGCAGGGACAGCACGATGGAGTCACGGTCGTTGAGGTTGTTGGAAACGTATTCGACCTCGTCCGCGAACACATTCGGGGTGGTCATTTCGACCGTGGCCGGCAGGTTGATGATCATCGGATGCTCGGGGGTCGGCTTGATCACGCTGGTCACGGCGTTGCAGACCTCGACGGCGTACTCTGGCTCGGTGCCGGTGAAGGACTCCGGGGAGTACTCGTAGTACAGGTCGATGCCTTCGGCTTCGCTTTCCAGGCTCTTGCACAGTTCGGCGGCGTCGATGGCCAGCTTCTTGATCTCTTCCTTGTTCTTGCGGAAAACGACCTCGCGCTGCAGCACGGAAACGGAATTGTAGAAGTGCACGATCGCACGCTTGGCGCCCTTCAGCGCCTCGTAGGTGCGGCGAATCAGATGCTCACGGCACTGGGTGAGCACGACGATGGTGACGTCGTCCGGGATGAGCTCGCGCTCGATCAGCATACGGATGAAGTCGAAATCGGTTTCGGAAGCCGACGGGAAGCCGACCTCGATCTCCTTGAAGCCCATCGACACGAGCAGGTTCCAGAAGCGCAGCTTGCGCTCGGAATCCATCGGGTTGACGAGGGCCTGGTTGCCGTCACGAAGATCGACGGAGCACCAACGCGGTGCACGCTGCAGTCGCTTGCCCGGCCACGTACGCTCCGGGTAATCAAACGGCACCTGCTTATCGTATGCGACGTACTTGGTGTACGGCATCTTGCTGGGCTTTTGCGGAGCTCCAATGAAACGCGCCGGAGGCAGCAGCGGGTCGTTGTTACCTCCGTTGGACGCCGCAGCCACAGCCGCGAGATCAAACACAGACGATTGATCCTGACCCATCACTCCTCCTTATCTTGGTTTTGCCGGATTACCCGGCCATCAGTTTGTTACGCGCATGTTACTTATGCGCTGCGGCCAATCCTAGCGGCTCCTCACCCCAATGCTTACCCGTGTTTCGTGATATGGCGGAATATCTTCACCAAGGTAAGGAATGGTGCGGGAACCGCCGCCGATTCCCGCACCGAATCGCCGCATATCGCGGCCCGTCAACCACTACAGTTGGTGATATGAATCTGCGTTTCCGCGACGACGGCAGCTTCCGCGTGCTGCAATTGGCCGACATCCAAGACGGCCCGAAGGTCAGTCCCGATACGATCCGGCTGATCGAGGCCGCGATCCGTGAGGCCGATCCCGATCTGATCGTACTCACCGGCGACCAGATCCGCGGTTACGACCCCGCCTACATCGACACGTTCCTGCGTCGCCGCGGCGAACGCCCCGGTGCCAGGCTGCGTGCGGTGACGAAGCTTGAAGCGCGATTGCAAGGCATCAAACAGCGCCTGCGCCGCGGAACCGACGCTGGTTCCGCAATCGACAGGCTACTGGAGGAGACCCGTGGCAAGGTGCGCGGCACCTTCGGTTCCTTCCTGAAACCGGTGACGGATGCGGGCATCCCCTTCGCCGCGACATACGGCAACCACGATTTCCAATGCGGCATTCTCGCCGACGAACAGGACGACATCTACCGTGAATTCCCCGGATGCCTGAACCCCTCCCCCGGTTCGTCGCAGCTCGCGCCGGAACCAGGCACTTTCGCACTGCCGATCGAATCCTCGGACGGGTCCGGGCGCATCGCCATGAGCGTGATGCTGCTGAATTCCGGCGATTATGCGGAGGATGGCGGCATCGGTGAAGCCGACGAAAGCGAAATCGGCGGTTCCGGCACTTCCGGCACCTCCGGCACCTCCGGCACCTCCGGCACCTCCAATGGTTCCATGGCGTCCTACATCGACTACACGGCCAACCCGCACGCTTGGGATCTGGCCGATTCGGACGGGTATGGCACGCCGACGCAGCAGGCCATCGACTGGCTGGGAACCGTGCAGCGCGAACTCGGCGCACGCAACGGCGACGGCGAACCCGTGCCGGCGATCGTGTTCCAGCACATCCCCCCGCAGGAATTCTACGATTGCCTGAAGGAAGTGCCCATGTGGACGCCGAACGCGGTGGAGGGCACGCGCGGGTATGCCGGGCGATGCTACACGCTGCGCACGGAGATCTGCCGGCCCGGGTCACGGCTGGGCGAAGGCATCGGCTGCCCGGACACGAACGCCGGCGAAGTGCATGCGATGAACGATGCCGGCGGCTATTTCGCACTGTACTGCGGGCATGATCACAAGAATTCCTTCGTCGCGCATGCGCATGATCTCGACCTCGGCTATTCGCCGACCTGCGGATTCGGCTGCTACGGCCCGAAATCACGGCTGCGCGGCATACGGTTCTTCGAATTCAACGAGCGCAATCCACGCGGATACGTCACGCGCGTACTGACTTGGGGCGAGCTGATCGGACGATACTCCAGCAATGAGGTGAGCGTGTTCTTCGGCGACCATTGCGCGACGGACCTGACCGGCATCCGCAACGAGCTGCGCCGCCCGCAGGTGTTCGCCCTGCTGACCGGCCTGCTGGGGTTCAGCGCGCTCACCATCATCCGCACGCTTTTCGGCGGCGGCCGGAGGCGCGGCGAAAAACGTCGATAAGAGCGGAAACAAGAAGTGCGCCCGTCGGCATAACCGGCGGGCGCACCCCGTTTCAGCATCTTCCGCGCTTTCGCATCCACCCGGATCAGTAGGTGAACGCCGGAACGATCGCCCCCTTGAAGTTCGTCTCGATCGCCTTCGCCACGCGCTTGGAATGGTACGCCTTGATGACCTTGGCGTACGCCGGGTCATCCTTCTTCGCCGTATTCGCGACGAGAATGTTGATATACGGCTTGAACGCCTCATCCGTCAGGGAGATCTTCGGCCGGTACAGCGCGGAATCGAGTTCCCTGCCGGCATCGATCACATAGTTGTCGTTGGTGATGCCGGCCGCGTAATCCGGCAGCAGATTGAGGATGGTCGCCGCATCATTGGGCTTGATCTTGACGCCGCTCGGATTCTCCGCAATGTCCTCCAGGCCCGGGTTCGCCTTCGTGCGGTCCTTGAGCTTGATGAGTCCGGCGGAATCCAGCACCTTGAGCGCACGACCGAAATTCGTGGCGTCCTCCGGGATCGCGATCTGGTCGCCGGGCTTGAAATCCTTCAGGCTCTTGTACTTGTCGGAGTACAGGTTGAGCTCGCAGATATACGTTTCGGCGATCGGCGTGAGCTTATAGTCGTTCTTGGCCTTCTCGTCGTTGAAGTACGCGTAATGCTGGAACGCGTTGAGGTCCACCTCGCCGTCGGAGACCACTTGGTTGAGTATCGCGCCGTCCCTGAAGGCCTTCGTCACGATGGTGATCCCCGCCTGCTGCGAGTCGAGTTCCTCCTGCACCGCATCCCATATGGGTTTCTGCGATTCGCCGGTGATGCCGACGGTCACGACGCGACTCGTGTTCTTCGCGGCCGACGCGGTGCGCACGATGTTGGTGCCGATGACCGCGGCCACAACGACCAGTACAGCGACCAGCGCGATGATGAGATTCCGTCTCGCCGCTCGGCGGGAACCTCGTATTGATGTTGCCATGATGTTTTGCTTTCTCTCTACGAATGGATTGATAGAAAACGCCCATCCGCACCCCTTCATCTGCGGATGGGCGTTATGCCGGCAGCCGGCCGATCAACAGCGACGGAAGCCACTGGCTTCTCGGACGGCTGCCGACTGAATGTCACCGCGTTCCGTGTGCCCCTTCACACGACTTCACGTGATCCCGCATGTTTCCGTGCAACGCAATGCAACGCAACACAACGCGGTTCGGATCAGCGCGAATCAACGCGGACCAGCAGGTCAGTGCACGAGAATCTCCGCCTCGCGCACAATGGCGTTCGCCTCCGCAACCTCATCGGTTTCGGCACCGGCATCGGCGCGCTCGCCGATCTGCTTGACCGCGGCCTGCAGAGCCTCGACCTTGTCGAGACGCTCCCAGGTGAAGTCGGAATCGTCGCGTCCGAAATGACCGTATGCGGCGGTCTTGTAGTAGATGGGACGTTCGAGATCCAGCTGATCGATGATGGACAGCAGTCGGAAGTCGAACACCTGCTCGACCGCCTGCTGGATGATCTGGCGCGGCACGGTCTGCGTACCGTAGGTTTCCACATCGATGGACACGGGAGCGCCCTTGCCGACGATGAATCCGAGCGTCACCTGCGCCTTGTGCGCAAGCCCGGCCGCCACGATGTTCTTGGCGGCCCAACGGGCGGCGTACGCTTCGGAACGGTCGGCCTTGTGCGGGTCCTTGCCGGAGAAGGCACCGCCGCCGTGCGAGCCGATGCCGCCGTACGTGTCCACCACGACCTTGCGGCCGGTGAGACCGGCGTCGGAGTGGGGGCCGCCCTGGATGAACGGCGTCCTGTTGATCACGATTGTGGCGTGCGAATAGTCAAGACCAAACTCGTCGAGCACGGGGACGAGCACCTCGTCATACACCCTGCGACGCACCTCGTCCAGCGGGATGTCCGGCCTGTGCTGCGTGGAGATCAGCACGGCTTCGAAACGCAGCGGCGTGGAGAGGTCCTCGTTGTAGGCGACGACCACTTCGGTTTTCCCGTCGGGGCGCAGCTGCTCGATCGTGCCGTCCTTACGAACCTGCGCGAGACGACGCGCCAGCTTGGTGGCGGCGACGTACGGCAGCGGGAGGTATTCCGGCGTCTCGTCGGTCGCATAACCGACGACCAGTCCCTGATCACCGACGAAGGTGTCATACAGGTGATCACGCTCCTCGGGCGTGTACGCGGTTTCCTGGCCGTAGTCGCCCAAATCGGAGGAGAAGTCGCGCGGCCACACGTTGTTGATGATGCCGGCGCCCTTGGGGTCCAGGCCGCTGTCGGCGTCGGTGTAGCCGATTTCGGCAATGGCCTGACGTGCGATTTCGCTGTGGTTGAGCGTGAACGGCGCGGAGATTTCACCTTCCAGCGCGATCAGCCCTTCCTTGACCACGGTTTCGACGGCCACACGCGAATCGGGGTCGCGGGCAAGGTAGGCGTCGACGATGGCGTCGGAGATCTTATCGGCGACCTTGTCGGGATGGCCTTCGGTCACGGATTCAGAAACGAGATAACGGGTCATGGGATACTCCTCAAAAAAAATGAAATTAGACGAATAAAATGAATGTGTTGAATGGTAATGGGTATGCGCAGCCGGCCTCCACCGCCGCCCGGCACCGCTTATGCGAACCGTTTTCCATACGAACGGCATGTGCGCACGGCGGCAAGGCGGCGAAGGAACGGCTACGCGGAAGGAACGGTTACTTCGCGGGCTTGGTGGCGATAATCGCCACATAATTGCCTTTGCCGTACCCAGCGATGGGGTCTTCGACGTGGTCATCCTGATAGGTCGCGTTCGCGAGCACCGTCTGCTTGAATTCAAGGTCGGTGAAACCGATACGCCGCAGCAGATCGATGTAGAACGTGGTCACATGCCAGTTCGGCTTGTACGTGGGTACGCCGCCTTGCGCGATATCGAAGAACGCGGTTCCCGACAGCAGGTCGGCGTACGGCGAGCGGTCGATATCGGGATGGTTCTGGATGGTGAACAGGATGATGCCCAACGGACTTTCCTTCGGCACGTCGGACAGAATCAGACGGCCTCCCGGTCGCAGCGCATCATAGTTCTTACGCAACGTGGTTTCCAGATCCTCATCGTCGATGAACCCATGGCTGGAACCGTTGTAATAGATCGTGTCGAATGACTGCGGTTCGTACGGGTAATCCTCGGCAATGCCATGCCAGACGTTGAATCCCTTGGATTGCAGAGCGGGAAGCAACGCGTCGGACGGTTCGATGATCTCGTCCACGCTGAACCCGTACCGTTCGCGCAGGGCCTCCTCGACATCCCCGGTTCCCGCCCCGATGGACAGGGTGCGGCCGGGAAGTCTGGTGGTCAACGCCGCCCAGATCAGGCGCAGCCTCGATTCGGTGACATTGGGACGTTCGGTGTAGTGACGTTCGAAACGCTGGTATTCAAAACCGTCATTGCTGCCGTCAGTGGTCATGATGATCCTTTGCATATGGAAGGCGGGGCCGCGGCGGACCAAGCCGATTTTGGGTATGGCTTCGCCCAGTACCGCGGCGATCCGCGAAAGAATATGGGAATTGGGCATAGTGCACGTATGCCCGGAAACGGGTGCGACCCGGGTGATGTGAGAACGGAAAATGGGAATGGGTCAGGCGCGCCGACTCAGCGAGCCGCGGGACCCTCGGCCATCATGGCCATCATGGAACCCATCATGCAACACATTCGGTTGATTCCTTCGGTGGAATACGTCATCATCATACGAGACATGTCGGTAGGCTCCTTTCTTATCGATTGCCTTCGGCTTCCGCCGAATCGGTATGGAACGACCGGACATCCAACATTCCGGTCTTATCGTGTGCGAAACCGGTAATCGAACTGGTGTGAGCACGAAGAAAATCGTTAATCCCCTTCTCGTGCATCTTTCGCAACGATGGTGATATCGTAAGCACCCAACCGCAGCGAGCGCAAGCGTGTGGATAAAGGTGTTGTTGATACCGGGTCATAGAAAAACCATAGAAAGGCATTGTGGCCGGGAACCGCCCGGTTGCGGCTCCGCCGTCGCGCCGCACGCCTGGTCGCACTTCCTTACGCGCACCTCCACGGCCCGCGCGATACCGCCAATCAGGCGAGCGTTCACCCACCGTTCACCAGCATGCGCACACGCTCCCAGTTTGATGGGGGACAATGGTGCCCGACACCGACGAACCGCGCGGAAGGACACGCATGGCGAACAGCGCATCCACTCACAGCACCACGGCCGGCACGGCCAGCAATACCGGAGACGCCGGCAGCACCGGCAGCACTCCGAGCGGCGGGAGCGCCGGCAATCCGTCACCTTCGCGCACAACGGCACCGAGCATGAAGTTCACCGCGCGGGAGAAGAAATGGATCGTCTACGATGTGGGCAATTCGGCGTTCGTGCTGCTTTCGACCGCGGTGGTGCCGATCTACGCGAATTCACTGCTGAAAGCCGCGGGGCAATCCAATATCGTGTCGACCTGGGGGTATGCGCAGACGATCGCCTCACTGGTCATTGCCGTGCTCATGCCGCTGCTGGGGTCCATCGCCGACGTGCAAGGCATGAAGATCAGGTTCTTCACCGGTTTTCTGCTGACCGGCGTGGTGATGTGCTGCGCAATGGCGTTGCCGCTCGGATGGCTCGCGTTCCTCATCGTCTGCATACTGGCGACCATCGGTTTGAACGGTTCGCTCACCTTCTACGATTCGATGCTGGTCGACGTCACCACCGATGAGCGCATGGATCGCGTGTCCTCGCACGGCTACGCATGGGGGTACATCGGTTCGACGGTTCCGTTCATCGCATGCATCGCGCTGATTTTCGGCGGTCCGGCGCTGCTCGGCCTGCCTACGGTGCTGTGCACGCGCATCTCGTTCGTGATCACGGCGGTATGGTGGGTCGCGTTCACCATCCCGCTGCTTACCAGCTACCGTCAAACGCATTACCGTGCCACGCGCGATCAGGCGGGCGAGGCGATCCGCGGCACGTTCGGCGAGCTGCGTTCCACATTCCGCGCCATTCGTACGAACAAGCCGCTGTGGATGTTCATGCTCGCGTTCTTCTTCTATATCGATGCGGTGAACACGGTGATTTCGATGAGCACGTCGTATGGCACGCAACTGGGCATCGATTCGACGCAGCTGGTCGCCGCACTGTTGGTCACGCAGTTCGTCGCGTTCCCGTGCGCGATCATCTACGGCAGGCTCGCCGACCGTTTCGGCGGCAAAACCATGATCGTCGCCGCGGTGATCGCCTACCTGTGCATCGTGTTCTTCGCGGCGTTCTTCCTGCGTACCGCCACGGAATTCTGGATTCTCGCGATTCTCGTAGGCATGTTCCAAGGCGGCATCCAGGCCCTGTCACGCTCGTACTACGGCAAGCTCATCCCCAAGCATCACGCCAACGAATACTACGGTTTTTACGATGTGTTCGGGAAGACGGCTTCCGTACTGGGCACGTTCCTGGTGGCGACCACCACGTCGATCACCGGCAATGCGTCGATGGGTGTGCTGTCGATTGCGATTCTGCTGGCGTTGGCGCTGGTGTTCCTGCTGGCTCAACGTGATCCGACGCGGGACTAATGCGAAAAGGTTGACAGGCAGCATCAGTGGAACAGACTGACGCCACGACGGGCGACGCAATACGCGTTACCCAGCCAGGTGTGACGGGAATTCGGCCACACCGCGCCCAAACGCGGCGCATTCTGACTCATCCAGATGCTCGGCACGCGCCCATCCGTGGAACGCGATCCGAGCAGATTGAACCCGTTCTTGACCTCCAGCCAATCGGGATGCTGCGTGGCGATGGCAAGCCCCTCCTCAAGTGTGAGCGGAAGGCGATCATCGGCGTCGATGAGTTTACGGGCCACATCGGGTTCACGATTGATATAGCAGGTGCCGGTATGCGGTTCGACAACGAGATAGAACGGACCTTCCGGCGGTTCGAACCCGTCCTGGGGAAGGAAGCTGGCGATATCGCGCGGCGGCATGGTAGTGAATCCCGCCATGCGGTTGATGGAAGTACGGGCGATCAGGGATTCGGGAGACACCAGTTCGCGCGTGGGCACCAGCAGAATATCCTTGCCCAAATCGCAATGCTCCAGCGCATTGATAAGCGGATTGGCCAATGCCCGGAAGTCGTCGGCCGCCATATCGGCCACGTCCGGATACCCCAAGGCGACGATGCGATCAAGCTGTTTGCGCGCTTCTGCTGATGCGATTGACATGGTTCCAGTGTACGCGAGCGCTTCACCCAAAGCGCGAAGCCGCGTCGGCTACGCCCATTGCGGTTCTCTCCGCATAAGCTCCTTCATCTCAGCGGGAACGGGCTCGTCTAGTTCGTGAAGCAACGCATCGAACGATTCATCCTCAAGTTTGAGCGAGGATGCTCTCTCCATGCCGAGATTCCTTGCATTGATGCGTTGTTCGCCCCAACTCATATTCATGCTCCATATCATACGCTCGCGAAACATCATTCACCGTTTTCATCGGTACGTTTGCCCGGACGCCCCGATTCCGACGGCACTCGGCGCAGACCAGCATACGGATAGCGGAACCGGGTTGTTCCACGGATTACGTAAGATAAAACAACGCGTGTGGCCGCCCACGGAGTCGTTTTGGGCCGGCTGGTCGACCTCAAGCGTGCAATCATACGAAACCGTTCCAGCATTAAGCGAGAGGTTGTTATGTCCGAAAAGATTAAGGTCGGCATTCTCGGAGCTACAGGCATGGTTGGTCAGCGCTTCGTCACGCTGCTCGAAAATCATCCGTGGTTCGAATTGGTCACCCTTGCCGCGTCCGCGCACAGCGCCGGCAAGACCTACGAAGAGGCCATCGGCGGTCGCTGGAAGATGGAAACGCCGATGCCGGAATTCGTGAAGAACATGGTCGTCAAGAACGTGGCCGACGTGGAAGACGTGGTCAAGGACGTCGATTTCGTGTTCTCCGCGGTGAACATGCCGAAGGACGAGATTCGCGCCATCGAAGAGGAATACGCGAAGACCGAAACCCCGGTCGTGTCCAACAACAGCGCGCACCGCTGGACCCCGGACGTGCCGATGGTCGTGCCGGAGATCAACCCGCAGCATTACGAGGTCATCGAACACCAGCGCAAGCGTCTCGGCACCACGCACGGCTTCATCGCCGTCAAGCCGAACTGCTCCATCCAGGCGTACACCCCGGCTCTGGCCGCATGGCAGGAATTCGAACCGCGCGAAGTCGTGGTGAGCACCTATCAGGCCATTTCCGGCGCGGGCAAGACGTTCAACGACTGGCCGGAAATGCTGGGCAACATCATTCCGTTCATCTCCGGCGAGGAAGCGAAGTCCGAGAAGGAACCGCTGAAGGTCTTCGGCCACGTGGATCCCGACAAGGGCGAGATCGTGCCGTTCGACGGCCCGCTGAAGATCACGTCGCAGTGCATCCGCGTGCCCGTGCTCAACGGCCACACCGCCACCGTGTTCATCAACTTCGGCAAGAACCCGACCAAGGACGAGCTCATCGACCGTCTGGTCAACTACACGAGCAAAGCCTCCGAGCTGGGCTTGCCGCACGCGCCGAAGCATTTCATCCAGTACCTCACCGAGGACGATCGCCCGCAGGTCAAGTTGGATGTGGACTACGAGGGCGGCATGGGCGTTTCCATCGGCCGTCTGCGCGAGGATTCCATCTTCGATTGGAAGTTCGTGGGTCTTGCCCACAACACCCTGCGTGGTGCCGCCGGAGGCGCTCTGGAAAGCGCGGAAATGCTGAAGGCGCTGGGCTACATCACCAAGAAGTGATTCGGTGATTCGCGGCGATGCTGTAACGCGCCGCGTTTAGCCGTGCTTAGCCACGTCTAGCCGCGTCTAGCAGGCGCGTTCGCATCAATACGTCGCATTTGCGGGGGCCGGGTCGGGAAACCGATCCGACCTCCGTTTTTGCGTTTATACGGCTGATACCGCGCAGCACAGTCTGCGGGATGTGATGCGCGGCGCGATGTGCAGCGTGCCGCGCCGCATGATGCACGCCAACGCGCGAACGCACAAACGCGCTTACACAAGACTTGAGGCGGGCCCCACGCGTCTGCGCGGAACCCGCCTCAAGCGGAACGTCGAATCGGCCCCAGAATCAGCGACCGGTACCGCCGTACACCACGGCTTCCACCTGATCGGCATCGAGACCGTACGCGGTGTGCAGCGCCTTGACGGCGTCGTTGAGCTGATCCAGCGGCACCAGGGCGGCGATACGAATCTCGGACGTGGAGATGATCAGCACATTGATGCCCTTGTCACTCAGCGCGTTGAAGAACTTGGCGGCCAGACCGGAATGGGTCTTCATGCCGACGCCCACCACGGCGACCTTGCCCACGTTGGTGTCGATGTCGAAGGACTTGTAGCCGAGCACGTCGTGTCTTTCGATGAGAATCTCACGGACCTGCTTGACCGCGGCTTCAGGCACGGTGAAGGAAATATCGGCGGTGCCGACGGAAGCGCCCGCCTGCACGATCATGTCGACGTTCACGCCGGCCATGGCCAGCTCAGTGAACACCTTGGCGGCCATGCCGGGCTCGTTCGGCACGCCACGCACCGTGGCCAGAGCCTCGCTGCGGTCGTGGGCCACACCGGAGATGACCGGCGCCTCCGGGCCGAGGTCGGGGAACAGGTCACCCATGGATTCGTTCTTATCGCTCATGTTCTCTTGCCTTCGCTTCTGTTGGGATGGGGATTTCGTTGACTAGTCGAGGTTCGGCAGCGTGCGCGGGTCCACACCGTTCGGCACGACCAGCGTGCCCGGCCTGTGGGAGAAGGACGAACGCACATGCAGCGGCATGTTGAAACGCTGGGCGTATTCGACGCAGCGCAGCGCAAGCACCTTCGAACCGCATGCGGCCATTTCGAGAATCGACTCGTAGTCGATGCACGGAATGCGCTTGGCGGTGGGGACGATGCGCGGATCGGCGGTGAACACGCCATCCACATCGGTGTAGATCTCGCACATGTCGGCGTCGAGGGCGACGGCCAGCGCGACAGCGGAAGTATCGGAACCGCCGCGACCGAGCGTGGTGGCGTCACCATTGGCATTGATGCCCTGGAAACCGGCCACGATAGCCACATCGCCTTCGTCGAGCGCATGCTTGACGCGATCGGGCTTCACGGACTTGATGTGCGCGGCACCGTATCGTGCATCGGTGAAGAAGCCGGCCTGCTGACCGGTGAAGGAATGTGCGCTCGCACCTTCGGCGTGGATGGCCATGGCGAGCAGGCTCATGGAGATGCGCTCGCCGGCGGTCATCAGCATGTCCATCTCGCGCTCAGGCGGGTTGGAATCGATGCTGAGGGCCTGCTCGATAAGGTCATCGGTCGTATCACCCATGGCCGAAACGACCACGGCGACGGAATTGCCCTTCTTTTTCGTCTCCACAACACGGCGGGCGACGCGCTTGATGGATTCGGCGTCGGCCACGGAGGAGCCGCCGTATTTCTGCACGATGAGAGCCACAGTTGTCCTATCCTCTATCCGAAAATTTCAAACCTGCGTCTCATAGTACGCAAGTGTGACGATTATATGGAGACGCATATTACCGTTATTCTCTCCGCTCACGATTTGGGACGGTGTGACAGGGTGAGTCCGAGCACACAGATGCCGGATCGGGGGTCGGACTTAGGACTTCGCGCCCGGGACTTACGCTCAGGCTTCGCGCCTGCCGGACAGCGCTCGTCCGAGCGTGATCTCGTCGGCGTATTCGAGATCGCTGCCCACCGGCAGACCGCTGGCCAGTCGCGTCACCTTCAATCCGACCTGGCTGAGCAGACGGCTCAGATAGCTGGTGGTGGCTTCGCCTTCGATATTCGGGTCGAGTGCGAGAATCACCTCCTTGACTTCGCCGTCCCCCAGTCGTTCCAGCAGTTTCGCGATATTCAGGTCGCTCGGGCCGACGTTCGCCATGGGGTTGATGGCGCCGCCGAGCACGTGGTACAGGCCGTGGTATTCGCGGGTACGTTCGATGCTCATCACATCCTTGGGCTCCTCGACCACGCAGATCATGCTGCGGTCGCGGCGCGGGTCGGAACAGACCGGGCACGGCGATTGTTCGCACACGTTGCCGCATACTTCGCAGAATTTCACCTTCGCCTTGACTTCGGCGATGGCGTCGGCCAGATCGGCCGCCTCACGTTCGTCGCTGCCGAGGATGTAGAAGGCGATGCGCTGGGCGCCTTTCGGCCCGATGCCGGGCAGTTTGGAAAACGCGTCGATCAACCGTTGGATCGCACCATCGTAGGCCAATGCCATGCGTCACTCCTCCGTATGCTTCGTTGTCTGATGCGCGTTGCGCGGGTTCCGTGGGTCGTCGGCCGCGAATTCCTCGACCTTTTTGACTTCGAACAGGCGTTTGATGTCATCGGTGCTCATGGCCGTGGCCGCGCCCAATGACTCGTCGCTCATCGAATATTCGTCCTCGTCGGCCGCGACCTGCGGCTGCGTGGGCGGAGTGGCCGCCGCCATCGCCCACGGGTCGGGCTCGGCGGGTGCCATCGGTTCCGGGCCCGGTTCCGGCTCCGGCATGGGTTCGGCCGGCGGCGGAATCGGCGCGCCCGCCATCTGCCATGGATCGTCGGACGGGTCGGCGGCGGAGGGTGCGCTCTGCTGGTTCGACCTGCCGGACTGGTTGGCCTGATTCGGCTGGTTGGACTGGCTTGGCTGATGCTGTGCGCCGGTGTTCGCTGCGGAAGCAGCTTGGGCGGCCTGAGTGGTCTGGGCAGCTTGGGCGGCGGGAGGCGTAGCCGGGGTGGCCCACGGGTCGATGCCATCGCTCAAATCCGGCACCGCGACATGCTTGCGGTGTTCCTCAGGCTGGCTGTTTTCCGCGTTTTCCTGCTGGGGAACGACTTGGCCGGATGCCTGACCATGCGGCTGCGGCGGCACCGCCCACGGGTCATCGTCCGCTTCCGCTTCCTGCGCGGCCTGGCGTGCCGGAGCCGCTGCGGCGGATGACTCGGATTGCGCCGAATCGGCGGTCTGGGGAACGGCCCAACCGTCCACCGTCTCGTTGGCGGCGGAAGTTGAATCCTGCCGCAGGCTCACCGGTCTTTCCGGGGCGAATCCGTCAAGCGATCGGTGCGCGTCGGCATCGTCGGCCGCTTCCCCTTGCGCTCCCGACGCCTCGGAAGCGTCGGAACGTTCGCGGGACGCCGACTCCCCGGCGCTCTCCCCCCATTGTGAGGTGTTCGCCGTGGCGGATTTCAGGTTCTCCTGCAGCAGCTGGGTCTTGATGCGTTGCTGTTCTTCCGCGGGCAGCTGTTTGAACGCGGGCGCTCGCACGCCGTCATCCGTGAGCTTGGTGGGGGCGATTTCGGTGTGTTCGCCGAATGCCTTGCGTACTTCGGCACGCACGATGT
The DNA here is from genome assembly GCF_019331805.1 of Bifidobacterium pongonis. GTDB lineage: Bacteria > Actinomycetota > Actinomycetes > Actinomycetales > Bifidobacteriaceae > Bifidobacterium > Bifidobacterium pongonis. Next base: position 178,465 of record NZ_JAHBBE010000001.1, read on the forward strand.
CGACGACCTTGGTGGTGCCGTCGACCGTTTCCTTCGCAACGCCCAGGGCGAAGGCGTATTTGCTCAGTGCCTTGTCGAATTTCAGCCACAGGCGCATCTTCCCGGTGCTCGGCTGCGGCGCGTACTTGATGCGCACCACTTTGTCGCGGGACACGTATTTGCGCACATCCTGCGGAAGATCGCGCACGAGCACATCCCACTTCTCGTCCGGGGTACGACCGTCATCAGCCGGGCTTGCGGTTTGCGGGGCTGCAGGCGCCTGTTGGGTGGTTTCGGCCTGCGTCTGCGGCGTGGAAGCAGCGGGATTCGCCGTATTCGAAGTGACTGCGAAACCGGATGCGTCGAGCTGCGGTGATGCGGGCTTTGCCTGGGCGGCGTTCGCGCTCGAAGCTTGTTCCTGACCGTTCCCCTGACTGTTCCCTTGGTTGTGTTCCTGGTTGCGCGAGGCACCGGCGAAACCGCCGTGCGCGGACGCGGAAGAGGACGTTTTCATGTTGCGCGATGCGCCGGCGAAGCCGGAATGCCCTCCTGCGGGAGTGGCATGTTGCGCGGCGCCGGAGGCACCTGCGGAGGCACCTGCCGGCTGCGCGACGGTAGGCGCACCGGCGGAGGCTGCATGACCGACCCAGCCGTTCTCGCGCTCGGCGAGCAGACGCGCGGCCAGCAGTTCCAGCCTCATACGCGGCGAAATGGCACCCGTCATATTGGCCAACGTGGAGTTCATCGTATCGGCCATCACCGTGAGGGCGTTCAGGCCGAGCGCTTCGGCCTGACGGCGCAGTTCGGAAAGATCCTCGCCTTCGGCGGAATCGGACAGCACGCTTTCCGCACGATCGCCCGCCAAGGTGAGCACCATGAGGTCACGCACACGGGCCAGCAGGTCTTCAACGAAGCGACGCGGGTCGAAACCGCCCACCACGACCTTCTGCACCACGTCGTACAACGCTTCGCCGTTGCCGTCGATCACCGCGTCGATGCCCTGACCGATCAGCGCCTCGGGCGTGAAACCGAGCAGCGCCACGGAAGCGTCATGCGTGATGACGCCGTCGACGGATCCGATCATCAGCTGATCGAGCACGGACAGGGTGTCGCGCATGGAACCGCCGCCCGCGCGCATGGCCAGCCTGAGCACGCCGGGTTCGGGCTTGATGTGCTCCTTCTCGCAGATCTGTTCGAGATACGGTCCCATAACCTCCTGCGGCACGAGACGGAACGGGTAATGGTGGGTACGCGAGCGAATGGTGCCGATCACCTTGTCGGGTTCGGTGGTGGCGAAGATGAACATCACATGTTCCGGCGGTTCCTCGACGATTTTCAGCAGCGCGTTGAAGCCCTGCGGGGTGACCATATGCGCCTCGTCGAGGATGAAGATCTTGTAGCGGTCGCGGGCCGGGGCGAATCCGGCGCGTTCGCGCAGTTCTCGCGCATCGTCCACGCCGTTGTGCGAGGCCGCGTCGATTTCGACCACGTCGATGGAACCGGGGCCGCCGGTCGCGAGATCCTTGCAGGATTCGCATTCGCCGCACGGGTGTGAGGTCGGGCCCTTCGCGCAGTTGACGCAGCGGGCGAGGATTCGCGCGGAGCTGGTCTTGCCGCATCCACGCGGCCCGGAGAACAGGTAGGCATGCGTCAGCTTGCCTTCGTCCAACGCCCGCATCAGCGGCACGGTGACCTGCTCCTGTCCAATAACGCCTTCGAACGTATCCGGGCGATAACGACGATAAAGAGCCAACGCCATATTTCTCAACACCTTCCGGTACTAGCCAGCGCGCATCGCGTGCGCACCGCCACCTTACTGCATTCCCGTCCCGGCACCTTCATGCCCCGGCGAAGCATGCGAACCTCACGCATACCCACCTTACTGATTTCCGCACATCGACACCATCGGCACGGCGGCACGGCGGCACGACCCAGCACCGCCACCGGCGGTATCCCGTACACTGGAACCTATGAGTTCCGGCAAAACCCCGATGCCCAATGGGAAGGGCGACGTGCGACGTGCGACCATCGTGCGCGCGGCGCGTGACATCTGCGCGGAGAAGGGTTTCTCCAAGGTCACCGTCAGCGACATCGCGAACCGGGCGCACATGACGCGATCCTTGTTCTACCACTACTTTGCCGATAAGGACGAAGTGGCCGATGCCGTTCTCGACGATGTGGTCGGGAGCATCCTCTCCCAGATGGAAGAGTGGAACGACAGCCGTGAGGATGGCGATATCGACGGAGCGTTGAACGATTTCGTCGCGCTCACCCGCAGACTCATTGTGGACGAAAGCCCATTCTCGGACCGTCTTGTTCAGGACGGCAACGCCGCACTGTACATCCGGTTCCTCGACCGGGTCACCGATCGTATCGCCGACCTGCTGCAACAGACTACGGCGCGTGATTTCGAGGAACGCCACGATATGCCGATCGTCTGCGTGCACGAAACGTTCGTCATGCTGGTTTCCGGGGTGATTTCGCTTATCCGCTCGCATCCCGACGTGTCCAATGCCACGATCAAACGGCTTATCGCGCAGACCTTGCATCTGAACGACTACGTGCGTTTCGACTGAGCCTGGTTCGTCGTGCCCGGCGTTCTGCCCGGATCATCCGGCTCGGCTCACCTAGCTTGGCTCATCCGACTCGGTTCACCTGACTCGGTTCGCTGTGCCTGCGCAGTATCCTCGCGCCCGCGTCACGCGGAGTTTCCTGCGTTACCGGCGCTACCGCAGGAAGCGCCCGGTAGTCGGGTCGCGTCCGTCACGCTCGATGGCACGTAACAGCTGTTCCTCGCCGCGCTCCCGACGATGCCAGTCGACGACGGCCGGCGGCACCAGCACCCGCAGGGCATGGCCGACCGCTTCGACATGCACCGGCAACCGTCCCATGCATTCGCCGTCCGCCATCAGCACGGGCGGCTCGTCACCTTCCTCCGCACGGGTGATGCTGACGCTTCGCACACGCCGCCAAGCCAGAAAATCACAGGCCAGCACCTTGCCGTCGTAGGCGTGACGCAAGGCCTTCGCGATTTCCCGCAGGTTCGGCACACGTTCCATCCACACCATGTCGAGCAGACCGTCCCCGAACGACGAGTACGGGGACAGTTCGATGCCGCCGCCGATATGCCTGGAATTGGCCACGGTGAGCAGCGGGGTCACGATGTCGCGCTCCTCGACGTCGCCATGCTCGTCGGTGATCACGACGTGGTACCCGTAGCGTTTCATATGCATCAGTTCCGTCAGTACGGCGACGAAGTAGCGGAACGACCCGCCGGGGAGGTTCGAATGGTTGGCACGATCGTTGATGCTCGCGTCGATGCCGCAGGACAGCATGCCGGCGAAACGACGATCGATCTTCTCGGGTTCACTCTGCGCGGCTTCGCCCGTCACAGCGCCTTCCGACGCGGCACCGTCCAACGTTGCGTCTTCCAACGTTGCGTCTCCCAACGTTGCGACATGGCCCATATCGATGTCCATATGCGAACCGCAGACGATGGCTCCGACAATGCCTTCCACCGCGGTTTCGATACGGTTCACCGGCAATTCGAGCCCGCGGGCGAAATCATTGCCCGAGCCGACGCCCACGATGCCCAGCGGAACGCCACTGCCCGCGACGGCGTTGACGCCGAGGCTGACCATGCCGTCGCCGCCGACCACGATCAGGTAATCGTAGGTTCCCTTCGCGCCTTCCAGATTGCCAAGCGATTCCTCAAGGGTGCCACCGGTCAGGTCCACCACTTCGAACCCATGCACCTCGCCTCGGGAGACGAGCAGGTCCATCACCCGCTTGTCCACCTTCGCGCCCTTGCCGTTGTTCGATACGGGATTGCCAATCACCGCGACGACCGCATGATTCCTGTGCTCATTCATATCCACACGATACGCATACCCGGTTGAGACAGTCAATGGCATGCCGTGGGCCCCGCACGCGCGGAAACGGTGATGCGTGGCATGACCGGCAGGCCCGTGCCTACCGCGACGTTGACGAGCACATCGCCCGCGTATTCGCCTTCCGTATGGCAGGAAATCAGGCTTGCACCGTTGGCGTTCGCCACGGCTACCGCAACATCGCACGGTTCCTCCCGCGCGTTCCGCCAGGCGATCGCCGCGGAAAGCGCGGCAAGGTCGGCGGTCGATCTTGCCTGGGCGTGGCGGATGACGCCGTGCCCGGCTCCGGCCGCAACCGTCAGCAGCGCTGAAGCCATCAGGATCAGCGCCGCCCCGGCCACGGTCCCGGAGCCGTTCTCCGCACCTTGCAATCCAACGCGCGGTATCCGGGCGAAATCAAGGAAACACTTAGGGAAACCTTGCCGGGGCCTTCGTTGCGAGCAGCCGTGAAACATACCGTGAAACAGCCGGCGGAAGTGTCGATGCACCAACCGGACCAACCGCATTAAGCACGTTGACCGCAACAGCCCCCATGAGCGCAATGGGCGCAGCAGATCATGCACTCTCATGACAGCACTCCCACGGCTTTACCTTCGACCACGGTCGGCAGCACCCCTTGGGGGTCGGGAATCACCGGACAGCGGGCGACGACCGTCACCCGCCGCTCCGCCATGCTGACGTCCACCGAAACGCCCTTCCCCACCACCGCGCGCGCCGCGGATGCGGGGTCCGTCTCGTCGCCGCTCGCGATGGCTGCGCGCACCGCAGCCGATGCGGCATCCTGGCAACCGATGGACACCCCGACCAACCGAACCAACGACAGCAGCAGCAACGCCACCACCATCACGGCCGGCAGCACGGTGGCGAATTCGGCGGTCACCGCGCCACGTTCGCAACGGCATGCCAGCCGAGCCAGCGAAACCAAGCCGCCAGCCTTGCCTGGCGGGCGGCGAGCGCGGCATATTATGGGCGTCCCAATCATCTCAGCCTCCCATGCTCAACGCCTGTTTGACGATGTCCAGCAGCATTTTCCGCACGGTTTCCGATTTCATGATGGCGACCAGCAGCGCCGCGAAACCGGTGGCCGCAACCAGGACGACCGCGTATTCGGCCGTCGCCGCTCCTTCCTCGGCTTCGATGCCGCGTGTGCGCAGTCTGGCATCCAGCAGGCAGAGGTTCCCGTACGCTTCCTCATACACCCGCACTGCCCGTTCTCGTATTCCGACGAGCCTTCGCCCGCCCGTATCAAGGGGATTCACCGTATGCATGATCCGCTCCTTCCGTGGAGTATGTCGTGGATGTGGTTTTCGCCGGCTACATTGCCGGTCATCCCACTGTGGCGGCGGCCACGGGCATGTTCAAGCCGGAACGACCTTTGTGGTCGGAACCCCCCGTTGTCACCATATCCCCACATGCCATCCATGATTCGCCATGATCCGCCGTGATCCACCCAAGCCGACCGCCGATCCGGTTTGCAGGCGGAAGATGATGAAAACGCCGATTCCCGTACCGGAAGATTGGGCAACATCGGCTCCCCAATTCCTGGAACAACGGGAAATGGGCATGAAAAAAGGGAACCCGCCGAAGCGGGTTCCCTTCCAAGTCCAACTCAGAGCAGAATCTCTGCACAACATCATCGTTGCAACGGTAAGTCTTTCCAATGCCCGTCCAACGTACCAGTCCTTATGACCATTACTTCTTTGTGGGCTCTGCTCTGTTCTGTTGTTCTTGTACCTCATAATTTAGACGCGGCAAGGCGATGATGCAACCCGCGTGACCGGCATGTTCGCTTTCTTGCTCAAATGGTTCGAACACAGTGATGGAACACGCATGGTTGAGCGGGATTGTGCGCTTCCCTCGGCCCATCTGTTCCTTTGTGTGCGCTTCACGGGGTATTGACGGCGTGTCGGCCTGAAGAAAATGAACGCAACGCAACATGACCGCGGACGCCCGGCATGGCGGGCAACACGCCGTGGTACGGACCGTTACGGGGGGTTCCGACCACATCGCCCGTCCACGTTGCGCACGACGCCGGAACCGGTTTTCAATCGGGTCATGACTATGACATCACTGAACACCTCGCCATCGAACATGGCGCGCATGCAAACGGCGCCCAGCAGGAACCGGCTGCCCGTTCCCCCACCGGCCGCCGGTATGCCCGCGCCGGCCAATCACCCGGTGGTGCGCCCGCAAACCTTCGCGCACACCGCATACGCCTCACGTATGCCTTCCGAAGGCCCCGGCAGAGCCCTCGCCGTGCCCAGTTACCCGAATCTGGCGGTATTCAGCTCTCCCAGCGGCGGTATCGGATTAAGCACGCTCACCGCATTAAGCGCGCTCAGCCTCAGCGAACAAGGCATCGGATGCGCACTGCTGGACGCCGACATACCGAACGGCGGACTGGGCATCCTGCTCGGCATAGAGCACGAGCCCGGGCTAAGCCTGCAGGATATCGACGCCCCTTTGGGGCAGATCGACGGCAAGGCGCTTAACCGCGAACTGCCGCACTGGGAGGATATCAACGTGCTCGCCTGCACGTCATGGCGCGGATCACCGCCGGAATGGTGGGAGTTGCAGGCCGCCATACGGGCCTTGTGCGAAGCGAACCGCATGGTACTCGCCGACATCGGCGATGGAGGCGCCTGGGAGAACGTGCCGGAACTGCTGATGGCACGGCAGATCGTGGCCGTCGAACAGACGGTGCTCGGATTGGCCAGAGCCAAAGCGCATCTGGCGAGACTTCGCCACATGCAACGGGAACGCGCGGGAAACGGCAAGCCACCGAACGAACCGATCATCATCCTCGTGGAACCGCGCGGCGTACCGAAACGTCTGGCCGCATCAACGATCGCCACAACCGAAGCGATCGCCTACCTCGGCGACGACGTGCTCGGACCGCTGCGCAACGCTCCCCGACTCTGCGCCGACATCCTGGACGGGCTCGGCATCGCCGCCGTACCGAAAAGCAACCGCGCCGCCATACAGGCGCTGACCGGTCAGCTGCTGGACGAACGGGAACCGGAAAACGTACCCGCACGCGCCCGGCGCAACGGAAAGGAACGTCATCATGGTCTGCCTTGAACTCGGCCCTCTTGAAAACGTCGCCGCCGACCCCACCATCACCGACATGACGATCACCTGCGACGGGCGCGTATGGGTGGATCGCGGCAACGGGATGGAGGAACATCACCCCCACTTCCCTTTGCGGTCGCCGAGCGTCGTCCGCGAATACGCCGTACGCCTCTGCGCCCAACTCGGCCGTAGACTCGACGACGCACGCCCCATCGCCGACGCGTCGGACGAACGGGGCGTGCGCGTGCACGCCGTCATCGCACCGCTCGTCCCGCAAGGAGCCTCGGTGTCAATCCGCTTCCCCTCACGCTCCGCACCCACCCTCGACGGACTGTGCCGCACGGGCATGTTCCCCGAACCCTGGATCGGCCTGCTGCACGGTCTGGTACGCAACCGTGCCACCATACTCATCACCGGCGGCACCGGCAGCGGCAAAACCACACTGATGAAAGCGCTCCTGAACGAGGTCGATGCCCGCGAGCGCATCGTCACCGTGGAGGAGGTGCGCGAGCTTGACGGCATCGCGCCGCCCAACCATGTGGCGCTCGCCACCAGGGAGGCGAACGTGGAGGGTGCCGGAGCGGTCGGTTTGCCGGATCTGGTCAAGGCGACGCTGCGTATGCGCCCGGACAGGATCGTGTTGGGCGAGTGCCGTGGCGAGGAGATCGCCGACCTGCTGCGTGCTTACAATTCCGGGCATCGTGGCGGTATGACGACCCTGCATGCCGATGGCGTGGAGCGTATTCCGGCCCGTCTCGTCTCGTTGGGTATGCTTGCCGGTCTGAATCCGGGCGCAGTCGCCATGCTGACCGAGGGCGCGTTCGACGTGGTGATGCATCTCGACCGTTCCGGAGGGCGACGGCATATCGCGCAGCTGGGTCTGCTGCGTGGACCGGGCGGCAATACTTCGGGAAATGGCCCTCCAATCGGCCCCGGCAATGCAAACGGCTTAAGCGGTATTGCTTCGGGCGGTATTCCCGCAAATGGCATTTCCGGTGTCACGCTGGCCGTTTGGGACGGCTATGGGAGGCCGTTCCTCTCACCGCATTGGCAAGGGTTCGTCGAACGTTGGGCAGCGCCGGGGAATACCGGCAACGCCGGAAACCCATGAACAGCGGAAACACCACGAGCACCGGAACATCGTGGCGCGAATGACGGAGCTGCAACAGACGGAACCACAACGTACGGAACCACAACATACGGAACCACAACGGAAAGGAGCCATCATGCCCGCCCTGTACACCCCGCATATCGCATCGATCATCGCAGTGATATGCGCGATAATGGCATGCCTTCTGCCGCGAGCGCTGCTGGCGCGGATCGAACGCGCCCGGCCATCGCGCATCCCTTCCGCTGCGGCCAATGGAAGCACGCGCACCGCCACGGGCATCGCTTCGGTCATCGCCGCGATCATCGCCCGGACGGCAAGCGGCGGAAGCATCCGTGACGCGTTCCGCGAACAGTACGGCATGGATTTCGCCACACCGGCGATCACACCCGCACGCGCGGCTGCGACCTTGCGTCGCCATGCCGCCGTGGATGAGACCGAGGAGGATATCGTTCGCATTGCGGGGCAGCTGGCATCGGCATGCCGGTTGAGCGAGCGTCTCGGATGCGGCGCTTCACGATGTCTGCAAACCGTGGCCGACTCGTACCGGCGCGAACGCAGGGCACGCGATCTTCGCAAGGAGGCGTTCGCCGCACCCAAGGCGACCATCGCCCTGCTGAGCGCCCTGCCGGTGGCGACGGTGGGACTTGGGGAGTTCATGGGAGCGCACCCTTTGGCGTTCCTGTTCGGCTCCGCGAAAGGAGCCGTCTGCCTGTTCATCGGACTGGCCTGGTATGCGATCGGCATGTTGTGGATACGGCAGCTGTTCGCGCGATTCGCCGCCCACGGTCAGACAGGGCCGCCGTTGCCGTTGCTGCTGGGAATGATCGCGACCGCGCTTTCGCAGGGTGCACCGATACCGATGGCGCTCGATGCCGTGGGTCAGGCCGTGGATGGGCGGCTTGCGATCGTGCTGCGCGAGGCTGGAACCGCGCTGTTGCGACGGTCGACGTGGCGTGAGGCGTGGGTGGGGGCGTGCGGTGCCGTCGATGGGAACGATGACGAGGCCTGCGGCGACGAGGCGATTGGCTGTGCTGGCGATGATGACGGTAAAAACGATAACGGCAGAATCGGCAAAATCAGCAGAATCGACAAGAACTGCGGCAAGAACGTCGAGCGCGGCGACGTCGACGATCTCGAACGCCACGCCATGCTGATCGCCGACTGCCTGGAGGATGCGTGGATTCATGGCTCATCGCCCATGGAACGGTTGAGGCTCGCGGCGGAGGAATGCGAAAGCGCCGAACGCAGCGCCATCGAACAGGCCGCCGCCCGCCTCGCCGTCCAGCTGCTCGCTCCGACCGGACTGTGCTTCCTGCCGTCGTTCATCCTCATCGGCATCATCCCCGCCATCGCATCATTCGCCGCATAAGCACCACATGGCGCACGCCCCGGACGCGATCATGGGGACACCGCCGAAGGCCCCTGCGGAACAACCCGCAGAAATCCCGTAAAGGAGTCCGCCAGCGCCCCGTCCGCCCGCATCGACTTCACATCCGTCACCGCATCATCCAGTCATACCGACCACGCCAACGCCGTTAGACACTCCGCGTCTAGCCGTTGGATATCGAAAATGTAAACCCCTTTTGAATTTTGTGGGACCAAACTGGACGTATAGCCCTTGGAAAGCCTACGATGAAACACATGGCACAGATTTTTGACGCACCCTCAAAGGCGATTCTGCGTAGTCAAATTGCAGAGCACATCGCCGAAACGAACAAAAACGACAGACGAGAGACTCTGGAAGGCGAGGCACCGCTGCCTCCCGACCGTTTCTTCGACCGCGAATTGAGCTGGCTGAAGTTCAACAAGCGAGTCCTGGAGCTTGCCGAGGACGAGGATCAGCCGCTGCTGGAACGCACGAATTTCGCAGCGATCTTCGCCAACAACCTCGATGAGTTCTTCATGGTTCGCGTGGCAGGCCTCAAGCGCCGCATCGATTCCGGCATCGCGGTCCCCTCCGCCTCCGGCCTGAGCCCCCGCCAGCAGCTGCGCGCGATCAGCGATCAGGCGCACGCCCTGCAGGACGAGCACGCGCACTATGTGATCAACCACATCCTGCCCGCGCTTGCCAAAGAGCATGTGGTGCTGCTGAGCTGGGACAAGCTCACCACCGAAGAGCAGGAGCGTCTCTCCCGCTACTACCGCCAGCAGGTGTTCCCCGTACTCACCCCGCTCGCGGTCGACCCCGCCCACCCGTTCCCTTACATTTCCGGCGGTTCGCTGAACCTCGCCGTCCTGGTGGAGAACCCGACCAGCGGCAAGTCCCACTTCGCCCGTGTGAAGATTCCGGACAACCTGAACCGTCTGGTCCCCGTGGACGACATGACCGACGAGGAATCCAGCGAGGAGCGTTACGGCTTCATCACCATGGAGAACCTCATCATCGCCCATCTCGAATCGCTGTTCCCGGGCATGATCATCAAGGAGGCCCGTTCCTTCCGCGTCACCCGTAACGAGGACATCGACGTCGAAGAGGACGATGCCGAGAACCTGCTCAACGCCATGGAGAAGGAGCTGCTGCGTCGTCGTTTCGGACCGCCGATCCGCCTGGAGATCTCCGACGAGACCAGCCCGTTCCTCTCCCAGCTGCTCGCCGATCAGCTGCGCGTGAGCGTCGACGAAGTCTACCGTCTGCCGGCTCCGCTGGATATGACCGTACTGTTCGAACTCGGCGGCATCGACCGCCCCGATCTGAAGAACCGCCCGTTCATCCCCACCACGAACCGTCAGATCGCCGAAGTCGAATCCAGCCGTGCGCAGGACATTTTCGCCGCCATCCGCGAGCGCGACATCCTGCTGCACCACCCGTACGATTCCTTCTCCACCTCCGTGCAGGCGTTCCTGTCGCAGGCCGCCGCCGATCCGAAGGTGCTGGCCATCAAGCAGACGCTGTACCGTACCAGCTCCAATTCGCCGATCATCGACGCCCTGATCGATGCCGCCCATGCCGGCAAGCAGGTGCTGGCGCTGGTGGAAATCAAGGCTCGTTTCGACGAGGACGCCAACATCAACTGGGCTCGCAAGCTCGAACGCGCCGGCGTGCACGTGGTGTACGGCATCGTCGGTCTGAAGACGCACTGCAAGCTCATCGAAGTGGTCCGTCAGGAGCAGGACGGCCTGCGCCGCTACTGCCATGTGGGAACCGGCAACTACAATCCGAAGACCGCACGCCTGTACACCGATCTCGGCCTGCTGACCTGCGATCCGGTCGTCGGCCAGGATATGACCCGCCTATTCAACCAGCTGAGCGGCTACGCGCCGAAGTCCAGCTTCCACCGTCTGCTGGTCGCGCCGCGTACCATCCGCACCGGCCTGATCCAGCGCATCCGCCGCGAGGAGGATGCCGCACGCGCCGGCAAGGAAGCGTGGATCAAGATCAAGGTCAATTCGGTGGTGGATGAGAAGACCATCGACGCCCTGTACCGTGCAAGCCAGGCGGGAGTGAAAATCGACATCGTCGAACGTGGCATCTGCTCGCTCAAGCCGGAGGTTCCGGGATTGAGCGACAATATCCGCGTCCGTTCGATCCTCGGCCGTTTCCTCGAGCACAGCCGCATCTACGCGTTCTGCAACGCCGACGGCCCGCAGATCGGCGAAGGCCCGCTGTCCGGCCCGGAAGTGTGGATTGGTTCCGCCGATCTGATGCACCGCAACCTCGACCGTCGTGTGGAGGCACTGGTCCGCATCACCGCGCCGGAACAGATCAACGAGCTCATCAAGTACATCGACATGCAGATGGCCGATTCGACGATCAGCTGGCATATGCAGGCCGACGGCTCGTACGTGCATCATTCCAAGGATGAGGAAGGACGCCCGTTGATCGACAGCCAGGAGTACCTGATCAAGCAGCATCTGCGCCGCCCGGCCACCCATAACTGACCGGCAGCCGCTGCAATGGTTGTGAAACAGCGCCATGCGTAGGGAAGAGCCCGGGAGACCGGGCTCTTCCCTTGTTACCGAACAGCTGAATCGGACGGCGCTGACGCAGGCCATTCCCGAATCATGGAATCATGAACAGAAGGCAAGATCATGAGACGAATTGTTGAGGCCGCCGGCGGCATCGTATACCGCAGACGCGCAGGCGAAAACGGCGAACCCGGCGAAATCGAGGTGTGCCTGGTGCACCGCCCCAAGTACGACGACTGGAGTTGGCCGAAAGGCAAGCTCGACGCCAACGAATCGCACAGGCATGCCGCAGTGCGCGAGATCGGCGAGGAAACCGGCATGCCGGTGGTGCTCGGACCATATTTGGACGATGTCGCATACCCGTTGAGCGACGAGGGCAAGAAGCACCGCAAGTCGAACAGTTCCGCGTCCGTGCTCAAGCATGTGATGTTCTGGATGGCCACGCCGATCAGCGTGGAGGAGGATCGCGACCGTGCGGCGGCGCTCGGCCCCGTGCATCGCGCCGACGTGGGCGAAATCAATTCGGTGCTGTGGCTCACCCCCTCCGAGGCCCGCAAGAAGCTCACCCATTCCACCGATAAGGATCTGCTCGCGGTGTTCATGAACCGCATCGCCGAAGGTGCCGACCGGGCCGTACCGTTCCTGGTGGTCCGCCATGGCAAGGCCGAAGCCCGCAAGGCGTGGAGGGGCGAGGAGGCGCACCGCCCGATTACGCCGCACGGCGCCGCCTGCGCGTTCGCGCTCAGCTACGAGCTGGCCTGCTTCAATCCCAAGCGTCTCACCTCATCGCCGTGGACGCGCTGCCTGGAAACCATGGACATGTTCTCCTGGCAGACGAAGCAGAAGATCATCCATCTGCCCCAGCTCACCGAGGATGCGTTCGCCGAAAACCCCAAGGCTGCTTGGGATTGCTTCTACGGTGAAATGCTGAACGCCGCCCGCACTGGCACGCCGACCGCCATCTGCATGCACCGCCCGGTCATCGGCGGCATGTTCGATCATATGCGCGGCCTGTGCGCCTCGCGCTCGCTCGCCAAACGGCTTATCGCCAAATCCCCCTACATGCCCACTGGCACGGCATTGGCCGTATTCGCCGTCCCGAACCGCGACGGCACCCTCACCATCATCGATCTGCAAAAGGTGGTACCGCTTGTCTACTAGACCTGCAAACCCTAGCTCCTCGAATTCCTCCGCGGCCGCAGCGGCCGCACGCGCCTCGCGTTACGGCGCGAACGGCGTAGGATTCGCATCCCTGCGCACATCCGGCACAAGCTTCTCCCCCACGCAGCTCGGTGCGTTGCGCCCGGCCCGTCCGGCGCAGTTGAGTCCCGCCGTGGCGGAGAACATCGCCGGCGGCATGGATCCGCAGGATATCAGCGAAATCAGTCACCTGTCCGCAGCAGCCCTGCTCGACCGTGTGCGCCACAGCGAAGACCCCGAAGTGGTGCGTCGCGTGCTCACGCTGGTGGAAACCGTCGGCGTCGACGAGATCGCCGAACTGTGGAGCAAGGCCGAACCGGATTCACTGCCCGGCATCCTGTGGCGACTGTATCTGCTACGCACGTGGATGCGCACGCACCGCGACGGTATCGCACGCCTGTGGCGCGTGGGCGAACCCGTCGCGACCAGCGCTTCCGCCATCGCCGGCGTAGATCAGGCACCGACCGAGGATGCCATCGCACGCACCGCGGATTCGATTCTGTCCGGCGCGTTCACCGGTGACTTCGCCATGGCGTTGGATCGTGCCGCCGCGTTCGTCGAAGTGGTGGTGCTCGGCTTGCGTATCGAATCGAAGTATATGACGGCCAAGGCCGCGCAAATGCACCCGGAATCGGAGAAGCAGATCCGCACGAAGGCGGCCCGTCTGCTGCACACCGCGGGCAATCTGAGCGTGACGGCGAAGGACTTCCAGCATGGCGCCGCGCTGTGGCGCTGCGGCAAGCTCGAATAGCGTACGCACCGCGTAATCCGTTCATCGCGGCTCATCACAACCCATCACAACCCGTCACCGCTCATCGCACCGTAACCGCCGGAAGGCCGCTTCGCATCCAATTTGGCTACCTAAGATACTCTTCGGTAAGATACTCATGAGTATCTTACCGAAGAGTATCTTATTAATAGGGAGGCTCGGGGCATGTTCGTAGGCAGGACCCGTGAACTGCAATCGTTGGAACGCATGTGGAAACGCGATTCGTTCCAGATGATGGTGATGCTGGGACGCCGCCGCGTGGGCAAGACCACACTGATCGACGAATTCGCCGAGGGCAAACGCACACTGTATTTCACGGCGCGCCAGCAGACCTCGGCGAACAACCTCCGCGATTTCTGCCGCACCATGTACGCCTTCTTCGGTTTGCCCGATTCCATGCCGACGCTCGCTTCTTGGCAAGACGCGCTGGACTTCCTCGCCGATCGCGCGGCGCAGGAGCCAAAACGGTTCCTCTTCGTATTCGACGAATTCCCCTACGCCGCCATGAGCGAACGTTCACTCCCTTCCTCGCTGCAGATCGTCATCGATCACAGGCTCAAGAACCTCAACCTCATGATCATTCTGTGCGGCAGCAATGAGGGATTCATGGAAAGCGAGGTTCTGGGGTATAAAAGCCCGTTATATGGGCGCCGTACCGGCCAGATGCGCCTCGCCCCCTTCGATGCCTTCGACGCCCGCGCCATGCTCGGCCAGGTGCCGGCCGAGGACGCGATCCGCTATTACGCCACCTTCGGCGGAACCCCGTACTATCTCGCGCAGATCAGGCCGGAACTCGGCTACGAACGCAATGTCATCGACCTGATGTTCAACACCAGCGGCCTGCTCTATGAGGAGCCCGCCATGCTCATGCGCCAAGAGCTGCGGGATCCTGCCACCTACAACTCGGTCATGGACGCGGTGGGGCAAGGCGAAACCAAGCAGAATGCCATAGCGGACAAGGCAGGCATCGCCCCTTCGTCCATCGGCAAATACCTCGCGGTACTCACCGATCTCGGATTAGTGGAACGTCAGATTCCTTTCGGTGCGGACCCCGCACGCTCGCGCAAGGGTCTGTGGAAGATACGCGATCCGTTCTTCGCCTTCTGGTACCGCTTCGTCAGCCCCAATCTGCTTTCCATAGAGAACGGCGACGGGGAACTCGTAGCCAAGGCGACGGTGTTCGGCCCCGCGCTGGACACTTACGTGGGGCAGCGTTTCGAAGACGTCTGCCTGCAGTGGCTGCATCGCACCAATTCAAAAGCCGAACTCCCCTTCCTGGCCACCAATTTCGGCCACTGGTGGGGCGCCGACCCGGCGGCCAAAGCTCAGGCCGATATCGATGTCATCGCTGCTGATCCGAAAGCGGGGCGCATCCTTTTGGGCGAGTGCAAATGGCGCAATGATGTGAATGTGGCCGAAACCATCGCCACGCTGCATGGCAGGGCGAAGCTCATTCCCGGCTATGAGGAGCACCGGTTCGCCTTGTTCCTCAAAACCGACGAGCTGGCACGCACCGCCCGGGAACGCGGCGAATCCGACCTCATGGTCAAGTCGGCGAACGACCTGTTCCGCGAGCAATACGCGTGACTGCGAAGGACTTCCAGCATGGTGCCGCGCTGTGGCGCTGCGGCAAGCTCGAATAGCGTATACTGTTATCTGCGTCGGGCCGTGCTTAAGCCCCGGGCTCCATTTTTTGCCGCTGCGAGCGGCCTTTGCGCCGACAGGCGCTTTCATGGTTCGGCGCATTACACGTCAAACGGCGGTTCACTCCACATGGAAGGAACCGCCGTTTTGTTTCCGCAAGCCGAGCCGGGCAAGCCGAACCCGCAAGCCGAACCGGGCAAACCGCCTCTACTTTCGGCTTCTGCCCACCTCATACCCGCGCCGACGCGCAGCCTCGGCGTAATGCCGGTACGCGCCGTAGGAGATCAGCGACACCGCCGCCAATGCCAATCCGCCCAGCAGTATGCCGCGCATGGTCGTTCCGCCGGTGAACGGCAGTTCCTGCACGGCCACCCTGTTGACGAACGCCGCACCGTCGAAGGTCTTATACCCCGGCGTGCTGGCACGCACCGACAGCACGCCCTTCTCCTGGTCTTCGGTCACCACGAATCGCACGTACCGCACGCGCGAATCGTAGATGATGTCCGCGATGTCGACGGTCTTCTCCCTCACCTCGTACACGTAGGTGCCGGTTTTCGAGAAGGTGAACGATCCGAACGTCACCACGCCGTAGATGCCGTCCACCAACGTCGATCCGCCGCGCACCGAAACCTCATCCGAGGATGGGACGGGCAGCACCGCGAGCGTCGTGGCGTTCGCGGTGCAGCCGATCGTGCCGCCGTCGATGGTGAAGTTCAGCGTGTTCGCGGAAGTCTCCGTACTGTAGTTGCACCTCCTGGCCGTGAACGTGAACGTCGTGCTTGCATTCCACTGCCGCCCGATGAGCTGCTTGTACAGCGGCGACGAAGCCTTGATGGAGGCCGGGGACAGCACTTCGTAGGTGTTGGCGAAGCCGAACACCCAACCCGTCAGTCGGTCGGTTTTCGTTTCGCCGTCGACGACGCCCGCGGTCGCGGTCGGACTGCCTTGGGTGTAGTCGCGGAACTTCGCGTCATTGCCATCCTTCTTCAACGCCTTCGTCACGGTGTACATGGTGCCGTCACCGTTGTCATACACAGTGACTTCGGCCATGTACTGCGTCTGTTTGAACCAGACGTTGTCGATGCGCACATCGCCCTTATTATCACCGCTGGGGATGGGATTGTCGGACACATCGTCGGGCGTCGTATTCGTCGAACCGTCGATGGTGTGCCGCGGCAGCTCCTTGATGATGAACCGGTATGTTTTGCCTGCGTCGGTCTGGTTGAACACCAGACCATGTTCGGTGCCGTCCGTATCGATGGAACCGGCGAGCTTGCCGACCATGAGATCGGTCGCCTTGCCTTGGTTCTCGGGGCCTTGGCCCTTCGATTCCGTGGCATTGGTGGTGGCCGCATTGCTGAATTCACGGTCCTTGACGAGACTGCCGCCCGAAATACGCTGTTTCGATTCGTCATCGGCGCCTTCGATGGTGAAGGTGAATTCGCCGGCGCGAAGATTGCGTGTGGTGCCTGCGTTCTTGTTCAACAGCATTTTCTGCACGTCGAAACCGGTGTATGCCAGACGCGCCTGATAACCGTTGGTGAACGCCGCCGCATCGGTGGCGTTCCGGTCGCTCTCCGTGGTCGCCCGCGCATTGTCGTACACCGTGGTGACCTGCAGTTCGCCGCAATGCTTGCCGTTCGCATCCAAATCGCTGACCGTGAAGGTGACGGTGGCCCGATGCGTGTCGTAGTCGATGTAGCCCAGATCGCCTTTGGTTTCCGCGATGGTGAACGTATACGTTCCGGCACGGTTGAATCGCAATGTGTCGAAGGCCTTCGTGATCGACGTGCCGGCCGCCGAACCGGTGGTGCCGTCCGTGACCTTCGCCTCCATCGACTTGCCGTCCGCCAGGCAGCCCTCAGCAGTGTCCGTGCAGTCCACGTCGCCGTCCGCAATGGCCTGACGGGTCGCATCATCCGCGGCCGACAGCGTGAAATCGAACGAGAACCTGGACCAGTCGTGGCCGGTCAGCGTCTTGCGCACCTGCGGCTGTGCCGTCACCGAATCCGCCGTATACGAGTTCGTGAAGTTCAACGGCGTGCCGTTATCGGAAGCCGTCACCTTGGTCAGGGTCGCCGTCGGCAACTCGGACAAATCGGCGCAATCGGCCTTGTAATACGTCACGTCGGCGTCCACTACCGTCGTGCCCGTCGTAGCGCCCGCTGTAGCGCCCGTATCGGTTCGCGTGCTCACCGTCACCGCGGCCACGTACACGGTGGAATCGTACTTCACCGGATCGTTGTCGCCCTGACTGGAACTGTCGGCGGCCGTATGCCGTTTCTCGGAAATCGCATAGAAATACGTTTTGTTCGCATTCCCTGCCTCGAAGGCGATGCTCGGGAACGTACCGGCGTAGTTCGCGTCGAATGCGGCGTCCACCGAAGTCAGCGACGTACCGCCGCTCTGCTGGGGCATCGGCGCACAGGACGTGGATGCGGCATCCGAACCGCATGTCACGCTGCCGGTTGCAGCGAGCACACCCGCCATACTCACTGTATCGCCCAACGTCACATTGGCCGTCTGCGCACTCGCCACGGGCTTGAGCGTGGAGGCGAACATGCCAGCCTGGTAGGCGTAGCCGTTCTCCGTGTAGGTTTTATGCGTTTTGAAGCTCACGTACCGCGGATCGGTGCTGAACGTGTTCGTGAATTCCGCAGGATTGCCCTTCGCGTCCACGGCGGTGCCATTCGCGGCGAAACCGGCGTCGTTGCGCGTCTGTTTGACGCTGACCCCGGTGACCACAAGCTTGCCGTCCTGCACTGCGACGGTCACGGCGACCTCGTAGACCGCATTGGAATAGCTGAAATACTGCTGGTACAGGCTCTTGTCCGCGGCGGTCGGCGTGTATTCGGTGAGCCGGTAGGTGTAGGTTCCCGGCTTGCTGTAGGTGATCGTGCCGAAGGTCATGTCACGGCTGGCAGCCGTACCCGTCACGCTCTGCCCGGTGGTCGAGTTCAGCACCTTGTCCATGACGGCGTCGCCGGTCGCGCTATCCGTGCCGGTCGAGCAGACCGCAGTATCGGTGATGCCGTCGCAGCCGGGCATGGGCGCATCGTTGTCGCTTTCCAGATGGAAGCGGAACGCAAAATCGTCGTTCCATGCGGTGCCGCTCACGGTTTTGCGCACGGTGATGAAGTCGCTGGCCTGCAGGTCGGTCGTCATGCCGCCGTACTGGTTGGAGAACACCGCTTTTTGGGTGCCGCCGGCGCGTGTGATCGTGCCGGTGTCGCCGGTCGCGCCGATCTGTTTGAATCCTTCGGGCACGGGCGCATCTCTGGCATCGGTCGGCTCGCTGACCGCATAGGAGACGCCGTCCGTGATGTTGGCGATGCTCAACGTCTCATTGTTCCGCAACGTGATGGTCGCAGTGGTCGCGCAGCGTTCCTCGTCGGTAGCAGTGGATTCGCTGGTGACTGTGGCGGTGCACAGCTTGAGTTCGCCTTGCGCACCGGTGCCGCTGGCCGCGATGCCGTCAAGCTTCATGACCACGCTTCTCGTCGTACCGTCGCTTCCACCGGTGATGGAACCGTGATAGTAGAAGGTTGTGCCGTCCTGCTTCAAGGCGTTCTCATCGGCACCCTTCAGCACGACCTTGAAGGGGAACTGCTGGTCGTCGAGCGCGGACACGGTTTTGCCGTCCACAGTTTTTGTCGGCCCTTCGTACCCTTCCGCGACGCTCGCCTTCTTGGTGATCGTGAGGCTGGGCTTGCGCTTGTCGGTCACGCGCACGATGGTCGCGCCGGTGAACAGGTGCGCCAAATCGGAATCCTTGAGCGAGAATTTCACGCCCATACCGCCCAGATCGTCGTCAAGGTTCTGTTTCACGCCGAGCCATGTCCAACCGGTGGTGTTGGCGAAACCGTTGTCGGTCATGTTGCTTTCGTCGGCCAGCCAGTAGCCGCCGACGCTCTTGCCTTCCTTATCCTGCTTGAGCTTCCAGGTGACCTTGACGGATTTGCTGGTGGTCTCCCACTTGCGATCGGTCACGCACTGCTCGGTTTCGCAGCGTTTCTGCGTCACGATGAGATCCGACAGCGTGCGGTTGACGTCACGGTTCGAGGCGAACTGGTACAGCGACTGGTTCAGCGTGCCGACGTGCGTCACCGTGGATATGCCGTCATCCTCCGTGCCCGCGTCGGCGTAGATGCCGTCGTCGGTGATGAGCACTTTGGCCAGCGTGCCGTTGGTCTCGTAGCCGGCCGGGGCTTTCATCTCCTTGATGTAGTACGTGCCGTTGTCGAACGTCACACCGTTGGCTTTCATGCCGAACATGCACGAACCGTCCATGGGGAACGGGTAGTCCGTGTCCTTCGTCGTGCAGGTCTGCATGGGTTCCGCGTCCGATTTGAGCGTCACGGTACCGTCCTGCGCCTTGTCCGTCTGACTTTCCGCGTAGATGCCGAAGGTCGCGCCTTCAACGGGATTGCCGTCCTCGTCGACTTTCTGCACGATCGGCGCGTTGCGCACGTCGGTGACGGCGATCTGCACACCGTGCTGGCGGATGAACTGGTCGCCGTATTTCGAACCGGCCACCGAGGCGAGACGCACGGTGTTATCGCCGTTCATGTCTTCCGTGCGGTCCGCGGTCGTGTAATACACGGCCACGGTGTGCAGCGCGTTGTACCGTTCATCCGGTTTCACCATGTTGTAGTACGTGAAGATGTCGCCGGGCAGGTTGTCGATCGAAGCGGAGTATTTGCCCTCCGAATTCTTGGTGAAGAAGTGGAAGTAGCTGGTAGTGCCGGCCGCATCCGATTTGGCGAGGTCGGCCACCTGGCTGAGGGTATCCACGCTCTCCTTGGAGAGTTCCCAACCTTTGAGCGCGCTGCCGGACACCGCATACCATGAGTCGGTCGCGGGAGTGCCGTTTTCCGTCTTGTCGCGTTGCAGGATGACCGCGAAGGCGCGACCGCCCTTGTCGAGGTCGATCGGCGTCTCGTCCTGGTATCTGGTCGCCTTGTAGACCGTGCTGCCGCTGTTCACCGTCAGGGTTTCGCGCGGCACCGACCATGCGCCGCTATCCCATTTGCCTTGCTCCTCGTTGCACAGCAGCAGGCCGTTGCCCGTGGCGCCTTCCTGGTAGCGCAATCGCACGTCGGCGGAGACACGGTACCCTGGTGGGGCGCTGACTTCCTTGAGTACGTAATGCGTCACGCCGTCGCCGTCGCGGGCGAGCGAGGAAAAGTTGAGCGGGGTGTCCGTGTCGAGGTCCTTGAACACGTACGAACCGTTCTCGTCGGTCACACCTTCGCTCAGCAGATCGCTGTCGGTGTAACTGTAGTCGCTTTTGGCCGCGTACAGCCTGAATCTGGCTCCGGGCACGCGATTGCCCTGCTGATCCACTTTCACCAGGTTGTTGTCGGGAAGCGTGGCGAGGTTGAATTTGAGTTTCAGGTTCGAGTTGCCGCCGCCGCGTTCCAGGTAGAAGAAGTCCAGGGTGTGCGAGGTGCCGTCTGCGAAGGTGTCACCGGAGAATTCGAATTTCTGGTATTCCTCGGAATCCTCGCCGTAGGCGTCGGCGAAGGCCTGCCTGATGGTCGTGGTGGTCGAGTCGAATACGTAGTCCTTGTACTGTTCAAGGATCCACGAAGGGTAGTTGGCGCCGTTCGACACCGTGACCTTGCCGGATTGGAAGTCGATGCTCAACTGCAGTCGGTCGTGCAGGCCACTGACGTCGCCCACGAGCACGCCGTCGATGAACACCCACACATCGTCGTCGCCGGAGAAATCGAAGGTCATTGGCTCGTCGTTCACCGTGCCGCCGTTCGGCTGGATGAAGTAGGCCTGCGAATGCATGCCGAAATAGTGGTTGAGGCTGCTGACGCCGTCCGAAAGCGTGGATCGCGAATTCACCTTCGAGCTGAGCGTGCCGCTGGTGGTGTTGACTCTGAACACCTGATCGGCGGTGTTGAAGGGGAAGAACTGGCCGCTCTGCTGGTCATGTCCGCCGCTTGTCGTCGTCACCGCAGAGGTGTCGTACAACGTGATCTTGTTGGTCGCGGTGTTGAGCGAGGCGAAGTTCTTCTGGGAATCGTAGACGTAGTAGCCGTTTTCCAGCTGCAGCAGACCGTTGACGTCCCGGTATGCCTTCTTGTAGTCCGCGGATTCGGTGTTTCTCGGGTCGAACAGGTAGGCCAGGGATTCGTCGCCTTTGGTGGTGGGTGTCCCGCCGTTGCTGCGCCATTTGCCGGACTTATTGTTTTTGGCGAGCGTCGGGTATCCGTCCGTCAGTGTCCGGTTGACGATGCCGAGCGTCTTGGTCCAATCGGGATAGTCGCTCTTCCAGTATGTCTTCCAGGAATCGCTCCACGGGCCGCCGTAATTGACTTTGTATGTCTCTTTGCTTGTGTTGGATATGGTTCTGACGTAGGTCGGATCGCCGGTCCATTTGTTGATGTAGCTGCCGTCGCTGTCGCCGAAACCGTTGTAGGTGAATTTGAGCGGATGATCCTTATTGATGCCGGCGTTCTCCTGATCGGAGACGTCGGTGTTGTCGTTGGCGTTCTGCGTGGTTATCCAATAATCGAACAAATCGGTGGACACCGACGACGGATTGACATCGTTTGCAACGATGTGTTGCACGTACGGATCGGAGGTGCCGCTATCCGCGGCGTTCGCGGAGGTCGCCGGTGTAATCAGGGAGCACATCATCGTCGCCAATGCGACAATGACGGCGATCGGGCGTGCGCCCGCCTTACCTACCGTGCCGGTTCCCTTCGCGTGACGATGGTTCCGAACCGGACGCCAGGGGAACATCATGATCCTTTCGACATGCTGCAACGTTCCATCAGACACGGGAATACGCGACGACCCATTTCTCGGAATGGAAATTGACGGGCCGTCGAATCGACAACAGCAGAATAGCACAAGGGAAAACATCCCCCGAACCATGCCATCGTTCTCACGCCGAACATGCGGCAAACCAAGTCATATCAAGGCCTGCCGCGCCCTTCCGCACACCCCCGCGCGACACCGCAATCAGCCGCGAGCGAACAAGGCGATGGCGAAGCCGGGACGGCGTGCCGCCGAAGCTAGCGTTTCTTCTTGCGCCCCTTGATGAGAATGTCGAGCACGATCCAGCAACCCAACGTGAATGCCACGATGTACCCCATGAAACCGACGATCGGAATGCCGAATACCACCGGTTTGATACCCGCGTAGTACACGATGGACGAGCCGATGAACAAGCCGACCACGATAAGCGCCATCGTCAGCCTGTTCACCATATCCGACAGCTGCTGGAACGGCTCCTCCGAGCCGACGAGTTCCATGTTCACCCTCAACTGGCCGCGGGTGAGCATGCGCGTGGCGTGCTTCACCTCGGTCAGCGCCGCCATCGCGTCGTGCAACGCCTGCCGGCTTTCGATGGCCAACGATTTCGCCTCGTTCTTCACCATCGCCTCGGGGCTTTGCGAGGAGGCGATATGCGCGGAGATGATCTGGATCATATTGACGTTGGGGATGAACTCGTCAAGCAACCCTTCCAGCGTGACCAGCGCACGACCGACCGTGGTGATGCTGCTGGGGATCTCGATGCCGTGGCGCGTCGCAAGCTGGGTGAGCGATGCGAGGAACGCCGCGATGTCCAATTCCGCCAAGTCGACCGTGCCGAACTCCTGCACGACCATATCGAGGTCGGCAAGCAGCGACGGGTAATCCTCGCCCTCCGGGCTGGCGACGGCGAAACGCAGCAGACTGTCCGCCAAGGCGGGCGAATCCTGCTTGGCGACGGCGAAGATCATATCCCTGAGCACGTTGCGGGTGCGCTGATCCAAACGCCCGGTCATGCCAAGGTCGATGAGCACGATCTGCCCGCCGCGCACGATGATGTTGCCCGGATGCGGATCCGCGTGGAAGAAGCCCTCATCCAGGATCTGCGTGGCATAGTTGTCGACCAGCTTGGTGCCGATCTCCTTGAGGTCGTACCCGGCGGCGATCAGCTGGCCGGGGTGTGAGACGGAAATGCCGTCGACGTAATCCATCACGACCACATGCTCGGTGCACAGCTCCGGGTAAGGGGCCGGGCAATCCATGTACTTGTAGGGCTTCGAGAATTTCTTGAACGCGGCGAGATTACGCGCCTCGACCAGCGAATCGGTTTCCGCCTCGAAGGTGTCCCACAGCTCCTCGACCACACCCTTGAAATCGATGATCTGCGTGTCGGGGAACAGCTTCGCCGCCACCTTGGCCAGCGAGCGCATGATCGACACGTCCTGCGCCATGGTTTCGCGCACGCCGGGGCGCTGCACTTTGACTGCCACATCCTCGCCGGTGATGAGCGTGGCGCGGTGCACCTGGGCCAGCGACGCCGAACCCAACGGCTTGGGGTCGATGCGCGAGAAGATCTCCTCGATGGGTCTGCCGTATTCCCGCGACAGCGTATCGACCACGGTCTGGTAGGGCATGGGGTCGGCGTCGGCGCGCAGTTTGGACAGTTCGTCGCAGAATGATTGCGGCAGCATTTCGGAACGCATCGACAGGATCTGGCCTACTTTCACGAACGTGGGGCCGAGCGCTTCGAACATGAGGCGCATTTTGACCGGTGTCAGGCCGTGGAAGATGTCGAACTGCTTGGCGATGCGGACGATTTCCTTCAGCCGCTTCGCCTTGCCGCGCCGCGTGAGATGGTAGCGCTCGGAGAAGCTGTCTCGGCGCAAACCGAACAGCGAGAAGGTTTCCCCTTCCCGCTGCACGGCTCGCTCAAGATCCACCGTGGAATCGGTGGGCTGGGATGCGGAATCGCTCACTCGGACTTCTCGTCCTCGTCCTTGGTCGCCGCTTCGGCGGTGGCCTTCGCGTCGTCGACGGCTTCGGTCACCTTGCGCTTGAGCTCGGTGTTCAACGCCTTGCCCTGCTCGACGGTGAGCTCGCCCTTCTTGACGAGTTCGTCCACGATTTCGCTGCTCTTCTCGTACGTGGTGGCCAGGGCGCCGATGCCCGCCAGCACGATCTTGCGCAGGCCGTCGCCCAGATTGAGATCAGCCATGATGCCCTCCTTGTATCGCTTATCGCAGGATGCGGCGGGGTACCGCATCGCTATTCCCTAGACTACCGCACGAGTCGCGCGGAAGCTCTGAACAAACGCCGGGCGCTGTCAGGGTCAGCGCGGCCTGGAGGCGGCGACCTCGCGGGCTTTCGCGCAGTATTCGTCGAGCCGCGCGAGTTCGGCGCGCCCTTCCTCCGACTGTTCCGACAGGTCGAAGGAGCCGTAACGGCGTTCCACTGCGGTGCGGATGAGGAAGTCGCTGATCGCCGGGTTCTTCGGCAGCAGCGAGCCGTGCATGTACGTGCCGATCACGTTGCGCACGCGCGCGCCTTCGGTGCCGTCCTCGCCGTTGTTGCCCAGGCCTTCGCCGACCTTGCCCAACGGTTTCACGCCTTCGCGCAGGAAGGTCTGGCCGGAATGGTTCTCGTAGCCGATGATGTCGCCGAAATCCTCGGAATGTTCGACCAGGTTGCCGATGCGTCGCACGTCGCTGCCCACGGTGTATGCGCCGATTGCGCCGATGCCGTCGAGTTTCGTGCCGTCCACGGTTTCGAAATATTCGCCGAACAGCTGGTACAGGCCGCAGATCATGAGCATCGGCACGCCGTCGTCGACGAGCCCGCGCAGCAGGTCGGCGCGTTCGAACAGGTCGTCGATGATCTTCTTCTGACCGGTGTCCTGACCGCCGCCGCCGAGGATCATGTCGACCTGTTCGGGCCATTCGTCGCCCTGGTTGATGCAATGCACGCGCGGCTCGTAGCCGTACAGGCCGAGCCTTCGCGTGATGGTGAGCACGTTGCCCGTGTCGCCGTAGATGTTCATGTCCTTCGGATAGAGGGACACGACGTCGATTCGTTTGCTCATCTGCCCACCCCCGCATCGGAGACTTCGGTGATTCGTCCGAGCACGGCACGCGCCTTGAGCATGGCGGTGTACGTGCAGTACATGTGCTTCGGTTTGCCGGGGTTCGCGGTCACGAATGCGGTGACGGCCTGGTCGAAATCGGTATCGACCTTCCCCACCGGCACGCCTTCATAGCCCAAACGCAGCGCCATATCCCACGCACGCACGCCGGACACGGTGGCGACGCCGGTTTCGCGCAGCGACGTGAAGTCCACGTCCCACAGCCAGCTCATGTCGCGCCCGTCGGCGTATTCGTCGTTGATGGCGATCATGGTGTCGCAGCCTTGCGGCGCGAAGGAGGCGAGCGAAAGACGGAAGCCCATCGGGTTCTTGACCAGCAGCAGTTCCACCGGGGAGCCGTTGACGTCGATCACCTCGCCGCGGCCGAACGCCGGGGTCACTTCGGATACCGCCTTGATGAGCGAATCCGCATCGCTGCGCATCTTCGATTCCGGCACATCGGCGGCCACCGCGCGCACGAGGGACAGCGCCGCCGCGGCGTTGTACAGGTTGTACACGCCTTCCAATTTGACGTCCGTATCGTGGTTGCGCCCGTCCATAAGGAAGGTGGCGGCGTGGTCGCGCACCTCCACGAGGGTCACGTCGGCGCAGTGTTCGGCGGTTGGCGCCGCCGCGGACGCGGCCGTCGCAGCCGTGCCGGACGCAGTCGCAGCCGTACCGTTCACGCCGTTTTCGGCGTTCCCGGCCCCGCCGTTGCGCACGGCCTCCACGGCCGCCGCGTTCATCTCGTCGTCGGTCGGGAAATAATGCTTGAGCGCCGCCGCCAGGCCGAAATAGCGCACGGACGTGCCATGCGGCACCTTCTCCGCGAGCGCGGCGATGCGCGGATCCTCGCGGTTGAGCACCACGGTTCCGGTGGTGGCTTCGGCCACATGCCCGAGCAGTCTGGCGGTGTTGTCGATTTCGCCGAAACGGTCGAGCTGGTCACGCATCACGTTGAGCAGCAGACTGTACTTGGGGCGCACCTGCTTGACGAAATGGACCGCGTAGGCCTCGTCGAGTTCCAATACCGCGATGTCGGCGTCGAGTTTGCCGGTGAGGCTGACTTCGGTGAGCAGCGCGGAAACCACGCCGCGCGTGAAGTTCGACCCGGTGGGGTTGGTGAAGACGCGCAATCCCAGATCGCTCAGCATGGAGGCGACCATGCGCGTGGTGGTGGTCTTGCCGTTCGTGCCGGAGACCAGCACCACACCGTACGGCAGTTGCGCGAGCGTGCGGGCGAGGAATCCGGGGTCGATGCGTTCGACCACCTTGCCCGGCAGCGCACTGCCGCCGTGTCGTGTCAGACGTGCGAGATGGCGCACGCCTCGTCCTATGGCTACCGTTGCGAACATCGCATCACACTCCCTGCGCGTAATCCTGCGGCATGTCCTTGAACTTCGAAGTCGCACCGAGGAATGCCAGGTGGAAGGTTTCGGTCGGACCGTTACGGTGCTTGGCCATGATGATGTCGGCCTCGCCCGGGCGGTCCTCCTTATCGTAGAAGTCGGGCCTGTGCACCAGGAACACCACGTCGGCGTCCTGTTCGATCGAGCCGGATTCACGCAGATCGGACAGCTGCGGTTTCTTGTCGTTGCGCATTTCCGGGCCACGGTTCAGCTGGCTCAGCGCCACAACCGGCACTTCAAGCTCCTTGGCGAGCAGCTTGAGCGCACGGGAGAAGTCGGAGACCTCCTGCTGGCGGCTTTCCACCTGCTTGCCGGACGACATGAGCTGCAGGTAGTCGATCACGACGAGTTTGAGGTCGTTGGTCTGCTTGAGTCGGCGGCATTTCGCGCGGATTTCCATCAGCGACATGTTCGGCGAATCGTCGATGAACAGCGGGGCGTCGTCGAGTTTCGACCAGAAGTTGTTGAGCGTGGCCCAACGGTCGGAGGTGATCTCGTCGGCGCGGCGCAATGCGCCCAGGGGGATGTCGGTTTCGGCGGAGATGATGCGCTGCGCGAGTTCCACCTTGCTCATTTCCAAGCTGAACACGATGGTGGTCATGTGGTGGTGGAGCGCGGCGGAACGGGCGAAATCGATGCCGAGCGTGGACTTGCCCATGGCGGGTCGGCCGGCGACGACGACCATCTGGCCGGGCTGCAGGCCTTGGGTGAGGTCGTCGATGTCACGGAATCCGGTCGGCACGCCCTTGTTGACCAGGCCCTGCTGCAGCTGGTCGATCTGGTCGAGCGCGTCGTGCACCACCGGTCCGATGGCCGTATAGTCCTGGCGCACCTTGCCCACGGACATTTCGTAGACCTCGGATTGCGCGAGATTGACGACGTCTTCGGCCTGCGAGCCTTCGGCGGAGTAGCCGAGCTGCGCGATCTTGGTGCCCGCGGCGATCACGTTGCGCAGAATGGCGCGCTGGTGCACGATTTCGGCGTAGTACGTGGCGTTGGCCGCGGTGGGCACGGAGGCGACGAGCGAATGCAGGTAGTCGACGCCGCCGACCTTGTCGAGGTCGCCGTGCTTGAGCAGTTCGTTGGCGACGAGCACGGCATCCACCGGCTGCGACGCGGAGAACAGGTTGATGATGGACTCGTAGATGGTCTGGTGCTTGGGCTGGTAGAAGTCGGTGACCTCGATCATCTGGCTGACTTCGCCGATGGCGTCCTTGCTCATCAGCATGCCGCCGAGCACGGCCATCTCCGCATCGTCGTCATGCGGGGGCACGCGGTCGAACAGCGCGTCCCTCACCGGGCTGCCCGTCCTGCCGGGCACGTAATTGCCGCCGCGGTCGTCGAATCTGCGCGTACCGCCGCTTGCGTTGTCGTGAACGTCGTCTTCCCAAGGTTCCTGAGCCATGATTCCCCAGTATAGGAGAGGTGCCCGAGCTGCTTGCGGGGCGTTGGGATGGGTGCACGTTGCGTGTACGGAATCGAACACCGATCGTGTGCGAAAGTGAACGGGGGTTGAACGGGGTTCGACGTGTTCGCAACACGCGCGGGGAGCCAATGTGGATAGAAAAATGAGTTATCCACATTTCGGGGATAACTGTGTGGATAACGTCTTACGTTATCCACATATTGGGGATAACTTTGTGGACAACATGAGGATAACTTTTCCACCGCGGATGACCGGGTTGCGCAACCGGCGGATTCATGGTAGAACGATCGACGCTCGCCTGAAACCGCCATTTTCCAACGGTTTCAGACGTTCCGTTCACATGTGGTAGCGTGCGGCCGCATACATGTTGCGCACCAAGGTCTCCCGCCATCTGCTCCAACCGTACTGTTTGCTTATGGTTTCGCCCGCCGTCGCGCCCAACGAGGAACCGTCGGCGCGTGTGAGGTCGAACAGCATATCCAACAGGATCGGGTCATGGTCGACGCACGTCGCCAGATCGTCGCCCACCGTCGGATCGTTCGGGTTCTTCCCCGTGGCGAAATCGGACAGCGTCAGATGCTCGCGCACCAGCAACGTCACCCACCACACCGTCTCCTCGCTGTACCCCATACGTTTGAGAATCGCATTGGCGTGACGTGCGCCCTCGGCCGCATGGTCGGCGACGCCCGGACGTTTGCCGATATCGTGCAGAATGCCGGCCAGAAGCAGCGCGTGATACCGTTCGTCGCTGTATGGCACGCCGCTCGGCGACATGCGCCCCAGCCGGGAAACCACTTCGACCATATGCCGGTCGATGGTGTACCGGTGCGCCGCCGACGCACTCGGACGGTTGCGCACGCCCAGCCATTCGGGAATCCAACGGCCCGGAATATCCACGAAATCAAGCTCCTCCCAGACGGTGAGCAGCGAATCGGAACAGGCGAGCAGCCGCACGAACAGTTCACGCGATTCGCTATCCCACACGCTGTCGCGGATCGGGCAACGGCGCAGATTATTCAAGGTTCCCGGCGCGATGGGCAGCCCGGACTCCGCCGCCGCGACGGCAACACGCAAGGCGAGGGTCGCGCTGGCTGCAGGGTCCACGCCGGGGGCGAGCACAACCTCGCCCTCATGCTTGGCGATACCGGGGGCGAGCAGTTCGAATTTCGGTGCCTCACGCTTGCCGTGCGAGCGCGGTTTGGCCAACTGGAAGAAAGCGAAACGCGGTTTCTCATGCGTGAGCGAATGGCCCGCACGGGAGGCGGTGGCGTCAAGGGAGAACGCGATGCTGCGGCCAAGCCGGGCCAGCAGCGTCTGCAGATCGTCGATGGATTTCGCCTCGCGCTCCCCCTCCGGCAGGGTCGGGTCGGCCAAGCCGAGCATCGCGGCGACATCGGCCTGGTACGGGGCGAGCAAACGGTTCGCATCCTTGCCCGCGACCAGATGAATGCAATCACGCACGTCGAGCAGACGTTCGACGGCATCGTCGTACCGCCCGTGCGGGCGATCCGCCAGCCATGAGGCCGCGAGCGCCGACACCAGCACCGAATCGCGCAAACCGCCGCGCGCCTCCTTGATGTCGGGCTGATTGAGGTATTCCATGCGGCCGAATTCATCCAACCGGCTTTTCGCGGAGTCAAGCAGTTCGGGCAACCTTCTGCGTGCCGCCTTGCGCCAGCGTTCCAGAATCGACAGGGCCGTGGTGCGGATGAGCTCCGTATCCCCCGCGACCGGCACCACGTCAAGCCAGCCCATCGCGGCGGGCAGATCATGGTCGGTGACCGCCTCGCACTGCGCGCGCGTACGCACCGACTGGTCCAGATCAAGCCCCGAATCCCACAACGGGTACCACAGTTTGTTCGCCAACGCGTTCAATTGCTGGTCGTTCAGCGCCTTGGCATCGTAGATGAGCACCAGGTCGAGATCCGAGCACGGGCCCACCTGGCCACGCGCCAACGATCCCACCGCGCCCAAACCCACGCCCGTCTTCGGCACGTCGAACTCCACCGCCTCGCACGCCTCATCCCACAGGTCACGCAGGCACGCCATCGCCAGATCGGTTCTGGCCTTGCGTTTCGCCGCCCCATCGCGGTATACGCCGTCCCCATCGGCGCGGCTCATCTCCATGAACCGCCGTTTCAACCCGTCAACCGCCGAAGTCATCGCCCATCATCCCTTTCTTTCCACTTCCATGTGCGCGTCGTGCGCGATCGGCGACCCTGCGCAACCCGCAGCCTCGCAATCCGCAGCCTCGCAATCCGCTCCGAGTACACGAATCCCCGCATGGAGACCGGCTCACATGCGGGGATTCATATCATTTCGAAGCGTTCGCGAATCGCGGATCAGATCGCGGCGGAACCGGTTTCACCGGTACGCACGCGGGTCACGGAATCCAGCGGAGCGACCCAGACCTTGCCGTCACCGATCGTGCCGGTGCCCGCGGCCTTGACGATCACGCTGACCAGCGTCTCCGCATCGGCGTCGTCGGACAGCACCTCGACGCGGATCTTCGGAATCAGATCGACGGTGTATTCGGCGCCACGGTAGATCTCGGTGTGGCCGCGCTGACGACCATACCCGTTGGCCTCCGAAACGGTCAGGCCGTGCACGCCCGCCGCCGCAAGGGCTTCCTTGACTTCATCGAGTTTATGCGGCTGGATGATAGCGGTGATGAGCTTCATCTCACCTCACCTCCTTGAGAACGGAGCTGGCAGTACCAGCGAAATCATATGCGCGTTCGCCCTGATCGGCGAGATCGATACCGCCGACCTCCTGGGCTTCGGTGACGCGCCAACCGATGGTCTTCTCCAGTGCGAAGGCGATGATGCCGGTGATCACGGCGGACCAGATGATGGCCACGAGCGCAACGAGCAGCTGCACGACCAGCTGACGCCAATCGCCGCCGGCCAGCAGACCGGTGCCCTCACCGAAGAAGCCGATGAGAATGGTGCCGGTGAAACCGCCCACGCCATGCACGCCGACCACATCAAGGGAATCATCGTAACCAAGCTTGAACTTCAAACCGCAAGCCAGGCAGGTGAGCACACCGGCGATCGCGCCGAGCACCACAGCCCACAGCGGGGAAACCACGTCGGCGGCCGGAGTGATGGCGACCAGACCGGCGACGATACCGGAAGCCGCGCCCATGGCGGTGTAATGGCCGGTACGAATCTTCTCGGTGAAGCCCCAGGAAAGCATTGCGGCAGCAGTGGCGGCGGAAGTGGACACCCAAGCGTAGCCCGCGGTGCCATTGGCGGCGAACGCGGAACCGGCGTTGAAGCCGAACCAGCCGAACCACAGCAGGAAGGCGCCAAGCATGACGAACGGAACATTGTGCGGGCGGAACGGCTGCGTGCCGAAGCCCTTACGCTTGCCGATGATCAGCACGATGATCAAAGCGGCGACAGCGGCGTTGATATGGACGACCGTACCACCTGCGAAATCATGCGCCTGCGCACCGATAGCCTGGGAGATCGCGCCATCCGCGCTCAGCAGACCGCCGTTCCACACCATGTGGGCGAGCGGCGCGTAATCGAACGTAACCCACAGCGCCACGAAAATCATCCAAGTGCTGTACTTCACACGTTCCGCGATGGCACCGCAGATCAGCGCGACGGTGATCATGGCGAACGCGGCCTGGAACGCCACGTCGATGCTCACCGGGTACTTGTTGTCGTTCAAACCGGTGGAGGTGAACACACCGTCCTTGGCGATCATGGAATCCTTCAGCAGGAAACCGCTGGCAGGGTCGCCGAAGATACCTCCGATGGACTTGCCGGCGTACGCGATCGACCAACCCCAGAACACCCAGATCACCATGGTGACGGACAGCGCCGCAGCCTCCATGATCATCATGTTCAGAACGGCCTTCGCGCGAACCATGCCTCCGTAGAAGAACGCCACACCCGGCGTCATGAGGAAAACCAGGGACGCGGAAGTCAATATCCATGCGGCATTTCCGGTATCCATGTCTACCTCCCTCTCTTATCGTCTTGCCCTTGCGAAAAGGGACTTTCTCAATTATTCGGCCCTTGCGGGGCTCACAGTTGAGTAGTGAACGCCGCGCGCGTTTTCTTCAAGTTACGGCAGGTTACACATGTGTTAAACATGTAAAAACCGTGTTATGAACAAACGCGCGAGGCCTTGGAAACACTACGTTTCGTTACGATCGCGACGAGCGGCGATCAGTCGAGAATGCCGTCCACGAACCCTTCCGGATCGAACGGGGCGAGATCGTCGGGGCCTTCGCCCAAACCAACCAGCTTCACCGGCACACCCAGCTCCTTCTGTACGGACACCACGATGCCGCCCTTGGCGGAACCGTCAAGCTTGGACAGCACCACGCCCGTGATGCCGATCGCCTCGGCGAACACCTTCGCCTGAGCCATGCCATTCTGGCCTGTGGTGGCGTCGAGCACGAGCAGCACCTCGTCAACCGGCAGATTCTTCTCGGTGACGCGGCGGATCTTACCCAACTCGTCCATCAGATTCGCCTTGTTCTGCAGGCGGCCCGCAGTGTCGATGATGAGCACATCCGCATTATCGGCCTTCGCCTTGGCGCTGGCCTCGAACGCGACGGATGCCGGATCGGCGCCATCCTTATCGGAACGCACGACCGGCACGTTCACGCGCGCGCCCCACGTCTCCAACTGATCCGCCGCAGCGGCACGGAACGTATCCGCCGCACCCAGCACGACCTTCCGGCCATCCGCCACGAACAGACGCGCGAGCTTGCCCGCGGTCGTGGTCTTGCCGGTGCCGTTCACGCCCACCATGATGATGACGCTCGGCTTGTTCGCGCCCTCCTTGTCGGCGTTCAGACGGCGGTCCGTATCGCGGCCGACCACATCCAGCAGCTTCTCACGCAGCGCGGCACGCACCTCGGCGGCATCGGCCTTGCCGGTCACGCGCGCATCGGTGCGCAGTTCGCCGACCAGGCGCTCGCTGGCCTCGGCGCCCACGTCGGCGAGCAGCAGCGTGTCTTCGACGTCCTGCCAGTCATCCTCGGAAAGATTGTCTTTGGCGAGAATGTTGAACAGCGCCTTGCCGAAGGGGTTGGCGCTGCCGGCGAGTTTGGCCTTCAGGCGGGTCATGCGGGAGCCGACGGATTCGGGGGCGTCCAGCGCCTGGCCGGTTGCGGCGGGGGCGGGCTGTTCGGGTTCGGAGGCGGGCTGTTCGGGTTCGGACGGTTCCGGAGTCTTCGGAGTCTCCGCCGATTCCACGGGTTTCGCAGGTTCGGACGGCTTCGACGATTCGGAACTTCCGGGCTTGGACCCGGCCCCAGATCCAGATTCCGATTCGGATTCGGATTCGGCAGCAGCCTCGGACGCGGATCCGGACTGCCCGCTTCCAGACGCCGAACCGGCAGCCTGCGCACCGGAACGATCCAACGCCTTATCCAAATCCTTCTTGCGGGACTTCTGCATCCACACACTGACGGCGATCAAAGCGACCACCACAATAACAATGCCTACGACGGCAAGAATCATATTCATATCCATAACGTCCCAGTCTACCGATGGCGCACCCGGCACGCCCTCCCCCACGGCAATCCCACACATCGGCGGAACGGAACCGCGCCATGCCGCCCTTTTCCAGTGGCCGTGAAAAACTAGGCATATGGCCAATACTTCACGAATGTCGTCCCTGCAGCGCCGCGAACAACTCATCCAAGTGGCCCGTTCGCTCTTCGCCGCCAAAGGATTCGAAGCCGTGAGCGTCGAGGAGATCGCCGCCCATGCGAAGGTCTCCAAACCGATCGTTTACGAGCATTTCGGCGGCAAAGAAGGCATTTATGCGGTGATCGTGGACCGCGAGATGCGCGCGTTGACATCCGTGCTCATCGAATCGCTTTCCGATCCGACCGCGCACCCGCGCCAGATCGTGGAACGCGCGGCCATGGCCCTGCTCACCTACATCGAACAGAACGCCGAAGGCTTCCAAGTACTGGTCCGCGACTCGCCGACCACCGACCCCTCCGGATCGTTCAGCTCCCTGTTGGGCGACATCTCGCTGCGCGTCGAAGACCTGCTGACCGCGACCTTCAAACGCCAGAAGCTCTCCCCCAAAGGCGTGCCCTACTATGCGCAGATGCTGGTGGGCATGACCGTGTTCACCGGGCAGTATTGGGCCGCGCACCCGAAAGTCAGCAAGGAGCAGATGGCCGCCTACCTCGTCGACCTGGCGTGGCACGGGCTGAGCCGGCTCGACTCCAAGCCGAAACTGCTGTTCGAGGACGCGAAGTCGCGCAGGAAGAACAAGGACGGCAAGGGCGGCGACGGGCATGACGGGCGCGAAAAGCAGGATGACGACCGCAACGAGAACCGAAAAAATGACCGAAAAGGTGATGAGGATGCGCAAGTCCCTTCCACACAGGTAGATACAGTGCTACCGTGTGAATCTGACAATGAGCAGGATGACCGAACGGCCTGACCGAACCTGACCCACGGGGTTGAAGAGGATATACGTTATGACGAAAACGTCGAAAACGCTGAGCTTTGTGATTCCTTCATACAACATGGAGGCCTATCTCGACCGCTGCGTGAACTCGCTGCTGTCCGCGCGCAAAACCGACGACATCGAAATCCTGATCGTCGACGACGGGTCCAAGGACGGCACCCTCGCCTACGCGCAGAAGCTGGAACGCAACAATCCCGGCATCGTACGCGCCATCCATCAGGACAACAAAGGCCACGGCGGCGCGGTGAACACCGGCATCGCCGCGGCAACCGGCATGTATGTGAAGGTCGTGGACGCCGACGACTGGGTGGGGCCCGAATCGCTCGAAGCGGTGATGGCCGCGCTGCGCGAGGAAGCCGAACGCGACGACCCCATCGACATGCTGGTGACGAACTACGTTTACGACAAAATCGAAAAACGCCACAAGCACGTGGTGAACTTCCGCCACGCCATGAAGCCCGGCAAGCGCCTCACTTGGGACGATCTGGGGCATTTCGGCCTCGCCGAATACATCCTCATGCACGCGCTGATCTTCCGCACCGACGTGGTGCGCGCGTCCGGCATGCAGCTGCCCGAGCACACGTTCTACGTCGACTTCATCTACGCCTACCAGCCGTTCCCGTGGGTGAAGACGCTGAAATACCTGGATACGCCGTTCTACCATTACTACATCGGGCGCGAAGGGCAGAGCGTGCAGACCGACGTGATGATCAGGCGCGTGGACCAGTTGCGGCTGGTGAACCAGCGCATGGTGGAGGCGACGCCGGAACGCGGCACGGTGCCGGACGGGCTGTACCGCTACATGATCCACTTCCTCTCCATCGAGAGCTCGGTGGCCAGCGTGTTCATGATCCTGTCGAAGGACCCGGAGAACTACGCCAAGAAGGACCAGATGTGGGCGGATATCAAGGCCCACTCCCCCTCGATTTACGCGGATGTGCGCAAGAAGGCGATGTCGCGCGCGCTGAACCTGCGCGGGTCGGTCGGGCGGTTCATTATCCGCAACGGCTATCTGGTGGCCGAAAAGGTGGTTGGCTTCAACTGATCGGCGGCTTGGGCGGCGTTTGGGCGTTGGTTGGGCGGTTTGGGCGGTTTGGGCGCTCCAAACCAACCCCCGGCCACAGCTTTGTCGTTTTTTGCGGTTCCGGTGGCTTGTACGACTCTCAGGTAGCCCTTTGCTAGCCGTTACTACGGTCGGCGAAGGGCTACTTCGCTTATGTATGGCAGATTTGGCCCCTTCACAGCAACTAGGTGGCTTATCTATGGCACGTCGAGCGCGAAACCCCGAGTACTGGCGTTGGAATTCCAGCGCTCGTACTCGGGGTTTCGGCCTTTCGGTGCCATATATAAGCCACCTAGCAAAAATCAAACCCCTGAATCTGCCATATATAGGCGAAGTAGCGGCATCCCCCTACACAAAAACGGTCCCAGCCGTCACAGCAGGCGTTCGCGCACGCAGATGCGAATCGCCTCGGCCCGACTGTGCACCCCCATTTTCCTGTAGGCGTTGTTCACATGCGTCTTCACCGTTCCCTCCGACATGTGCATCAGTCGCGCGGTCGCGGCGGTGGTGCGTCCACGCAGATACTCCCGCAACACCGCGGTTTCGGTTTCGGTCAGCATCATCCGCGTGAACGTCCACGAATGTTCACGCCACTGTTCCAAATCGGCGCGCCCGGCCACATGCGCCATAACCTGCACATACTCCTGCAGAGAGGCCTCCTTGCGCAAGATGCACGACATGCCGGACGCAGCCCCGCGATTTTCGCCATCATCGATGCGGAAAGCCGTAAGCCCCACAACATGCGTCCCCGGATGAGCGTCGCGCATACGGCGGGACAGTTCGAACCCATCCATTCCGGGCATCATCACATCCGTCAGCAGCACTTCGGGAACCAAATCGGGCGACTCGCACAACGATAGGGCTTCCGGCCCATCGCAAACGCTCCACAGCACATGAACCGGGGAGGGAACGTCCTCGAACATCGCGTGCAGTGCCTTCACCACCAGGGAATCGTTGTCGACTATTCCCGCGGTGATGAATTCCCGATTACCGCCCATGATTCGCTATTCCCCTCACTCCTGCACGCCGTGCTCCGCAATTCGCGGCATTTCCGCGTTTCCCTCGAACGGTATGGTGATGCACACGCTCCACTCTCCGTTCTCCTGAGCGCATTCCAACGATCCGCCCGCAGCCTCGATCTCCTTGCGCAGCAACGCCAGCCCGCATCCCGAAGTGAATGCGGAAGGCACCTCGCCTGTTGCATCAGCCGGATTATCGAACGAGCCATCGACCCGCTTATCGACCGGATTGGAGGAGTACACGTTCACATGGTCGCCGCACACTTCCACCTCCAAAGCGTAGGCGCCGGGAACGCCGTATTTCAGCATGTTCGCGCCCAATTCGCGGACACTCGCCTCGACCAGTCGCACGCATTCCGCACCCGGGCACCGGCAATCCCCGCTGGAATCCCCGATGGAATCCCCGCTGATGTGAACCGCACCATGCCACCCTTGGCTCTCCAATCGCCGGGTCAACTCGTCGAGTGTGGGGGCGAGCGCCGCGGACAGGCTTTCCGCAGGCGTACGCCCGTCATGTTCCACAGTGGCAATACTCCCCGTTTCGACGCCAGCTGCGCCCAACGCCGAACGCTCCGGAATGATGACCTCCCGGCGTACCTGCGCAAGACTGCGCTCCAGAATCCCCTTGACCTCACCAACCTCCGCGCAAACCGCATCGTTACCGGCATTATGCGACATGATCGCCCGGCAGTGCAGGACGGCGTACACCAGATTATTCGCCAAAGAATCATGCAGCACATGCAGAACGCGCAAACGGTGCGCATATTGCTCGGACCGTTCCTTGGCGGCCGCCTTGTCGCTCTCCGTTGCGATCATCGTTCCGACCAAAGCACCGATGCACCACCACATCGCGCAGCCCTGAACCGAAGGGGCAACGGAAAGGACCAACTCGTTACCGGCGATGGCGCCAACGCACCCTGGTATGCAGCCGATGACCAGCACTGCCCCGGCCAGTTTCAGCGACCTCCAGTGGTCACCCAACACCACCATCGCCAACCAGATGGGAGCCGAATTCAGCCAGTTGATATCCGGCCCGGCATAAGGCACCACCACGCATGCCGCGCAGCATACGGCGACGGCGAGGGCGCACCATTGCGGGGCAAAAGGCAATGCGACGAGCAAAATCACGAGCACCGGCAACGGCCAGCCCGCCGGAATGGACGCCAGCAACGCATGCACGCTACCTCCCGACCACACGGCGATCAGCCACACCGCGCATAGCCACGACACCACGCAATACGCCCAACGCCGCCGCAAGAAATTGCGTAGTTCAAAACCCGGTTTGACGCTGTTTTTCATGTTGTTCCCCTGTTCGTTGTTGGGCGGTTTGCTTGACAGGACAGCACTGTAAGGCAGCGCGCGCTATGGGCGGGCGGCGCGGACTCATACGAATGGTCAGCGTTTCATCGTGCTTCACCGTGCTTCACCGTGGCACTGTTTGAGCGTGGCAGGGATGCTACTTCGCTTATATGTGGCAGATTTCGGGGTCTGCATTTTGCTAGGTGGCTTATGTATGGCACCGAAAAGCCGAAACCCCGAGTACAAGCGCTGGAATTCCAACGCCCATACTCGGGGTTTCGCGATTTACGTGCCATACATAAGCCACCTGGTTGTCGCGAAGGGGCCGAATCTGCCACAAATAAGCGAAATAGGGGTTCTCACATGCGAAAACCGGACCGACACAATGGTGTGTGGAGCCGCGTCTGCGGCTTCACACACCCCTCCGCGGGGTTCAACATGCCCCGGTTCGCCCCAGTTCGCCCCGGTTCGCCCCAGTTCGCCCCAGTTCGGCTCAGTTCGCCCCAGTTCGGCTCAGTTCGTCCCAGTTCGGCTCAGTTCCAGCGGTCGGACATGGCGAAACCGTTACGCATCAGGTTGCTGGACGTGTACAGCACATCATTGAGCAGCGTGGTGGCATGCTTACGCAGGTATTCCGCCATCTCGGTATTGGAGGCTTCGAGACGCCGACGCACCGCCGCGGCATCACCGGTCGTCTCCCCTCCGAACGCAGCATCCGTGCGCTCCACCAGACGATGCCCGAACACGCGCGCGTTCTCCGCAAACCCTTCGATCGCATTATTGGTCTCATACCAGTGCGCGTCGGCGAGCGCTGCGATCAGACGGTTCGTCCAATACAGGTTGTCGGTGGAAACCTCGGGCGTGGTATCGCGCAGGTAAGCCGGGGTGTCGTTCACGTTCGCGTAGAACGGCGTGGCCGCGGTGAACGGCCCGGAACCGTAGGAGATCCACATGATCGAGCGGCTTTCGGCCGGCGCATACGGGCGAATCTGCATGGCGACCATGTGGCCGGTGCGGTTGATGCCGATCGGGCGGTAACGGTGGCGGCTTTCCGGGGTGCCGAGCGTGCCGTACGGGTCGTAGGGCGTGCCTTCGAAATGGGCGCTCATGAGGAAGTCGACGTCTTCAATGGTGACGGTGTTCTCCGGCACACGGCACCACGGGATGTCGTCGCTGGACGGCGTGTAGCGGGCGGCTGGCGAATCCCAGTCCTCGCTTGGGTTGAGGTGGCGCTGCATGTACCAGGCGCGGGGCGTGTTGTAGATGTGGTCCTTGGTGGTGGCGGTACCGAACACGGTGCGCGGGTTGAACCGGTCGAGGCTGGCGCCGGAGGGGTTGACCGTGCGGCTGAGATGATGTTCGGCTATGAATTCGCGCAGGTCGCTGGAGCACAAGTATTCGCGCTGCTCGCCGAAGGCGTCGTTGCAGTCGAAGTCGTCGATACCGAGCTGGTTGGGGATGGTCGCGTAGCAGTCGTCCGGCACGCGGCGTGCGATCCAGTGGTGCCCGCCGATCGTTTCGACGTACCAGATCTCGTCCACGTCGGAGATGATGACGCCGTTCGCCTCGTACGTACCGTATCGTTCCAGCATTCGGCCGAGACGGCTGACGCCTTCGCGCGCGGTGGCGACGTACGGCAACACCAGGGTGATGATGTCCTCTTCGCCGATGCCGCCGGGCGTACCGTCCTCCTGCAGTTCGACCATGGGGTCAGCGGCAAGTACACGTTCGTTGACGGCGATGGTTTCGGTGGCGCTCATGGCCACATTGTGTTCGTTGACGCCCGCTTCGGCGAGCACGCCGCGGTTGGGCAGCACGTTCGGCACGATGCTGTACCGGCAGGGGTTGTCGGGAAGGTCGATTTCGACGTGGCTCAGCACGCTGCGGTAGTGGCGCGGCTGGTCTTCCGGCGCGACCGCGATGAAACGCTTGGGATCGTAACGGCCCGAACCGGAATCGTCGTCGCGGGCGATGATGGTGGAGCCGTCGTAACTGGCTTTCTTTCCTACGAGAATCGTTGTGCATGACATGCTGCCTTACTGTAGGAGGGTGCGCGGAAGATGGCGGGGGCGGGCGGCGATGTTTTGTGGGGAGGGGCGCGCGGAATGCGGGGCGCACGGACGGATTGCGCGGGATTGGCGCAGGCGGATTGCGCGGGATTGCGGTACGTAGGATGGACGCAGGATGGGCGCGAAACGGATTGACATGCCTGTTTGTGGCGCATCTTCGAGGAATGCTGTATAATAGCCGACTGTTGCCCCTCTAGCTCAACGGTTAGAGCAGCGTCCTTTTAAGTCGTGGGTTGTGGGTTCGAATCCCACGGGGGGCACCGCGAATCCCTCGGAAACATGGTTTCCGAGGGTTTTCTGTATTTGCGAACTATGCCGCCCCCGCTGGGGGGGGGGGATGGAAGTGAAAGCCGGACGCCCCGAGTATCTTGGGGGCCGGCTTTCGCGCTATTTACGCCGAAATCCCGGCAATCCCTCCCCACCGAAATCGGACAAAATCAGGCGGAATTTGTCTGAAAACGGTTGAGGGGTGGGCAAGAGCAGGGGGTAGGCAAGGGTAGGCAGGGAGCGGGCAGGGAGCGGGCAGGGCAGGAGCGGGCGGCAAGGGGAGGATACGGCAACAGAGCTTTACCGAAATCGGACAGAATAGGGCGAAATTTGTCTGAAAACGGTTGAGGGGTGGGCAGCAGAGGAGAACAGCGGCAATGCACGTTACCGAAATCAGACAAAATCAGGCGGAATTCTGTCTGAAAACGGTAAAGAGCGGGCGGCAAGGGGAGGATACGGCAACGGAGCTTTACCGGAATCGGACAGAATAGGGCGGAATTTGTCTGAAAACGGTTGAGGGGGTGGACAAGGGCAAGAGGCAGGCAGGGGTTGATAAGGGAACCTAGGGAAAGACACACGACAGAGCCGACAAGGGAACCTAGGGAAAGACACACGACAGAGCCGACAAGGGAACCTAGGGAAAGACACACGACAGAGCCGACAAGGGAACCTCAGGAAGGACACGCGACAGAGCAGGCAAGGGCAGGCAAGGGCGGGCAAGGGTTAGCAAGGGGCAGGCCAGGGATGACTGGCGAAGGCTGGCAGGGGCGGAATATGGCGGGCGGGGGCGCGTGTGGCGGGATATACTGAGACGCGAATACGGCGAAGTGAACGAGCACGGAAGGAAGCCGATGATCAACGAACAATACAAGGCGATGCTGGGCGGCAAGTCCGTCATCCGCGAATTGAGCGAATACGCCACCAAGCGCGGTGCGCAGATCGGGTACGAAAACGTCTTCGATTTCTCCCTGGGCAATCCTTCCGTCCCCGCGCCGCGCGACTTCACCGACGCCATGGTCGACCTGTACGAGAACGGCGACCCGGTCGCCATCCACGGCTACTCCCCCTCCCTGGGCATCCCCTCCGTATGCGCCACCATCGCGGACTCCCTGAACCGCCGCTTCGGCATGGACTACGAAGGCCGCCACATCTTCCCCACCACGGGCGCCGCGGGCGCACTCTCCCACGCCATGCGAGCCGTAACCAAGCCGGGCGATGAGATCATCACCTTCGCCCCCTACTTCCCCGAATACCAGCCGTACGTGAATGGTACCGGCGCGCATCTGACCGTCATCCCCGCCGACACCACCAGCTTCCAAATCAACTTCGAAGCGTTCGAAGCCGCACTGAACCCGAACGTGCAGGCCATCCTCATCAACACGCCGAACAATCCTTCGGGCGCAGTGTATTCCGCGCAAACGCTGACCAAGCTGGCCGCGATCCTCGAAGCAAAACAGCAGGAGTACGGTCACGACATCTTCCTCATCAGCGACGAACCGTACCGCGAAATCGTCTTCGACGGCAACACCCAGCCGTACCCGGCCCGCTTCTACGCCAACACGCTGACTTGCTACTCCTTCTCCAAGTCGCTCTCGCTGCCGGGCGAGCGCATCGGCTACGTGGCCGTGAATCCGAAGGCCACCGACGCCGACCTGCTCGTGCCGATGATGGGCCAGATCAGCCGCGGCACCGGCCACAATTGCCCGCCGAGCTCGATCCAGCTGGGCGTCGCGAAGGTCATCGACGAAACCAGCGATCTGAGCGTCTACGAAACGAACATGAACCTGCTGTATGACGCGCTCACTTCGCTCGGCTTCGACGTGGTGCGCCCCGGCGGCACGTTCTACATCTTCCCGAAGGCGCTGGAGGAGGACGCGACCGCGTTCTGCATGAAGGCGAAGGATTACGATCTGATTCTGGTGCCGTCGGAAAGCTTCGGCGTGCCGGGCTACTTCCGTATGGCGTACTGCATCGATACGGAGAAGGTGAAGCGTTCGATCGGCGCGTTGGAGCGTTTCGTGCACGAACAGTACGGCAAGTGATGCCGCGTCGCCGTGACAGGCGATCGCCACATATCACGCATTCGCGCATACCGCGCATTCGCGCATACCGTGATACGACATATACGGCTGTGGGCGGGATGGATTCGATCCGCGATGGATTCGATCCGTCCCGCCCACAGCCGTATGTGATATGTGTTCTACACGGGCGCACCACGCACCACGCGCCAAAGCCCGCAAGCCCGTACGCCCGCGCCCTGCGCCCCCCCCCTACGGACGCCCCGCCAACGTCGGGTCGATATGCATGGTGGGCAGCCGCTGCTCCATCACCTCATTGTTGAAATGCAAATCGATCCATTGCACGACCGGCGAATCGGAGTGGATGCCGGCCAAACGCATGTACCAGCAGTCGATGGCCATCAGCGAGAACAGCGCGTCGCCCAACAGCAGCACGAAACACACCGCGGTCAGCGAGTAGCGGATCTTCCACGGAATCCGGTTGATGCAGTTCAGCAGTGCGGGCAGGATCAGCTTCATCCACACCACGCCCAGCACACCCCAGAAGAACATGAACTGGCCGCAGGTGCGCCCGCCGATCGACAGCCATTTGCCGCTGTAATCCCACGCCTTCATACCGACGGTCACTTCCATGAACCAGCTGCTGAGCCATTCGAACGCGCCGCCCAGCACCGCCGACGACATGAAGATCGTCAGAAGACTCGACTTGTACAGCCGGTTCAAGCA
Source organism: Bifidobacterium pongonis (assembly GCF_019331805.1). Classification (GTDB taxonomy): domain Bacteria; phylum Actinomycetota; class Actinomycetes; order Actinomycetales; family Bifidobacteriaceae; genus Bifidobacterium; species Bifidobacterium pongonis. The sequence goes on from NZ_JAHBBE010000001.1 coordinate 221,683, forward strand.
TACGGAGACGAGCAGCGTGCCGAAACCGTAGATCGCGGAGAACGGCCCGTACAGGAAGCTGGCGCGGTTCTGATAACCGCCGAACACCACGATGTGGTACACCGTTTCGACGGCGCAGCCGAACACGCAGCCGACGGCGAACAGCCAGAACATGTTGAAGAAGTTCAGCTCCATATAGCCTTTACCGGTGCGATCACGGCCGAGCATGCCCTCGCGTTCGCTCTCCATGAAGACGTCGCGCTCGTCCATGCGCCGCAGCGTGCGCTGCAATCGGCGCTCCTCACGCAGACCCGGGTCGACCGTCACGGACAGCGCCGCCAGCAGCAGGAACTGCACGACCTGCACCAGCAGATTCCACCCGACGCCGTGCAGGCAGAGGGTGAACATGATCTCGAAGAAGGTGAGCGGCATCAGCACGTACGTCCAGGGCGCGGCGCGATGGCGTTCCTTACGGAGGATCAGCAGTACGCCGAAGATGATCATGAGCACGGAGTTCACCGCGAACAGCGCGGTGCCGATCACGGACATGATCACGGTGAGGTTCAGCGGATTGACATGCTGGTAGCCGAGCACCACCGCGCCTATGGACAGGATGATTTCGCGCATGACGAGCGGGAAGGACACGATGCCGTCGAACAGTACCAGGTCGCCGAAGATGGTGACGATGAGCGGCATGTTCCGTTCCAGATCGTGGGTGCGAGCGGTGCGATGAGCGGCTTGGTGAGCGGCGTTGCGAGCATCATTACGAGCGGTATCCGCCATGTTTTCTCCCTATCTCCCCAGTACGCTCCAACCTAACAAAGCGGGCATACTTCGGCTTTGAGGTCAGCTTCCGGCAAAAGCGGGAGCGCCGCCGGGCGCGGCGGAATCGCGTGCCGGCGGAATTGGGGACAGGGTACGCTACGCTACTTGATGCGTAGCGCTACGCAATGCGTAGCATATACCGAGAAGACTTCACAGGAACACACAAGACCTCAAGACTTCATAAGGAGACCGATGGGCAACGTACTCGCGATTCTCAAACGCGATTTCAAACGATTGCTGAAAGTACCGTCCGCATGGGTGGTGGCGATAGGCCTCGTACTGATTCCGCCGATGTACGCATGGTTCAACATCCGCGGATTCTGGAACCCGTACAAGAACACCAGCGGTATCGAAGTGACGGTGGTGAACAACGACGAAGGCACCACCAACAAGCTCGTCGGCAAAACCAATCTGGGCCTCCAGATCGTCAACCAGCTGAAGGACAACACCCAGCTCGGCTGGAACTTCGCCGACGAACAGGAAGGCATGGAACGCGTCCGCTCCGGCGAATCGTACGCGACCATCATCATCCCCAAAACCTTCTCCAAAGACCTGCTCGGCGTCATCACCGGCAGCGGCAAACAGCCGGAACTCAAGTATTACGTCAACGAGAAGGCCAGCGCCATCGCCCCGAAAATCACGGACACCGGCGCCAGCACGGTCGACAACCAGGTCAACAGCACCTTCGTCTCAACCGTGAGCGAAGTGCTCTCCAAAGCGGTGAACACCCTTGACGGCAAAATCACCGACAAAGCCGGCAGTATGCAGACCAGCGCCGTAAGCTCGCTCACCGAAGCGCGCGGCACAATCAGCTCAACGCGCACCAAACTCGCCTCGCTCATCGCCGACATGGACAGTACACCCGCCAAGACGAAAGCCGCGCGGCAATCCATCTCCAGCCTGCAGCAGGCCGCAGTCGACGCGGGCAACAGCCTGAGCGGCACCTCAAACCTGATCTCCACCACGCAAACCAGTCTGAACGATTTCGCCGCCAAAACCTCCACCGGACTCGACAAGGGCTCCACGGCGATCACCCAGACCATGCAGCAGGCGACCACCACCATCAACACCGTCACCACCGGTCTGACCAACGCGAACACCACAGCCGGCAACGCGGTCGCCACCCTGCAAAGCGCCAACGATTCCACGGCCAAAGTGCTGGAATCGTTGAACCAGCTGCCGATCGTGAGCACCCTGCCCGAACTGAAGGATGCCATCGCGCAACTGCAGAACAGCAACGAGAACGCCGCCGAAACGCTGCGCGACATCAAAGCGCTGAACACCAGCACCGGCAAAACCATCACCACCGTCTCCGGCCTGACCACGAACGTCAACAACGCCGCGCAGCAGTCGCTAACAGCCACCAACACGGCCCGATCGACCATCACCTCCGGCGCCATGCCGCAGCTGAACAGCGGCCTGAGCTCGCTGGCCGGCGTCACTGGCACGCTCGGCGGTGGCCTGAGCAGCCAGACGGCCCTGGCCAGCCAGACCGCCACGGTGCTCGACCAGCTCGACAAGGCCAGTGCCGACACCGCCTCCGCGCTACGTACAACCGACAAGGCACTGGCGAAACTCGGCGACAAGCTCGACACCGTCATCACCGACATCAGCGCGCTCAACACCTCGAACATGCTGAGCTCCATGTTTGGCGCGGACGGCGAACTCGACACCGAACGCATCGCCGAATTCATGCTCTCCCCCACCGTGCTCGACACCAAAGTGCTGTACCCCGTGGATTCCTACGGTTCCGGCATGGCGCCACTGTTCACCAACATGGCGCTGTGGGTGGGCGCATTCGCCCTGGTGGTGATCTTCAAAACGGAAGCCGATGAGGAAGGCATTCTGAACATGACCTCCACGCAGGGGTACATGGGCCGATTCCTGTTCCTCGCCGTTTTCGCGGCATTGCAAGGCTTCGCCACCACCGTAGGCAACCTGATGCTCGGCGTGCAGACGGTCAACGCGGCCGCGTTCGTCCTCACCGGCGTGCTCACCTCGCTCGTGGACCTCTCCATCATCTTCTCGCTATCCACCGCGTTCCTGCACGTGGGCAAAGGCATCTGCATCGCGCTCATCATGCTGCAGATCCCCGGCGCTTCAGGCCTCTACCCCATCGAAATGATGCCGAAGTTCTTCCGCACGCTCTACCCGTTCTTCCCATTCAACTATTCGATCAAAGCGTTCCGTGAAACCATCGGCGGATTCTACGACGGGCATTGGGCGCAGAACATCGCCTACCTGCTGCTGTTCAGCATCATCGGCTTCGCCATCGGCCTGATCGTGCGCCCGCTCATGGCCAACACCAACCGCATGTTCGCGCGGCAGATCAAGGAAAGCGACATGATTATCGGCGAGGACGTGCACCTGCCCGGCTCGGAATATCGTATTTCCAACGCGCTGCAGGCGCTGACGAACCATAGCGGTTACAAGGCGTCCATCGAACGCAAGGCCGCGCACTTCGAAGCGCTCTACCCGCGTCTCAAGCGCGGCGCGCTGATCGCCGGACTGGTCGTGCCGATCATCCTAGCCGTCACGTTCTCGCTGACGACCAACACCAAGCTTGAAGCGCTGCTCGCATGGATCATCTGGGTCCTGCTCATCATCGGCTTCCTGCTGGCCATCGAATTCATCCGCGATAACCTGCGCAGGCAACGCCAGCTCGGCAATCTGGACGACGATGAAATCCGCATCGCCCTCGCACGCTACGAAAGGAAGCACGTCAAATGAGAACGATCGGCAAACTGTTCATAGGCGACGTGCGCCGCCTGACCAGCAACATCGTCTCCATCATCATCGTGATCGGTCTGACGGTGATTCCCGGCCTGTTCACCTGGTTCAACATCGCGGCCAGCTGGGATCCGTTCGGCAACATGAAGAACCTGAAATTCGCCGTCGCCAGCGTCGATGAAGGCTACCGTTCCGACCTCATCCCGGTGAAGATCACCATGGGCGACCAGATCCTCAACACGCTGCGCTCCAATTCGGAACTCGATTGGACGTTCACCAGCGAACAGGACGCGATCAAAGGCACGAAATCCGGCAAATACTATGCCGCGATCGTGATTCCGAAAACCTTCAGCAAAAGCATGATGACGTTCTTCTCCTCCGACGCGAAAAACGTCAAGATCCGCTATTACACCAACGAGAAAACGAACGCGCTGACGCCGAACCTCACCAACCAGGGCGCGAACGAGGTGAGCACGCAGATCAACCAGATGTTCGTCAAAACGCTGACAGGCACCGCGCTGTCGATCGCCTCGCAGCTTTCGGACGAGCTCTCGTCGCCCAAGGCGACCGCCGCGCTGAACAACTTCACCGCGAACATCGGCACGCTCGCCACCACACTGCAGGACTCCTCCAGCACCATCGGCGATTTCAGCGCGCTCACCACCTCCGCGTCCACGCTGCTCAACAGCTCCTCCGCGCTGCTGAAGAACATCTCCGCAACCGGAGCCAGCGCCGGCGATCAGCTGAAATCCGCAAAGAAAGGCGCGACCGACCTGACGGGCGCACTCGACACGAGCACCAACGCGCTGGCCGCCGCGCTCAAACAGAGCGCCTCCAGCTACGGCGCGGTCGCGGACTCGGTCGATTCGCTCGTCGCCGATGCCGGCACGCAGATGACGGACACCGCGCAACTGCTGAACACCGAATCCACGCATGTGAGCGAACAGGCCGAACAGTACCGGACGATCCGCAACACGCTCGCCGCGCTGGAACCGCAGATTCCCGAAAGCAGCAAGCCCAAATTCGACGCGATCCTGTCGCAGCTGGAAACGGCGATCACCATGCAGGACAATCTCGCGGCATCCCTGAAGAAAGCCGCCTCCGACGTGACTTCGAAGAAGGGCAGCGTCGACGAGCAAAGCAAGCAGGTCAAGGCGCTGGCGGCCGAAGCGAAGCAGGCCGTGAGCGGCATTTCCACCGACTTCTCCTCGAATATCAAGCCGATGCTTTCCCAGATCTCCACATCCGTGGCCAACGCGGCCGCCGAACTGAACACCGGCGTGGCCACGCTGAAAAGCGCGGTGGGCGACGTGGACGACATCAACACGAAGGCGACCACCAGCCTCGGCGAAGTGAAGGAATCGCTGGACAAACTGGCCAAGAAACTGTCGACTACCGGCACGAATCTCACCGAATTCAACACCAAGCTGGAAGCCGCGCTGAACAGCTCCGACCTGGACGAGATCAAGAAGCTGCTGGGCACCGATTCCGAAACGCTCGCCGCGTCGATCGCCGCACCGGTGAAGCTCAAGCGCGAGGCGGTGTTCCCCGTCGCGCAATTCGGTTCGTCGCTTGCGCCGCTGTACGTGATCATCCCGCTGTGGGTGGGCGCACTGCTCATGGGCGTGACGCTGAAAACCACGGTTTCGCGCCGCACCCGCGAACAGCTGAGGCACCCGCGACCGCATCAGCTGTTCCTTGGCCATTACGGCGTGTTCGCGCTGATCGCGCTGCTGCAGAGCACGTTCTCGGCGGGCGGCTCGCTGCTGTTCATGCACGTGCAGGCCGTGCACCCGTGGCTGTTCATGCTCACCGGCTGGGTGAGTTCGCTGGTGTTCTCGTTCTTCGCCTACACGATGGTCGTGAGCTTCGGCAACGTGGGTAAGGCGATCGGCGTGCTCATGCTCATCATGCAGATCTCCGGTTCGAACGCCGCCTATCCGTTGCAAATGCTGCCGTCGTGGCTCGGTTCGATCAGCCCGTTCCTGCCGGCCACGCATGCGGTGACCGCGTTGCGCGCCTCGATCGCGGGCATTTACAACATGGACTATTGGAAGGCGATTGGGGCGCTGCTGCTGTTCATACCGCCGCTGCTGCTGATCGGCCTGCTGCTGAGGAAGCCGCTGATCAAGTTCAACCAGTGGTATGTTGCGAACATGGAGAGCACCAAGCTGACCGCCTAGGCGATCAGCGGTTGTGGTTGGCGGGGTGCCGTCGGCCGCAACCGGTTCGTGGCGGCACACGCCGCCACGGCGAGGGAAACGAAGAGGACCATGAAGAGGGATACGAAGAAGAGCGAGACCGCCACGGCCATCGCCTCGAAAATGCCGAAACTGCCTACCCCGGTGAAAACGCGTGCGGCACGTATGCGTGAGGCGACGGATCGCAAGATCACGCAGGCGATACTGCAGATCGCCGCATCGCGCGGCATCGGGGCGGTGACCATCGAGGAAGTGGCTCGCTGCTCGGGCGTGGCGAAAACCACGATCTACCGCCGGTACCGTAATACGGAGGACCTGCTGCACAAGGTGCAGATCGAGGCGAGCGACACATTCGAAACAGATGATTTCGCCCCCACACACGACGACCTGCGCCGCCTGTTGGAGCACATCGCAGCCGCCTTCAACGACGAAATCGGGTTCAAGGCCGTAGGGCTGGTGCTGAGTTCCGACAGCGATTATGTGAGAAGCCTTGCGGGCCAGGTGATCACGCCGGCCGAGCAGCGGTTCGGCGACTATATCCGCCGAGGCATGGATGCGGGGGCGTTCCGCCGCAGCCTTGACGTGAAGTTCCTGTTCAGCACGGTGCTGGGCTCCATGCTGGCTTGTAAGGCGTTGTGTCACCCGCAGGATGCGCTGTGGGCGGAGCAGATGGCGGCCATACTGTGGCCGGCGATCGTGGCGTAGGTTTGGCCGGGTTTGGTTGTCTGGTTTGACAGGTTTGGCTGAATCTGGCGAACCAGACAGAGCGCAACGGGAGTTCGATCCCTCTATTCCCGCCTGCGGGACTCCGACTGCACCTAAATCTGCCACTGACGGCCTTTCATCGTCGCTAACTACCTTATATATGGCAGATTCGGGCCATGCGCCGGAACTAGGTGGCTTATATATGGCACTCATTCCCGAATATCGCGGTTTAGGTGCCATATATAAGCCACCTAGTTCATGGAGAATCCTGAAATCTGCCATAAATAAGCAAGATAGCGCCTGTTCCACCCGCATGATGTGCTCCGGGAAGCATTCCGGCCGCCCGGCTGGCACGAGCCAAACCGGAAAACGGGCTGGGGAACGGGTCAGCTGGCCGAAACGAATCAGCAAAGCCGAAAAGGGTCAACAAGCGGGCATGGGGACCGCCGAAGCGCCCTGCCGAGGCACCGCCCGGAAGGGCAGGGCCGTGAACAACGGCAGCAGGAAGAACGCGGGGATCGCATACCAGAACAGTGACGACGGCGAGGCGTACAGCGAAAGATTGTTGAAGAACAACAACCCGAACGCCGCCCAAGCCGGCCCAGACTCACCGGCATGGCGAGTTTCGCCGAAACCAGCGCCTCCGCCGCCGCCAGCACTCGCATTCCAGTGACCCCCGCCGCGCACACCGGAGCGCACACGCCCCCGCACCCTCCGGAACGCCGCCTGCCCCGCCAGCGCCAGCGCGACCAGCAGCGGTATCCACGTCACATACAACGCCATCGAGGTCAGCGGGTTTCCGCCGCGCACCCACCGGCGCACCCCGGCCAGCACATCGGCTTTCCACTGCGGTTTGCGCGACGTACCCATCAGCGGCCGCAGCTCACTGGTAATATCCGCCAGCCGCCGCGCCTCCGCGCTTCCGTCATCACCCGCGTATTTCGACCCGGTGAGGAATGTGGACCATTGCCGCATATACCCGGGCGTGAAAATGTAGTCGGAATCGGTGGGGTAGGCGAAATTCGCGGTGATGTCCCACCAGTGGCGGATCGGCCCGGCATACGCCTCAAGGTAGGTGCCGGGGTGGCTTATCCCAAGCTCGATCCACGCGCGGATCGCGTCGAGTTTGCTGGTGAGGGAAGGTTGCGGGCTGGTTTTCAGGGTGTGGAATGTTTCGTCGGTGCGATAGCCGACGATATCGCGGGCCGCGCGTTGCACGTCCATGATCTCGTTGAGGCGCCGCATCTGACTGGGGGAAATCGCGTGCGGTTCGTCGTGGGCGAGTTTCGCGACCGGCTGCGTGACGTAGCCCCAGAGTTCGCGTGCGACCGAATGGTTCGCATGTGTCGCCGCCGCGGCGAACGACATGAACACGCATTCCGCGATCACGGCCGCGGCCACCAGGCAGATCGCCGCACGCCTGCGCAGCCCCTTGGCGCACACCACCACCAGCAGTGTTCCGGCGCAAAGCACCACTATGAGCGCGGTACGTTTCGACGCGATCACCGCGAAGGCGAGCAGCGTGAAGCATACGGCCACCGGCGTGCGGGCGAGCACGCGCCCGCGGGTCAGGCATGCTTCGACGAAGATCAGGGCGAAGGGCATGAGGAAGATGGTGTGCAGCGAATCCTTGCCCATGGTGGCAACACTGCCGAATATCACATAGCTGGTGGAGCAATAGATCAGCCCGATCAGGGTCAGCCATCGCGGAACGCCGATTTTGCGCGTGTAGCACAGTATGAGCGCGCAGCCTGCGGCGAGCAGCACGGCTTGGACCAGCGTGTAGATGCCCTGCCCGATGAGCGGCGAGCCGAATAGTTCGCCCAAGTGCCAGAACGCACCGAATATCAGGGTGTCGAACAGCGGATGCTGCGTGTAATACTCGTGCAGCCCGGAGGATTGCAGGTATTGGGCGAGGGTGTCGTCGCGCAGGGCACCGGGCCAGGTGAGCGTGAGCCACACCGACCAGCAGGCCAGAATGACGAGCAGGTACGGCAGGAAACGGGAGCGGAGGGAGTCACGCAGGGTGATGCGCGGGGTGATGCCAGGCTCTGAGGTTGACTGGATGACCATCCGCGTACCGGCCGATTCGCTTACCGATTCGCTTACCGATTCGCATACCGGTTCGCCTGGTTGCCCGGCCTTCGATGCCGCCGATGATTCCGTTACTTGTGTCGCGTTGCGTTCAACCACGGTTCCCAGTGTAGAAATACACAACACATGCGCGAGTGTCTAAATAAGACATGCACCGAATCTCCCAACGGCAAACGCCGAAAAACGCCCCGCCCAGCGAAGCCTCCAAGCCTCATGCACCCCGGCAAAAGCCTACTGGATGGACGCCTCCTGACGCGCCACTTCAAGGGCCTTGTTGAACGCCTCGCTGGTCCAGCTGGCGCCCGCGACCTTGTCGATTTTCAGATCCTTGAGCGGCTTGCCGTCCACCACGCCGTTGATCGCATTGGCGAATTCGGTCTGATGCTTCTTGGAGATCGACGTGAACGGGTGCCCGACGATGTCCACCTTCTCGACGTTCCCCTGTTTCACGGTGAGTTTCACATCGATGGTGTCTTCGCCGACCGGCCCATACTGGCCGTTGATCTTGTACGTGCCGTCGGCGTAGCTGCCGGTGTCCTTCTTCTCGGATGTCGTGGAGTTCGGGTCGTCGGCATGGTTCTTGACGGTATCGTCGGACGAACCGGAATCGCCGCTCCCCTGCTGCGACTGCTGTTCCTGCGACTGCTCGCTTTCGCCGGAGTTGCCGGCGTATTCGTCGTTCATCGGCGTGGCCTTGGGCTCGCCGCACGCGGTCAGCAGCGCCAGGCCCGCCGCGGTCATCGCAACGATCTTCACCGCATCCTGTTTGTTGGGCATATTCTTCCTTTCACGCTGTCTGCTCATATCGTTCCATACTCCTACACCGGTCTTCCAGCCGCCAGTCAGTCAGTCTTTGGAACCGCCGGTTTTGGCGGATTTGGTCGGATCGGCGAAATCGATGGCGGTTTCGCCGTTCTGTGCGCCCTCGGCCGTGGAACCGGTGAAGGCCGGCTTGCCGCCCGCAGCCTCATAGGCCTTGCGCGCCTCCTCATCGTTCCACTTCTCCCCCACCAGCACGCCGTGGTTGAGCATGATCTCACGCTGCGCGCAACTGGCGACCAGCGCGTCATGCGTGACCACGATGATCGTCGTGCCCTGCTCGTGCAGCTGACGGAACAGGTCGAGCACGATCTTCTCGTTCTTCTCGTCCAAGTTGCCGGTGGGCTCGTCGGCGAGAATGATCTTCGGGCAGTTGATCAGGGCTCGCGCGATACACACGCGCTGCTGCTCGCCACCGGAAAGCTGGCTCGGCAGGTGGTGCGCACGATCCTTCAAACCCACGCGTTCCAACGCTTCCAGCGCCTGCTTCTCGTCGACCACGGAATGGTAGTACTGCGCCACCATCACGTTCTCCACGGCGGTCAGATGCGGCACGAGGTAGAACTTCTGGAACACCAAGCCGATCATGTTCTTGCGCACGTCGGCCAACTGCTTGGCGTTGAGATCCTCCAGCTTGCGCCCTTCGAGCTTCACGGAACCCTTGGAGGGGCTGTCCATGCAGCCGATCATGTTCATCAGCGTGGTTTTGCCGGAACCGGAGGAGCCGACGATGGCGAGCCACTGGCCTTGCGGCACGGTGAGGTTGAGGTCGTCCACGGCGTGCAGTTCGCCGTAGATCTTGCAGATGTGGTCAAGTTCAAGCAGCATGGGCATTCCTTTACATGTGCAGGTCCGGCTTGCGATTCGGGCGGATTCCCGGATTCCTGCGGATTCCAATGGTCAAAACGGATGGGACGGGCGAAGCGGAGAAGACAAAACGAGCGGAATATGCGGAACGGTCGGCAGCGGTCACTCCTCGCGAAGCACGATGGCCGGGTCGATGCGCGTGGCACGACGGACCGGCGAAACGGAAGCGAGCACGGCGATCAGCACGCTAAGCAGCAGCGACGCCACGCCGAGCAGCCAGTTGAAGCCGATGGCGCGGTCGAACACCGTCTGGCACAGCACACGCGCCAGCAGGTAGCCGAGCGCCGTGCCGAGTAGGCCGCCGACCAGGCCGTAGATCGCGGATTCCACATAAAACTCGGTGCCGATGGCCCGCGCGGACGCGCCGAGCGCCTTACGCAAACCGATCTCGTTGCGCCGCTGCGAAACGATCGAACTGATCGTGGTGCCCACACCAACCAGAGTCAGCACCAGCACCACCAGCGACACAATCCAGAACAGGGTTTGCAGCATGGTGATGATGCGCGTATCGGACGAAGTGATCTTGGTGACGGTCTGCGCTTTCACGCCGGTATTCGGGTTGGCGTTGAGCGATTTCACGATGGCGTCAAGGTCGGAGCCGACCGCGTTGACGGAGTATTCGATAACATCCGCGCCGCGCGTGGAACCGGCGAGTTTGGCGACGTCGCCGTTGACCGCGTACACGATCTCATCCTCGTTACCACCGGTGTCGACGATGCCGGCCACGCGGAATTCGGTGCCGGCGGTATTCATGATGTCGGAGGACACGCGACCGTCGCGCTTGACGTCGCTTTCGCTCTGGCCGAGCGCACCCTCGGAACTTGCGGAACCGCCGTTATCGGAAGCGCGGTAGCCGATGGTGATGCGCGAGCCGATCTTCACGCCGAGCGCGTCGGCCACGTCACGCCCCAGCATCACATTGCCTTTGCGCGGCCAGTCGCCAGTGACATTCCAATGGCGGTTCAACGCCTTCACGTCGGCGGTGGTGATGCCGGCCAGCGTGTAGGGCGCGGAGTTGATGCGCACGCTCTCATAACGGTATGCGGCGGATTTCGCGCCGTGTTCGCCGACCACCAGCGCGTTGATGTTCCGAACGGCGGTGGCGTCGATGCCGTCCGACTTCGAGCCGGATGCGGCGGAATCGCTGGGCGTGACGATGAGGTTCGCGCCGTACGCGCGCATTTCCTCATTCATCTGCTGCGGTACCGCAATACACACCGCGGCAAGGCAGAACAGGGTCGCGGCGCCGACGAGCACGGCGATCACGGCCATGATCGCGCGGGAACGTCGGCGGAACACCGCGCCCCACAGCATGGTGGCGAACATCCTCCGGTTCGTCATCGGCCTGGATGTGGTGGTAGTGGTACCGGCATTGCCGGAAGTACCGGTTGCCTTCTGTGATGTGCTATCAGCGGCCATGGAGCACCTCCGCGGGCTTCAAGTTCAGAATCGAACGAATGGAAGAGAAGGATGCCAGCAGAATGGTAATCGCCAGCAGCACGAACACGAGCACGAACACCATCGGGCGCATCGTGATGCCCGAACCGAACACCACATGCCCCACAATCTGCGCCATACCGGAGCCGAGCAGCGCACCGGCCACGGCACCGATCAGCGAAATCACCGCGGTTTCGGCCAGCATAAGACGCGACACCGCGCCATCGGTCGCGCCGATGGCCTTCAACAAGGCGAGTTCCGCGCCACGCTCGCCAATGGCGGAAGCCATCAGGTTCGCCACGGCGATGGCCGCCGCAATCAGCGACAGCGCGGTCATCAGCACCATCACCGCCTGCGTCTTCTGCAACACGTCGCCCTGCAGCGCAGCCACCTGACGCACCTGCTTGGCGACCGCACCCGGAATCACCTCTTCGATCTGGTAGGCGATCGAACTCGGGTACGCGGTGCAATACCAGGTCTCCCACTCGTCCTGGGTCAGCGCGGCGGGATTCTTGGACGCCTTGCGAGCCAGATCGTTATCGGGCGTGGTGAGCGCCTTGACTTCGATCTTGTCGACGGAATCAGGCAGATTGGCGAGATTCTGCGCCTTGGACGAAGGAATGTACATGGTGTTGTCGTCGGAGTCGCCGGATTCGTAGATGCCGGTAATACGAATCTTCTGCTGGTTACGGCCGGACGCGGTGGTTTTGCCCAGCGTGACCGTGTCGCCGATCTTCACACCCAGCTTGGAGGCGAGAGTCGTGCCGACAAGCCCCTGCGAACTATCATCCTTAGGCCAGGAACCGTCGAGCTTCCACCATGAGCGCATGCCGTTCACACCGGCCACGGCGGATTCGCCGGAATCCATGTGCAGCGTTTTAGCGAACCACGTGCCCACAATCGGCACGTTCGTGGCCTTGCAGCTGCCCGCCGAAGCGCCGGAACAGCCGGCATCGGCATGAATATTGAGTTCCGGAGCGAAATTCGTGATGTTGAACGCCCAGAAAATCGTCTTGATCTTAGGCGCATCCGATTCCTTGAGGAACGTGGTCGGATCGGTGGCATCGGATTGCGTGGAATCGCCGGTGCTATACAGGTCGTTCACCACGGCGTCGGCCTTGGGCTGCACCACGATGTTCGAACCGTAGGTGGAAAGTTCGGCGTTGAGCTTGTCACCCACGTCGAACACCACGCCGAGCATGGCGACACTCACCGCCGCGGACAGGCAGACGGTGACCGCGATCAGCAGTCGGCGTTTGAACTGCCTGCTGAACGAACGCACGATCATTCGTATGAAGAACATGCTGGCTCCTCACTCACTGGAAGTGCGCCGACAAAGCGTCGAGCACGGAGGTTTGGATGATGATTTTGCCGGGCTTGACCTGGTAGTCGAAGGGGATGGGATTGCACCCGCCCTTGAAGCCGATGGTGGCGAGATTGATGGCGACATCGCACTTCTTGCAGATGATCTTGCCGTCCTTCTCGTAGTAGCCCGCGTCGCCGCAGTTCTCGCAGGCGTCAAGGCCGATGCCGTACGCGCCGCCGTTCTTCTTGATGATGATGAAGCGCATGACGGTACCATCCTTGGCCTTGTACTGGAAGCGGTGCAGGTGGCCGTCCGAAACCTGGTCGAAGGTGATGGTGGCCACACCATCCTTCAGCGAATACTGTTCGGGCGGCGATAGCGTGACGACCTTCTGCGTCTGCGCGACACCATAGGTGAGCGCCACGGTCACGCCGATAATGGCGACAAGACTCCACGCGCCGGCCGCTTTTGCACGACGACCGAACGCCACATGCGCACGCACGACGGCCTCATTATCACCGGTCGTGGCGGTGGTGAAGCCCTTGATGATGGAGGCGACGGCGGGAATGACGAAAACCATCGGCATGGCGATGGCCATGGCCCGCTGATGATTAATGCACCAGACGAGCAGGAGGAACATGTTGCTCGGGAAGCTGACGATGCGCTTGGATTGCAGGATCTGCGCGAGATCGGTGAAATGCGTGACGAACAGCAGCACGACCTGCAGGAGCGCGGCGAGCGTGAACGACCAGTGCGGCGTGGTGGAACGCATGGTGCGGAAGATAAGCGCGGCGACGATCGCGGTGGCCGCACCCAGAGTGAAGCCGAGCGCGCGCAGCAGCATGTCCGAAGTGAACACGGGATCGCCCGGTTCCACGAAAATCGTGAGCTTGAGGATCACGTCGGGCAGGGCACGGAACGTGGTGGCCGCGATGGCAAGCGCCGCAACCAGATTGGCGGCGTCGAGGCTGCGCGGATGCTCATGCCGATTGCGGGTGAGCGTGCGTGCGCGCAGCATGATGATGAATGCGGCGACGTCGAGGATGACGCAGCACCACAATGTCGGATAGTTGATGAACGTACGCTGGTTGATCACGGCCGTGGCTCGCAGCGCGGCGAAGACGACGGCCCCCACGAAGCCTACGATGAATCCGATCAGTCGCCAATGCCGGCTTACCGGCTTGTCGCGCCCTTCGCCCACGGCGAGCATCACGTTCAACGCCATGATCAGCAACGCCGGCGCCAGCGTCCCCTGGAGCACCGTCACATACTGTTGCAGCATCTCAGCCCTTTCCTATTGCGCTGTCCGCGCGTTTCCTTTCCTTACGAAGCAACTACCAACCAGACAACACCAACCCACTGCCCCGGTATGGCCGGGAATCGTGCCAGTGTCCGACACGCTCCGGGCCGCTCTGGCCGAGTCTTTACGGTCGGCCACAGGCACGATTCCCTAGTCTCGCCAACGCTTCCAAGAACGCCAGAGACGGATTAGGTTCGGAACGAATCCCTTGCCTGCTCTGGTGTGGCCGGGAATCATGCCAGTGCCCGACACGCTCCGGGCCGCTCAGGCCAAGTCTTTACGGTCGGGCACAGGCATGATTCCCTAGGTCCGCCCGAATCGCCCATAGGCTTGGCCCACGCTCCAAAGACCCCGTACACCAACGCTCCTGCTAAACGCCAGAGGCGGATGGAATGTTCATTGCCGGACCGTAGGCTTGGCCCAGCGCTCCAAAGACCCCTGTATACCAACGCCCAAGAAAAACGCCGCAAGCGGTTTCCGCATACGTTGCCCGAC
>NZ_JAHBBE010000010.1 GCF_019331805.1 Bifidobacterium pongonis
TACAATCACATCAAGTTTTTTTTGGTGTTGCCCGTATTGCGTCCTTCGGCTTGTTCCCGATGATAGGGAGCATCCGTTTGATCCACGGAACGATTCATCGCGTCCATTGTCCGGTTCCCGAACCGCCGCCTGCCATCACCCCCTGTGGGGTGGTGATAGTTGAAGATTTGCGGCGACCATAGCCAAGGTGAGACGCCCGGTCCCTTTCCGAACCCGGAAGCTAAGGCCTTGCACGGCGATGGTACTGCACCTGAGAGGGTGTGGGAGAGTAGCACGTCGCCGCTTTTATTGTTGGATCGGATCCCGGTCGAGCCCCTTGCGGGGGTTCCCGGGATCCTTTCTTTTTTGTCCCGTGTTTTCCTTCCGGTTCCCTTGCGGGGGTTGCCGGGATCCCCTGGTTTTTGTTCCGTGTGTACTCGGCCCCGGGCGTGCCTTTCGCATGTCCCGGGGCCCTCGTGTATCCGGGCGGGCTTGGTACCGTCCGGGTCGGGCGCACGCGCCTTACGTGCCCCGGAGGCATTCGTGCGCCTCCATGGTGTCCCGGCCTCCGATATCCGCCTGGTCCCGGCAGGACCCCTTTTGCTGAGCTCAGGTATCCCCTCTCCTTATCCGTGCATGCTTGGGATCTTCCGGGGGTGTTTCCTCTTCCGCATGTAATTTCCTGTTCCCGGGCGCATTCCTCGCGCCCAAGGGGCTTCGCATATCTTCAGGGGAGTGGGCAGATCGGTGTTCTTTCCTGTATGCCTGCTGCGTGTTGCGTCCACGTTCCGGTTCTTGGCTTTGGCTCCTCGGATGAGGGCGAAAATCAATCCTTTTGGCATATCGCGTCAAGTCTGCAGGCCAGTGTGGGAAGAGCGGGGCCAAGGCGGGATAGTGGGCGGGAATGGGCTGGGAGCGGCTTGGGAACGGGGATAGGCACATCCGGGAAAAAGACACTAGGTAATGGCATTGGCCGCGCTGCAGGGGCGTATGGAGGGCGTAACGGCTTGGGATAAGCGGGAGAAGGAAGATACCGGCGACGATGCCGGTTACGCCATTGGACTGTGTGCTGAATGTTGGAGCGCCGGGGTGCCGGATCGCAACAATGAAAGAGTGGCTGGGAGCATGACAAAGGGCCAGCCGGAATCGGCTGGCCCTAAGAGGAGATCTATATGACGGGAAGCCGTCAGCGGTTGAGCTTGGACAGGCCGGCGGCGGTCAGTGCCGCGACGCAGACCTTGATGATGTCGCCGATCACGAAGCCCATGGAAGCGATGGCCACCACCTTGATGGAAATGCCGGTGATCGCGGACTGCACCACGAAGCCGAGCGCGTAATCCAACACGACGCATCCGATGAACGCGGCCAGCAGATAACGTGCGGCGGTCATCGCGGTGTGCTTCGCGGTATCGGTGCGAGCCTCGCCTTTCAGCACGGCGGTCAGCACCGCGGCCGGAAGGAAGCCGATCAGGAAGCCCGCGCTCGGGCCGATCAGAGCCAAGGTCGAAGCGCCGCCGGCGAACACCGGCAGACCGACCGCGCCGGCGGCGAGATACATGCCGACCGCTGCGCCCGCCTGACGCCAGGTGAGCATCAGACCCGCGAGCATGACCACGAAGGTCTGCAGGGTGATCGGCACGGGCGTGCCGGGGATCGGAATGCTGCCCGCGGCGCTGGCGGCCCACAGCAGCACGGCGAACATCACGGACTTGAGCACGGAACCGATACGGCTGCGGGACAACGTGGTGAAACGCGCAGAAATCAAGGCGATGGTATTACGCATGAGAATGCCTTTCTAGGCGTGACAGATTAGGGGAATTCGTCAATTCCGAGTACAGAATACGGCTGATTACTTACGGTGGCGTTTGTGGAACCGCACAAAAGGTTCTCGCCGATTTTGTGATGCGTCAGATTGTTTTGCCCGCAAGACCGGCGTAAATAATTAACACTATGGCGTCAATTGTCAAAAAATTACTGATTGCAAACCGCGGCGAAATCGCCCTGCGTGTGGTCCGCACCGCACGCGAAATGGGCATAGCCACCGTCGCGGTGTATTCCGAACAGGATCGCGAGTCGCAATACGTCGATCTTGCCGACGAGGCGTTCCTGCTGAGCGGAGACACATACAAAGACACGTACCTCAACGAGGACGCGCTGATCGACATCATGCATCGCACCGGAGCGAACGCCGTGCACCCCGGGTACGGCTTCCTGTCCGAAGTCCCCGAATTCGCACGCAAAGTCGTAAACGGCGGAGCCATCTGGGTCGGCCCGAGCGCCGACGCGCTCGTCGAACTCGGCGACAAGATCAGCGCCCGCCGCGTGGCGGCCCGCGCGAAAGTCCCGCCCGTTCCCGGCCTGTCCGAACCGGTGAGCAGCATCCGCAAACTGCTCGACTTCGCGCACACCTACGGGTATCCGATCATGATGAAACGTTCCGATGGCGGCGGCGGCCACGGCATCACCGTCGTGAACGACGACGAGGAACTTCGCAGGTTCTTCGCCAGCCACGACTCCCTACAAGGCGGCGATCTGAACGCCTACTTCATCGAAAAATTCGTCCGCGCCGCACGTCACGTCGAAACGCAGTGCGGTCGCGATTCGCACGGCAACTTCACCGTGTACTCCACCCGTGACTGCTCGCTGCAGCGCCGCAACCAGAAACTCGTGGAAGAGGCCCCCGCGCCCTTCCTGAGCGAAAAAGTCGTCGCCACCCTCGGTGAATACTCCCGCCGCCTGTTCGAAACCGTAGGCTACGTGGGACTCGGCACCTGCGAATTCATGGTGACCGAAAGCGGCAAAGTCTACTTCCTCGAAGTCAACCCGCGACTGCAGGTCGAACACACCGTCTCCGAAGAGGTGTGCGGTCTCGACCTGGTACGCGAACAGCTCACCATCGCGGACGGAGGCGAACTGACGCCGGCCCCCGAACCGCGCGGCCACAGCTTCGAACTGCGCATCACCTCCGAGGATCCCGACACCAATCTGACCCCGGCCGCAGGCACGCTGGAACGCATTGTCTGGCCCACCGGCCCCGGCGTGCGCGTCGACACCGGCGTGGTCGAAGGCGATTCCGTCTCCCCGAAGTTCGATTCGATGATGGGCAAGGTCATCGTCACCGCGCAGAACCGCGCCACCGCCGTGGCCCGCGTACGCCGCGTGCTCGACGAACTCGTGATCGAAGGCGTGCCCACGCCGATCCCGCTGTTCAAGGAAATCTTCCGCAACGACGATTTCACCGCCGAACACGGGCATTCCTTCGCCGTACACACCAAGTGGCTGGAACGCAACTATCTCAACCGCGAACCCGCCGCAGCCAAAACCGGTCAGCCGGCTTCGGTCAGCGGTGATACGGGCGCCAGCGCGAACGGTGCAGGCAAGTCCGAAAGCTTCGTCATCGAGATGAACAACCGGCGCGTCAAGCTCACCGTTCCACTCGACATCGTCGAAAACCTCACCGGTTCGGCGCGCGCACGCGACGTCAAGCGCATCACCCAGCCGTTGCGCGGCGGCGTGATGCAGCATGCCGGCGAGAAAAACAGGGGAGACAACGGCGACGCCGCCAAATCCGGCATCATCGCCTCCCCGATGCAGGCCGTCGTCACCCGCATCAACGTGGCGGAAGGCCAGGAAGTCGCCAAAGGCGACCTCATCGTCGTACTCGAATCCATGAAGATGGAAAACTACGTGTACGCGCCCGCCGCAGGCACCGTGAAGAAAATCTTCGTCGGCCCGGCGAACGGCGTCGAAGCCGGTGACACGTTGGTGACGATGGACGTGAAGGGAGGCAAGCAGTGAGCGACATCCTCGACATCGCAGCCTCCCAGACGCAAACCCGACAGCCGTTGCGCCCGGCCGTGGCGAAAGCCGCCGAACTGGCCCGCAACGCCGAAGAGCGTGCACGCGACAAGCAGCACGCCAAGCATAAGAACACCGCGCGCGAACGCCTCGACCTGCTGTTCGACACCGGAACGTTCGAGGAAATCGGACGATTCCGCGGCGGCGACATCAACAACGGCAACGCCGGCGCGGCTGTGATCACAGGATTCGGTGAAGTCTACGGGCGCAAGGTCGCCGTATACGCGCAGGACTTCTCCGTGAAAGGTGGCACGCTGGGCGCCGAGGAAGGCCGCAAAATCTGCCATCTGATGGACATGGCGCTGGGCCTGCGCATTCCCATCGTCGCCATCGTGGATTCCGGCGGTGCGCGCATCCAGGAAGGTGTGGCCGCGCTGAACCAGTACGGTGAAATCTTCCGCCGCACCTGCCGTGCCAGCGGTTTCGTCCCGCAGATCAGCCTGATTCTCGGCCCCTGCGCGGGCGGCGCGGTGTACTGCCCCGCACTCACCGACTTCATCATCATGACCCGTGAGAACTCGAACATGTTCGTCACCGGCCCCGATGTGGTGAAAGCGGCCACCGGCGAAACGATCTCCATGGACGATCTCGGCGGCGGCGAAGTGCACAGCACCGTCTCCGGCGTGGCCCACTACCTGGCCGACGGCGAATCCGACGCCATCGACTACGCGCGCACCGTGCTCGCGTACCTGCCGTCCAACGCCGGGCAGAAGCCTCCCGTCTACGCCTACGCGCCCACCCGGGCCGAACGCGACGTCGCCAAGCGACTCGCCACCATCGTGCCCGACAACGACCGCCAGCCCTACGACATGCTTGACGTGATCCGCTGCATCACCGACTATGGCGAATTCGTGCAAGTGCACGAACTGTTCGGCGCATCCTCGATCGTCGGCTTCGCCTGCGTGGAAGGCAAGCCCGTAGGCATCGTCGCCAACCAGCCCAACGTGAACGCCGGCATCCTCGACGTGGACGCCTCCGAAAAGGTGGCACGCTTCGTGCGCATGTGCGACGCGTTCAACCTGCCCATCATCACACTGGTGGACACCCCCGGCTACAAGCCCGGCTCCGATCAGGAACACGCCGGCATCATCCGCCGCGGCGCGAAAGTGATCTACGCCTACGCCAACGCGCAGGTGCCGATGATCACCGTCACGCTGCGCAAAGCCTTCGGCGGCGCCTACATCGTGATGGGCTCCAAGTCGATCGGCGCGGACATGAACTTCGCATGGCCCAACTCGCAGATCGCGGTGCTGGGCGCGGCGGGCGCGGTGAATATCATCCACCGCCACGACCTGAACAAGGCGAAAGCCGCCGGACAGGACGTGGAAGCGCTACGCGCCAAATACGTCGACGAATACGAGAAAAGCACCGTCAACGCGAACCTCGCCCTCGAACTCGGCGCCATCGACGCCATGATCGACCCGGAACAGACGCGCGAATCCATCGTGAACTCGCTAAACCTGCTCGCCAACAAGACGCACGTGCGCCACACGGAGAAACATCACGGCAATCAGCCGCAGTAAACGTGCACGGCCTACGACAGCCGGCCGGACAACGATCATGACCACAACACACGACTTGAGAATGTTGAAAAACAAGTAAGGAAACACCATGAGCAACCCCTTCTTCCTCGATCGACTCGCCAACGAGCCGCATGCGCTCGCCTTCGCGGGCCAGTCCACCCCGTGGCCGGTGGCACTCGCCGACGAGACGGCGAACCCCGTGCTTGACGAGCGACTGCACGCCCACGTGAGCAACGCCCAAAACCTGCTGTACCCGGTGAGCGCCGACCTGCTGGCCACCACCGGCCGCCCTGTCGACCTGTTCGGCTTCACCCCGAACCCCGCCAAGCTGGGTGCCGCGGCCAACGCCGCCGCCAGTGTGCCGGGCATCGCGCTCGCCCAGCTGGGCGCCCTCATCGATGCCGCGGAACTCGGCTACAATCCCGCCGAAGCCAAGCCGGTCGCCGTGCTCGGCCACTCCCAGGGCATTCTCGCGGTGCACATGGTGCGCGCCATCGAAGAGGCCGGCACCATCGAAGCCGCAGCCGCCAAGATCGACGAAATCCTCGCCATCGCACAGCTCATCGGCGTCGCCGGCACCCGTCAGGCCCGTCAGCTCGGCCTCGCGGCACGTCACGGCGAAGCCACCCCGATGCTGTCCGTCAAAGACATCACCCGCGCCCAGGTCGACGCGCTGATCGAACGCGTGGACGGCGCTCGCGGCCCGATCGCAGTGGCCGTCACTAACTCCGCCACCCACTACGTGCTGTCCGGCTACCCGGAGGACCTCGCCGCGTTCGGCGTCGAAGTCGCCAAGGAGCATAAGCGTCAGGCCAAGCTGCGCGAAGAGAAGGTGCGTGGTGGCCGCGTGTTCGACCCCGTGCTCGAATACCTCGACGTGACCCTGCCGTTCCACAGCCCGCTGATGGCCGACGCGGTCGCCCAGACCGTGGCATGGGCCGAAACCTGCGGCATCGACGGTTCGCACGCCCGCGAACTCGCCGCCGAAGTGCTGCTCAACCATGTGGATTGGGCCGCCCGCGTCCGCGCCCTCATGAGCTCCGCCGACCCGAGCACGCTGTGGGTGCTTGATTTCGGCCCCGGCACCACCGTGGGCAAGCTGTTCACCACCGTCGCCCAAGGCACCGGTGTCGGCGTGGTGGAAGCCTCCACCGTGGCCGATCGCGCCGAACTCTCCACGTCGGATAGCACCCCGGAACGCACCCAGAACTGGACCCGTTTCGCGCCGAGCATCATCCACACCTCCGCGGGCGACAAGGTGCGCACCGCGTTCACCGAACTCACCGGCAAGGCCCCCGTGCTGCTCGCCGGCATGACCCCGACCACCGTGGAACCGGAAATCGTGGCCGCGGCCGCCAACGCCGGCTACTGGGCCGAGCTTGCGGGCGGCGGCCAGGTGACCGCCGACGTGTTCGACCGCCATGTCGCCAAGCTGGAAGAGGAGCTTGAAGAAGGGCGTACCGTCGAATTCAATGCCATGTTCATGGACCGTTACCTGTGGAACCTGCAGTTCGGCAGCCAGCGTATCGTGCCGAAGAAGCGCGCGAGCGGCACGCCGATCGACGGCGTGGTCGTTTCCGCCGGCATCCCCGAACTTGACGAGGCCGTCGAACTGATTCGCACGCTCAATGCGGACGGATTCCCGTACGTGAGCTTCAAGCCGGGCACTGTCGACCAGATCCGTCAGGTCGTGCGCATCGCCAAGGCCGTGGCGCCGACCAAGGTGCTCATCGAAGTCGAAGGCGGTTCCGCCGGTGGCCACCACTCCTGGGAATCCCTGGACGATCTGCTGCTGAGCACCTACGCCGAAGTGCGCGAACAGTCCAACCTCGTGCTCGTCGCGGGCGGCGGCATCGGCACGCCGGAACGTGGCGCCGACTACATCACCGGCGAATGGTCCAAGGAATACGGCCGTCCGCTCATGCCCGTCGACGGCGTGCTTGTCGGTACCGCCGTGATGACCGCCAAGGAGGCGCACACCAGCCCCGAAGTCAAGCAGATGCTGGTGAACACCCCAGGCATCCCGTCCAAGGGCGACGGCAACGATCCGTTCGCACCGCTGGGCGAACAGTGGGTTCCGAGCGGCAAGGCGCTTGGCGGCGTGACCTCCGGCCTGAGCCACCTGCACGCCGACATCTACGAGCTGGAGAACGCCTCCGCCCGTTGCGGCCGTCTGCTCGTGCGCGTGATGAAGCACCCGGAGGAGCTGGAAAAGCGCCGCGAGGAGATCATCGAAGCACTCAACGCCACCGCCAAGCCGTACTTCGGCGACCTCGAATCGATGACCTACCTTGAATGGGCCCAGCGCTTCGCCGACCTTTCCTTCCCGTGGGTCGACGAAACCTACGCCGACCGTTTCCTGCACCTGCTGCAGCGCATCGAAGCCCGCGTCACCGAACAGGAGAGCGGCGAATTCGCCTCGCTGTTCGCTTCCCGCGCCGACGTCGAATCCGATCCGAACGCGGCCATCGCCAAGCTGAAGGCCGCCTACCCGCAGGCCGCCGAACTCAAGGTGACCCCGATGGACGAGGCGTGGTTCCCCGTGCTCGTGCGCGAATACCCGAAGCCGATGCCGTTTGTGCCGGTCATCGACAACGATCTGCTGCGTTGGTGGGGCCAGGATCAGCTGTGGCAGTCCGAAGACTCCCGCTATTCCGCCGATTCCGTGCGTATCATCCCCGGCCCGATCTCCGTGGCCGGCATCACGACCGTCGACGAGCCGGTCGCCGACATCCTCGGCCGTTTCGAACAGGCGATGGTCAAGCGCGTCGCCGCCGACTCCCCGGCCGCCGACAAGGCCGCCTTCGCGGAACTCGGTACCGCCGCATCCGCCGAGGAGTTCATCCGCAAGTCCCCGAACATCTCCTGGGTCGGCCATCTCATGGCGAACCCGGCGTTCGGCACCGGCAACGGCGACGAACACTACGAGATCCGCAAGGTGGGCGCCAAGGGCAGCGTCGAACAGTACGATCTCGACATCCATCTGGACACCTACTGGGACAACGATCCCGACGGCGGCAAGTCCAAGCACGCCGTGCGCGACATCGTCATCCCGCTGAACGTCGACGGCGCCGAATCCGGCCTGTTCCCGGTGGTCGACCGTGACCGCCTGCCGGAACACGTGTACCGTATGCTCGCCGACACCGCGGGCATCGGCAACACCGCCATCACCGGCGACAAGCTCACCGCCATGCCCGCGATCGAGCCGGCCGACGACAAGACCGCCTACCCGTTCGGTCTCGCGCACGCCGAATACACGCTTTCCGCCAACCTCGGCTTCGACCATGAGGCCGCGACCGGCGGTGCGCTGCCCGCCGACCTCGTGCCCTCCCGCATCGCGCCGGACGCGCTCGTCGGCCCGGCCTGGCCGGCGATCTACGCCGCGCTCGGTTCCGTGTACGTCAAGGGCTTCCCGGTCATCGAAGGCCTGCTCAACGCCGTCCACCTCGACCATCTCATCGAACTCGAGGTCAGCGAGGACGAACTGCTCAAGCACACCGGTGAAACCATCCGTCTCACCAGCTGGGCCGAAGACTACTTCGAATCCGCGTCGGGCCGCGTCGTCACCATCCACGTGACCCACAGCACGACCAGCGGCGTTGTGCTCGCCAACGAAACCGAACGTTTCGCCATCCGCGGCCGCGCCTACTCCGACGCACTGCCGCCCGAAGCCCCCGATTACGGTGGCATCGACGCCGAAATCGAAAGCACCCCGCGCCGTATGCTGCGCCGCGTCAAGGTGACCGCACCCCACGAGATGACGGCATTCGCCCGCACCTCCGGTGATTTCAACCCGATCCACACCTCCCATCGCGGCGCCGCCGTCTCCGGCCTCGCCGCCCCGCTGGTCCACGGCATGTGGCTGTCCGCCACCGCCCAGTACGCCGTGCAGGCGCTGGACGAGAAGGGCGCCCACTACGAGATCGCCGGCTGGACCTACAACATGTACGGCATGGTGCAGCTCGATGACGAGGTGGAGATTTCCATCGAACGCGTCGGCCGCGTCGCCCACGCCGGCATGGTACTCGAAGTGACCAGCCGCATCGACGGCAACATCGTCTCCCGCGCCACCGCCATCGTGCGCGCGCCGAAGTCCGCCTTCGTCTACCCGGGCCAGGGCATCCAGAAGCAGGGCATGGTGCTCGACGAGCGCGCCAAGTCCCCGGCCGCCCGCGACGTGTGGGAACGCGCAGACAAGCTCACGCGCGAGAAGCTCGGATTCTCGATCCTCGCCGTCGTGCGCGACAATCCGAAGGAACTCACCGCCAACGGCGTGACCTACCGTCATCCGGAAGGCCTGCTCAACCTCACCCAGTTCACGCAGGTGGCGCTCGCCACCGTGGCATTCGCCCAGACCGCGCGTCTGCGTGAAGCCGGTGCCGACATCTGGCCGGCGTACTTCGCGGGCCATTCGCTGGGCGAATACAACGCGCTGAGCTCCTTCGCCGGTGTGATCCCGCTGGAAACCGTGCTCGAACTCGTGTTCCACCGCGGTTCCACCATGCACCATCTCATCCCGCGCGACGAGAAGGGGCGCTCCAACTACCGCATGGGTGCGCTGCGCCCGAACCAGTTCGGCGTCGGCGACGACGGCGTGCGCGAGTACGTCGAATCCGTGTCCAAGGCGTCCGGCGAGTTCCTGCAGATCGTGAACTACAACCTCGCCGGCCAGCAGTATGCGGTCGCGGGCACCATCGCCGGTTTGAAGGCGCTGAAGGCCGATTCCGCCCGTCGCGTCGCCGAATACGGCGGCAAGCCGGCGTTCATGCTGGTGCCGGGCATCGACGTGCCGTTCCACTCCACGCTGCTCAGGAAGGGCGTGCCGGAGTTCCGCGACAAGCTCGACGCCCTGCTGCCGCAGTACATCGACTACCGTGGCCGTCTGGTCGACCGTTACATTCCGAACCTGGTCGCCGCGCCGTTCGAAATGACCAAGGAATTCGCGGCCAAGATCCTTGAGGTCGTGCCGTCCGAACGCATCAAGGCCGCGCTGGACGATCCGAAGGTGTGGGATTCCTACGCCGAGGACGATCAGAAGCTCGGCCGACTGCTGTTGACCGAACTGCTGAGCTGGCAGTTCGCCTCCCCGGTGCGTTGGATCGAAACCCAGGCTCTGCTCTTCGGCTCCGCCGAACAGGGCGGTCTCGGCGTTGAAGAGTACGTGGAGGTCGGCTTGGGCAACGCCCCGACGCTCGCCAACCTCGGTGCCAAGACCCTGCGTCTGCCGCAGTTCTCCGGCCGCGACGTGACCGTGTACAACGTGGGCCGTGATGAAGGCCGCGTGTACATGACCGATTCCGATTCGCTGGTTCCGGAAGCCGACGATGAACCGATCGCGGAAGCGCCCGCCGCCGCGGCTCCCGCTGCAGTCGCAGCCGCTCCCGCATCGGCTCCGGCTGCCGCCGCGCCAGCCGCCACGGTTCCGGCCGCTCCGGCCACCCCGGCAGGTGCGCCGTCCGGTGCCGCCGTCGCGGATATCGCGTTCAACGCGTCCGACGCCATCGCCATGCTGCTCGCATACTCCGCCAAGGTCCGTCCGGATCAGATCGGCGATTCCGACACCACCGACACCCTGACCAACGGCGTCTCCTCGCGTCGTAACCAGCTGCTCATGGACATCAGCTCCGAGCTGGGTGTGGCCAGCGTCGACGGCGCCGCCGAAGCTACGGTGAACGCGCTGAGCGCGTTGGTCAACAAGGTCGCCCCGAACTACAGGGCCTTCGGTCCGGTGCTGTCCGACATCGTGCGCGACCGCATCCGCGGCCTGTTCGGCGCTGCCGGTCTGAAGCTCGCGCAGGTCGAGAAGCGCGTGACCGACACCTGGCAGCTCGGCGAAGGCTGGGCCTCCCACGTGGTCGCCGCGCTCGTGCTCGAAACCCGTGACGGTGCAAGCTCCCGTGGCGGCGACCTGGCGTCGCTGCCCACCGACGCCGCCTCCAACGCCGCCGCGGCGAACGCCCTCATCGACGCAGCCGTGCAGAAGGTCGCCTCCGACAAGGGTGTGGCCGTGTCCATGCCGAGCGCAGGTGGTGCCGCAGGTGGTGCCGTGGTTGATTCCGCGGCCCTCGACGCGTTTGCGGCCAAGGTGACCGGCGCCGACGGCGTGCTCGCCTCCACCGCGAAGTTCGTGCTGAACCAGCTCGGCGTCGCAGCCCCGGCCGCCGAAGAGAACGGCGACGAGAACGCCGCCGTGGTCGCCGCCGTCGAAGCCGAACTCGGCTCCGACTGGCCGAAGCAGGTCGCGCCGCGCTTCGACGCGCGCAAGGTCATCCTGTTCGACGACCGCTGGGCATCCGCACGTGAGGATCTGGCTCGCGCATTCTATGATGGCAACGCCTCCGTGCTGTCCGGCAGCTTCGTCGGACTCGGCAAGGCCGTCGCCGCCGAAGCCGCATGGTATGCGAACAAGACCGAGGATGCCGAACTGAAGGCCGCTTACGGCCGCGTGGCATCCGAAGCGCTGGAATCCGCCTCTGACGATGCCGCGAACAGCCGTTTCGCGGGTGATATCGCCGTCGTGACCGGCGTGGCCCCGAACTCCATCGCCGCGCAGGTCGTCAACGGCCTGCTCGCCGGCGGCGCGACCGTGGTCGCCACCTCGCACAGCTTCAAGCCGAGCGTGAAGGCATGGGCCAAGCAGACCTACCGCGAACATGCGGCGGGCGACGCCAAGCTGTGGCTCGTTCCGGCGAACCTCTCCAGCTACCGTGATGTGGATGCGCTGGTTGATTGGGTCGGCAACGTCCAGAAGAAGACCTCCGGCGCGACCACCACGATCCTCAAGCCGGCTTACGAGCCGAGCCTGTTCTTCCCGTTCGCGGCCCCGCCGGTGCACGGCACCTTGGCCGATTCCGGTGAACTGTTCGAATCCCAGGCGCGTCTCATGCTCTGGGGCGTCGAACGTGCCATCACCGGCCTGGCCAAGATCGGCGCCGACACCGACGTCCAGCACAAGCTGCACGTGATCCTGCCCGGTTCCCCGAACCGCGGCATCTTCGGCGGCGACGGCGCCTACGGCGAGGTGAAGAGCTCCTTCGACGCCATCGTCAACCGCGCCCGCGCCGAAAAGGTGTGGTCCAGCCGCGTGACCTTCGCCCATCCGAAGATCGGCTGGGTGCGCGGTACCGGCCTGATGGGCGGCAACGACCCGCTGGTCGAGGTTGTGGAACGCCACGGTCTGAAGACCTACTCCACCACCGAAATCGCAGTGAAGTTGCTCGACCTGGCCACCCGCGAATCCCGTGAGACCGCGATTGCCGCGCCGCTCGACGTCGACCTGACCGGTGGCCTCGGCTCCGAACCGATCGACATCAAGGCGCTGCGTGCCGAAGCCATGGCCGACGCGGAACAGGCCGCTCAGGCCGACGCCGCAGGCTCAGCCAAGGCGGATGCGAAGCCGGCCTCCGCGCTCATCAAGGCGCTGCCGAGTCCGCACGTCCCGCATCAGGCCCCGGTCGATCTGAACGATTGGAAGAACGTCACGGCACGCCCCGAGGATGAGATCGTGATCGTCTCCGTCGGCGAGCTGGGCCCGTGGGGTTCCGGCCGCACCCGCTTCGAGGCGGAACTCGGCATCCACTCCGACGGCGAGGTCGACCTTTCCGCCGGCGCGGTGCTCGAACTGGCTTGGAACATGGGTCTGCTGACTTGGAACGACAGCCCGAAGCCGGGCTGGTACGACGTGGACGGCAACCTGGTGCCCGAAGAGGACATCGCCGAACGCTACCACGATGAGGTCGTGGCGCGTTCCGGCATCCGCCCCTTCGAGGAGGGCATGGGCGACGATTACAAGGATGGCGCCGACGAGGAGGAGGCCGAGGTCTTCCTCGACCACGATGTGACCTTCTCCGTACCGACCCGTGAGATCGCCGAAGAGTACGTCAAGCTCGACGAAGCCCACACCACCATCGCGCTGGACGGCGAATCCGGCGAATGGAACGTGACCCGTCACGCCGGTTCCATGATCCGCGTGCCTCGCCGCGCGACCATGACCCGCACCGTCGGCGGCCAGTTCCCGAAGGGCTTCGACCCGGTCAAGTGGGGTATCCCGGCCTCCATGGTCGGCGATGTCGACAGGATCGCCCTGTGGAACATCGTCACCACGGTCGACGCCTACCTGTCCGCGGGCTTCACCCCGGTGGAGATCCTGCAGGCGGTGCACCCGTCCATGATCGCGTCCACCCAGGGCACCGGCTTCGGTGGCATGTCCTCCATGCGCAAGCTCTACCTGGATCGCTTCCTCAACCACGAGATTCCGACCGACATCCTGCAGGAAGCCCTGCCGAACGTCGTCGCGGCGCACGTGATGCAGTCCTACATCGGCGGCTACGGCAACATGATCCAGCCGGTCTCCGCTTGCGCCACCGCCGCCGTCTCCCTGGAGGAAGGCGCCGACAAGATCGCGCTCGGCAAGGCCGACTTCGTGGTCACCGGTGCGATCGACGACATCGGCGTCGAATCCGTGATCGGCTTCGGCAACATGAACGCCACCGCCAACTCCGAGGAGATGTACGCCAAGGGCATCGACGCGCGCTTCTTCTCCCGTGCGAACGACCGTCGCCGCGGCGGCTTCGTCGAATCGCAGGGCGGCGGCACCATCCTGCTGACCCGCGGTGACATCGCGCTCAAGCTCGGCCTGCCCGTCGCCGGCGTGATCGGCTTCGTCCACTCCTATGCGGACGGCGCGCACACCTCCATCCCGGCTCCGGGACTGGGCGCGCTCGCCGCAGGCATGGGTGGCAAGGATTCCAAGCTGGTGCGTGATCTCGCCAAGCTTGGCGTCACGCCGGACGACATCGCCGTGGTTTCCAAGCACGACACGTCCACGAATGCCAACGATCCGAACGAATCCGAGCTGCACAACACGCTGGCCCACGCCATCGGACGCACCGACGGCAACCCGTTGTTCGTCATCTCGCAGAAGACGCTCACCGGCCACGCCAAGGGCGGTGCCTGCATCTTCCAGGTGAACGGCCTGACCCAGCTGTTCAAGTCCGGCGTGATTCCGGCGAACGCGGCGCTCGACTGCGTCGACCCGAAGCTCGCTCGCGACGACCACATGGTCTGGCTGAGGAAGCCGCTGCACGTCGGCTCCGTCAAGGCTGGCCTGGCCACCTCGCTCGGTTTCGGCCACGTCTCCGGCTTCGCCGCGATCGTGAACCCGGGCGCGTTCGAGGCCGCCGTGGCCAACACCGCCGGTGCCGAAGCGCTGCAGCAGTGGCGTGAACGTGCCGACGCGCGTCTGGCTGCCGGCCAGCGCCGCCTTGAGGAGGGCATGATGGGCCGTGCCGCCCTGTACGAGCCGATCGACAACCGTCGCTTCCATGAGGACAAGCGCGGCTACGACTCGCACGAGGTCGAAAAGGCCATGCTGCTCGACCCGGATGCGCGCTTGGGCGCCTCCGGCTACTTCGAGGCCTGATTTCCGCCTCGGCCGATGATCGCAAGCGCCGCGGATGCCCGTTCCCCTTTTCGGGGCGGGCGTTCGCGGCGCTTGCCGCATTCGGGCGGATCGTGCGATGGAAGTCGCGCGGCCAGTAGTCAGTAGGATGGGCAGGAATGGTAGGAACGGGTGAAAGGCAGCGGAATATGGAGCTGATGGGACTCGGGCATGATGTGGTGGACGTCACGGCGTTCGCTCGGCAATTAGGCGAGCCGGGTTCGCGCATGCGCGGCCTGTTCTCCGCCCGCGAACTGCGGCAGACGGCGCAACGCGCGCGCGTGAAGAACGATGGCGAAGCCGTGCATCTGGCCGCCCGATGGGCGGGCAAGGAGGCGGTGCTCAAAGCGTGGTGCGAGGCGATCGCGCAACTGCCGTCCGGCGTGGCGGCGCGTGCCGGTGCCGGTGATTACCCGTATACCATCGACGATTTCCCGTGGCGTGAGGTGGAGATTCTCGACGATTCGCACGGTTGCCCGCGCGTCGCGCTTTCCGACGCGGTTACGGAAGCGGTCCGGCGTTCGCTGGGCTGTGCGGGCGGGAACGGCGGTGTCGATGCGGATGCCCGCGTATTCGCCTTCCATATCTCCCTAACGCATGACGGGCCCATCGCGTCCGCGATGGCCATGCTGCGGGTATGCGATGAGTAGACGCAAAATGCAGCGCGACTTGGAGCGGCTGGAACGGTTGAAACGGCTGGAACGGTCGAAATAGCCGAAACGGCCGGAACGATACGGATGGAACGACGAAACGGAAAACCGGAATGATGAACGATAACGAGCGTACGAATATGAGCATGAACGCGGACGTGCCTGCAACCTTGGCATCAGACGAAACAGTCGACGAGACGGCCCCGACCATGCCTCGCACCGAACGTGCGGCGAGCCGTGTCATCGCCTACCGCAGCATCGACTCGACCAACAGCGAGGCGCGCAGACTCCTGCTCAACGGCGATCTGCGGCCGGGCTGCGACGAAATCGCGGTCATCGCGGCCGACGTGCAGATCGCCGGGCGAGGCAGACTCGACCACGCGTGGGTGAGCCGCCCCGGCGAATCCTTCATCGTCACTTTCGTGGCATCGGTGCCGCGCTCGCTGGCCACGGACGCGTCGATCAACGGCTGGTTGCAGATGACCGCCGGCCTCGCCGCCGTCGACGGATTGCGCGAAGCGATGGGGGAGTGCGGCGCAACGCCGATTGCCCACGGCATCGGTCAGGATACGGATAGTGGATTCATGCTCAAATGGCCCAACGATGTGTTCCTCGACGGCCGCAAACTCGGCGGCATCCTCTCCGAAATGGCGCCCCTGCAGCAGGGTGGCGGGTCGGGGGAGCGCGATGGCGACCCCGACCGCGACCCCAGCCCCGACCGCATCGCCATCATCTTCGGCATCGGTTTGAATCTCGCCATTCCCGCCGAGCATCTGCCCACATCGCAATCCACATCCCTGCAACTGCATTACGCGCCGCTGCCTGCCCCGGAAACGCTGCGCGACATCATCGCCGCGCATATCGCCGCATCGCTCGGCGCCAGGCTGCGTCATCTCGAAACGGATCGCGTGCGCGAAGCCGGGCGGGCGCACGATGAGACGGCACGCATCTGCTATACGCTGGGCCGCCACGCCGTGGCGCATTTCGTCGACGGCACTGAAATGGAAGGTGAAGCGGTGGCCCTGAACGCCGACGCGTCGCTGGATCTGCGCACCCAGGACGGTGCCATTCACACGATTCGCACCGCCGATGTGGGCGTATTGCCCGAACCTTGTGTATAATGGCACACGTCTTTCGTCATCGCGTACGCGATGCCAGGGGCAACGCGGATGTAGCTCAATGGTAGAGCCTCAGTCTTCCAAACTGATTACGCGGGTTCGATTCCCGTCATCCGCTCCACGCATGAGGCCGTGAAACCCAAGGAAAACCAAGGGTTCGCGGCCTCTTCCGTTTTCGGACGACACTTGACGGTGGCTTCAGACATTGCGCGACTAAGATTATCGGAGCATGGGTGGTGTGGAGGATGCCCGCCAGCCGCCTTCGGGAACATTGAGCTGAGGCTCCTCGACCATGAACCCAACGTGCGATTCGACGAACAAAGTCATAATGTTCATTGCGTACATTCCGGCAGCCGGCATCAGAATATGCAGAGCGACACCAGATTCGCCAACGGAACCGGTGACCGGGTGCGAGGGGTATATGCCTAGGTAGAGCCAAATGGTCACAATGGCAAGATTCGCAACCCCAGCCGCAGCATAAACGCACATTGCCGCAACTGTTGCATGGCGTCTGCCTTGAAGAACCCATTCCATGCTGTCATAGAACGGGCTTGCAAAACGTTGAGCGATAGGGGATGCCAGAGCGCCAGGCCCTTGCCGTGTGGCCGAACCATCGCCCAGAAGATAGAACGATGATGTGATTTCGTAAAGGAACCAGCCTATGAGGGTCACATACACATCGTAACGGTGATTAACGTTACTTCCGTTGTAGGCGTCGAAACCCACGCAGTTGTTCTGAAGGCAAAGTCCTGTAATTCCGAAGAATCCCATAACAACGAAGAAGCGGGCGATGGCGAGGTAGCGGAGGATCTTAGCGTTCCTTTTCGATGCATTCACACGGTTGTTCTCCGTCAGGACGTTGTCATATGCCAGATTATTTCGTCCAAAGAGTTGGTCCACGGGAGAATCGTTGTCGATCGCTTTGCGGCATGGCCGTTCACGCAGCAAGTGGGGCATTCCACTTCGCACGCCTGATACCATAAACGGCAGTGGGTGCATTTCATGTATGGGCCGCAGCCCGTGCCTTTGAATCTCTTTGACCAATGGAACAGAGCGAAGGCTGCCATCGTCCACAGGAAGTTCAATAGGATTAGCATTGCAACAAACCTTCTAACATCGTCCACGCTTTAGCATGTTTTTGCTCTCGCCATATCGTGATTTCGGCGTCAATTGTAACCGTGCCCATTGTTGTCTCGTGCATAGCGTGACCACTGCATAAGGAGTCCGCCATGGTGTTCGACGTAACCATGTTTCACGCACGGCTTCCAGCGGGAGGCAATACTATGCTGGAAGAAAACAGACGATTCAAGATCTTCGGGGGCGGCATGGCTGAAACCACGCATGACGGCAACGCGTACGCTGAAACGACCCGTTCGGGCAACGAGGCGACGGAAATCATCGGCGGCAAGGTCGAGACCGTGGAGGTATCGAAGCATCCCGACCCCACCATCCCCGAAACCGAGCTCTCCCTGGCCGACATCGAACGCAGCAAATCGCACCCCAAGCGGTGGATCGCGTACATCATCGGCGTACTCGTCGCGGTGGTCGTGCCGTACGGTGCCGGGCGCATGCTCGCCGTGGGGCACACCGCGTGGGTGATCGAGCATTTCAGCATGCTTACGCCGCAAGGCATGGCATTCGTCTCCTGGACGGCCACGCTGGCCGCGCTGACCTGCCTCGGTCTGGCGGTGGTCGACTCCGCGCATTGGCTGTGGCGCATCCTGTTCGCGCTCGCGCTCGCCGCCGAACAGTTCATCGCGGGACTCGCGTTGCTGCGCTTCGACTTCTGGTATTCCACGTATGTGGTGTACGGCTCGTCCTCGTCGATTGCCAACGCCGCGAATCTCGGCATCATCGCGGCTGGTCTCGCCGTCGCGGCGTTCATCGTGGTCTGGATCGGCCTGCTTGTGGTGATCAAGAAGGATTCCCCGCTCAACGTGCTGACCCGCAGCTGGGCTTCGTTCATCATGTTCTTCGCGTTCGAGGCGTGTGCGCTGCTGATCGTGCTGTTCGGCGGCCTGCTGGGCACCGTCTGATCGGTCGGGTCATGCGGCTTGGCGCCGCGAATCGGGAAGCGTTCGGAACTCCCGGCGGCAGGGTATGCTGTGATGTTGCGCTCAGCGCTGACGAGTTCAGCGTATTTCACGACGTACTCACATGAGATATGGCAAACTAGACAGCAGTGTTTTGGAGTCACTGCAAACGCAAGAGAGGTTGATTCGTGGCTGAGAACAAAGAAGACGTGCTGCACGTTGAAGGCGGCCGCCCGCTGAATGGCACGATTAAGGTGCGTGGCGCGAAGAATTTCGTCAGCAAGGCCATGGTGGCCGCGCTGCTTGCACCCGGTACGAGCGTCCTGAAGAACGTTCCCGAGATCCGCGACGTGTACGTGGTCTCCGACCTGCTGCGTCTGCACGGCGTTGACGTGGCGTTCGACGGCAATAACGGAACCGTCACCATCGACGCCACCAACGTCAATCTGGCCGACGTGGCCGACGTGGACACCCTGTCCGGATCGTCGCGTATTCCGATCCTGTTCTCCGGCCCGCTGCTGCACCGACTGGGCGAGGCGTTCATCCCCGCGCTCGGCGGCTGCAACATCGGCGGCAGGCCGATCGACTTCCATCTGGACACGTTGCGCAAGCTCGGCGCCGACGTGAACAAGGAGCATCGCGACGGCATCCACATCACCGCACCGCACGGTCTGCACGGCGCGAAGATCCACCTGCCGTACCCCTCCGTGGGTGCCACCGAGCAGACCCTGCTCGCGGCCGTCCTGGCCGAAGGCAAAACCGAACTTTCCGGTGCCGCCACCGAACCCGAGATCATGGATCTGGTCGCCGTCCTGCAGAAGATGGGCGCGATCATCTCCGTCGACGTCGACCGCACCTTCCGCATCGAAGGCGTCAAGGAGCTCAAGGGCTACACGCACACCTCCCTGACCGACCGCATCGAGGCCGCCAGCTGGGCTTCCGCCGCGCTGGCCACCCACGGCGACATCTTCGTCAAGGGTGCCACCCAGCCGGAGATGATGACCTTCCTCAACGTGTTCCGCAAGGTCGGCGGCGAATTCGACATCACCGATTCGGGAATCCGCTTCTGGCATCCGGGCGGCGATCTGAAGCCCGTCGCCATCGAAACCGACGTGCATCCCGGTTTCATGACCGACTGGCAGCAGCCGCTCGTGGTGGCGCTGACCCAGGCCAAGGGCCTGTCGATCGTGCACGAAACCGTGTACGAGAACCGTTTCGGTTTCACCAAGCCGCTGGTGCAGATGGGCGCGACCGTGCAGCTGTACCGTGAATGCCTCGGATCGCTGCCGTGCCGTTTCCAGCAGCGCAACTACAAGCATTCCGCGGTGATCTTCGGACCGACCCCGCTCACCGGGCGCGACATCGACGTGCCGGATCTGCGTGGCGGTTTCAGCCATCTCATCGCCGCACTGGCCGCCAAGGGCCCGTCCGACGTGCATGGCATCAGCCTGATCGATCGCGGCTACGCGGACTTCCGCGGCAAGCTCGAAGCGTTGGGCGCGGATTTCGACTGACGGATATTCTCCGGGCCCGTGCCGTTGCGGTACGGGCCCTCATCATTGTGCGGATCGATGCGCAGGCATGGCGGATCCGCGAACGAATCGACGAATCGAATCGGTCGCCCGCTAGGGCACCGTGTGGGGCACAATAGAAGGCATGGCATCCAAAGGAAAACCCTCGCCGCGTTCGGCGGTCAAACCGTTGAGCGACGAGCAGGTAGCGAAGCTCGCGCAGCATCATCATCTCGTGGAACCCTTGCACGATCTGCCCAACGAGCCGCGCACCGTCAATGAAGCGGAGATCGCCGCGCAGAATCCCAAGGTGACCAGGCGTCTGCTCACCGGATGCGACGTGGTGTTGCACAATCGCAGCAAGGTGCGCGCATGGGGATTGGAGAACATCCCCGAAACCGGTCCGTTCATCACCGCAGCCACCCATGTGACCATGTACGACGTGTTCGTGCCGATGGTTTCGCTGTTCCATCAGGGCCGCCGCCCGAGGTACATGGCCAAAGCCGAAATGGCGACATGGCCGCTGATCGGCAAATGGTTCCAGGCCGTGGGCATGCAGCCGGTCCGCCGCCGCAGCGGCCAGGCGCGGGCGATCGAGGAGACCTCCGTCGACATTCTCACCTCCGGGCGTCCGCTCACCGTATGGCCCGAAGGCACGGTGACCCGTGACCCGCAGAAGTGGCCGATGAGCATGAAGAACGGCGTGGGCATGATCGCCTTGGAGGCGTCGCGCCGTTGCGGCAAGCAGATTCCGCTGTTCTGCGCCGTGACGTGGGGCGCCGCGAGCATCAACCATCTGTGGCCGTGGCCACGCAAGAACGTGGTGATGTGCTACGACACCCGTCTCGATTATGCGGATTTGCTGGAACATCAGGATTCGTGGGGCGAATGGCCGGATGCCGAGGACGCCGACGAACTCACCCGCCGCATCCGCGTGCGCATGACTCAGATCATGGAGGAGATCCGTGGCGAGAAGGCACCGGACGGGTATTGGGATTTCCGCACGATGAAGCGGGTCACCGACTGAACTTGATTCCGTGGCCATGCGTGGCGTCGGGCCGTTACGGCCGGGCGTCGGCATCGCATGGGTTGCGGAACGACGTATCGAACCATCCACGCGCAAGGATAAGGAAGTGGACAAATGACGAATGTTACCGTGCTGGGCGCCGGAGCATGGGGCACCGCCTTCGGGCAGGTGCTCGCCGACGCGGGCAATGATGTGACCATGTGGGCCATCGAACCGGAGATCGTGGAAGGCATCCGCGACCATCATCGCAATGCCGTGCGTCTGCCGGTCGTGGACCGTCTGCCGGACAATATGACCGCGACCGGCGATCGCGCCGAAGCGGTCCGTGGCGCCGAAATCGTCGTGGTCGCCATCGCTGCGCAGTTCGCCCGCGTGGCGCTCACCGAGTTCAAGGGACTGATCCCCGAAGACGCGATCGTGGTGAGCCTGATGAAGGGCATCGAACGCGGCACCAACAAGCGTATGGATGAGGTCGTGCGCGAATCGCTCGACCTGGATGCCGCGCATTTCGCCGCCGTGTCCGGCCCGAACCTGTCGAAGGAGATCGCCGTGCGCCAGCCGGCGGCCACCGTGGTCGGATGCGCCGATCTCGCCAACGCCGAAAGAGTCGCCCGCGCCTGCACCACCGACTATTTCAAGGCGTTCGTCACCACCGATGTCATCGGCCTGGAAATGTGCGGCAGCCTGAAGAACGTGGTGGCTTTGGCCGTGGGCATGGCCCGTGGCGCCGGTTACGGCGAGAACACCGCCGCCATGATCGAAACCCGTGGTTTGGCCGAGCTCACCGCGCTGGGCGAAGCCGCCGGAGCCGATCCGAAGACCTTCGCCGGTCTCGCCGGCGTGGGCGATCTCATCGCCACCTGCGGCTCCCCGCTGAGCCGCAACTACACCTTCGGCGCCAATCTCGGCAAGGGCCTGACCCCCGATGAGGCGGCCAAGGTCAGCAACGGCGTCGCCGAAGGCGTGCCGACCACGGCCGCCGTGGTCGCGCTCGGCGAACAGTACGGCGTGCCCACGCCGCTGGCCAACGCCATGAACCGTGTACTTGAGGAAGGCATCTCCTGCGCCGACATGCTGGCGCAACTATTCGACGGTAATATCACCGCCGAGTGAAAGGACCAAGAAGAATATGGCTAAGAAACGCATCATGGTGCTGTACGGCGGTCGTGCCGACGAGCATTCCATCTCCTGCATCTCCACAGCCGGCGTGCTGAAGGCGATTGATTCCGAACGCTTCGACGTCGTTCCCGTGGGCATCACCAAGGCCGGCAAGTGGGTCGTCGACGGTGAGGATCCGCGCGGCTGGAGCCTTGAAGGCGGTGCCCTGCCGGAAGTCGTCGCCACGCCCGGTTCGCGCGCGGTCACGCTGGATGTTTCCCTCGGCCAGGATGGTTTCTTCGCGGATGATCCCGACCAGCCCGGTCATGTGGTCTCCCTTGGCCATATCGACGCGGTGTTCCCCGTACTGCACGGCGTGTACGGCGAGGACGGCACCGTGCAGGGTCTGCTGGAAATGATGAACGTGCCGTACGTCGGTTGCGGCGTGTTCGCGTCCGCGGCGTGCATGGATAAGCATTACACCAAGATCGTGCT
Organism: Bifidobacterium pongonis; assembly: GCF_019331805.1. GTDB lineage: Bacteria > Actinomycetota > Actinomycetes > Actinomycetales > Bifidobacteriaceae > Bifidobacterium > Bifidobacterium pongonis. The sequence continues at coordinate 22,732 of NZ_JAHBBE010000010.1, forward strand.
GAATTCCGCGGGCATTCCCACCGCGCCCGGCATCATGGTCGATGCGCGTACCGCCACTGGCGAATCGGCGTACGAGGCGGCGAAGGCGGCCAAGCTCGCCTACCCGCTGTTCGTCAAGCCGTCCCGCGCGGGTTCCAGCTTCGGTGTGACCAAGGTCGATCAGGTCGAGGATGAGCAGGCGCAGATTGCGGCTTTGGGTGCCGCGGTGGCCGAGGCCGGCAAACATGACTGGAAGGTGCTGGTCGAGCAGGGCATCGACGCCAGGGAGATCGAATGCGCCGTGCTGTGCGCCGCTCCGGGCGACGAGCCCGAGGTCAGCTGGCCGGGCGAGATCGTGCTGGATCACCGCGATCAGGGCGACGACCAGTTCTACGATTTCGACTCCAAGTACATGGATTCCTCCGCATCGCATGTGGAAGTGCCCGCGAACCTGCCGGTGAGCGTGCTGGAGGATGTGCGCGACGTGGCCCGCCGCGCGTTCAAGGCGGTGGATGGCGCGGGCCTGAGCCGCGTCGACACGTTCGTCACTCCCGACGGCACGGTGATGGTGAACGAGATCAACACGATGCCGGGATTCACGCCGATCTCGATGTACCCCAAGGCCTGGGAGGCGTCCGGAATCGGCTACACCGAGCTCATCACGCGCCTGATCGAAGGCGTGCTGCGCTGAGTCGGCTGAACATACAGCGGAAACAACAGTGGAGGGTCGTCCGAATTTCGGGCGACCCTCCACTGTATATGTGCGGTGCGTGCGGTTTCTCGCGGTTTCCACGGTTCCCGAGGATCCCGCGTTTCCCGCGATCCGCGTGACTCGGGCCTACGGAATCAGTGCGCGGCTTTCCGCCCGGTCGGCAGGCAGTTCTCCAACAGCAGGGCGTAGACGCGGACGGCGAGCGCGGTGGCGTCATCATCCGCCAAGGGGCTGGTGTCGCGATTTTCGTTCATCTGCAGCCAGCGGCTCAGCATGCCCATGATGCCGCCGATGATGAAGTCGAGCATCAGATCGGTACGTGAATCCACATCCTCGGGCGCGAGTCCCAGTACAAGCAGCAGGGCTTCGCGCTCGTTGTCGTGGAAGGCCGAATACAGTACGGGGTCGGTGTGCGGGCCGACGATCATGGTCAGGCGGCTCGTGCGTTTGCGTTCCTCATCGGTGGAGATGAGTTCGCCGACGTGCCTGCGCCAATGCTGCAGGTCCGGCACGTTGCCGGCGCCGCCGCTCTGCACCAGCGGCGAGCGGTTCACTTCATCGTGGATGGCGCGGTAGGCCAGTTCGTCGAGCTTGTTGAAATGGTAGTAGAACGAGTTTCTGTTCACGTTCGCTCTGCGTACGATGTCGGTGACCGTGATGCTCCGGTAGTTGCGTTCGCTGAGCAGCTGCCAGAAGGTGTCGATCATGCGTTGGATGGCTGAAGGCGTGTCGCAATCAAGGCGAGGACGGGGCATCGTTGCTCCTTTGACAATTGTCCGTTCGATGTTTTTCGATAACTAGACATCAATACTACTAGCTGTTGGGACTATCTGGTGATATTTCGATTTCGGGCCGTGGCGGCCGCGGCCAGCATGCGCATGGCCTCCAACAGGTGTTTGCGTTCGTCCGGGGTCAGACCGACGATCGCGCCGATCATGCTCGGCAACGAGAGCGGCATCGAGGCGATGAGCCCGGAGAAGGTGGTGGCTCCGCTGGCGCGGATCACTTGGAACAGCGCGTCCACCGCATGTTCGCGTTCCTCACGGCTCAAACCGGTCATCCAACGGTTGAACGAGGAGTTGAACTCGTGGGAGCTGGGCGCGATGTCGTTCACGCGCACGAAAGCGTCGCCGTCGACCTGCCAGGCGAACGCGAAATGCTGCATCAGCCCTTCGCAGTCGGCTTTGACCACGACGCACGGTTCCGGCGTTTCCAACACCATGCCGATGATCGAGGAGTCAGGTACGATTTTCGACACCCGTTCCACCGTGGACAGGTAGCGTTCGCCGGTCACCACGTATTCGGGGAATCCGGGGCCGTCCAGCGAATACACCGCAGTGATGCGCTTGCGTACCGCCTCCGGGGCTTCCATCGCCGCGTACACGGCGGAATTGCCGCCTTTGGAATGCCCGGTCAGGATCATGCTGCCGGGCCAGAGTTTCGCCACCGCGCACACGTATTCGGCTGCCATCCGCTGGGAGGGGACCGGGTATTGGAAGGCCATGTTGAAGTCTTCCTTCCAACCCACCAGCGAATCGTCGGTGCCGCGGAACGAGAGGACGAGCGTGCCGTCGGGCAGCATGAAGGTGAGCGCCGCCGTCTGCGTCTGCTCGTCGGCGTCGAAGCGTTCCGCGAACGCGCCCACATGCAGGCCGGAGAATCGGGGATTGCCGGCCACGGTGCGCACGAATGAATGGGTGATCGCGGGGTCGGTGAAGTTGACGGCATGCACTTGATGTTGGCAGGCGACGTCGGCCCCGCCGTGCAGCACCTCATCCATCTGCTTGAGGGTGACGGGTGAGAACGGTGCATGGAACAGCGTTTTCGCGCTTTGGAGCGGATGATGCCGGTCCGGTTTGAAATTGCGCATCCTGGCGAAGAACGTGCCGTAGGCGTTGCGCTCGTCGTCCAGATCGGGGACGAGCGTGGGAATATCCTCATACGCCAGTTGCGCCAGGATCAGAGCGTCCACCTCGTTGAACGGGAGTTCCTCGAACGAACGCTGCTCCTCGCGCGCGTAATCGATGATATTGCCCACGATCGCTCCCTTCAGCTTGCGTACACCGTTATTCTACGGTCGCTTGGCCGAACCGGGTGTCATTGCGCTTCCAGCAGCGCCATCGCCTCCTGGTAGCTGGGGCATACCGGCACACCGTAATCGCTGTTCTTGATGGCGAGCGACGCGGCCGCGTTGGCGATGCGCACCGCATCGGTGAGCGACCAGCCTTTGGCCAGCATGGCGCACATCACGCCCGTATGGCACGACCCGGCGGAACGCGTATGCACCGCCTTGGTGGGGAATCCTTCGATATGCTCCACCTGGCCGCCCGGCTGACGCACCCAGGCGCCCCTCGACCCGGCGCGGACCACCAGCGGCGCGCGCAGCGCGTTGCCGAGCTCCTCGCACAGCAGTTTCATCGTCTTGTCGAATCCGCCGCCCACCGTCATCGTGGAGCTTTCGTCGATATGCACGCCCAGCCTGTCGGCGAGGGTGCCGGCCTCCTGCCTGTTGCATGACCAGATCGGGCGGGCGAGCACCAGATCCTCGATCATCTTGTCGCTCACCTGATTGAGCGCGTTGGTGGAGTTGAGCACCAGCGTCCAGTCGCGTTTGCGTGGATCGTTGCCCGCGCGGCGGATGAACGCGTCGAGGCCCGCAGCCGTCTGGTTCATGAGGGTGTTGCCGCCGATATGCACCACGGCGCCGTGGGGAGGGTTGATCGCGTCGAAGGTGTGCTCGTCGCCGCTCGCCTCCGCGCCGTAATGCGCGATGTAGGTTTTCCGCTCGTCCTCGTCCTGGAACACCAGTCGGAATCCGGAATCCTCGTCGTCGATGTTCATGCCGATATGGTCGATGCCGTTGCGGCGCAGAAGCATCCTGATCGCCGTCGCCCAAACGCCGTCGCCGATCACGCCGGCATGCTGCGCTTTGACGCCCATGCGGCTGGCCGCGTCGAGGATGCGGTAGCTGCCGCCCGGTGTGGGCTTGGTGTGGCTGGTCATCGCGAAATCGCCGGCCTGTGGCATTTCGTCCACGTCCAGCATGACGTCCATCCATACCTGTCCCAACGAGATCACCGTGGGTTTATCGGCTGCGCTGCCGCCATTGCGTCGGGGAATGATCGTGCCGAGTCGCATACTATCCTCCTTGATGACATGTCGAAGAATAATCGGATTATCCCAAGTTATTGTTCAGGATTCTAAGTCCGTAAACTGGAAGCTTGATGGGAGCTTGCGCTGTGAACGAACATGTGCGGTGATGTCCCGAGTCCATGTCCTTCCGGCCATTTGCCAATTGTCTGGGGTGGTTGTATAGTTGAGAAGTTGTGTGTTCAGCCGCTCGGTAACGTGCGGTCTGGATTACGCAGACTTGCAAGTCAATGTAAACGTAGGGAGACCATCATGGCAGCTCGTTGTGCAGTGTGTGGCAGGGGTCCGCAGGTCGGATACACCGTGTCCCATTCGCATATCCGCAACAAGCGCACCTTCCGCCCGAACCTCCAGCCGGTGCACACCACCGTTGACGGCGAAAACGTTCGCGTCCGCGTGTGCGTCAAGTGCCTCAAGGCCGGCAAGGTTCAGCGCGTGGTCGCGTGAGTGCGAGATACATCGCGTTGAAACCCCGTTCGAGTTCCGACTCGGCGGGGTTTTGCTGTATTTGCGCGCATAAGTGAGATCCGGGGCGCTTGGGCAAGGCCGTGCCGAGCGCCGGGGGACGGTGGCGCGGAAGCCAGTATGGGTATGGATAGTATGGGACGTATGAGTATTTCGTTGGACACCCCCATTGGTTCGCTACTGAGCAATACGCGCAGGGTATCCACGCTCAAATCGTTCGGCATCGTCAGCGTCGGCGATGCGCTGACCTATTATCCGTTCCGCGTGGGCGACCCGGTGCCGCCGCGAGCCATCAGGGAGGCGCGTCCGGCCACGGCCATGGCGTTCGCCGCCGTCGTGACGCAAAGCCGCGTGATTCCGATGAACGCGCGACGGGGGTACCGTCTCGAAGCGGTCGTCGAGGATTCCGCCTTCGCCGCCACCCGGGGAATGCCGGCGGGCATGGCCAGGCTCGTGTTCTTCTCGAACCGCAGAGGGTACGTCGATTGGATGGCCATGCGGCTCGCCGTGGGCACGCAGGTGATCGTCAGCGGCATGCCCAGCGAATACATGGGGCAGCTGCAATTCACACATCCCGACATCGTCACCGTCGCGCCCGCCGAAATCCGGTCTTTCGACGTACAGCCGGTCGCGGCTGAGCCGACCCAGACGCACACCCGGCATTACGACGTGGCTTCGGTGAAGGAAGGGTTGGATCATGTCTGCCGCCCACGCCCCGTCTACCACGCGTCGGCGAGACTGTCGAGCGATCGCATCCACGAAACCATCGTCGGATTGCTGAACATGCTGGGCGGCCGGGAAACGGTCGACCTGGCCTCGGCGGGAACCCCGCTGCAAGGCTTCGAAGCCGAAGACGAGCAGCGCTTCGCCGCAGCCCTGGGCGAAGCCATCCCCGACATCCTCCCGGAACACATCCGCGCGGAACGCGGCCTCATGCATCGCGCCGAAGCCTTCCGAGCCATCCACGACCCCATATCCGTCGAAGCCTTCCACAAAGGCATCGGCACATTGCGCTACGAGGAGGCGTTCATCTGCCAGACGGCGCTGCTGCAGGCCCGCAACGCCAGCGGCACCACACCGGCGCACGTCTGCGCCGGCAACGGAGGCGACGATCAGGGTGAAGGACTGGTGGACCGGTTCATCGCCTCACTGCCCTTCCAACTCACCGAAGGCCAACGGGAAGTCATCGGCAGCATCCGCAGCGACATGGCCAGGAACCACCCCATGCAGCGCCTTCTGCAAGGCGAGGTCGGCTCCGGCAAAACCGTGGTGGCACTCGCCGCCATGCTGCAAGCCGTCGAAGCCGGGTATCAGGCCGTGTTGGTCGCGCCCACGCTCGTCCTCGCCGAACAGCACGCCGAAACCATCCGAACGCTGACCCAAGGTCTGGAATCGCCGCCGATACCCGTCACGCTGATCACCGGCGGCATGAAACTGGCCGCCCGTCGCAAGGCACACGCCATGGCCGCCAGCGGCGAGCCCGGCATCATCGTCGCCACGCACGCGGCGTTCTCCTCGACGTTCCAAGCCTCCAACCTCGCGCTGGTGGTCATCGACGAACAGCACCGTTTCGGCGTGGAACAGCGCGAAAGCCTGCAAACCAAGCCGGCCGACGGCAGTACGCCGCACATGCTCATCATGACCGCCACGCCCATTCCGCGCACCGCCGCCATGACCTGGTTCGGCGACCTCGACATCTCCTGGCTCACCGAACTGCCGGGCGGGCGCAAGCCGATCCGCACCTTCGTCATCAACGAGGAGGATGGGCGCACCATGGCGAGCATGTTCACGCATATCCGTTCGCATATCGACGCGGGCGAACGCGCCTACATCGTGTGCGCGCGCATTGACGACACGTCCGACGGCAAAAAAGGCGGCAAAACCGACGACGATATGGCGCTCGACCCGTATGCGATCGATGACGGCGAGGAGGCGCAGGCGCGCCCGCCGCTGCATACGGTTGCGGAAATCGCGGAACGATTGCAGAAACTGCCGCAATTCCAAGGTATCAAGTTCGCCACGCTCACCGGCCGCGACAAGGATGAGGTCAAAACGCAGGTCATGGCCGATTTCGCGTCCGGCAAGACGCCGGTCCTCGTCTCCACCACCGTGATCGAAGTCGGCGTGGACGTCAAACAGGCGAGCTGCATCGTGATCTTCGACGCGGACCGGTACGGGCTGAGCCAGCTGCATCAGCTTCGCGGCCGTGTCGGGCGAGGCGGCACCAACAGCTGGGCGTTCCTCATCTCCCGCGCCGAAGCGGGATCGCCCGCCGAAGCGCGACTGCAGGTCATCCATGATTCGCTCGACGGTGCGCAGATCGCACAGGCCGACCTGGAATTCCGCGGAGCCGGCGACGTGCTCGGCGACACGCAGTCCGGTATGCGTTCAAGCCTGAAGCTGTTGCGCGTGGTGCAGGACGCCGATCTGATCGTCGACGCGCGTTCCCGCGCCGAACGACTGCTGGCCGAGGATCCGCAGTTGGAAGGCAGCAAACAGCTCGCCGGCGCCGTACTCGATTTCACGCGCGGCAACGAGGCCTTCCTGACTAGCAACTAGGCTAAGGCGTATGCGCGTAATTTCAGGACGATTCAAAGGCGTGGCGTTGGCGACGCCGAAGCAGGGGACCAGACCCACCACCGACCGCACGAAGGAAGCGATCTTCTCGCACCTGGACTCGTGGGGTGTGTTGGACGATGCGAGGGTGCTCGACCTGTTCGCGGGCACCGGCGCGTTGGGTATCGAGGCGTTGAGCCGTGGCGCCCGCGAACTGGTGGCCGTGGAGGCTTCAAAACCCGCGGCGGCACTGGTCGCCGGAACCCTGAAACAGTTGAAACGCAACCGGTCATGGTCGGCCGACCTGCGCGCCCGGGTGCTGGTGCGCAAAGCCGAGGCGCTCGCCGCCGCAACCGCCGACGCGCCGTACGACGTGGTGTTCATCGATCCGCCGTACGCGTTCGAAACCGAGGCATGCAACCAGCTGCTGGCCGATCTGGTCGCCAACGGATGGGTGGATGCGCATGGCGTGATCATGCTTGAACGTTCCGCCCGGTCCGACGAACCGACGGCACCCGAAGGCTGGGAGATCACCCAGTCGCGTTCCTATGGCGAAACCGCCGTGTTCTACATCGAATCGGCGCAGGAGAGCACGGAATAGACGATGGGGAAGCGGCGGTTTCCGGCTGTTGTCGGGGTTTGACCCGGTTCTGAGACAGGCAAGGCTTAGCGTTTGCGCGGGTGCTCGGCGCTGACCTCCCAGCCGAGCGCCATAAGGGTTTTGCGGTCGGCCTTGTCGAGCTTCCGGCAATCCAGGGCTTCGATCAGATCGGGGCGGATCTCGTTCGTCCGGGTCAGCGCCTCGTCGCGGCGGAACCGGTCCACCTTGCCGTGATCGCCGGAGAGCAGCACGTCGGGTACGCGAATGCCGCGCCATTCCGCCGGTTTCGTGTACTGGCGGTGTTCCAGCAGGGCGTTGTCGCCGGTATACGATTCCTCCACGATCGACTCGGCATTACCCATGAATCCCGGAATCAGGCGCGTGATCGCCTCAAGCATCACCGACGTGGCGACCTCGCCGCCGTTGAGCACATAGTCGCCGATGGAATATTCGCGCACATCCACCCCGCGCATGCGGTAGTAGTCGGGAATACGCGCGTCGTACCCCTCGTAACGCCCGCAGCCGAACAGCAGATGGTCGGCGCGGCTGAGCTCGGTGGCGTCACGCTGGGTGAACAGGGGAGCGGAAGGGTTCGGGAAGATCAGGACCGGCCGTTTCGCGGTCGTGTCCGCGGTTTCCATAGCATCGGTCGATTCGGTCGGTTCGGTTGCGTCGGCAGGTTCAGGCGCTTCGGCTGTATCGGATTCGTCGGAATCATCGACCGGAACCGGCTCCCGCAGATCCGGCCCCAGCAGTTCATCAAGGCATTCCGCCCACACCACGGGCTTCATCACCATGCCCGCGCCGCCGCCCACCGGCGTATCGTCCACGGAATGATGCACGTCATGCGTCCAGTCGCGGAGGTTATGCGTGTTCACCTCGATGAGGCCTTTGGTCTGCGCCTTACCGAACAGACTCAGGTTCAGCACGTCGAAATACTCGGGGAACACGGAAACGATGTCGATTCTCATAGTTTCCCAGAGTAACCGGAGTGCAGGAATACGTGGGGCGGCGGCCGGTCCGCAGCCGCCACCCCACGTGTGGTTCGGTTATGCGCGTCAGTACACGCGGGTCAGGTCGCGCGGGTCGAGGATCGAATCGAGGATCTCCGGGCGGATGCTGCCGTCGCGATCGGCCGCGGCACGCACCGTAATGCCCTTCTCCAACGCATCCTTGGCGATCTTCACGGCCTTCTCATAGCCCACGTAATCGACCAGCGACGTGGCCAGCGAGGACGAGCGCATCGCTTCCTCCATGCCGACCTCCTTGTTCACCTTGATGCCGTTCACGCAACGTTCGCGCAGCGTATCCATCGCGCGGGCCAGCATATGCATGCCGTCGAGCATCGCGTGCAGCATCACCGGCTCGAACGCGTTGAGCTGCAACTGTCCGGCCTCCGCCGCGTAGGAAACGGTGGTATCCATGCCCATCACCATGAACACCGTCTGGTTCACGCATTCCGGGATCACCGGGTTCACCTTGCCCGGCATGATCGAGGATCCGGCCTGACGTGCCGGCAGCTGGATTTCGGACAGGCCGGCGCGCGGACCGCTGGCCAGCAGGCGCAGATCGTTGGCGATCTTGCCCAAGTGCAGCGCCGTGCGCTTGATCACGCCCGACAGGGTGACGAAATCGCTTACGTCGCTGGTCGCGCCGACCGGATCGGAGGCCGGGCGGATCGGCAGACCCGTGAGTTTGGCGAGATGCTTGGCCGCGAGATTGCGGAAGCGCACGTCGGCGCAGATGCCCGTGCCGATGGCGGTGCCGCCGAGGTTCACGACGCTCAGCGGTTCATGCTGGCTTTCGAGCAGCGCGGCGTCGGAGCCGAGCTGCGTGGCGAACGCGCCGAACTCCTGGCCGAAGGTCATGGGCACGGCGTCCTGCAGCTGCGTGCGGCCGATCGTGACCACCGTCATCGTGCGCTGCGCCAGCGAGGAGAACGAGGCGCTGAGCTTGCGGGTGCTGTCGATCAGGGTGCGCGAGGCGTCGATGAGCGCGAGGCGGGCGGCGGCGGGGTAGGAGTCGTTGGTCGACTGCGACTTGTTCACCGTGTCGTTCGGGTGGATGATCTCGTATTCGCCGCGCGGGTAGTGGCCGAGTTCCAGGGCGCGGTTCGCGATGACCTCGTTGACGTTCATGTTGGTCGAGGTGCCGGCGCCGCCCTGCAGCACGTCGATGGGGAACTGGTCGTCGAGTTTGCCCGCGATCACGTCGGCGCAGGCGCGGTCGACGAGTTCGGCCTGGTAGGCGTCGATGCCGCCAAGCTCGCGGTTGGCGCGTGCGCAGGCGCGCTTCACATTGCCGTAGGCGTGGATGATTTCGGGATGGTCGCTGACGGTGATGCCGGAGACGGGGAAGTTGCTGATGGCGCGGAGGGTGTGGATGCCCCAGTAGGCGTTGGCGGGAACCGCCATGGAACCGATGCAGTCGTGTTCGATTCGGGTGGGCTGCGATTCGAGGCTCGAAGCGTCCGCGGATTCGACGGCGGTCGCGGTGCGTGCTGCGGTTCGTGTTGCGGTGTGCTGTGCCAATGCCATGATGGTGTCCTCTCGTGCTTGTGGCGTCGCTTGGACGATTGCTGAAAACACGGCTCACCTTAAGCGCAAGTTATGTATCGTACAAGAGGTGGATATCCTTCGTATCCCATAGGATTAACCTATGACTATTACCCAGATACGAGCGTTCTACCTTGCCGCGACGCTGGGATCCTTCACCGCAGCCGCGGAATACATGGGTCTTACGCAGCCGACGGTCTCCGAACTGGTGCGCAAGGTGGAGGACCAATACGGCATGGCGTTGTTCGTACGCCGAGGGCGAAGATTGGTGCTCACCACCGCCGGCCAGGCGCTCATGCCGTGGGCGAAGCGCCTGCTCGACGCCGAACTGGGGGCGGACAGCGCGTTGACCGCGTTGAGCACCGGCGAAGGCGGCACGGTGTCGTTCGGCATCCTGAAGAACGCCAACTACTATCATCTTTCCGAACTGGCCGCGGTGTTCCGCGAAGCGCATCCGAACGTGCGCATCCGGCTGCTGGGCCAGAACTCCTTCGAAGTGGCCGACGCCGTGCGCAACGGCGTGCTTGAGGCCGGGCTGCTCTGCCTGCCGGTGCCGACCGAGGGCCTGCACATCCAGCCGCTGATGCGCCACGAGATCCTGTGGGCCAGCAGCAAGCCCGAACGTTGCGTGCAGCCGATGAGCCCGATCGACATGCCCAAGGAACCGTTGATCCTCTATGATGCCCGCCACGGCGAGGAGGATCCGACGCGACTGCAGCTCACCCAGCAGGCGCAGCGTTTCGGTGTGACGCTGGAACCCGACATCGAAGTCGAATCGGTGGATGCGGCGATGTCGCTCGTCTCGCGTGGACTGGGTGATTCGATCGTGCCGCAGGCCGTGGCGCAATCGGCGCATTTCCCGTCGAACATCCACGTCACGACCCTGCAGTACCCGATCTACGACACTTTCGCGCTGGTCCGGCGCGAGAATTGGGAGCTTTCGCCCATCGCCGCGCATCTCGCCGATCTCGCGGTCAATATGCTGCTGAACAAGGTGACCGGCGAAGCCGCCTGATACGGGCTTCGCCGTGCGTCACAGGCCGGGGATCAGACCGCCCGGAGGGTCGAGCGTCAGATAGCCCTCCTCCAGGTCGATCTGCGGCACCAGTTCGTCCACGAACGGCACCAGCGCGGTCTTCTCCACGATCGGCGTGCCGTCGGACGCGGTACCGGTTTCGACCGGTTCCGCCAAACGGATCTTCAACAGCGACTGGGCGGGGGAGTCGATCACATCGACCACCTTGCCGATCGTCTTGCCGGCGGGCGCGCCGATTTCGTTGTCTTCCTCCATACGCGCCTCAAGGCCGATGAGATCCTTCGGATACCATTCGTCGGCTTCGAGCATCTCCTCCGGATCGTCGGCCTCGCCGTACAGCTGGAGGCCGTTCAACGCTTCGGAAGCGTCACGGTCGTCGCAGCCTTCAAGCTTGATGATCCATCGGTTCTTGAACGTACGGGAACGTTCCACCACATACCGCTGTTCGCCGTCCTGCGAGAACAGTTCCGAACCGGGCTCGAAACGCCATTCCGGTTCGTCGGTGAATACCTGTACGGTGACCTCGCCCTTCATACCTTGGGCGCGGCCGATACGACAAACCCTCAGCAGCTCACGCTGCTGAGGGTTCTCATGCATGTTCTGATCTGCCATGTTGTGCAGTCTACCCCATCGGTACGGATGAGGCGCCGATCCGACGTGGAATCAGCGGCGCACGTCCATGATGTCGACGCGGACCTTGTGGTCGCTCAACGCCTGCACCACCGTGCGAATCGCATTGGCGGTACGGCCGGAACGACCGATCACACGGCCGATGTCCTCGGGGTTCACGCGTACGCGAAGCATTTCGCCGCGCGCGTTCTCGCGGGACTTCACCGACACATCATCGGGAAAATCGACGATGTTCTTAATAAGGTGCTCCACAGCCTGTTCAAGCATGATCAGTCAGCCTTTCTCGTTTGCTTTGCGCTAGGGCTCAGCTCACTCGGCGTCAGCCGGGGCTTCTTCAGCGGCTTCCTCAGCCGGAGCTTCAGCTTCGGCGGCAGCGGCGGCTTCGGCCTCAGCCTTGGCCTTGGCCTCGGCTTCGGACTTGGCGGCCTTGAGCTTCTGGGCTTCGGCTTCCACGGCCTCGACGCGAGCGGCGGCATCCGGGCCGGCCACAGCGGTCTTCAGGGTGCCTTCGGCGCCGTCGATGCCCTTGAACTTCTGCCAATCGCCGGTGATCTGGAGGAGCTTCTTCACCTGCTCGGTCGGCTGGGCGCCGACGCCAAGCCAGTACTGAGCACGCTCGGAATCGATCACGATGGTGGAAGGCTGGGTGTTCGGGTTGTAGGTACCGATCTCTTCGATGGCACGGCCGTCACGCTTCTGGCGGGAATCCATGATCACCACGCGGTAGAACGCGTAGAACTTCTTACCCATGCGCTTCAGACGAATCTTGGTTGCCAAAATGGCTCTCCTTATATGTAGGGGTGTGCGTTTCGTTTTCTGTGTGGGGCACGGAATCCGAAACCCACTCGTTCCTCACGGCACGGGGTGTAGAGGGCGCCACGCGCACGTGAATAACTGGCCTATTATAGCGCGTGGGGGCGGACGTGGGCGCGGGTGCCCGGTGGCGTCGCGATGACGCGGCGATGGCGCGACGATGGCGCGGTTCAGCTGAGCGTGAGCGTGGCGGTGAGCGCGTAATGGTCGGTGCCGGAAACGATGAAGGATTCCACGCCGCTTGGGCGCAGGCCCGGGGTGAACAGGATGTGGTCGAGTTCGATGTGCGGCCATACCAGCCAGCTGGGGAACGTGATGGTGAACCGGGTCGCCTGGGTGCGGCTCGCGTCGCGGAAACCGGAGGCGAGCAGGGCGCGGAAGCTGGGGTGTTCGATGGAGGAGTTGAGATCGCCCATCACCACGGCGATGCCTTGCGGGTCGTCCGCGACGAGTTTCGCTACCGATCCCAGGGCCCGGATGCCTTGGGACCATTCCGGGCACCCGCGCATCGGCGACTTCGGGTGCGCCGACGCGAACGTGACATGGTGCGGTTCGCCAGCTCCCGTGCCGCCGGGTTCGGGCAGCAGGTCGAGCGTCATCGACGGCACGTCCGCCGCGGGAATCTCGATTGCGCTGGCGGTGGAACGGTTTGGCGCGAACCGTGAGAACAGCATGTTGAAGCCGCCGTTGTCGGTGGGTTTGTCGTCGCCGGACTGATGGTAGGGGAGGACGTCGTCGATGCCCGCTTCACGCAGGCGGGAGACGAGCCCCGCGGTGGTTTCCTGGGTGGCGAGCACGTCGATATGCCGTTCGCGCACCTCGCGCACGATGGCTTCCGCGTCGGCGCGGCCGAATCGGCAGTTCACCGTCATGACGCGCAGCGTTCCGGCTGCGGCGGTTTGGTCATCATCAACCGACGAAGATGTTTCACGGGATGTTCCACGCTTGCGCTTCGGTAGCCAGTACGGCCACAGACGCGCCACCGACATCAGGGCGGCCAGCAGGAACGCGCACGTCATCCCCCACGCCCCGCAGTATGCGGACACCGCCGCCAACACCAGCGACGGCACCCACAGCAGCGGAACCAGCGCGATGAGATACGGCATCGGCAAATGGGCCTCGACCCCGGCGGGCAGGCAGCTGAGCAGCAGCCAGCACCACAGCAGTACGGCCAGCACCGCAAGCACGATCGTCATACAACCCCCAGTCGGTTGGAATGCGCGGACGGTTCTCGCCGCACGCCTTTGGGTATTCTAGCGGCTCGCTTGTGTGGTATCTGTGTTCTCGGCCCGAAGGGGAACGATATGGGTGATTTCGGCGTACGGGCGACCCGTCTGGAATGCATGGAATGTCTGGGAAGCCTGGAATGCCGTAAGCCCGGAATGCGGGGTATGCAAAAGCCGGATGGAGAGCGACTCCCCATCCGGCTTTACCATACGTTACGGCCGTGCGGTCGATCAGCGACCGAACAAGCCCGCGACACCGCCACCGAGATTCGGCGGCAGGTCGGGCATACCGTTCTCATCGGCATCGCCCATCAGATCCTGCAGACCGGCGGGCAGAGCCGGATTCTGCGGCTTCTTGGCGAACGCGGAACCGCCATTGCCACCGGAGGGCTTGCCGGCCAGCTTGTCGCGCAATGCCTTCTCCTCGGCCTCGCGCTTCATCGGATTACCGGACTTGGAACCCTTCTTCTTCTTGCCCTTCTTACCCTTCTTACCCATGGCGGGGCCACCGAATCCAGGCAGTCCGCCACCATTGTTGTTCGACACGCGCTTCATCATCTTCGCAGCCTGCTCGAAACGCTGCAGCAGCGCATTCACCTGCGAGACGGTCACACCGGAACCGAACGCGATACGGCGGCGACGGGAACCGTCGATGATGCTCGGATCGCGACGTTCGGCCGGCGTCATGGAACGGATGATGGCCTCGGTACGATCGACCTCACGCTCATCGAACTGCTCAAGTTCCTTACGATGCGCGGCCATGCCGGGAATCATGCCCAGCAGGTTCTTCATCGGGCCGAGCTTACGCACCTGCTGCAGCTGATCGAGGAAATCATCCAGACCGAAGGAACCCTCGGACAGCTTCTCGGCGGCCTTACGAGCCTCCTCCTCATCGAACTGCTTCTGCGCCTGCTCGATAAGCGTCATGATGTCGCCCATATCGAGGATGCGAGAAGCCATACGGTCGGGGTGGAAGACCTCGAAGTCCTTCAGACCCTCACCGGTGGAGGCGAACAGGATCGGCTTGCCGGTCACGGACGCCACGGACAGCGCCGCACCGCCACGGGCATCGCCATCGAGCTTCGAAAGCACCACGCCGGTGAAATCGACGCCCTCATCGAAGGCCTTGGCGGTCTGCACGGCGTCCTGACCGATCATCGCGTCGATCACGAACAGAATCTCATCGGGCTGCACGGCATCGCGGATATCGCGGGCCTGCTTCATCAGCTCCTCATCGACGCCGAGACGACCGGCGGTATCGATGATCACCGTGTCATACAGCTTCTGCTTGGCCAGCTCCACCGCATCACGCGCGACCTTCACCGGATCGCCCGTGGTCATGCCCGGAACCATCACATCCTCGCCGCCATCGGACTGCACGCCCTTCTCCGGCGCGTACACCGGAACGCCGGCGCGTTCGCCGACCACCTGCAGCTGCGTCACCGCGTTCGGACGCTGCAGATCGGCCGCGACCAGCAGCGGCGTATGGCCGGAATCCTTCAGCCAGTAGCCGAGCTTGCCGGCAAGCGTGGTCTTACCGGCACCCTGAAGACCGGCGAGCATGATGATGGTCGGCGGATTCTTCGCGAAGTTCAGCGGGCGGTCCACGCCGGCGCCCAGAACGTCCGTCAACTCCTCGTTGACGATCTTGACGACCTGCTGCGCGGGGTTGAGGGACTCGGAGACCTCGGTGCCGAGCGCGCGCTCGCGGACGCGGGCGGTGAAGGAGCGGACCACGTCGAGCGCCACGTCGGCGTCGAGCAGGGCGCGGCGGATCTCGCGGATGGTGCCGTCGATATCGGATTCGGAAAGCTTACCTTTGCTCTTCAGGTGCTTGAACGCGCCGGAGAGCTTGTCTGTCAAAGAACTAAATGCTGCCATAATGTTCCCAAGTCTAGCCGCCGCGCGGGAAATATCCGGCCCGTGCCGTGCCGGTGGTCGGCGCGTGTGGCGTCGGGTGGCGCTGGGCACATGCGGTCGCATGACGTCGGGTACCTGCGGCCGGATGGGCGAATGTGTGGTCCATTCGGACGAAACCGATAATAAAGCGACCCATTTGGACGAAAAAGAGCCGGATTTCGTCCAAATGGGTCGCTAATTCGCGGATGCCTGCCGTGTTGCCGTTACTGCAGGGACCAGGTGGAGCCCTGCGGGCCGTCCTCGATGGCGATACCGGCGGCGTTCAGCGCGTCACGGATCGCGTCGGCCTTCGCGAAGTCCTTGGCCTTGCGGGCTTCGGCGCGCGCCTGCAGCTGTTCGGAGATCAGGGCGTCGAGCGCATCATGCTCGGAGGATTCGCCTTCCCCGGCACCACCGGCGGCACCGTTCGCCCACGGTTCGGCCAGCGGATCCAAACCCAAGGTGTCGAGCATGGCACGCACGTTGAGCAGCGCGGCACGCACCTCGGCCTTGGCTTCGGCGGAATCGGCATGATCGGCCAGCTTCGACAGCAGCGTGTTGCCGGAACGGATGGCGGTGAAGATGGCGGCGGTGGCGCCAGACACGTTGATGTCGTCGTTCATCGCGGCGACGAAATCGGCCGGCAGATCGTCGGCGGGAACGGATACGACTTCGGCGCGCGTGGGCTGTTCACCGACGGCGATGCCCGCACGTTCGATGAAATTCGAGACGCGTTCGTAGGCGGACTGCGCTTCGGCGAGCGTCTGATCGGACCATTCCAGCATCGAACGGTACTGCACGCCGCCCAGGGCGTAACGCACCACCCAAGCGGAATTCTCGGCCAGCACGGTCGGCACGGACAGGCCGTTGCCCAGCGACTTCGACATCTTCTCGCCCTTGGCGGTCACCCATGCCGAATGCATCCAGCGGGCGGCGGAATCGTAGCCGGCCGCGCGGGTCTGCGCCATTTCATTCTCGTGGTGCGGGAAACGCAGGTCGAGACCGCCGCCGTGGATATCGAAACCGTCCTTCAGATAACGGTGGCTCATCGCGGAGCATTCGATATGCCAGCCCGGACGGCCCGTGCCGAACGGGGTGTTCCAACGTGCGTCGAGCGGGTCGGAATCCTTCGGAGCCTTCCACAGTGCGAAATCACGCGGATCATGCTTGTCGGGGGAGGCGTCCGCGGGGTCGACGGGGTTGTACTTGTCGTCGCCCGCGTTGTCGACGGACGGGCCCATCGCGTCGGCCACTTCGGAGGCGGCGTCGGCCACGGCGGTCTGCTTCTGGTGGGTCAGCTCGCCGTAATGCGGCCAGGACGCCACGTCGAAGTACACGTTGCCGGTCGGTTCACCGTTTTCGTCGCGCACCACGTAGGCGTGGCCGTTATCGATGATGCGCTGGATCATGTCGATCATGTCGGCCATGTGGCCGGTCGCACGCGGTTCGACGGTCGGCGGCAGCACGCCCAGATCGGCGTAGGCTTGGTTGAACTCGCGTTCGTAGTAGTAGGCGCGCGCCCACCACTGCTGGCCGGCCGCAGCGGCCTTGTCGAGGATCTTGTCGTCGATATCGGTCACGTTGCGCACGAACGTCACCTGATAGCCGAGCTTGAGGAACCAGCGGCGCACGATGTCGAATGCCACGGCCGCGCGGATATGGCCGATATGCGGCGAGGACTGCACCGTCGCGCCGCAGACATACATGCCCACTTCGCCAGGTTTGATCGGTGTGAATGCGCTTACGGCATGCGATGCCGTATCGTACAGCTTCAGTCCGGCGGCTGCCTTGGCCACGCGGGCCGAGACAAGCGTGCTCGGCATGACGGAAGCGTTGAAATCCTGCGGTTCCTGAGTGTTTGCCATAGCACCCCAGCCTAGGCATGAAACCAGACAAGGCATGCGGGCGGTCTCCCGTTACCACGGCAAACGTTTGCAGTTTACGTGGGTCGTGTCACAATAGGGGGTATGACGAAACCGCAGGTGCTGATTGTGCAACATGTTCCGTGGGAGAAACCAGGGCGTATCTTCGACAGCCTTGACGACATGGAATTGCCCTATCAGATCGTGAACATCGCCGGAACGAAAAAGCCGGACTTGCCGAATTTCAACGATCTCGCAGGAGTGGTGCTCATGGGCGGCCCGATGGGGGCGCAGGATTTCGACAAATACCCGGGGCTCAAGGCGGAAGCGAAACTGGTACGCGCCGCGATCGCCGTGAACAAGCCGGTATTGGGCATCTGCTTGGGGCATCAGATCATCGCCACGGCGCTCGGCGCCAAACTCAAATCAGGCAAGGAACCGGAAATCGGTTTCGCACCCATCAAACGCATCGACAAGCACGACTACTTCTCCATGTGGAACAAAAGCATCGACGTGCTGCACTGGCATAACGACGTGGTATCGCTGCCCGAAGGCGCGCAGCCGCTCGCACGTTCCGCCAACACCAAGAATCAGGCCTTCAGATTCGGTTCCGCGCTCGGCCTGCAATTCCATCTGGAAGTCACCCCCACGCTGCTGGAGGAATGGCTCGACGAACCAAGCATGGTCAAGGAGCTGAAAGCGGCAGGCGGGTCGAAATCGAAACTGCGCGAGGATTTCGCCGCATACGATCCACAACTGCAGCCGCTCGCCGATCAGGTGTTCTCCGGCTTCGCGGCACGCTGCAACTCCTACGCCGCGTCCCTGGCACGGTAACGCGGCGCCGCCGTGCGCGGTGAGCGTAAGAAGCAGGGAACAAACGCATAGGAAGCGTTAGGGAATCATCAAGGCGCGGTGTTCCGCCATACCACTACATTGGTGCATTATGCCGACTTATGATTTGGGACTTGAACACGTATCGCTCGCCTTCGCCACCAAAACCATCTTCACCGATGTGACGCAAGGCGTTTTCGAAGGCGACCGCATCGGCATCGTCGGCAGGAACGGCGATGGCAAATCCACGCTGCTGCACCTGTTCCGAGGCACCCAGGAACCCGATTCCGGCCGTGTGACCATGCGCAACGGCCTGACCTTCGGCATGCTCGACCAGCGTGACCCGCTCGACGACAACGCCACCGTGCGCGAAGCCGCGCTTGAAGGACGTGCGGATTACGAGTGGGCGGCGGAAACGAAATCGCGTGAAATCGTCGAAGCGCTGCTCGGCGGCATCAGCCTGGAAGCGAAAATCGGATCGCTGTCCGGCGGCCAGCGTCGCCGCGCCGATCTGGCACGCCTGCTGCTTAAGGATTGGGACATCCTCGCACTCGACGAGCCCACGAACCATTTGGACGTCGTGACGATCCACTGGCTTGCGGAACATCTGAAGAACCGTTGGGGCAAAGGGCAGGGAGCACTGCTGCTCGTCACCCACGACCGCTGGTTCCTCGACGAGGTGTGCGAATCCATGTGGGAGGTGCACGACGGCGAAATCGAACCGTTCGAAGGCGGCTACTCCGCATACATGCTGCAACGCGTGGAACGCGACCGTCAGGCCGACGTGCGCGAAACCAAGCGCCGCAATCTGGCCCGCAAAGAGCTCGCATGGCTGTCGCGCGGCGCTCGCGCCCGTTCCACCAAGCAGAAATTCCATGTGAAGGCCGCGCGTGAGCTCATCGCCGACGTGCCGCCCATGCGCAATACGCTCGAACTGAAGCAGATGGCCACGTCCCGCCTCGGCAAGCAGGTGGTCGACCTCATCGACGTGACGCAGATCTTCGAACATACGCAGGGTGAGGCGTCCTTTGACCCGGATGTGGCCAGCATGGAGGAATCCGCCTCCCGCGTGGACGTGGTTCCGGCCATGTACGCCGAACCGCAGGTGCATGGTTCCGTCGAAGTGGCGGTCGATGATCTGGCCGATCCGCGCCTGGTGGACGCCGGAGTGGCCGGTGCGCAACAGGCCGCGGACAGCGCTCAGGCCGAAGCGGAGGAGCGGCAGGACGCCGACCGTGAGGATGATGATCAGACCGCGCCCGAAGTCACCTCCGCCGCACAGAAGATCACCGTCACCGGGCGTAAGATCCTCGATGACGTGACCTGGCTGATCGGCCCCGGCGACCGTTTCGGCATCGTCGGCGCGAACGGCGCGGGCAAATCGACCCTGCTGAAGATCCTCGACGGCACGATCACCCCGACTGCAGGCCATGTGAATATCGGCAAAACCGTGAAGTTCGCGGTGCTCTCGCAACGCCTCGACGAGTTGGAGAAGCTTGGCAAGTACAAGATCAAGGAAGTGCTGAGCCGCTACAAGCCGAGCTACATCGTGGACGGCAAGGAAACCACGCCAGGGCAGATGATGGAACGCCTCGGTTTCGAATCCGCGCAGCTCATGACGCCGATCAAGGATCTTTCCGGCGGCCAGAAGCGCCGTATGCAGCTGCTGCTCATCCTGCTGGACGAGCCGAACGTGCTCATCATGGATGAGCCCGGCAACGATCTCGACACCGATATGCTCGCCGTGATGGAGGATCTGCTCGACACCTGGCCGGGCACGCTGATCGTCGTCTCCCACGACCGGTATCTGCTCGAACGTGTCACCGACCAGCAGTTCGCGTTGATCGGCGGGAAGATCCGCCATCTGCCCGGTGGCGTGCAGGATTATCTGGACATGACCGAGGCCATCAAGAACGGCAAGGATCCGTTCGCGGACGAGAAGACGGGCGGGCACAATAAGCGCAATGCCACCGGCAACGCTTCCGCCGATTCCGGTAGTTCCGCCGATTCCGGAGATTCCGGCGAAACTGGCGAAACGGGTGCGGCGAAGGATCAGAAGAGCGCTTCCGCAACCCCGAAGCTCAGCGGCAAGGCCTTCCATGAGGCGTCCCGTCGTGTTTCCGCGATCGAGCGCAAACTCGCCAAACTCGAAGAGCAGAAAGCCGACCTTGAACAGCGGATGGCCGCGCACGATCCCAGCGACTACGAGGGCCTGAACAAGCTCAACGAGCAGCTGCAGGAGATCGCCGAAGAGTCCGAAACCCTGGAAATGGAGTGGATGGAGCTCTCCGAGCAGCTGGAGTAGTTGTTACGCAGCCTTCTTCTTCAAATCTCGGCTGAAGGCTTTCGCGAAGTCGGCGGTCAGGCGCCCCATCAGGACATCGCCGCCGGTCTGATGGGGCGCCTGACGATTACCTAGCGAAGGAGATCGTCGAGCAGGTTCTGTGCCAGGTCCAGCGCACTGGCGATGCTGAACCCTGAGGGTTCGTGCGAGATTTCCATGGCGTTGGTCGCTGGGTCGATGCTGTACCCTCCACGCGGCACGTGTTGGAACGTGCCGAACGTGCAAGGTGCCACGCAACAGGAAATCGTGAATAAGACAACATTGCAGATGGCTCCAACACCGTACGCGACCAGAGGCCTGCCATTTTCCAACAGGAGAGCCGATGCGCCGTTGGCAATCAGCATGGGGCGGAACACGAACCACAGCAAGGCCAATTGCGCGATCGCATAGGAAAGGCCGGAAAGCAGCTCCTTGATAACGGACGGCGTTCCGCGGCGGAGCATCATCGGGCGCGTGGGCGAATAGCTTTGTTCCCCGCGCAGTCCGGATCCGAGAAACGCATACCAGCAGGCGGCAGACGGAACGATCATAAGAACGAACGCGAGTTTGGTACTCCAATCAATGCCATAAGACGCCGGCAACCCGGTTTTGCTGACGGTGCTTCCGATAATCAGGCAAGGCAATGCGCATTGCATCACGCAGATAAGGAACTCAACGACCGCAAGCAGCAGCTGAATGCGCGTATCGCGCGTGCGTGCGGTGAGAATGCGCGCATATCGCGGCCCGCTGGTTGCTGCGGAATCGGGTGCAAGACAGGCTGGGCATATACGGCTGCATGCCTGATGATATTTGAGGCATTGCGTGCACCGCACATATTCCCCTGAATCCCATGGAAGCAGCCAAGGCAGCGCGATAAGTGCGAGGCCGATGCACAGCCCCGCAATCGCATGGACGGAATCAATCGTCATCGTCACATTCCCCAACTACGCATAAGCCGGCCGCTTACCCGTCCCGATAACGATGCCTGCATCGCGGCAACGGCTGAGATTTGCTGAACGCCAGAGAGATACAGGGAATTCAGCTCGACTAAGTGCGGATAACAAAGACGCGACGTTTTTCTGAAAACAGCCATTACGCATATGAATCCCCTCCCTGGAATCCCCATCCAGTCTAGCGCCCGAAAAGTTAGCCATTCGTGTGACAGCGATGTGGCATTCCATGCGTCAATGCCATATTCTTGTCGTTACAAGAAACTTTAGCTGTTCTTGTGGAAACCAATGGGGGTGCATTATGAATCAAGTGGCGCGAAGAAGTGCCTGTTGCTTGTTGTCTGCCTTGTTATTGTGCTCATGTGTCGGCTGCGCGAATGCCACACATGAACGTTCCAACGACGGCTCCGTGCAGAGCAGCGGCAAGAATGATGATGCCACAGAACAGGCGTATAAAGCCTTTACCGTGGACGCTCTTGACCGTGTTGCCATCGATGATCTCAATGATTCGGATGAACTGAGTCTAGTGAACAAGCTGGGTGCGAAATCCGTGCATGGCGACGACGCTATTTCGTTTGCAAAACCAGTTGATGACAACAACATGTATTATGTCGTATCCATGTGCAAACAGAAGGAGCAAGCTCCTTATTCGTTTGTTCTCTACAAAGACGGACAGCCACACACGCTGACCACTAGGGAGTCCTGCACGTCTAACGGAATAGAAACAATCTCCCTTCCGGCGAAGGATTTCCCTAAAGCAACCTCATTATCCATTATCAACATAGACAATACGGATCTTATCGTTTCCGTATATGAAGTAAAGGAAAACCATCATGAGTAAATGGAAATGATAATTCAATTTGCTCGATGGGCTATCGGAATTATCAGGGACAGTGACCATTCTTCATTTTGTCTGATTTCGGTATGTGGCCTGCTTTCGGTTGGCTTCATCCCAGACTCTTTAAACAGACAGCCTCCACTTTCCCGGAATCGGACAAATTTGGCCCATTTTTGTCTGATTTCGGTATGTGGCCTGCCCTCGGTTTTCCAAGCGGATCTGTCCCGTCTTCTCCTGGACAGCTCCCCACTACCGGAATCAGACAAAATCAGCCTATTTTTGTCTGATTCCGGTTCAGTCCAGCCCAAGCTTCTCCTGAACGACCCTCACTACCGGAATCGGACAAATTTGGCCCGATTTTGTCTGATTTCGGTATGTGGCCTGCCCTCGGTCTCCTCAGAGGGTCTGCCCCGTTTCCTTCTGAATGGCCCTCACTACCGGAATCGGACAAAATCAGCCTATTTTTGTCTGATTCCGGTTCAGTCCAGCCTAAGCTTCTCCTGAACGGCTCTCCTTACCGGAATCGGACAAATTTGGCCCGATTTTGTCTGATTTCGGTATGTGATCTGTCCTCGGTTTCCCAAGCGGATTCGTTCCGCTTCTCCTTGAACAATCCCCGCTACCGGAATCGGACAAATTTGGCCCGATTTTGTCTGATTCCGGTTGAGCTTGCCGTACTTTCCCTGAATGACTTTCCCTGAATGGCCCCTGCGCTCCCGAAATCAGACAAAATTGCCCCATTCTTGTCTGAAAACGGGGCGAGGGGGCGGACAGGCGGCTACTTGGCTTATTCGGGTCAGATTTCGGGGTTTGCAAAATACTAGGTGGCTTATATATGGCACCCAAACCCGGAAAACCCAAGTACAAACGTTGCAATTCCGCGCCCAGTACCCGCGGTATCACGCTTTACGTGCCATAGATAAGCCACCTGGCAAAATCCCAACCCCCAAATCCGCCATAAATAAGCGAGATAGCCCCCGCAAAGGCCGACCGAGCCCTCCCGGTCATCCCGACCTTCACCGGAACCAACCAAAAAAGGCTTTCCCGAATGGAACGGGAAAGCCTTAAGGAATAGGTTTGCCGAATTGATCAGCGACCGGTGATTTCGGAGCCGAGCACCTTCTCGCTCAGCGCCTTCGGGCCGCGGGTCACGGCGACCGCGCCGGAACGCACCAGTTCGATCACGCCGTAATGCTCCAGCAGACCGAGCAGCGCCTCGATCTTGTCTTCGGAACCGGTGGCCTCGATGGTCAGCGATTCAGGATTCACATCGACCACACGCACGCGGAACATGCGCACGATCTCCAGCACGTCGGAACGGCAGGAGACGTCGGCCGCGACCTTGATGAGCACGAGTTCACGCTCCACGGTGGAACGCGGGTCGAGTTCCACGATCTTCAGCACATGCAGCAGCTTGTTGAGCTGCTTGATGATCTGCTCCAGCGGAATGGCATCCACGTCGGCGGTCACCGTGATGCGGGAGATGTCCGGGCGCTCGGTGGGGGAGACGGACAGCGAATTGATGTTGAACGCACGACGCGCGAACAGGCCTGCCACGCGGGCCAGCACGCCGGGGCGGTTCTCCACCAGCACGGACAGCGTGTGACGCTCGGAGCCAGGCTGGGATGCAGGATATTGAGGCATGGGTTCTCTCCTCTCAGTTCTCGCCGGCGATATCTTCGCGCAACGGCTTGATACCGGGCATGTACGTCACATCGTCGTTGGAGGCGCCGGCGGCGACCATCGGCCACACCATGGCATCCTTCCACACGCGGAAGTCGATCAGCACCGGGCGATCGTTGATCTCGTTCGCCTTCTTGATGCATTCGATGGCGTCTTCCTTGCTGAACGCGCGCATGCCGACGCAGCCGTACGCTTCGGCCAGCTTGACGAAATCAGGCACTTCGACGGGCATATCGCCGTTGGCTTCCATCTTCGCGCCATCCTCGCCGTGCGCCTCACCGTCAAGCAGGTTGGTGGCGGAATAGTGCTGGCCGTAGAACAGCGTCTGCCACTGGCGGACCATGCCGTACACGGAGTTGTTCAGCAGGGCGATCTTCACCGGAGCATGGTCGAAGAACGCGGCGGCCAGCTCCTCGGAGGTCATCTGGAAGGAGCCGTCGCCGTCGATCAGCCACACCGGACGACCATTGCCGCCGACCGCGGCACCGATGGCCGCGGGCAGGCCGTAGCCCATCGTGCCGAGACCACCGGAGGTCATCCAGGAGTTCGGACGCTTGAAATCGATCAGCTGCGCGGCCCACATCTGATGCTGGCCGACGCCGGTCACCCACAGCGTATCGTCCGCAGCCTGATCGGACAGCTGCTTGACCACCCACTGCGGCGCGAGCGAACCGTCCGTAGGCTCCTCCCACGTGATCGGGTACTTGGCACGCCACTCGTCGATGGCGTTCCACCACGGCTTCAGATTCGGCTTGCCATGAATGGCCTGGGAGCGTTCGATCTCGGGAATCAGATCCTTGAGCACGGTGGAGACATCGCCCACAATCGGTACGTCGGGCTGACGGTTCTTGCCGATTTCAGCCGGGTCGATGTCGATGTGGATCACGCGCGCGGCGGGCGCGAACGTGTCGAGCTTGCCGGTCACGCGATCGTCGAAACGGGCGCCGATGGTGACGAGCAGGTCGCAGCGCTGCACCGCGCCGGTCGCCGCGATGGTGCCGTGCATGCCGAGCATGCCGAGCACCTTCGGGTCGGAATCGGGGACGATGCCGCGGGCGGGAAGCGTGGTGACGATGGGCGCGTCGGTCAGATCGGCGAGCTGCTTGATCAGATCGCCGGCCTTGGAACGGGTCGCGCCGCCGCCCACGTACAGCACGGGGCGGTAGGACTGCGAGAACAGCTTGGCGGCGTCGGAAAGCACGCGGCCGTGCGCCTTGGTCGTCGGATTGTAGCCGGGCAGGATCATGCGCTGCGGCCAGGAGTAGTACATGTCGCCGGTCTGCGCGGTCTTGGTCACATCGACCACGACCGGGCCGGGGCGGCCGGAATTGGCCACGTAGTAAGCTTCGGTGAGCACGCGCGGAATATCCTGGGCGCTGGTCACCAGATAGGAGTGCTTCACCATCGGGTAGGTGGCGCCCACGATGTCGGCCTCCTGGAACGCATCGGTGCCGATGGCGTTCACGCCGACCTGACCGGTGATGACGACCATCGGCACGGAATCCATGTTCGCGTCGGCGATCGGGGTGATCATGTTGGTCGCGCCGGGGCCGGAAGTGACGATGCACACGCCCACCTTGCCGGTGGCCAGAGCGTAGCCTTCGGCGGCATGGCCGGCGGCCTGCTCGTGACGCATCAGCATGAAGTGGAACTTCGTGTCATCCTTGATTTCGTCGTACACCGGCAGGATCGCGCCGCCCGGAACGCCGAAGACGTCGTCGACGCCCAGATCCTCCAAAGAACGGACCAGCGCCTGCGCGCCGGTCATTTTCTCGCCATCGATGATGGTCTGCGTATCGTCGTGCGGTTCCTTGGGCACGGCGCTGAATGCCTGCAGAGGGGTAGGTAGAGCCATTGTTCCTCTCACATCTCTTTATGCTATGTTTCATGCGTCCGCCGGCTCGTGGCCGGTTGTTGCGCTTTGTCTTCCAAGTCTATTCAAAGAGCCAACATTTGCGTTGCGCGGCTTACGGTGTGGACATTCACGCCGTAAGCCGCGCAATACAAGGGAAAATACAGGGTTGGCTCAGCCGAGCTTCTTCCATGCGTCCGCCGCGGCGGCCAGCTGCGCCTTACGCTTGGACGTCCCCTTGCCCACGCCTAGGATCTCCTCCTCGGCGCCCAGCGAGACGCGTGCGGTGAACATCTGCGCGTATTCCGGGCCGGAAACTGCCATATGGTACACCGGTTCGCCCTTGCCGAGCTGGTGGGCCTTCACCGTCAGCGAGGTCTTCCAATCCAACGCGGGGCCTTCGGTGGCGACTTCGGCCAGCGTATCGTCGATCAGACGATGCACCACTTCGCGTGCGCCGTCGATGCCGTGTTCGAGGAACGTCGCGCCGATCAGCGATTCCACGATGTCGCACAGGATCGAGCTTTTCTGCGCGCCGCCCTGGGCCGCTTCGCCGCGTCCCAGCAGAATGTACGGTTCCACATGCAGTTTGGTGCGGGCGATGGCGCTCAGCGCCTCCTCGCTCACCGCCTTCGCACGCATCTTCGCCAGTTCGCCTTCGCTCATATCCGGATGCAGACGGAACAGCGTTTCGGTGGACACGAGTTCCAGAACGGCATCGCCGAGGAATTCGAGACGTTCGTAATGCTTCGAACCGGGGTGCTCGTGCGCGAAGGAGCGGTGGGTGAGCGCTTGGACCAGCAGATCGGGGCTGATGGTGGTGCCGAGCGCCTCCAGCAGTTCGTCGGTGGGGAGCTTGTCGTCGTCGCCGCGCTTATAGGTGCGCACGGACGGCTTGTGCTGTGCTTCGTCCTTGTGCTGTGCTTCGTCTGTCATGATTTTCTGTCTTCTGCTTCCTTGGAATAATGAAAAGCCCCGCCACCCGTCGATGGCAGGGCTTTATTCATGCTTGTCCAGCGTGACTCACTTGGTGTGGATCGACTGGATAGCCTCACGGTAGACGCGGCCGCGGAAGGAACCGCAGCTCGGGCAAGCAACGTGCGGCAGGGACGGAGCGCCACAGTTCGGGCAGCTCACGGTAGCCGTAGCGGTCGCCTTCCAGTTCGCGCGACGCGAATGAGTGTTGGCGCGCGAGGTCTTGTACTTAGGCAGTGCCATTTCAGTATCCTCTGTTTCGTTCGAACATTTGAGCTTAAGCGTTCAGTACTTTAACGCAACGTGCGTACAAATGTCGTTCGTGTCCTTGCGCCGGCACGCGTGTCGCGGTCAGTCCTGCTGTTCGCTTTCCAGTTTCGCCTTGAATTCGGCCAATCCGGCGAAACGGATGTCGGTCGTCTCATGGGCGTGATCGGGATTCTCGTTGAGATCCACGCCGCACTGGGAGCACAGGCCGCGGCAATCCTCGCGGCACAGCGGCTGCAACGGCAGTTCGTCCACCAGCGTGTCGCGCAGCAGTGCTTCGAGATTGGCGAACGCGCCGTTGTCGAACAGCGGGTAGGTGTCTTCGGACTCCTCCTCGCCGGCGATGATGTCCACCTCATCCGGCTGGTTGCGGTTGTCACGCTCGTCCTTGTACGGGAAGAACGCGGTGACATGCGTGGTCCAATCGCGCTTGATGGGCTTCAGGCAGCGGGTGCATTCGGCGTGTACGGGGGCGTTGATGCTGGCGTTGAAGACCAGACCGTCGACGATGGAGTCGAACGACCCGTTGACGTGCACGGGTTCGCCTTCCTTCACGCCGATGATCTCGTCGCCGATGCCGCTGGGCGCGGGGAAGTCGGCGTCGATCTGCTTGGATTGCCCGGCTCGCGACGCGACCTGCGCGACGGGTACGGTCCAAGGTGAATTTTCGATATGCGGCATGGTGCTAGGCCTCCGGGTAGTCGTTCTGGTCCACGTGCGGAAGTTGCTCGGCTGCGGCGCGCTGGCGTTCATGCAGCACGTTCAGACCGGCATCCACATCGCTGGTGAGTTTAGTCAATTGCTGGCGCAGGCCTTCCATGACCTTGGCGGAATAGTCGTCGGCGCCCTGCGTGAGATGGTCCGCCTTGGCCTGTGCCGTGTTCAGGATGGTGCGCGCCTTCTGCCTGGCCAATTCGGTCACGTTTTCCTGACCGGCGAGGAACTGCGCCTGGTCGTTGGCTTCCTTGATGGTGTCGGCGGCGCGGCTTTGGGCGGCGGCGACGATGGCGTTCGCTTGGGTTTGCGCGCTTTCCAAACGGCGTTCCGCCTCGCGCATCAGCGCGGACGCGCGTTCGAGCTGCACGGGCAGCATCTTCTTCAACTCGTCGAGATTGGCCATGAGCGCGTCGCGGTCGACCTTCACCAGACCGGGGGAGAAGAATCCGCCTTTCGCCTCGTTCAGCGTGTCTTCGAGCTTGCCGATCACGTCGTATACGGTGGTGAACTCGTTGTGGCTCGGATCCTCGTCGTCTTCGGCGTTCTCCCGCAGGTCGGGCAGCGGGAACGGCGATTTGAAGGAGGGCTCGCCGCTCTTGGGCGCATCGTCGGTTGCGTCGCCGTCAAATGCGGGTTCGGATGCGACCGTCTCGCTCAACGGCGTGGCCGTGCCCGTGGGCGGCATGGGCGCCGGTGCCGGGGGCATGGGCGCGGCGCCGGTCTGTGCGGGCGCGTTCTCGTTATCCGTCATGTCGACCACCGGGTCGCCGGTCAGATCCACATATCCGGTCGGGTGCTCGACATCGTTCTGCTCACTCATGGGAGATCCTTTCCTTCTGTAGCGCCTCTTCCAACATCGGTATCACGCAATCCGGCACCATGCCCGTCACATCGCCGCCGTGGCGTGCGACATCCTTGACGATGGAGCTTGAAATATGTTCAAGCACGGGATTCGCGGGTAGGAACAGCGTTTCGATGCCGGCGATCTGACGGTTCACCAGGGCCATGCCCAGTTCCGCTTCATAGTCGCCGTTCTGGCGCAATCCCTTCACGATCACGCTGGCTCCCACCTGTCTGCAATAGTCCGTGATCAGTCCGTCGGTGGACGAGACGACCACGTTTCCGCAGCCTCGATCCGCCAACGCCCTACGGATGATGTCCACGCGGGCCTGCGCCGAAAACATCGGTGTTTTGGCCGCATTCACCGCGACCACCACATGCACTTCGTCGAAGAAGCGCGTGCTGCGCTCGATTACGTCAAGATGTCCGGCGGTTACGGGGTCGAACGAGCCGGGGCATACTGCTTTGGTCATACGAATAGCCTACCTCTTCATACGGCAGGATACGGCGTACGCGACGCGGGAGACGAGAAAACATTATGATGGAAGTCGGTATGACATGGAGTCGGTATGACGAACGCGTAAGGAGCTTATCGCAATGAACACGTATCTCAATGACGGCGATCCGCAGTCCACGCCGGATTCCGGCGCGGGCACGTCGGTTCTGGAACGTCCCGAGGTCAAGGAGGAGACCCAGCGTTCCGACAATGGCGACGCGGACCGTTACGCGCATTATGTTTCGAAGGATCGCATCGCCGAATCGCGCATGACCGGCAGGCCGGTGGTGGCGTTGTGCGGCAAGATCTGGGTGCCGAAGCGCGACCCCTCCCAGTTCCCGGTGTGCCCGGATTGCAAGCGCATCTACGAGGAGATGTTCCGCTGACGCCCGCCGGGCTTGCGAACCTCCCCAAGACGAATCGAGGCCCGTTCGCGCATATGCCGTGCGCGAACGGGCCTCGTTCGTTGTTGGCCGGTTGTTGGCCGTTTGCTGACCGGTTATCAGCCGTGATTGGCGGTGATTGCGCCGTGCGGCCGTGCGTCAGCGCTGGGAGATCTCGTCGATGCGGGCGAGCTCCTCATCGCTGAACTCGGTGTTGCGCATCGCGCCGATATTGTCCAGAATCTGCTGCGGCTTGGAAGCGCCGACCAACACCGTGGTGACGGCGTCATCATGCAGCAGCCAGGCCAACGCCATTTCGGCCAGCGTCTGCCCGCGTTCGGCGGCGATGTCGTTCAGCTCACGGATCTGCTGCAGGCGTTCCGGCGTGAGCGCGGAATTCTGCAGGAATCGCGGATCCAACGCGATACGGCTATCCGCCGGCACGCCGTCGAGATACCGGTTCGTCAGCAGACCTTGGGCCAGCGGCGAGAACGTGATCAGCCCCTTGCCCAACCGCTTGGTGGTCTCCTTCAGACCGTTCCGCTCCACCGTACGGTCGAAGATGTTGTACTTGTTCTGATTGATGATGAACGGAACATGCAATTCGTCGAGGATCGCGGTGGCCTTCTCCAGCGTCGGACCGTCATAGTTGCTCAGACCCACGTACAGCGCCTTGCCGCTGGCGACCGCGGTGGCCAGCGCGCCCATGGTCTCCTCAAGCGGGGTGTCCGGATCCATGTGATGGTGGTAGAAGATATCCACGTAGTCGAGGCCGAGACGCGTCAGGCTCTGATCGAGCGAGGCGAGCATGTATTTGCGCGAACCCAGATCGCCGTACGGTCCGGGCCACATCTCATAGCCGGCCTTGGTGCTCACGATGAGTTCGTCGCGATGATGACCGAAATAGTCGTGCAGCAGCTTGCCGCAGTTGCGTTCCGCGCTACCCGGTTCGGGGCCGTAGTTGTTGGCCAGGTCGAAATGCGTGATGCCGTTGTCGAAGGCGGTGAACACGAGCTGCTTCATATGCTCGTAAGGGGTCAGATCGCCGAAATTATGCCAGAAGCCGAGCGAGATGGCGGGAAGCCGCAGGCCGGATGTGCCGCAATGGCGGTAGTCCATGGAGTCGTAACGGCTGGGGGAAGGCGTGTATACGGTAGTCGGTTCGAACATGATGCAATCCTTCATTGGAATGATCGGATGGACGAACCTATGGTAGCGCGGGAGAGACCGCGGGGAAGCCGGGGAGTGTCCCGATGGGTTCCCGACTTCCCCGCGGCGGCGGTCACAGCACGGTGATTTCGGTGGGGATGACCGGATCGCCCTTCATGAGGCTCTGCGCGGTGATCGGCAGTTCGTTCAGCGCCGCGGCGCGGTAGTCGTGCGCACGCATGATCGCGTCATGACCCTGCCAGCTGGAATCGATCTGACCATGATCGACGTAATCGACCAGCAGATCCTTCCAACCCTCATCCGGCGTGTAACCGGCGAGCTTCTCCTCGGAACCGGAGATCACATGCTCGGCGTCGGCCAGATTGTATTCGTAGGAACGGTAGGCGAGCTTGCGGCCCGGAGTGGTGGCCTTGTCCTTGCTCTTCTTCATGACCGGCGCCATCACGCCGTCCGCGCCCTCGCGCTCGGTCAGCTTGTACACCATGGCGCAGGTGGGTGCGCCCGAGCCGGTGACCAGCATGGTGCCCACGCCGTAGGAATCCACCGGCGCGGTCTGCAGCGCGGCCAACGCGTACTCGTCCAGATCGTTGGTGACGGTGATGCGCGTGTTCGTGGCTCCCAGCGCGTCCAGCTGGTTGCGCACGCGCTGCGCCAGGGAGGCAAGGTCGCCGGAATCGATGCGCACGCCGCCCAGTTCGGGGCCGGCCACCTCGACGGCGGTCTTCACGGCCTCCTCGATGTTGTACGTGTCCACCAGCAGCGTGGTGTTCCTGCCCAGCGCGGCAATCTGCGATTCGAAGGCGCTGCGCTCATCGTCATGCACCAGCGTGAAGCAGTGCGCCGCGGTGCCGATCGCCTTCAAGCCGTACAGCTGTGCGGCCAGCAGATTGGCGGTCCCCTGGAATCCGCCCACCACGGCGGCGCGTGCGGCGGCCACGGCCGACCATTCGTTCGTGCGGCGTCCGCCCATATCCATGCACGGACGGTCCTTCGCGGCGCTGACCATACGGCTTGCGGCGGAGGCGACCGCGGAATCATAGTTCAGGATCGACAGCACCAGCGTCTCCAGCAGGGTGCACTCGCCGAACGTGCCTTCGATCTGCAAGATCGGGGAGTTCGGGAAGAACATCTCGCCTTCGCGGTAGCCCTTGATGGATCCGGAGAAGTGGAAGTTCTCCAGCCAGTCGATGGTTTCGGGGCTCACCACCTTGCGGTCGGCCAGGAATTTCAGGTCCTCGCCGTCCAGATGGAAACGCTCGAGCGCGTCGAGAATACGGCCGGTTCCGGCGACCACTCCGTAACGCCGGCCCGCGGGCAGATGCCTGGTGAACACTTCGAACACGCACTTGCGGTTCGCGGTGCCGTCCTTCAGGCAGGCGTCCAACATCGTGTACTCATACATGTCGGTCATAAGAGCCGGCGAATAATCCACCATTCTTCTGTCCTGTCTCGTGGTGACTGGTGGTCGGGGCGGCCGTCAGGCGACGGATGGGCGACTGATAGTCACCCCGACTAAATGTTATTCAGACTGTAAGCCGTGGAACGCTCTCGCGCAACGGGAAAGCTCGCCACGCGAACGGGGAGCGCGGGAGCGGGCGTTGGCATGGGTGTGGAAGTGGGCGCGGGCGTGCGGGGTTTGACGGCGTGAGGACGGCGTGAGGACGGCGTGAGGACGGCGTGCGCGTAAGCTGGGGCGCATGGTTGAAATCACAGATATGTTGGGTGAACGTTCCATTGTCCGTGCGGATGGTCGCAAGGTCGACGAGTTGCGACCGGTGCGCATCACGCGTCATTTCACGGACGCTCCGGAAGGTTCCGTGCTCATCGAATGCGGTAATACGCGCGTCATGTGCACGGCCACCTTCACCGCCGGCGTGCCGCGCTGGCGCAAGGATTCCGGACTGGGCTGGGTCACCGCCGAATACGCGATGCTTCCAAGGGCCACTGCCGAACGCACCGACCGTGAATCCGTCCGCGGCAAGATCGGCGGCCGTACGCACGAGATCAGCCGTCTGATCGGGCGTTGCCTGCGCGGTGTGGTCGACATGAAGGCGCTGGGCGAGAACATGATCCAGATCGATTGCGACGTGCTGCAGGCCGATGGCGGCACGCGCACCGCTTCCGTGACCGGCGCGTACGTGGCGCTGGCCGACGCGTTGGACTGGGCGGAGCAGCATAAGCTCATCCGTTCCGCCAAGAAGGTGCTCACTGATTGCGTGTCCGCGGTGTCGGTCGGCGTGATCAGCGGCACGCCCATGCTCGACCTGCCGTACACGGAAGACAGCTCCGCCATGACCGACATGAACGTCGCCATGACCGGTTCCGGCGCGTTCATCGAACTGCAGGGCACCGCCGAACATCGCCCGTTCACCCGCGAGGAGCTTGGTACGCTGCTCGACCTGGCCGAGAAGGGCAACAAGGAACTGCAGGAGGCTCAGCGCGCGGCGCTCGCCGAGGACTGAGCGCCGGTTCGGCGTTATCGGCGTTTACGTTCATGACGTTCATGACGTTCATGGTCGTGAGAATGCCGAACGGAATCACACGGAATCACACGGAATCACGGAAACGGAATCAAAGGAGACAATATGCGCATCATCGTCGCCACGCATAACGAAGGCAAACTCAAGGAGATCCGCCGCATTCTCGCCGAGGATCTGGGCGAGACGGCCGAGCAGGTGGAACTGGTTTCCGCCGGTTCGCTGAATCTTCCCGACCCGGTGGAGGATGGCGTCACCTTCCAAGAGAACGCGCTGCTCAAGGCGCGTGACGTGGCCGCCCGTACCGGTTGCCCGGCCATCGCCGACGATTCCGGTCTGATCGTGGATGTGATGGGCGCGGCCCCGGGCATCCTGTCCGCGCGCTGGGCCGGCGAACACGGCAACGACAAGGCCAACAACGCGCTGCTGCTGGCCCAGCTGGCCGATATTCCGGACGCCAGGCGCACCGCCCGTTTCCGCTGCGCCGCCGCGCTGGTGGTGCCGGGCGAGGCCGATGCCGCGCCGTACCCGATCGCGTCCGAAACCGTGGAGCTCGGCGAGATGCCGGGCGTGCTGCTGCATGAGGCGCACGGAACGAACGGTTTCGGCTACGATCCGCTGTTCGTGCCGGGCGATCAGCCCGCGCGCGCCGTTGAGGCCGGTGAACGACTCACATCGGCCGAAATGACCCCGGAGGAGAAGAACGCCATCTCCCATCGCGGCAAGGCGTTGAAGGCCCTGGTCCCCGCAGTCCGCGCCCTGTTCTGACACATCCGCCGGTTCGCGCGTCATTCCAACTTCCGCTGGTTCGCGCGTCGCTCCGGCTGGGGCGTGCATTACCGAAATCGGACAAATTTCCCCTATTTTTGTCTGATTTCGGTTGAATAAGCGGGTGAATTGTGGCCGTGCTATTCCCCTCGTGTCACTCATTACCGGAATCGGACAAAATCGGCCTGTTTTTGTCTGATTTCGGTTGGGGTGTGCGTTACTGAAATCAGACAAATTTCCCCCATTTCTGTCTGATTTTGGTTGAATAAGCGGGTGAGTCTGTAGCCGTGCTATTTCCCGTGCCACTCATTACCGGAATCGGACAAAATCGCCCTGTTTTTGTCTGATTTCGGTTGGGGTGTGCGTTACCGGAATCAGACAAATTTCCCCCATTTTTGTCTGATTTCGGTTGAATAAGCGGGTGAGCCTGTAGCTGTGCTATTCCCCTCGTGTCACTCATTACCGGAATCGGACAGATTTGGGCTGTTTTTGTCTGATTTTGATTGGGGTGGAGGAGAGGAAGATGCGGGGCCGGGGCGTGGGGTCGGAGTGCGGGAGACGCGGAATCACATGCCCATTGCGGCGAAGAGATAGTGCGCGCCGGTCATCATGATCAGGCTCAGCACGGCGGTGATGGTCAGTGAGAATCCGGCGAGCTTGGCGTTGCCCAGAACCCGGTCGGTGAACAGCGTGGAGAACACGGCGATCGGCGCGAGGCAGCACAGCGCCACGGCTTCGCGGATCGACGCGGAGAACGGCAGCAGGAACCATGCGGCGGCGGCGAACGCGATCGCGAATGGCACGCGCCAGCCGATCACCGTCAGCACATCCTTCACATCACGGTGCGAGGCGGGCAAGTCCATCAGCATACCCACCATGAGCATCGCGCAGAACGAGTTCGCGTTCGACAACGGCTGCACCATCGTGGCGATCCAGCCGGGAATCTTCACCTGGGCGAGCGTGAGCACGATCATCAGCATGTACACGTCGAACGGCACTGACCCGAAGAAGCCCTTCATCACATTGCATATCAGCGCCTTACGTGCCAAACGGCGGGCATCCTTATCCTTCGGCTTGACGTACGGCAGGGTCGGCGCATCGCCGGCATGCTGTTCGCTCAGCGTCTTGCCTGGCTGGATGTGCAGCAGCTGCTGCGTCATCACGTTGGTTCCGGCCGCCACCATCACGCAGTTGCCGATATCGAACATGGCCGCGGGCACGATGGCTGCGGTTCCCAGAAACGCGGAGACCACGGGGAAGCAGAAGCAGCCCACGTTGAATCCCGACCCGTTGAGCATCATGAACGCCCGTCGCGCCACGGGTTTGCGCATGGTGGCGAGGAAGATCACGATGGGCGGGATGGATGCGACGATCAAGCCGAATACGGAGATCCACAGCAGTTTGATCTCATGCGGGTTCGTCGCGAACGAGTAGACGATCGCGCCGGGCAGTACGAGGTCGAAGATCGCCGTCTGCATGATCTTGTAGTCGCGTTGCCCGAAGAAACCGGCGCGTTTGAACGCATAACCGGCCAGAATGATCAGCAGTAGTGCAATGGGTTGGATAAGCGCCGACATTCTCGTTCCCTGCCTCTTCTCATCTTCATCATCTTCTCATCTTCATCATCGTCCCGCGTTCCGAACGCCACGCCCGTGGTCGCCTGCGGGCTCATCGTGCGGAACCGGTTGCCATGAACCGGTTGTCATCTTAGGCGTGACGCCGCGAATACGCGCGTGCCCTTCCACAAGTGGGATGGATGAGGGGAAAAGCGGACGGAACAAGCGAAACATGGTCGATCCATGATGTTCCTGAAAGGTGCGCGAGATGGGACTTGAACCCACACGTCAAAGACACAGGAACCTAAATCCTGCGCGTCTACCAATTCCGCCACTCGCGCGTGCCATCCGCCGTCGGCGGATATGCAAAACCCTAGACGGGCGGAAACCCATCTAGGGTGATGGAGCCACTTGTCAGAATCGAACTGACGACCTGCTCATTACGAGTGAGCCGCTCTACCGACTGAGCTAAAGTGGCGATGCTGGTGAATCGTATGCACGATCCACGCACAAAACGATTAGTGTACCGGAAAGTGTGAATTTGTCCAAATCGGCCGGTCCGGCACGTCGCGCGACCGGCATGACGGCACCGTTATGCGGGTGGGTGCGTCCCGGCCGCACGGCCTTGGCGCGGTTATTCTGTTAGACATGGCAACACGGTCAACCAGTCAACGAGCTTCACGCACTTCCGACGCGCGGCATACGCCCGAACACGTCGCGAGCGGCGTGCCTGTAGTGCCCGCAGCGTCTGTAGTGCCCGCAGCGTCCGCAGCGGCGGCACCCGCAACCCCCCGCGGCAAACGCCTGATCTCCATCGAAGTGCTACGCCTGCTCGCCATCGTCGGCATCGCCGTGTTCCATACTTTCCTGCAACTTTATGTCCAAGCGATATGGATGGGCCCGCAACCCTCCGCCGCCGACGCGGCCAACCCCGTCTCCGCGCTCGCGGCCTCCCATGGCGCGATGTGGATCGTCGCCATGATCATGTACTGCGGCGCGTGGGGCAACCATATCTTCTTCATGATTTCCGGGTTCTTCCTCATACCGCGCATGTGCATCGCGTGTCGATCCGACGGCTACTGGGGTCGGCAGCTGCGAGCTACCGGGCGGCGCGTGGTGATGCTGCTGGCCACGGTCGTGTTCTATCTGCTGCTCACCGTGGTGGTTGGACATCTGCTGGCGTGGGAGAGGAGCTCGCGCTGGACCGATCTTATCTACGAACTGGAATTCGTCTGGTTGTATCTGGTGTTCGTCGCGCTCGCCCCGGCGATTGCCTGGGTGATGGGCAGGCTTGGCACTCGCGCGAGCGCCGTGCTGGTCGGCATCATGCTCGTCGCCGTATACGCGCTGAACATCTACGTGGCGTGCACTTGGCAGGCGCAGTATGGGCAGCGCAGCCTGCTGGATTGGCGCAAGCAGATGAGCGCGGTCAGCTACGCCGCGTCGTTCATATTGGCGGGACTGCTCGGTTGGGCACTACGGACAATGAAGGACCGCTCGACGGCGCGTCCCCTGTGGTCCGAGCGTCGATTCTGGACGCGCGGCATCGTCATCCTGATCGTGGCCGCCGGTGCGATCACGGGCATCATGGCCATGCGGACGACGTATACCGCACTGTACGCGCTGTCGTTCAAATCGACTTCCCTGATATCCTTCGCGCTCGCGGTTTGTGCACTGATGGCCGCGGCATGCCCGCCGCGTCACGCCCATGGCCGTGGCGTATCCGCCCGCGTCGGGGATGCCGTCACGGCGCTCGCTTCAGGCATTCTCGGTTTCTATGTTGTGCAGACGCTCGCCCATGCGCCGTGGGATGCCATTGATGCGCGCTTCCTGCAGCCGCTGCTGACCGGTGCCGCGGCGTTGCCTGCCGGCTCTACGGCGGCATTCCTGGGATTGCTGCGTTGGATTGCGCTGGGTGCGGTGTGCTCGCTGGTCTACGTCGTCGTGATTTGCCTGTTCGATCGCTTCGTCCGCCGTCCGCTGCTGCGGGCCGTTCATCTGTCGAAATGACGGTCTGTGCGGGGTGTCGTCATGAGTACGTTTGCATCCTTGCGATTCCCCGCGTGTTGCGTGCCTGATGTGCGCTAATCGGCGGTGTGGTGAGCGTTTGTGGGCGATTATGTGCGCGGCTTGCGAACTTATGTGTTCCTGTGTCCTCTTTTGTGAGTATCTTGGTACGTGGAAGGAGGCGGTGACGCACGCCATATTCAGGGCTTGAGCCACTGCTTCATGGTGATGATGAAAGGACCAATTACACATGGCCATCAATCCTCCTGTTGATGCAACTAAGACCCCGGAATGGGCCGCCCTGCAGAAGCACTTCGATGAGCTGCAGGCCGAAGGCGTCAGCCTCAAGAAGTGGTTCGCCGAAGATTCCGAGCGCGTCGAGAAGCTGAGCTTCGACGCCGGCGATCTGCACTTCGACCTCTCCAAGAACCTGATCAAGCCGGAAACCCTCCAGCTGTTCGCCAACCTGGCCAAGGCCGTCAAGCTCGAAGAGCGCACCAAGGCCATGTACACCGGCGTGCACATCAACAACACCGAAGACCGCGCCGTGCTGCACACCGCGCTGCGTCGCCCGGTCGAAGACGAAGGCAAGTACATCGTCGACGGCCAGGACACCGTCAAGGACGTCCGTGAGGTTCTCGGCCGCATCTACGCCTTCGCCGACAAGGTTCGTTCCGGCGAATGGACCGGCGTGACCGGCAAGAAGATCGAGACCGTGGTCAACATCGGCATCGGTGGTTCCGACCTGGGTCCCGTCATGGTGTACGAAGCGCTGAAGCCGTACGCCGACGCCGGCATCTCCGCCCGTTACATCTCCAACATCGACCCCAACGATCTCGCTGAGAAGACCAAGGGTCTCGACCCGGAGACCACCCTGTTCATCGTCGTCTCCAAGACCTTCACCACCCTGGAGACCCTGACCAACGCTCGCGAAGCCCGCACCTGGCTGCTTGAAGAGCTCAAGGCCGCCGGCGCCATCGACGGTTCCGACGAGAAGAACGCCGAAGCCATCAAGAAGCACTTCGTCGCCGTCTCCACCAACCTGGAGAAGGTCGCCGAGTTCGGCATCGACCCGAACAACGCCTTCGGCTTCTGGAACTGGGTTGGCGGCCGTTACTCCGTCGACGCCGCCGTCGGCACCTCCCTCGCCGTGGTCTTCGGCCCGGCCCGCTTCGAGGAGTTCCTGCACGGCTTCCACGAGATCGACGAATACTTCGCCAACACCCCGTTCGAGAAGAACGTCGTCGTGCTGCTCGGCATCCTGAACGTGTGGTACCGCAACTTCTTCAAGGTCGCTTCCCACGCCGTGCTGCCGTACGACCAGTACCTGCACCGCTTCCCGGCCTACCTGCAGCAGCTGACCATGGAATCCAACGGCAAGTCCGTGCGTTGGGACGGCACCCCGGTCACCTCCGAGACCGGTGAGATCTTCTGGGGCGAGCCGGGCACCAACGGCCAGCACGCCTTCTACCAGCTGATCCACCAGGGCACCCAGCTGATCCCGGCCGACTTCATCGCCTTCGTGAACACCCCGAACCCGACCAAGGACGGCGACCAGGACGTGCACGAGCTGTTCTTGGGCAACTACTTCGCGCAGACCAAGGCTCTGGCCTTCGGCAAGACCGCCGACGAAGTCCGCGCCGAGGGCACCCCGGAGGAGATCGTCCCGGCCCGCGTGTTCACCGGCAACCGTCCGACCACCTCCATCTTCGGTGTGGCTCTGACCCCGTTCGCGCTCGGCGAGCTGATTGCCCTGTACGAGCACATCACCTTCGTTGAGGGCACCGTGTGGGGCCTGGACTCCTACGATCAGTGGGGCGTCGAGCTGGGCAAGCAGCTCGCCAAGCAGATCACCCCGGCCATCTCCCAGGATGACGAGGCTCTGGCTGCTCAGGACGCTTCCACCCAGTCCCTGATCAAGTTCTACCGCGCACATAGGGAGTTCTGATCTTCGATCAGAACGCTGTGCTTAGCGACGCATGCGACGCTACCGCTGCATGCTGCTACGGACAGTTCACTGGACTGTCCGTCATAGGGAGTTCTGATCTTCGATCAGGCGTTACCCCGTTTCCCCTATTGGGGACGCCGGTTAGTCCGGCGGGGGAGGTAGCGAAAGGTCCGTCCGCGGATGCGGGCGGGCCTTTCCGCGTATCCGGGCGCATGTCGCCGTACGTCAAAAGGAGCCTGTAAGCTTGAACGTTGATGTGCCGAGAAGCGGGACGCCGCATAATCCCGCTGCTCAACAGGTCCAGCCGTACGGTCGGAATGATCGGAATACGGCGGATTGGCACCACTCCGAGGGCAAACCCGAGGAGAAACCAACAGGCATATGCGCCGCAACGGCGACACGCGGAACGCGTGGCATATGCCCCAACCAGTGCACTGATATGCGGCAGTGACCGAGGAATAGCAATGGTTAACGCTATTGAAGCATTTGATGCCAAGCATCTGAAGCCGGCCGAGGAGATCCCCGAGTTCCGTGCAGGCGACACCGTCGACGTGAACGTGAAGATCCAGGAAGGCAACAACTCCCGTATCCAGACCTTCACCGGTGTGGTCATCGCCCGTCACGGCGCCGGCATCCACGAGACCTTCGTGGTCCGTAAGATCAGCTTCGGCACCGGTGTGGAGCGCCGCTTCCCGCTGCACTCCCCGGCGATCGACTCCATCAAGGTCGTGCGTCGCGGTCGCGTCCGTCGCGCCAAGCTGTACTACCTGCGCGCGCTGCGCGGCAAGGCTGCTCGTATCGTCGAGCGCCGCGACAACTCCAAGTGAGTTTTCGCCGCAATGGCATAGTTCTCGGCCTGGAATCCTCTGGTTTCCGGGCCGAAATCATATTCAGCCGACAGTGAACATCGAGTGGGGGCAACGGTCATGGATACCACGGTCATGAACGATATGGGCAATGATTCGGGGAATGGTTCCGCCGGTGATTGGCGCAGGGCCGCGAATTCCGCCGGAACGCCGCGCCGTAGAAGGAGCCGCAGGCCGGCGCATGCGGCCAGGAAGCAGCGTGACGACAGCTTCTCCGCACGCGACGCCATATTGTTCTGCGGCATTCCCGTACTGGTGGTGCTGCTGATCCGCCTGCTGCTCATCGGCTGCTACACCATCCCGTCGCGTTCCATGGAAAGCACCATCGAACCCGGCGACCGTGTGATTACCACCAAACTCACTCCGAAGGTCTTCGGCCTCAAACGAGGCGATATCGTCGTATTCCATGATCCCGCGAACTGGCTCGCCGGTGAGACCGGCCGCGCGGCGAACGACGACTATCTCATCAAGCGTCTTATCGGCCTGCCGGGTGACGTCGTCGAATGCAAGGGCGCCGGCCAGCCGGTCACCGTGAACGGTGTCGCCATCGACGAAAGCTCCTACATCAAGGACGGCGTGCAGCCGAGTTCGTTCCCGTTCAAGGTGACTGTGAGCGAGGGGCATATTTTCGTCATGGGCGACAATCGTGCCAATTCCGCCGATTCCAGATTCCATCAGGATGACGGCGACGGCGGCCTGGTTCCGGTGGGCAAGGTGGTCGGCGTGGCGTTGGCGCGATACTGGCCGTTGAACCGCCTGTCGACGTTGAGCGGGCACCATGAGGTGTTCAAGGACGTGCCGGAAGGGTCGGCATCGTGATCACCCCGACGCTTGATCTTGAGCGTGAACTCGCCGAACGGCAGTACGACTTCGTCGTGGGGTTCGACGAGGTCGGGCGCGGTTCGCTTGCCGGTCCGGTCATGGTCGGAGCCTGCGCGATCAGGGCGCGTGACGTGCTCGACGGCGTGAAGGAGGTGCCGCCCGGCGTGGCCGATTCCAAAATGCTCACCGAGCACCGCCGCGAGGCGATCTTCGACGAGCTGAAGGAGTGGAGCGAGGCTTGGGCCGTGGGCTCCGCCAGCAATGAGGAGATCGACGAATGGGGTATCTCCTATGCGCTCGGCGTGGCCGCGTTGCGTGCGCTGGCCGATGCGGAACGTGCGTTGGGCATTGCGGATGACGGCACGCTCGCCGTTGGGGGAGTGGCCTCGCCGGTTACGGTGGGTGCGATTCTCGACGGTCCGAACGATTACATCACCAAGGCGCTGAACACGTTCGACGCGCCATTCGTGCCGGTTCCCGCCGACGTGACCACCAAGGTCAAGGGCGATCGGCATTGTGCCACGGTCGCGTCCGCGGCCGTGATCGCCAAGGTCACGAGGGATCGGCTGATGGTTTCCCTCGCGGGCAGCGACCCGAAGTATGCCCCGTACGAATGGGAGCATAACAAGGGGTACGGGTCCCAGGCGCATCGCGACGCCATCGCGAAGTACGGTCCGACATCGTTGCACCGTCTTACGTGGAAGCTCACCTGATACATCCCGCCATCCGGCTTCATGTCCGGGGTGCGAGCAGCCATCCGCTGCCGTTTATGGCCCGAACCTTGCGGATATCCTGCGCCCATTGAGCAGGATGCCCCGTTCCGCGCCGTTTCTGCGGTAGAGTTGGAACCGCAATGAATGCATGTGCGGGAGGATGTGAAGTATGGCAGCCGGGCGAAAAGCGAATAAGCGCCCTTCGATGTTTGAAGTGGCCAAGCTCGCCGGTGTGAGCCATCAGACCGTTTCGCGAGTCATCAATAATTCCCCCGATGTTTCCCCGGGCACGCGTGCCAAGGTGCAGCGGGCCATCGAACAGCTTGATTACCGTCCCAGTAATTCCGCGCGCGCATTGGCTTCTCGCCGGTCGCGCACCATCGGTCTTATCGCTGGCGGTCAGAAATTCTACGGTCCTATTTCGGCCATCGGCGCCATCGAATCGATCGCCCGCTCCCACGGCCTGTTCATGTCCGTGCTGCTGGTGCATGAGGCGTTGTGCACGCAGAAGGAGTTCGACGATCTGTGCCGCACCTTCGATGAGCAGAACGTCGACGCG
The DNA here is from genome assembly GCF_019331805.1 of Bifidobacterium pongonis. Taxonomy (GTDB): domain Bacteria; phylum Actinomycetota; class Actinomycetes; order Actinomycetales; family Bifidobacteriaceae; genus Bifidobacterium; species Bifidobacterium pongonis. The sequence goes on from NZ_JAHBBE010000010.1 coordinate 65,257, forward strand.
TTCATTTTCCTGACCCCTACGGATGTGATGTTCTCCGCGGCGTGCCGTGCGCAGGTCAACCGTCCGCGCGTGCTCATCACCTCCACGCATGGCGGCATGGGCGTGCAGGAGGAGTTGCGATTGCTGCGCCCGGCCGATCGGCGCAAGATCGCCTTGGTAGGCGTCGACCAGTGGGGCGCGATGGAGGATGTGATGCATCTGTTGAAGGCCCGTGGGCACCGTTCCGCGCTGTATTTCGCCGGTCCGCGCGAATGGCGCGATGCCGCGACCCGTTTGACGGCGTGGAACAAACTGTGCGGGGCCAATGCGGTGAATTCGGTGACCATCCAGTGCAGTTCCTGGGAGGGTGGTGAAGCGTACGCCAGGATGAACCATGTGCTGGAGAACATCGGACGTTCCGGTGGCAGGCTGCCTTCGGCGGTGGTCACGGCGAACGATGCGCAGGCGATGGGCGTGGCGCGTGCCATGCATGAGCATGGTGTGCGCATTCCGCAGGATGTGAGCCTGGTCGGGTTCGATGACATGCCCGGTGTGGATAACATGTACCCGCCGTTGACTACGGTGCGTCAGGATTTCGAGATGTTGGGCCAGCTGGCCATGCGCGAGGTGCTGTATCCGCTGGGGGAGGGTGCCGAGCCGGGTTATGCCGCGTCGCAGCATGGCGTGGGATTAGTGCCGACGAAGCTGATTCAGCGTAGTTCCGTGGGTATCGCGCCGAGTCGTTGATCTGATCGGAGTTTGATCGGGGTTTGGTCGGAATGTGTTGTAGCCCCGGCATGGTGGGATTGCCCTGCTGATGCCGGGGTTTTCGTATGTCTGTGAGCGTTGTTTTGAGAACGCTCACATCAGTTTCGAGGAAAATTTGGGGAATCTGCCGGTGACAATAGGGCAAATGTGCCCGGTTTTGTCTGAAAAACGCCCAAATGTGAGCGTTTAACATTGCTCAACACGCCGAAAAAACGGCTTAAAACAGCCGTTTGTTGAGTGCATTGACATATTCAAATGTGAGCGATAACATTTCGAACTAGCGAACGGAAATCCTCATAGCAGACGGGAATCCGAGTCGCCGTAGCAAAGCCGCGAACCTGCCCCGGCCCCAAGCCGTGGGTCCCGTGTGAAGCGAAGCTGCTTCGGCAGTCACGACTGCCGGATACGGAACAGAAAAAGGAACAATATGACTGAGAACGCTACGAGCACTGTCAAGAAGCAGGGCTCAATGAAATACGTGGTCATCCTGGCGTTGAGCGCCGGCATGGCCGGACTTCTGTACGGTTACGACACCGTGAGCATCTCCGGTGCCATCGAATTCCTGCGTCAGGCGTACAACCTGTCCGCCGGCCTGCAGGGACTCGTGATCTCCTCCATCATGATCGGTGGCGTCGTCGGCGTTGGCTTCTCCGGCTTCCTTGCCGATAAGATCGGTCGCCGCAAGGTCCTGCTCATCGGTGCGGCCTGCTTCTTCTTCGCAGCCCTCTGGTCCGCCTTCACCTACAGCCCGTGGACCCTCATCGCCGCCCGTATCGTCGGCGGCGTCGGCATCGGTCTGGCCTCCGCACTCGCCATCACCTACATCACCGAATGCGCACCGGCCAAGTACCGTGGCACCCTGAGCTCCGCCTACCAGCTGCTCACCATCCTCGGCATCTTCCTGACCAACGTCATCAATTTCGGCATCGCCAACGCCGGCAGCCTCGACTGGGGCATCAACACCGGTTGGCGCTGGATGCTCGGCATCGGCTGCATCCCGGCCGCCATCTTCTTCATCGCGCTGTTCCTCTCCCCGGAATCCCCGCGCTTCCTCATCCAGTCCGGCCGTGAACAGGAAGGCTTCGCCATCCTCGAAAAGATCGGCGGCACCGACGAAGCCCACCGCGAAGTGGCCGACGTCAAGGCCTCCATCGAACGCGACAAGAACGGCAAGCTGACCGACCTGTTCAAGAAGCCGCTGCTCATCCCGTTCCTCATCGGCCTGCTGCTCGCCGCCTTCAACCAGGTCGGCGGCCAGAACGCCGTCTCCTACTACGGTCCGACCATGTTCAAGGCCGCGCTGGGCGACAACATCCCGAACGTCGAATTCCTGTGCTCCTCCCTCGTCGGTCTCGTCGAGCTGATCTTCACCGTCGTGGGCATGGCCCTCATCGACAAGGCCGGCCGTAAGCCGCTGCTCGTCACCTCCGCCGCCGGCATGGGCGTGTTCGCAGCCATCATGGCCTTCGCCTTCCACGCCAACATCGGCTGGCTCGTCGTCGCCGGCGCCTGCGGCTTCATCGCCTGCTTCGCCTTCGGCCTCGGCCCCGTCACCTGGGTCATGATCCCGGAGCTCTTCCCGACCTACATGCGTGGCCGCGCATCCGGTCTGTGCACCGTGCTGCTGTGGGGCATCAACTTCTGCGTCGGTCAGTTCACCCCGATGATGTTCGAAGGCTGGGGCGGTTCCGGCACCTTCGTCTTCTGGATGATTATGGACTTCATCGGTGCCATCTCCATCGCCAAGTTCGCACCCGAAACCAAGGGCAAGACCCTTGAGGAGATCCAGGCCCTCTGGACCAAGTGATCCGGCGAACGCGAATCCAACAAGAACAAGCATCAAGATAGAAGGAATCGATATGGTCGACATTGACGACGCTCCCCAGAAGATCGCGGAAAAGATTCGTGGCGGTCGCACCGCACTCGGCATCGAATTTGGTTCCACCCGAATCAAGGCCGTGCTGATCGACGACACGTACCGCACGATCGCCTCCGGCGACTACCAGTGGGCAAGCCATCTGGAGGACGGCCTGTGGACCTACTCCCTCGATGAGGTCTGGAAGGGCCTGCAGTCCGCCTACGCCTCCATGGCGAACGACGTGTACAACGCCTACGGCGAACGACTGACCTCCATCGGCCATATCGGTTTCTCCGCCATGATGCACGGTTACCTCGCCTTCGACAAGAACGGCGAACTGCTCGTGCCGTTCCGCACCTGGCAGAACACCAACACGCACGAAGCGCACGAAAAGCTTTCGGAACTGTTCCAGTACAACATTCCGGAACGCTGGTCCGTGGCGCACCTCTACCAGGCCGTGCTGAACGGCGAAGAACACGTCGGCAAGGTGGACTACATCACCACGCTCGCCGGCTATGTGCACTGGAAGCTCACCGGCAAGAAGGTTCTCGGCGTGGGCGACGCTTCGGGCATGTTCCCGATCGACCCGACCACCAAGACCTACGAAACCGAATTCCTCAACCGTTTCGACGCGCTGGATGAGATTGCCGACCAGCCGTGGAAGATCGAGGATCTGCTGCCGGTTCCGCTGGTCGCCGGAACCCCCGCCGGTGAGCTGACCGCCGAAGGTGCCAAGCTGCTCGACCCCTCGGGCACGCTGCAGCCGGGCATCGTCCTGGCCCCGCCGGAAGGCGACGCCGGCACCGGCATGGTCGCCACCAACTCCGTGCGCG
>NZ_JAHBBE010000011.1 GCF_019331805.1 Bifidobacterium pongonis
CCATGATGGCGATATGGTCGAAGCCTTCGGGGATCTCCTCGAGGCGATGCGTGACGAGCACCACCGCGCGTTGCGAGGATTCGCGCCCGATACGGCTCAACGTGCGCATCACCTGCTCGCGCCCGCCCAGATCGAGGCCCGTGGTCGGCTCGTCCATGATGAGCAGTTCCGGATCGCCCATCAACGCACGGGCGATGAGCACGCGCGTACGTTCGCCTTCGGACAGGCGCCACATCTGCTTGCCTTCGAGATAGCCCACGGAGAAATCGTGCAGCAGGCGGCGGGCGCGGGCGTACTCCTCGTCGGTGTATTCGTCATGCCATTTGCCGGTCACGGAGGTCAGTCCGGTGACCACCGCGTTGAGCGGATCCTCGCCTTCCGGGAACTGGCGGCCCAGGGCGGCGGAGGCCAGGCCGATGCGGGTGCGCAGTTTGAACACGTCGTATTTGCCGAGCTGATGGCCGAGGATGAACACCTTGCCTTCGGAGGGGAAGGTGCGCGTGGCGAGCATGCCGACCGCGGTCGACTTGCCGATGCCGTTGGGGCCGAACAGCACCCAGCGCTCCCCCGCATGGATGGTCAGGTTCATGTCGGTGATGATCACACGACGGTTGCGGCGGAATTCCACATTGTCGAGTTGCAATACGGTTTCGTTCATATCATCCCCATTCGCATATGCGTTGTTGCGACACGAAGGCCGCGCGATATTCCGTGTGTAAGAATATCGCGCGGCCTTCCGTCATGCCCTGCGCCGTCCACCGCCGCGACGGGCGGGCGCTGCACGGTACCGGGGTGGTCTTGGATCACTTGCGTTCGGCGAGCACGTCCTCGTAGACCTTGACGGTCTGATCGGCGATGGACTCCCAGCTGAAGTGGTCGCGTGCGCGTTCATAACCGGCCTGGCCCATCTTCTTGGCCAGTTCCGGATCGGCCATCACCTTGTCGATGGCGGCGGCCATGTCGGCCACGAACTTGTCCGGATCGGTGGGCGTGCCGGTGCCGTCGTGCAGCTGGTCGATCGGCACCAGATAACCGGTTTCGCCGTCGACCACGACTTCCGGGATACCACCGGTCGCGGAGGCGACCACCGGCAGGCCGCAGGCCATGGCCTCAAGGTTCACGATGCCGAGCGGCTCGTAGATCGACGGGCAGATGAACGCGTCGCAGCCATGTTCCAACGCGTTGAGTTCGGGCTTCGGCAGCATCTCCTCGATCCAGATGATGTTGCCGCGCTCCTCGTCGAGCTTGGCGAACGCGGTCTTGACCTCCTCGGCTATCTCCGGGGTGTCCGGGGCTCCGGCGCACAGCACCACCTGAATGCCCGGATCGACCAGATGCAGCGCCTTGAGCAGGTACGGCAGACCCTTCTGACGCGTGATGCGGCCGACGAACAGCAGCGTCGGCTTGCTGCGGTCGATGCCGTAACGGTCGAACACCTTCCAGCCTTCGTCGTCCTCGGCCGGGGTGGCGAAATCGGACATGGTGATGCCGTTGTGCACCACGACGACCTTGTTCGGGTCGACGTTCGGGTAGGCGGCGAGAATGTCCTCGCGCATACCGCCGGAGACGGCGATGATGCGGTCGGCGTGCTCGTAGGCGTCACGCTCGGCCCACGAGCTCAGGTTGTAGCCGCCGCCGAGCTGTTCGCGCTTCCACGGGCGGAAGGGTTCCAGCGAATGCGCGGTGATGACCAGCGGCACCTCATGCAGCTGCTGGGCCAGACGCCCGGCGAGGCAGGCGTACCAGGTGTGCACGTGGACAAGATCGGCATCCACGTCGTTGGCGATCTGTAGGTCGACGCCGAAGGTCTTCAGCGCCGCGTTGGCTTCGCTCAGCTCGGCTGGCGTGTCATAGCCGACCAGCTGCAGCGAGCCCTTCGGGTCGGTTCCGGGGATGGCGGGGATGTCCGCGCCGGTGCGTGCGCCGTCGAACGCGCGTACCGTCACGTCGATGCGTTCCGCCAGCACCTTGGAGAGTTCCTCGGCGTGCACGCCGGCACCGCCGTAGACGTGCGGGGGATACTCGCGGGTGAGAATGTCGACTTTCATGGGGGAAGGTCCTTTCCATCGTTGGAATTGGAGTCGTTTTCAGCTTACCTCATCGGCACGGTGAAGTTCCGGAGCATCGCCGGCGCGTGGGGAATTCCGCATTCAGGACAGCAGGTCGAGCAGCTCGTCCCTGGTGAGCGAACCCACGCCCCCACCGGCGGTGCCGTCCGTGAACTGTTGCGCGAGCTTGCTTTTCTCCTTCTGCAACCGCAGAATACGCTCCTCGATGGTGTCCTGCGCCACGATCTGGTACACGTTCACATCCTGCGTCTGGCCGATGCGATGCGCACGGTCGGTGGCCTGGTTCTGCGCGGCGGCGTTCCACCACGGGTCGGCGTGGATGACCACGGACGCGCCCACCAGGTTCAGGCCGGTGTTGCCCGCCTTCAACGAGATCAGGAACACGGGCACGTCGTCGCCGTTGAACCGGTCGACCAATTCGACGCGTCGTTTCTTGGGCGTCTCCCCCGTGATCGAATGGAACGCGACGCCGTGCTGCGCGAGGCGCTCGCCGATCAGGTCGAGGAACGAGGTGAACTGCGAGAAGATGAGCACCTTCTTGCCGGAATCCATGCAGCTCGCCACCAGATCGTCGATCGCGTCGAGTTTCGCGGAGTCGACGCGCGCATCCGCATACACGAGTTTCGGCGAACAGCAGATCTCACGCAGCAGGGTGAATTCGGCGAGGATGCGGATCCTGCTCGTGTCGAAATCGGCGTCGTCGACCGTGTCGAGCGAGGCGCGCAGCCGCTGCTCATGCGCGGCATACAGTTTGCGCTGCTCCCCCTCAAGCCTGACGGTGACGACGTTCTCGAACTTGTCCGGCAGATCGGTGAGCACGTCGCGCTTCAACCTGCGTTTGATGAACAAACCCACCAACGCCTGCAGTTTGGCGGCCATAACCGACTGTTCCGGGCCGGGCGCGAGGATCGGCTGCTCGTAGCGTGCGCGGAATGCCGCGTAGGAGCCGAGCAGCCCCGGCATGAGAAAGTCGAAGATGCTCCACAGTTCGCTGAGCCGGTTTTCGATCGGCGTGCCGGTGAGCGCGAAGCGATGCCCCGAACGCAACCGTTTCACCGCCTTGGCGACCTTGGTCGTATGGTTCTTGATGTACTGCGCCTCGTCGAGCACCACGCAGTCGAACGCGCAACCGTCGTATTCGTCGATGTCGCGACGCAGCAGATCGTATGAGGTGATCAGAATATCCGGCGCATCTTGCGGGCGATCGCCTCCCGAGTCTTCCCCATCGGCGTTCCGCGCCACGGCAGCCAACGCGCGTCGGCGTTCGGCCTTGCTTCCGGCGACGACGCCGACATGCAGGTCGGGCGTGAATTTCGCGCATTCCGCGGCCCAGTTGTATACCAGCGACGCCGGGCACACGATAAGCGAACAACCGTTACCCTTGCGTGATTCGAGCAGGGTGAGCGTCTGCAATGATTTACCCAAGCCCATCTCGTCGGCGAGAATGCCGCCGAACCCCTTGTCGCATAGCGTCGACAGCCACTGGAACCCTTCGACCTGGTACGGGCGCAGTATGCCGCGCAACGATTGCGGCACCTCGTAACGGCTCGGATCGATCACCTTGACGTCATCGACGTACGCGCGGAACGATGCGCTTTTCCCGCTGTCAGAAACGTCGGAGTCGAGCAGGAACGCCTGGTAGCCGGGCAGCTCGATGCCGCCCTCGTTGAGCTGGCGTTCGGTCAGCCCGAAGTCGACGGCGACCGTATCGAGCTCGTCGAGATCGGCGTCCTTCAGGTCGATGAAGGAACCGTCGCGCAGCCGGTGGTAGCGGCGTCTGCGCCGGTAGCTTTCCAGCAGCGAGCCGACCTCGTTCATCGGCACCTCGTCGGCGATGGGCGAGATCTCCACCAAGTTCGAGTCGATGGACAATCCGACCTTCACCGTCGGCGTGCTCTCCCTGAGCAAACCGTCGAACGCGGCGGTGGAGAACACGTCGCCGATGGAACGCAGCATCTCCACGCCGTCGGTGAGCAGCAGCAGAACGGCGTCTTCATCCTGTTCGTCGATGCGGGCGAGGCTATGGTCGCCATGTTCGGGGAACAGTTGCCCGACGAGTTCCACGCCGAGCCGTTCGCGTTCCGCGTCGCGTTTGACGAGCGACGCCCGGCTGGTGGAATCCGGGTGGATGATGCCGCGCAATGCCTTCGCCGCGGGCACGAGCTGGAACGCGAAATCACCGTAGCGGGCCAGGACTTCGCAGGTGATGCCGTCCAGATCGCGGTCCAAGTAGAATTCGAGCCCGCATTCGCCACCGGCGACGAACGCGATCTCCTGCGGCACATCGAAACCGATGCCGGCCTTCGCCAGTGCGGGCAGGATGGTCCGGGCGAACATCGGCCAATCGTCCTCATGCACGAACACGCCGTCCGGCTCGCCGGTGCACAACGATTCCAACGCGCGCAACGCCGGCTCAAACATGCTTGGGCAACGGTGGAACTCCGGTCGGGAGCGCCCGCCCTCCGAGGCGAGTATGTAGCGGCTGTGCGGGCCCGCGATGGTGGCGAACACCGTACGGTCGCCGGTGATCCTCACCCCGTTCGAAGCCATCCGATGCGTGTATTCCGCATGGAAGGTGACGTCGAGGCCGCCGTCCACTATGGGCGTGCCCTGATCGCCCGCCACGGTCACGCCATCCAGTTTCAGACCGATCGAGGCGGGCAGTTCACGATACAGATCGAGCAGGTCGCAGACCTCCCAGTCGGCGAGGAAAAGTTCACGGTCGACCATCACGCTGGAGGCGTACTGCCGGTTCTGCAGCATGGCGATCTTCCGGGATCGGATCGCGCGTTCGATGAACTCGATCAGGCTCCGGGAGAACGGGGAGAACATTTCCGGGGAATGCCGGAAGGAAAGTTTTCTGCCATAACTGGCGTATATGCCGCCACGGATGTCGGCCATCATCTTTGCGATGTTGCGCACCACATACGAGGTGTTCGCCCCGGCCGCGGCGTGCGTGATGCGCAATTGCAGCGACCATGTCCCATAGCCGAGTACCAGCGTCGGCTCCAATTCCACGCTTCCCGGTCTGACCGCGGGCGGTGCGGCGGTGCGTTTCCTCGCGCCCCGCCCGCCGCCCGATGGCAGAGGCTTGCCCTGTTCGGCGGCGAGACGGCGTTTCGCCCCGTCCATGCGTTCGAGGAGGCCGTCGCGAACATCGTCGCCCGTTTCGGTGTTCCGCCCGTCGAGCAGACGCATGCAGTCCCTCAGACGCCGAGGCGTCGCGCCGGAGACGCCATGGTAGCCGTGGAAGAGGTCCGGATTGTCCAAAAACAGCAGGATCATGGCCGCCACATGCTTGCACACCCCGGTGTAGCGCGCGTTCGCCGTCAGGCTTCCGGAGCCGTTGCCGAACCCGCGTGCCGGCGCGGGGGCCGGTTCGTCATCGTCGGGGATATGGCCGAATGCCGAACCGCCGAATGCCGAAGCGCTGCCCGTGCCATGGCCGTCATGGCCGAAACCGTCATAATCGTCGTAGCCGCCGTAATCCCCATACGAACCATACGAACCGTATGAACCGTATGAACCGTCGTCCCCGTAATCGTCCGCATCGAAATCACGGTACCCGGCCATGCCACGGTAGCCACCGCCATCGGCTTTCCCGAACGCCGGGCAGCTGCAGTAGCGTGACAACAGCAGTTCGTCGCCAAGATCGATGGTCGCCTGCACGGTATAGGTGCCGGCAGTGGTCGACGCGGCCCGCATACGGGCGGTCAGGGTGATGCGGGTGCCGTCGCCATCCGACGAATCCAGGCATTGCGCCCCCATCATCCGATCCTGCTCATACCATACGATCCGTTGCGCGCGCTGAAGCATCCCCTCACCGCATTCGCTGCGGATCTCATCGCCCAGCCATTTCAGTGAATCGTCTGCCACCCCATTACCTCTCTACCCGGCAAACCGTTTGCGTCCAACCATATCAGCCGCGCGCATTCCCCTACGCCCGGCATATACAAAAACGGGGGATGCGCCCGGCGGTTCATCGCCGTTCGCATCCCCGTTACGCCTTGCATGGCCGGCAGCCGTCAGACCGCGGTGCCGTTCTGGTCAAGATTCGGATTGTGCTTGTAATCGCCGGCGGTGAAGAACAGGCTCAGCACGCCCACGATGAATACGCCGGACACTGTGGCGATCAGCCACATGGGGTGGCTCGGCAGCCACATCACCACGAAGAAGCCGATGATGGACAGCGCGATCAGCACCCAGCTGACCACGCGGAACCACTGGCGCACGGAATGCGGCGCCTTGAACATCTTCGGATTCGTGTAGTCGGGGTTCGTGGTCAGCAGGTTCTCCTGCTCGGTGATGGTGTGCGCGGTGGGCTTCCAGGGGCCGTCGGTCCCCTCCTGCAGCCTGCGGGACTTCTCCTGCAGCTGGTATTCGTCGATCATTCCCGCGCGTGCGCGCCCACGGGTCTGGTCGTACTGGGAGGGTACTCCCCTGCGGTCGGCTTTGGCCTTGGCGCGACGTTCTGCACGATTGGGCATTGAAACACTCCTTTGTTACGTATCGCTGCATGTCACTTTACTGCATGCCGGCCGTTTTTCCCGGTCACGGCGCGGGATTCGGTCGTTTTTCGTTCCAAATCCCGCATCGCGGGCGGTCTTCGCATAGCAGTCGGGCGGCCACGCGTCCCCAGCGTTTCGTCTGGGAATCGCACGGCCGCCCGTATCACGCCTGTATTATCGGCGACTTATCGGCAACGCCGATCAGCGAGGCAGCATCATCGGACGCTTGGAGGCGACGATGGGCGCCTGCAGTTCGGTGGCTCCGGTCAGGTACTCGTCGACCGCGGCCGCGCAGGAGCGGCCTTCGGCGATGGCCCAGACCACAAGGCTCTGGCCACGTCCGGCGTCACCGCAGGCGAACACGCCGTCCTGGGAGGTGGCGAAGGCGTCGTTGCGGGCCACGTTGCCGCGACCGTCGAGTTCGACGGGCAGCTGGTCGACCAGCGTGGTGGTGTCCGGGTGCAGGAAGCCCACGGAGATGAGCACCAGATCGGCGGGGATCACACGCTCGGTGCCGGGCTGACGGGTGAACGGCCCGTTCTCGCCCGGAGCGACGTTCACGACCTTCAGACCGGTCACATGACCGTTCTCGTCGGCGACGAAGCCTTCGGTGGCGGTGGAGTTCTCGATCGTGACCTTGGCCTGTTCCTCCTCGGAATCGACGAAGTTCACCGAGTCGGTGTTGTAGACGTATTCGGCGCGACCCGTCTCGAAGCCTTCCTCCATGGAGGATGTCTTCTGGTACAGGCGAGCGAAGGTAGGCCACGGCTGGTTGTCGGGGCGCTCGCTCGGCTCCTGGGGCATGATCTGCAGCACGGTGACGTCCTTCGCGCCCTGGCGGATGGACGTGCCGAGGCAGTCGGAGCCGGTGTCGCCGCCGCCGATGATGACGACGTGCTTGTCCTTAGCGGTGATGTCGTGCACCGGCTTGACGCCGTAGACGCGACGGGTGGCGTCGGGCAGGAACTCCATGGCGAAGTGGATGCCTTCGAGTTCACGGCCGGGAAGCTTCATGTCGCGCGGCACGGTGGAACCGATGGCCACGACCACGGCATCGTAACGGGAACGCAAATCGTCCCAGGAGATGTCCTTGCCGATCTCCACGCCGGTGCGGAATACGGTGCCTTCGGCTTCCATCTGCTCCACGCGGCGGTCCAGCAGTCGCTTGTCGAGCTTGAAGTTCGGGATGCCGTAGCGCATCAGACCGCCGATGGCGTCGTCACGCTCGTACACGACCACGGTGTGGCCGGCACGGGTGAGCTGCTGGGCGCAGGCGAGGCCGGAAGGGCCGGAACCGACCACGGCCACGGTCTGGTCGGTCAGACGCTGCGGCGGCAGCGGCTTGACGTAATCCAGATTCCAAGCCTGATCGATGATCGTGCACTCGTCGTTCTTGATCATGGTCGGCGGCTGGTGGATGCCCAGCACGCAGGCAGCCTCGCACAACGCGGGGCAGATACGGCCCGTGACCTCAGGGAAGTTGTTGGTTTCGGACAGGCGGTTGTACGCGTCCTCCCACTTCTCCTGGCGGACTAGATCGTTGAATTCGGGGATGATGTTGCCCAGCGGGCAGCCGTTCATGCAGAACGGGGTGCCGCAATCCATGCAGCGTGCGGCCTGTTCGGTGGTCCAGGACTGCAGGCCGGATTCGGCGTGGACGTCGAACCAATCCTTGATTCGCTCCTCAACGGGGCGTTCGGCCAGTTCGCGACGGGTACGGACCTTCAGGAATCCACGAGGATCTCCCATGTCAGCGCGCTCCTTCCATAACCTGCTCGTACACCTGTTCCCAGACGCCGGGCGTATTGAAATCGATGTTCTTCTCCTCGGCTTCCTTCATCGCCTTCTGCATGGCGAGGAAGTGCTTCGGCACGATGCGGGTGAATCGCTTGGACGCGTTCGCCCAGTCGGCGAGCAGGTCGGCCGCGAATGCGGAACCGGTCTCCTCGGCGTGCTGCTTGACCAGATCATGCACCAGCTTGTCGGATTCGCCGTCGAGCGGTTCGAACAGCAGGGCGCCGTTCTTCGCCGCATCCGGGTTGACCTTGTCCATGTCGAGGTCGAGCACATAGACGTTGCCGCCGGAGAAGCCAGCGCCGAGGTTGCGCCCGGTGGGGCCGAGGATGACCACGGTGCCGCCGGTCATGTATTCGCAGCCGTGGTCGCCGACGCCTTCGACCACGAAGGTCGCGCCGCCGTTGCGCACGCCGAAGCGTTCGCCCGCACGGCCGGCGACGAACATCTGGCCGGAGGTGGCGCCGAAGCCGGTCACGTTGCCCGCGATCACGTTGACGTGCGGGTCGAAGGTGACGTCGGATTCGGGGCGCACGATCATGCGGCCGCCGGACAGGCCCTTACCCGCGTAATCGTTGACCTCGCCGTAGATGCGCATGGTTTCGCCGCGCGGAATGAACGCGCCGATGGACTGGCCGCCGGAACCGTGGAAGGTCATGTCGATGGTGTCGTCGGGCAGGCCCTCCTCGCCGTAGCGCTTGGTGATCTCGTAGCCGACCATGGTGCCGAGCGTACGGTTCACGTTGCGGATCGGCATGTCGATGCGCACGGGCTCCTTGTTCTCAAGGGCGGGCTGTGCGATCTCGATGAGCTTGTTGTCCAGTGCCTTGTCGAGCTCATGGTTCTGATCGATCGTCTTGTGCAGGATCGTTCCCGGAACCGGGCCGGGCTGCATGAGCACGTTGCTCAGGTCGATGCCGTCGGACTTCCAACGCTTGATGGCTTCGTTCTGGTCGAGGCACTCGACGTGGCCGACCGCTTCCTCAAGCGTGCGGAAACCGAGCTGCGCAAGCAGTTCGCGGACTTCTTCGGCGATGAACATGAAGAAGTTGATCACATGCTCGGGCTTGCCCTTGAAGCGTGCACGCAGTTCCGGATCCTGGGTGGCGATGCCCTGCGGGCAGGTGTTCTTCTGGCAGGCACGCATCATGACGCAGCCTTCGACGATCAGCGCCGCGGTGGCGAAGCCGAACTCCTCGGCGCCGAGCAGCGCCGCGATCACGACGTCACGGCCGGTCTTGAGCTCGCCGTCGCACTGCACGGTGATGCGGGAGCGCAGGCCGTTGAGCACCAGCGTCTGCTGGGTTTCGGACAGGCCGATCTCCCACGGGGTGCCGGCATGCTTGATGGCGTTGAGCGGAGCCGCGCCGGTGCCGCCGTCGTAGCCGGAGATCAGCACCACGTCGGCATGGCACTTGGCCACGCCGGCCGCGATGGTGCCGACGCCGAATTCGGAGACGAGCTTGACGTGCACGCGGGCCTTCGGATTGGCCATCTTCGCATCGTTGATGAGCTGCTTCAGATCCTCGATGGAGTAGATGTCGTGGTGCGGCGGCGGGGAGATGAGCTCGACGCCTGGCGTCGCGTGACGCACCTTGGCGATCCACGGCGGAACCTTGGCTCCGGGCAGGTGACCGCCCTCACCGGGCTTGGCGCCCTGGGCAAGCTTGATCTGCAGGTCGGTGGCATGGACCAGGTAGTCGCTGGTGACACCGAAGCGTGCGGACGCGATCTGCTTGATCTTGCTGTAGCGCAGCGGATCGTTGATGCGGTCCTCGGATTCGCCGCCCTCACCGGAGTTGGAGCGCGCGCCGATCTTGTTCATGGCGATGGCGAGCGTCTCGTGCGCCTCCTGGGAGATGGAGCCGTAGCTCATGGCGCCCGTGGAGAAGCGCTTGACGATTTCGCTGGCCGGTTCGACTTCGGAGATGTCGATCGGCTTGCGGGTCTGCTTGAACTTCATGAGTCCGCGCAGCGTCATCAGACGGTTGGACGTGTCGTTGATGTGGTCCGAATACTTCTTGAACATGCCGTAGTCGCCGCGCTGGGTCGACTGCTGCAGCAGGAAGATGGCTTCCGGATCGTTGAGATGGTCCTCGCCGGTGCGACGCCACTTGTAGTCGCCGCCGGTGCGGAGGTTGCGATGCGGGGTCGCGGTCCACTGGTTCGGATAGGCCACGCGGTGGCGGGTGGCGACCTCTTCGGCGATTTCGTCGAGGCCGACGCCGCCCACGCGGGAGGTGGTGCCGGTGAAGTATTCGTCGATGACGCTCTTGTCGAGGCCGACGGCTTCGAACAGCTGCGCGCCACGGTAGCTCATGATGGTGGAGACACCCATCTTGGCCATGATCTTGAGCACGCCGGTGGACAGCGCCTTGGTGAGGTTGCTCACGGCGGTTTCGGCGTCCACGTTGAGGTAGCCTCGGCGGGACAGATCCTCGACGGATTCGAACGCCAGATACGGGTTCACCGCGGCGGCGCCGTAGGCGATGAGCAGTGCGACATGGTGGATTTCGCGCACATCGCCGGCCTCCACGACCATGGAGATCTGCGTACGCGTATGGCGGCGCAGCAGGTGGTGCTGCACGGCGGAGGTGAGCAGTAGCGACGGGATCGGGCCCCACGTGTGGTTGGAATCGCGGTCGGACAGCACGAGGAAGTTCTTGCCCGCGGCGATGGCCTCGTCGATTTCGACGAAGATCTCGTCCAGACGTTCCTTCAGCGCCTTGCCGCCGCCTGCGACCTGGTACAGGCCCTTGACCACGTACGGCTTGTAGTAGCCGCCGAGCAGCTTGGCCTTGTCCAGGCGCTTGAGCTGCGCCATTTCGTCGGAGTTGAGCACGGGAAGCGGGATCAGGATCTTCTTGGCGTGCAGTTCGCTGTCGGACAGCAGGTTGGGCTCCGGGCCGATGGCGGATTCGAGGCAGGTGACGATCTTCTCACGTTCCCAATCCAGCGGCGGGTTGGTGACCTGCGCGAACTTCTGCGTGAAGTAGTCGAACAGCATGCGGCTGTGGGACGACAGCGCGGCGAGCGGAGCGTCGTTGCCCATGGATCCCAGCGGTTCCTTGCCGGTGTTGGCCATGGGGGTGAGCAGCAGTTTGAGATCCTCTTCGGTGTAGCCGAACGCGCGCTGGCGGCGCTGCACGGACTGGCCGGAATGGTTCACGTGCTCGCGCTTGGGCAGCTGGCTCATCTCGATGGAGTTGCCTTCGACCCACTTGCGGTACGGATGCTGGGCGGCGAGGTTCTTCTTGATTTCCTCGTCGGGGATGATGCGGCCTTCCTCGGTGTCGACCAGGAACATCTTGCCCGGCTCCAGGCGGCCTTTGGAAACGATGTGCTCGTCCGCGATCTCGGGCAGCACGCCGGCCTCGGAGGCCAGCACGACATAGCCGTCGTCGGTGAGCTGCCAGCGGCCGGGGCGGAAACCGTTACGGTCGAGTAGGGCGCCGACCTGGGTGCCGTCCGTGAACACGATGTGCGCGGGGCCGTCCCACGGTTCGATCAGCGTGTTGTTGTACTCGTAGAACGCCTTGACGTCCGGGTCGAGCTGGTCGTTCTTCTCCCATGCGGGGGGAAGCATCATGCACACGGCGTGCGGCAGGGATCTGCCGGCCAGATGCAGCAGTTCGAGGCATTCGTCGAAGGTGCCGGAGTCGGAGTAGCCGGGGGTGGTGATCGGCAGCAGCGGCTCGAATTCGCCGAGCAGTTCGCTGCTCAAACGGCCTTCACGGGCGGACAGCCAGTTGCGGTTGCCCTGGATGGTGTTGATCTCGCCGTTGTGCGCCAGCAGGCGGAACGGCTGAGCCAGCGGCCAGCTCGGGAAGGTGTTGGTGGAGAAGCGGGAGTGCACGATGGCGACCTTGGCCTTCATGCGCTCGTCGGAAAGATCGAGGAAGAAGGGCTTGAGCTGCATGGTGGTGAGCATGCCCTTGTAGGTGATGGTGCGCGAGGACAGGGAGGCGAAGTAGATGCCCACTTCATGCTCCACGCGCTTGCGGATGCGGAAGGTCTTCCGGTCGAGTTCCACGCCCGCCAGCTTGCCTTCGGGATCGGCCACGACAAGCGTCTTGAAGGACGGCATGCTGGCCAGTGCCTGCAGACCCAAGCCGTCGGGGTTGGTCGGCACCACACGCCATGCGAGGGTTTCCAGACCTTCTTCGCTTACGATGCGGGCGATGGCCTGCTCCTGCTGGCCGGAGGTGGCGATGTCGCGATCAAGGAACGCGATGCCGGCCGCGTAATGCCCTTCCTCGGGCAGGTCGACGCCGACGGTCGCACGCATGAACTCGTCGGGCATGCTCATGAGGATGCCGGCGCCGTCGCCGGTGTTCTCCTCGGCACCCACCGCGCCACGATGATTGAGGTTGACGAGCACTTCGATGGCATCGTCCACGATCTTGCGTTCCGGGCGCTTGTTGAGGGTGGTGACCATACCCACGCCGCAAGCATCATGCTCAGCTCCAGGATCGTACATACCTTGTGAATCATGGATCGTTAGATCTAACGGGGCGTGGAAAGTCACCGAAACCACCTTCAATGTTTTTGGGCAAGAAAAGTCTTGCGGTTCTTTAATGCGTGGATTAGAATAACGCGCCCTTGTGTCGTGAACATTTCCGTGTCCATATAACGAATACCCCGAAAAGTCAAGACATATTTTCCTTGGAAAACGGCCGGAGTGTCGAATGTCAGGCGATATCCGCGACCGTGTTTCCGAAGTACGTTTCCGCCCGAAACGCCCATGCGGAAACGTGTACGACACATATCAGGTTTGGCCACACGATGAGATAGTCTGCTCTCAGACTAAATTAGTCCGAAAACAGACCAATGGAGAATGAATGGAATCCATATCCATCGAACAGCTTCACCCGATCGACGAGCTGTATACCCTGGGATTGCGCCTCGACAAAATCTACAGCGCTCTGGCGAAACGGTATGACGAAACATATTTCAGCCTTGGCGTGCTGGAAGAGTTGAAGGATCACCCCGAAGGCATGACGCAGAAGCAACTCTGCACCGCTCTGTACATGCCGAAACAGACCGCCAGCTCGGTCATATCCTCATTGGGACGCCGAGGATTGGTCGAAACAAGCGCCTCCCCCGCCGACAAACGCAGCAAAGTGCACACACTCACCAGCCGCGGACTCGGCATCGCCGTACGCGCCGGAGCCGAGGAACGCCAAGCGGAGGAACATTGCATGACCGAGGTCGGCGTACAGAACATCGCAGCCATGATCGACACCATGCACCGACTGGTCGATCATCTTGAACAAACCCTCGGCAGCACCGTCGTCACCGACCCCATCAGCGTACCCGTCGATGACCTGACGGCAGGCAGCACGGAGGCCAAAGCATGAACGAAACCTCCGAACAGACACTTCAGGTCCGTTCTACCGGACTGGTATTCGCGGCCCTGCTCATCGGCGAAACCATCAGCTCGCTCGATCAGACCATCGTCGCCACCGCACTGCCCACCGTCGTCGGCGAACTGGGCGGCGTGGACCACATGCTCTGGGTCACCACATGCTATGTGCTTGCCAGTACCATCGGCATGCCCGTATACGGCAAAATCGGTGATCTTATCGGGCGAAGAGAACTGTTCCTCGGCGCACTCGCGTTGTTCCTCACCGGTTCGATCATCTGCGGGTTCACTCCGAACATGGCCGGGCTGATTGCCGGACGCGCCATTCAAGGGCTCGGCGGAGGCGGTGTCATGGTGCTTTCGCAAGCGATCGTCGCCGACATCATACCCGCCCGCAAACGAGCCATATATCTGAACGCGATGGGCGTGGGCTGGGCGGCACCCATGCTAATCGGCCCCCTGCTTGGAGGTTTGTTCACCGACCATCTCACCTGGCGTTGGGCGTTCTGGATGAACATCCCGCTGGCGGTGGCCTGCATCGGCATCTGCGCCGTATTGTTGCCGAAATACCCACAACGCGCATCATTGTCGCATTTCGATTCGTACGGCATGGTCACGATTGCCGTGGCGGTGACGACGCTTACGCTGGCCACATCCTGGGGCGGTGTGCGGCATGACTGGCATTCGCCCGTCATCATCGGTCTGATCGCGGCAACCATACTGTTCGGCGTGTTGTTCGTAATCGCGGAACACCGTGCGTCCGAACCAATCATGCCGCTCGCATTGTTCCGAAACCGTAATTTCGTACTGGCCACCGTCGGAGGGTTCATCATCCTGTTCGCCATGATGGCGTCCATGTCGTACCTGCCCACCTATTTCCAGCTGGCACACGGCATGAGCGCCACGTTCGCCGGGTACATGGAAGTCCCGTCATCGGTCCTGTATTTCGTGGCCTCATTGATCTCCGGGGCATTGGTGGCCAAATATGGCCGATACAAGAAGCTGATGGTGACCAGTTTCGTCATAGCGCTGCTGGGAGCGCTCGGACTGTGCACGTTGACAGCCACCGCATCGCCGTTCCTCGCCTGCATGTATCTGACGGTCATGGGATTCGGCATGGGGTTGAGCTTCGAGATCCTGGTATTGATCGTGCAGAACGAATTCCCCTCATCCATGGTGGGCACGGCCACCAGCGCGACGAACTTCTTCCGTGAAATCGGCACCACGCTCGGCTCGTCCGTGGCCGGCGCGATTTTCACCGGAAATCTGACTCGCCTGCTCATCGAGCGACTGGAACCGTTGGGCGGCGCACATGCGCTCGGCGTCGACCCGAATTCGCTCACACCCGGCATCGTCCACGCATTGCCATCCCATGTACGCAGCACAGTCGCGGCCGCCTACAACGACGCCCTCGTCCCGCTGTTCATGCTGGTGGTTCCGTTGATAATCCTCGCTGGCATTCTCATGGCGCTTCTCCGGGAAACACCGTTGGCGGAAAGCCTGCAGGAGCAGGGAACCAAATAACCATTCGGGGGTGCAAGGCATGATGTTCCGCACCCCCACCAGCATTTCCCGTACGCGGCGTTATAACGAGCAGGCGTCGAAGAAACGCTCGATGACGGTGTCGTTGAGCAAGCGGCCGGTTCGGGTGGGAATCACACGGCCGTCACGAATCGTGATCAGCCCTTCGCCTTCCATGGGGCGAATGCGGGACATGTCAACCACGCCGTCCAGAAGCGCCAGATCCAATCCCTCGCGGATGCGCAGGCCGAGCATGATGGTTTCCTCAAGATGCTCCTCATGGGAGATCCGTTCGTTTCCGCCCCATGGCACCTTGCCGTCGGTGATGGATTGTCCCCATAGCTTCGGATGCGCGATATCCCAACTGCGCAGACCGAGCGGCGAAGATGCCGTCTCCCCCGGTTCACCGGAGGAATCCGCAGGGCACCGGTTGTAATGGCTGTGCGCCCCCGGTCCAAGCCCAGCCCAGTCGACGTTGCGCCAATACCCAAGGTTATGTTGCGATTCGTAGCCTGGACGTGCCCAATTGCTGATCTCATACCATTCGAGCCCCGCGGCGCTCAGCAGATCATCGGCGATCTCGTATTTGCTCGCCTCATCGTCGTCATCCGGCGTGGGCAACGTTCCCGCGGCGATTCGGCGCCCCATCTTCGTATGCGGCGCGATGGTCAACGCGTATGCGGAAATATGGTTCACGCCCAGATCGATGGCGGTGCTCACGGAAGTACGCCAATCGTCGAGGCTCTCCCCCGGCGCTCCGTAAATAAGATCCACGCTGGAACGCATGTTGGCCGCGTTCGCCGCCGCGACGCCGGCCGCCACATTGGCCGGGGTGTGCGTACGGTCAAGCGTCTTCAGCACGGACGGCACCGCCGACTGCATGCCGAAGGAAATACGGTTGAATCCGCCATCGGCCAGTTCCTTCACGTAATCGGCGTTCACCGTATCCGGATTCGCCTCGGTGGTGATCTCCGCGTCTTCGGCGATTCCCCACGTGCCACGTATGGCATCCAGCATGGCCACCAGATCGGAGGCCGGCAGGATGGTCGGCGTGCCGCCGCCGAAGAACACGGTCGCCGCCGACGGTTCAGCGACGCCGTGCGCCTGCTGCCAGTCGTGCACCAGGCGCATCTCACGGATCACCATATTGGCGTAGTTGCCACGGGACGCGCCGCCACCCAAATCGGTGGCGGTATACGTGTTGAAATCGCAGTAGCCGCAACGCCTCATGCAAAACGGCACATGGATGTAGATTTCATATACCAAGGGAGACTCCCGTTCCACGCGCTTAGGCTTCGAACATCAGCCTTCGGTCTTCTGCGCGGCGCGGATCTTATCCTTGGTGTCGCGATCGTTGGCGTCCTCACCGGTGGACAGCGCGGCGATGAAGGCCTCCTGCGGCACCTCCACATGGCCGAGCATCTTCATGCGCTTCTTACCGGCCTTCTGCTTTTCGAGCAGCTTGCGCTTACGCGTGATATCGCCGCCGTAGCACTTGGCGAGCACGTCCTTGCGCAGGGCGCGGATGTTCTCGCGGGCGATGATGCGCGAACCGATGGCGGCCTGGATCGGAATCTCGAACTGCTGGCGCGGAATCAGCTCACGCAGCTTCTTCGTCATCATCACGCCGTAGCTGTACGCCTTGTCGCGGTGCACGATGGCGCTGAACGCGTCGACCTTCTCCCCCTGGATGAGAATATCCACCTTCACCAGGTCGGCGGACTGTTCGCCGTCCTCATGGTAGTCGAGCGACGCATAACCCTTCGTGCGGCTCTTCAACTGGTCGAAGAAGTCGAACACGATCTCGGCCAGCGGAATGCGGTAATGCATTTCCACACGATCCGTGGAAATATACTCCATCGTGCCCATCTGTCCACGGTGATCCTGGCACAGGTCCATCACGGCGCCGATGAACTCCTTCGGCGCGATGATGTCGGCGGCGACCATCGGCTCGACGATGTTCTTGATCTTGCCGTCCGGGAATTCGCTCGGATTGGTGACGTGATGTTCGCTGCCATCCTCGGCGGTCACCTCGTAGGTGACGTTGGGCGCCGTCTGGATGAGATCGAGGTTGAATTCGCGGCTGAGTCGTTCGGACACGATCTCCATGTGGAGCAGGCCGAGGAAGCCGCAACGGAAGCCGAATCCCAGCGCGACCGACGTTTCCGGCGTATAGACCAGCGCGGCGTCGTTGAGCTTGAGCTTGTCCAACGCCTCACGCAGTTCGGGGAACTGGGCGTTGTCGATCGGGAACAGACCCGCGTACACCATCGGCTTCGGATCGCGGTAGCCGGGCAGCGGTTCGGACGCCGGCTTGAGCGCGGAGGTGACGGTGTCGCCCACCTTGGACTGGCTGACATCCTTCGCGCCGGTGATCACATAACCGACCTCGCCGGCGCCGAGCGCTTTGGTGGGGGTCATGTCGGGGCTGATCACGCCGATCTCGATCGGATCGTGCGTCATGCCGATGCCCATCATGTGCAGTTTCTCACGGGAGCGCAGTTCGCCATCGACCATACGGATGTAGGTGACGATGCCGCGGTATGAGTCGTACACGGAGTCGAAGATCAGTGCACGGGCGGGAGCTTCCGGATCGCCCTTGGGAGCGGGAACGTCCATGACGATCTGGTCGAGCAGGTCGGCCACGCCTTCGCCGGTTTTGCCGGAAACGCGCAGCACGTCGGACGGCTCGCAACCGATGAGGCCGGCGATCTCCTCCGCATGCTTGTCCGGTTCGGCGCTCGGCAGGTCGATCTTGTTCAGCACGGGGATGATGGTCAGATCGTGGTCGATGGCCATATACAGGTTGCTCAGCGTCTGCGCTTCGATGCCCTGCGTGGCGTCCACCAGCAGCACGGCGCCCTCGCATGCGGCCAACGCTCTGGAGACCTCATAGGTGAAGTCGACGTGGCCGGGAGTGTCGATCATGCCAAGCGTGTATTCGGTGCCGTCGAAGGTCCACGGCACGCGCACCGCCTGGGATTTGATGGTGATGCCGCGCTCCTGCTCGATGTCCATGCGGTCGAGGAAACGGTCGCGCATCTCACGCTCCGGCACGATGCCGCTGAGTTGGAGAATACGGTCCGCGACGGTCGACTTGCCATGGTCGATATGCGCGATGATGCAGAAGTTGCGGATCAACGACTGATCTGTGGAACCGGGTTGGTTGTGCTGAACGACCACCGAATATGCCTCCTGACGAATGCTCAAACTTCACCCAGTGTAGCAAGCACCGGCCTGTTCTCCGTCATTCCCGCGCTGTTTCCGGCGTGCCATCCTGACTTTTTCCAACCCCCATGCTATCCTCTAACTTTTGTATGTCCTTGTAATACACATCGTTTGGAGTAAACGTGGCAAACATTAAGTCGCAGAAGAAGCGCGTTCTCACCAATGAGAAGTCGCACAAGCGCAATGTGGCCGTGAAGTCCGGTCTGAAGACCGCCATCCGCGCCACCCGCAAGGCCATCGAGGCCGGCGATAAGGCCGCTGCCGAAGCCGCCTACAAGGTCGCCGCTCAGAAGCTCGACAAGGCCGCCGGCGCCGGCGTGATTCACAAGAATCAGGCCGCCAACCGCAAGTCCGGTCTCGCCCTGGCGATCAACGCTCTGTGAGCTAGCGCCTAGCGCATGAAAATCCCGCAGGTTTTCCTGCGGGATTTTTTGTTATCCGGAGAGTTTCGCAATCAATCTCAATCCTCAGTCCTTGTGCCCGTCTCCCCTACGGCGCGTTGCCGACGAACCCTTTTCCGTTGATTTTCCTGGAAGATGGGCGGTGTGTCTTGTCAACGCCCCGGGAAGCTGAATATCGAAGATCACGGACGCCAATCTCATGCCGACCATCAGCACGACGATCAGCACGTCAAGCACGACCTCACCGGCGAAGTCGATGATCCCGGCGTTCACGCCCTTGCAGACGAGCACGGTGAGCACGCAGCCGACCGCGGATGGCACCGCATACCAATGCTTGTCGCGGATCACCATCGGCACCTCGTTGATGAGCATGTCGCGGATCAGACCGCCGCCCAAGGCGGTGAACATGCCCAGGAACACGGCGGTGATGCCGGACATGTGGTACATCATGGCTTTGCTGGTGCCGTTGACGGCGTACAATCCCAACGCCAGCGCGTCCAAGGTCAGCATCGACCATTTCAGCTTGTCGATTTCGGGATATATCACGGCCACGGCGATTGCCGCGAGCAGTGCGGTGATCACCAATCCCTTGTCGGAAACGCCCACGGGCGGCAATACGCCGAGCAGCACGTCACGGATGATGCCGCCTCCCAGAGCCGTGAGCCATGTCGTGACGAGGATCGCGAAAATATCGTACCCTTTGCGCACCGCCGCCAGACCGCCGACCATACCGCAGCAGAACGTCGCCAGATATTCGATTCCCCAGAAGAACGCGTTGCTCTCCAAGGCGACTTCCA
The DNA here is from genome assembly GCF_019331805.1 of Bifidobacterium pongonis. Taxonomy (GTDB): domain Bacteria; phylum Actinomycetota; class Actinomycetes; order Actinomycetales; family Bifidobacteriaceae; genus Bifidobacterium; species Bifidobacterium pongonis. The sequence goes on from NZ_JAHBBE010000011.1 coordinate 19,684, forward strand.
TACTTCCCTCCATTCCTTAGGCCTAGGTGAGCCTACCATCATTCGCCCGATCCCACGCCCGGCCCGCATCGCACGTCTGCGCCCCGCCAAGCCTGCGCCCGACTGCTGTGTTCAAGGCGCAGCGAAACAACCCGCGACAACGAAACGGAGGGCGGGACATGCGCTGCCAATGCGGCGCATGTCCCGCCCTCCGGCGGTTCACACTGGTGATTCAGCGGATGCGAATCAGCAAACCTTCCACATCCAGTTGTGCGGATCGTCGATCTCGCCAAGCTGAATGCCGAGCAGCTGGTTGCGCAGGGCCATGGTCAGCTCGCCGGAGTTGCCGTCGGCGACGGTCACGTCGAACTTCTCGGACTTGAAGCGGCCGATCGGGGTGATGATGGCGGCGGTACCGCAGGCGAACACCTCGGTGACCTCGCCGGACTTGATGTCTTCGAGCAGCTGGTCCAGGGCGATCATGGTCTCGACCACGTCATGGCCGTCGTCCTGCAGCAGCTGGATCAGGGAGCGGCGGGTCACGCCCGGCAGAATGTTGCCGGTCAGCGACGGGGTCTCCACATGGCCGTCCTTGTGCACGACCATCATGTTCATGCCGCCAAGCTCCTCAAGGTAGGTCTTGGTCGCGGCGTCGACGAAACAGACCTGCTGGCAACCGTGGTCGATGCCGGTGTACTCACCGAGCAGGGACGCGGCGTAGTTGCCGCCGCACTTGGCGAAGCCGGTGCCGCCAGGGCCGGTACGGAACCACTTGTCTTCAACCCAGATGCTGACGGGCTTGACGCCGCCCGGGAAGTACGGGCCGGACGGGGAGGCGATCACGCAGTAGTCCACTTCCTGCGGGGCACGCACGCCCAGGAACGGCTCGGAAGCGAACATGAACGGACGCATGTACAGGGTGTATTCGCGGCGGGACGGAACCCAGTTCACGTCACGCTTGACGAGAGCGGCGACGGAGCCGATGAAGTCGTCGATCGGCAGCTCGGGCAGGTACAGACGCTTGGCGGAGTTCTGGAAACGCTCGGCGTTCGCATCCGGGCGGAACAGCCAAGTGGAGCCGTCGGCGTGACGGTAGGCCTTCAGGCCTTCGAAGCACTCCTGCGCGTAGTGCAGCACGGATGCGCCCGGGTCCATCTTCAGCGGTGCGTACGGTTCGATGCGGCGATCGGACCAGCCTTCGCCCTTGGTCCAGGTCATGTGCGCCATGTTGTCGGAGAAGACCTGGCCGAACGCCGGCTTGTCGATCAGTTCGTTGCGCTTGGCGTCGGATGCGGGGTTCTCGTTCGGCAGGACGGTGAATGCCTCGGTCAGCTTGTCCAGGGCTGCGGGGTCGTGATGTGTGTTCTCAGTCATTTCACTTCTTCTTGACATCGATGGCCGTTGGGGGCGGCCGTTGTACTGTTTTGTCCGCTTGTGGCGGGCGCTGATGTTTACTTTCTCACAGCGTCGTAACTCATCGCGGGAAAGGTTCACATCGTGAAAGCAATGAAGGCCCGCGAATATTCGCGGGCCTTCATCACGTTATATGGTCACGTCTGTGGCGTTACGCTCACTCGGCGTCGGCGGCCGGAGCGGCTTCGGCGGCGGCCGGAGCGGCGGCCTCGGTGGACTCGGTGGCGTCATCCGGCACCTCGACGGTGACGACGGACTCTTCGAGGTCGTCCATGTCGAGCTCGGCGCCTTCCGGCATCTGGACGTCCTTGAGCAGAACCTTGGTGCCGTCGGTCAGGCCTTCGACGTTCACGACGATCTTCTCAGGCAGGTTGGCGACATCGGCGCGGACCTTGAGCTCCTGGATGTCGACGAACGCCACGGCGGCGCCCTTCGGCTGGCCTTCGACGAACACCGGCACCTCGACGTCGATCTTCTCGCCGGCCTTCACCTCGAGGAAGTCGATGTGCTCGATGATGCGCTTGACCGGGTTCTTCTGCACGTCCTTGACGACGGCCATCTTGGTCTGGCCGTCGAAGGTGAGGCTGAACAGGGCGTTGGTGTGACGCAGGGCCAGGGTGGTCTCGCGCATCGGCAGGGTGAGGTATGCGGGCTCGGTGCCACCGGCGTAGATGGTCGCCGGGATCTTGTTGGCGACGCGCAGGCGGCGGGCGACGCCCTTGCCGAACTCGTTACGTGCTTCACCGTTCAGGGAAATGGTGTTGGCCATGTTGGATTGCTCCTTCGTAGTGTTCTTGTATTGGCGCCACGACGCGCCGAACAACATCCGAGGAGGGTGAGATACGCCGAGTCGATAACGGAAGTGCACACCTGTGCCTTCCCTCGCCAAAGCCTTCTCAATCATACGCATGCCTCGGACAAACCTCCGCACACCGTGAACGGTCTGAAGGAAGGTAAGCTGTACTGAAGTAGTGAATGTCCGAAACGAGGCAATGATGACGCAGCATGACACCCACGATATCGTCCGTACTTCCTGTATTGCGGCCACGGCGGCCACGCTCGCGGCGACGGGGCTGCTCGCCGCCACCGCGGACGGCATGTTCCGGTTCGCCATCGACACCCAGTCCAAGAACTCCATCTTCCATAGGAACCTCATCGCGCCCGACCGCAACGAGAAGATGAACATGGGTGAGGCCAAGGAGGCCGGCGAATGGTTCGACCAGGCCAAGCAGCCGGTGCGAATCGTCAGCTCCGACGGTCTTCGCATGCATGGTTGGCTGTTCGACCCGGATTGCGTCGCTCCCCTGCCCCACGCCTACGCGATCTGCGTGCACGGCTACACCGGCGCCCCGGCGGAGATGGCGAAGTGGGCGCATCGTTACGCCCGTCTCGGATTCACGGTGCTGACCCCGGCGCAGCGCGGCCATGAGCTCAGCGAGGGGCGTTATGTGGGCATGGGCTGGCTGGAACGCAACGACCTGCTGGATTGGATCCGTCTCATCGTCGCCAGCGACCCCGATGCGCGGATCCTGCTGTACGGCGGTTCGATGGGTGCGAGCACGGTGATGAACACGGTGGGCGACCCGCGCCTGCCGCGCAATGTGGTCGCGGGCATCGCGGAAAGCGGGTATTCCTCCGCCCGCGACGAGTTCATCGACATGGCGCATTCCATGTTCCATCTGCCGCGCTTGGCGGCGGCGGCCTGCGTGGATGCGGCCGGCCTGATCTGCCGGAAGCGCGCGGGCTACGATTTCACCGAGGCATCCTGCGTCAAGTCGTTGAGACATGCGGTCATTCCCATGCTGTTCATCCACGGCGGCGGCGACCGGATGGTAAGCCCCCGCTTCCTCGCCATGAACTACGACGCCTGTTCCAGCATCGACCGTGAACGACTGCTCGTGCCCGGCGCCGACCATATGGAAAGTTCGGCCGTGGCACCGGACGTGTACTGGCATAAGGTGGAGGGTTTCATCAGGCGCACGTTCGACCTGCAGTAACGTTCGACCTGCGGCAACGCGCGGCCCGCACACACGGCCCTGCACTACAGCCGGCATACACGGTCACTCTGCGTGCGGCAACGCCGTCCATACCGGCAGCTGGTGCAACGCTCGCACGATATTGCACTGGTCGAGCAGGCCGCCTTCCGCCGCGCACATGGTCGGGTACCACATGCGGCGCTTGAGCTTCGCGCCCTCGCCCGCGCCTTTGATGAGCTTCCCCTCGCTGGACGCGTACTGGAAATGCATGTGGCTGAGCAATCCGCCGTCGGCGAGCGCGGCGCGTTCCGGCATGGGGTCCATGGCGATGAGCACGTTGAATGGGTTGTGTGGTTGTTGTTGGGTGGCGTGGAATACGTAGCAGGGTTTGCCTTCGAGTCCGTGTTCGAGCATGTGGTCGAGTTGGTAGTCGAGTGTGCGTAGTGGTTCGCCGTGTTCGTCGAGCCAGGTCAGGCGGAGGCCGGGGGTTTCCGCTGGTGTTTGCTTGTTCGGGGTTTCGATGCGCCATCCGCCGATGCGTGTGGGGTTTTCCCTGCTGGTGGTGGTGCAGGCTTTGTTCCAGAAGCGTTGTGCGCCGCCGAGCATCATGAGGGCGAAGAGTGGTTTGCCGCGCATGGCTTGTGTGGCTTCGTGCCATGCTTGGGTGAGGTTGGGGTCGTTGCTTTCGATGATTTGTTCGAAGCTGATCCATTCCCCTTGCCAGTCGTTGGGCCGGAAGGTCATGCGTGTTCCTTTCGTTCGTCCGTTTGCGTGGTTGCGTTTGTGTTGCCGGTTTGCGCGTGGTTCATGGTGCGTGGTTCATGGGGTGAGGGTCATGATCTGATCGCACCATCCTGCGGCAAGTTCGTTGTCGTGGGTGACTACGAGTACGGCTTTGTCGTGTTCCGCCAGGTTGCGTAGCAGTTCGCCGACTTGTTCCATGTGCAGCCGGTCGAGGCCGCTGGTCGGTTCGTCGAGCACGATGAGTCGTTTGTCGCTCATGAGGGCGCATGCTATGGCCAGTCGTTGTTTTTGGCCGCCCGATAGGCTCATGGGGTGTCGTTCGGCCATGTCGAGCAGGTCGAGGCTGGCGAGCACGTCGTCGCATCGGCGGCGTGTGCCGGTGTCCGTTTCGTCGCATCCCAGCATTGTCTCTTCGCGTACGCTGTCGGAGAAGAGCTGGTAGTTGACGTCCTGCATGACGAGGAATCCGGCTTTGGTGAGTTGGGGGCGGTTGGCTGGCTTGCCGTCCAGCAGTATGGTGCCTTCCAGTGGTCGTTGCAGTCCGCATAGTGTGCGTACGAGTGTTGATTTGCCGGAACCGTTGAGTCCCATCAGTCCCATGATCCGTCCTGCGTGCAGGTCGAAGTCGTCGATGCGTTTGCCGAATGCGGTGGTTTTGCGGAGTCGTCCCTTGCGGTAGCCGACGTTGAGGCCGCGGGTGGCGATCACCGGGGTTGTGGTTGGTTCGCCGGGGCCGGTGGCGTGGTTGGCCATCCGTTGCACGGCGTGTTCGTATGGTGTGGTGTCGAGTGCGCGCAATCCCAATGCGGCGATGCGTTCCTGCGGCATGGCGCGCATGGTTGCCGCGGTGTATTCGCCGGTGATCCGCCCGTGGTTGAACAGGATGAACCGGTCGGCGATGTCGGCGCACCAGGCGAGTCTGTGTTCCGCGATGATGACGGTGCGCCCTTCGGCTTTCAGTTGCGCGACCATGTCGTGCAGTCTGCGGATGGCTCCCATGTCGAGGTTGCTGGTCGGTTCGTCCATGACGACCGTTTCGGGGTCGAGCATTACCGATACGCCTACCGCGAGCTGTTGTTTCTGCCCGCCGGACAGTGCCATGATGTTGCGGTCCAGCAGTTGTTCGATGTGCAGGCGGCTGGCGACCTCGTGGATTCTCGCGTTGATGGTTTGCGGTTCCATGCCGAGGTTTTCGAGCGGGAAGGCCATTTCGTCGGTGGAGTTCGCGTTGAAATACTGCGTTTTCGGATTCTGGAACACGCTGCCCACGTGCGGCACGTATTGTTCCATCGTCGATTCGCCCGCCATAAGCCCGCAGGTTTCGTGCGTTCCGCGCAGGATGCCGTTATGGAAGTTCGGGATGAGCCCGTTGATCAGGCGCGTGTATGTGGTTTTGCCGCAACCGCTCTGCCCGCACAGCACCACCACTTCGCCTTGCCTGATCGTGCATGTGATGGTTGCCAACGCGTTGATGTTCTCCGCATGATCTTCGCCGATGTTGTAGGAGAACGAGCAGTCCTCGGTGCGCACGATGGGCGTGCCATCCGCCATGCCGCCCGCCATGCCGGCGCCGCGCTGGTATGGTTCGTCGAGGCTCATAGCAGTCCTCCCATGTTCAACGCCAACGGCAGGGTGCATGCGAGCATCCACGCCCAGTCGAACCAGCGCATACGGATCAGCACGCGACTGGTATGCTCGCCCGGCATGCCCAATCCCTTGGTCAATGCCGCAACCGAAAGATCCTGCGCCACGTTGGCCGCGTTCATCAGCAGCGGCATCAGAACGTATTCCAACGATTGCGCCGGGTGGCGCAGCAGCGCGGCCCGCCCTTGCGCGATGCCGCGCAACGCCATGGCGTTCCTGATCTGCCGGTAGTCGCTGTGGATGGTGGGGAAGAAACGGATGCACACCACGCAGGGAATCACCACCGATTCCGGAACGTGCATGCGGCGCATCGCGCAGACGAATTCGCTGGACGACGTGGTGGTGAACGCGTACGCGCCCGCGACCAGGCAGGGCATCATCATGCGGATGCCGACGCACAGCAGACCCAACGCGTGCAGCCAGACATTGCCGTCATCCCACGTGGACACCCATGTTCCGGCAAGCAGCAGCGCGTAGACTGCGCCGAGCCGGACGCATGACGCGTATTTGCGCGCGGCGAGCAGCAACATGAGCAGCATCGCCACCAGCAGTACCTCCGCCGTGACCGAAGCGTGGAAGAACAGCAGCAGATTGGCGAGCAGCAGCAGATACAGTTTGGCGCGCGGGTCAAGCACCATCAGGCGATGCCGGCCTTGACGAAATGCTTCCTCATCATGCGCTGGCCGAACCAGCCGCCCGCGAGCGCGCACACCAGAATCGCGATCATGGACAGTGCGAAGGTGCCCATGTTGATGTTCGCGAACACGCCGTCGATGTATGCGGTGTCCTTGCCGCGGGCTTCGAGGCTGGCCACGTACGCGTCCTTCATGAACCACAGGGGCAGGATCGGGCCGGTCAGCCCGTATGAGAACACCACGTAGCTGGCGAGGATGCCGGCCTTGCTTTTGTATCCGCCGGCGCGGGCGACCAGATCGGCGGCCACGGGGAACACCACGCTGGCCGCGAAGGAGAGGATGAAATGCCCGGAGATGAACAGGAACAGGCCCACCACGATGCCCATTATGGAAATGCCGCCGAATTTGCCTACGCGGGCGACCAGCAGCATGTACACGCAGCCGCTGATCAGGGCGGAGACGGCGGGCAGCAGGATCATGCCGAAGCCTGCGAGCGCCACCGAGCTGAACAGTGTGGCCACGGCCACGAGCACGAAGTACAATGCGGTGAACACGCCGATGGTGATGAGGTCGGGGATGGTCAGGCGTGTGGATGGGGTGGCGTTGTTCCGTTCGATGCGTTCGGGCATGTCGTGGCCTTTCGGGAGTTGTTTTCGGACCAACGCACCAATGTATCGGCGTGTGGGTGAAAAGGCAATACCCAATTTTTCCGAATATTTCCGAATGTTTCCGAGTGTTTCGTAAGGCTGCGGGGGCGTTCGCGCCTATGGGACCGTTGGCTTAGCGGCGCTCCCCCGGATTGCAGATCTGCATGGCGACGCCGTCCTCCATGATTGTGAAGCCGTGCTTCTGGTAGAACGTGGCGTTCTTGCTTTCCTCGGGCATGACCTCGATGTAGAGGTAGTCGCGGTATTTCTCCTTGACCATGCCGACGAGATGGCCTGCGATGCCGTGCCCCTGGTATTCGGGGTCGACGAGCACGTAATGCATGTACGCCACCATTTCGGTGTCGTCCAAGACGCGCACCAGTCCGGCCAAGCGGTCGCCGTCCCATGCGGTGAACACGGTCGACGATCCCATGAGCGCCTTGTGCAGGCGTTCGGGGTATTCCCCCGACACCCATCCCACGGATCGGAACAGCTTCTGCGTCTGCTCTTTGGTGAATCGCTTCTCGTCGGTGTACGTGATGGTCATGGTTTTGCGCCTTTCCCGCTGGGTCCGTTGTGTTGGTCAGTCGCGATGATAGCCGCGCGCATATGGGGCAAGGCCGTTCCCTTTCGATGGGTGGAAGGTTCCCATCGAAAGGAAACGGCCTTGCCGTGATGTGTGCAGGTGTTTTGCGGTGCGCCGGTCAGGCCCTGATGAGCTCCGTGGAGTCGAGGTCGTAGTCGGCGAGCGGGTATGTGCGGATGGCGGGATCCTCGTAGGTGTTCATGTAGTAGGCGTTCGTCTTCGCGTAGTAGCCGCTGGTGAACAGGGTCCTCTCGTACTTGCCGTCGGCCATCCGGGCCATGCCTTCGACCATCTGCACGGAGCCGAGTGTGTGGAACAGCCGGGCGATGTTCGCGGTTTCGCCGCTCTGCACGGGGTAATGGGTGTTGGTGTACGCCACGCGCACGAAACGCGACGGCGAGCTCACATCGCCGGGGATGCCGTGCATGCTCACGCCGGCACCCCACGCGGTGAGCCGCTGTTCGCCCCACGTGACGGGTTCGGCCATGTCGCTGCCGACGTTCATGTAGTTGCGCAGGTTCTCCATATGCCAGTCGAAGGTCGGCTGGTTGGTGAGCACGTCCACGTTGTCGTGGTGGATGTGCATACCGTCGGCCATCTGTTCGACGACGATGCTGCGGGTGGCGTCGCCGATGAACCAGTGCAGGAACGACTTGGGGCGCTTGGGATCGTCTGGGGCGACGAGGGTGACGCCGGCCAGCGCCTTCTCGACCTCGTCGACGGTGTCGAAGTTGCGGGCGACCCACAGCGGGAATTCACCGGTGAGGATGTTGGTGCGGCCGCTCTCCGGTTCGGAGGCGAACGAGGCGTAGCCGGGGAAGTTCAGTCCGGCGATGGCCAGCCCGGATTCGTTCGCGCAGTCGAAGTACATGGGCATGCCGCCCATCTCCACACCGACGCCGATCACCGCACGGCCGCGCTCGCCGTCGATGTCGCCGTACGCGTAGTCGCCGGAGAAGCCGCGGGGCGTGACCAGGATGGTTTCGCCGTACGAGAAGCTCCAGTCAAGGTTGCGTCCGAAGACCATGTTGCCTTCGTCGTCGGTGAAGCGAATACCAGTGCACATATGAAAACTCCTTCATCGGTTGGTCGGCCGGTCCGATGCCTGCCGACGAAAGCCATTCTACGCCCGCACCTCGTTGCGCAAACCGTGTTTCGCCAGCGGAATAGCGGCGACAGGTCGGGCACCCGGGGCACGCACACGCCTGTCAGGCGTTCGGCTGCGAGACCACGCCCTTCCTTGCCATCAGATGGTCGATCAGCATGTACACGTACCCGAGCACCACGAAACCGACGATCAGCAGCAGGATGGTGAGCGTCACGGCGGGCACGCCGTTATGGTCGAAGTCGAGGAAATCGTACGGCCAACGACTGTGCTGGGCCGGGCGCACGTTCAGCCCGAAGCACCAGACGCCCACCATGATGCAGACGAGGTAGCACAGCGGGAACACCGTCCAGAACGGCGGTTCGACGGCGCGCATCGTGCCCTTGCGGTCGAACAGCAGCCAGTCCAGGATCATGCCGATGGGCACGATGTAATGCAGTACGAGGGATGTCCAGTGGAAGGTGCCGCCTGCGAACACGCCGCCATGGTCGAGCAGAAAATGCGCGACCAGCCAAGTGACGGTGATGGCGAGCATGAGGGCGTGCTTGAGCTTCGGCCTCCACGGTTCGGGCCAAAGCCCGCCGCGGCGCAGCATGGCCACGGCGGCGGCGCACAGGTAGGCGACGACGGCGATATTGCTCAGGTTCGTGAAATAGCAGAAGAACGAACTGTTGAGATGCCCGTCGCACAGGCCCGCGGAATACAGCAGGGCCGCGATGCCGACGAAGGCCACGATGAATTTGTAGGCGATGGACGCCGTTCTTGAATGGATGTACATGTGTGGGGATTTCCTTTCCGAAAACTCCACACAGCATAGCGACGGGCGCCCGCAAATCGGCGCGACGTCTCATATCAGGCTCCGTGACGCGAATCGAACCGCTGGTCTGCGGGGACAACGCCGGGCGGGCCGTTCACGATGGATCGTGGACGGCCCGCCCGGCGACGGTTCTCGGCGGCACCGGCTCAGCGGTACCAGACGTTAGCCTCGTAGGGGCGCAGCAACACGCGACGGGCGTACGCTTTGACGCGCTGATCCGGGTAGTTGCCGAGCACGCGTTCGAATCCGGCGAGATCGGGCGCGCCCTCCCACATGCAGTCCTTGCCGTGGAAGTTCGCCGCCACGATGAGCTCATGGCCTTCGTAACGGCGGCGGTAGGCGAACACCGAAGGGTGGTCGAGCGCGAGCGGTTCCACGTCGCCGTAGGCAATCACGTCGAGCTTCTTGCGCAGGGCGATGAGCGCACGGTAGTAGTTCAGGACGGAGTCGGGGTCGGCATCCTCACGCTTGGCGTTGATGACCGTGTGGTTCGCGTTGACGCCGATCCACGGCCGTGCATGCCGCGCGCCACGTTTCGGCTCGTCCATGAACCCCGCGTACCGCGATCCGTCCCATTGCATGGGCGTGCGCGCGTTGTCACGCGAGTGGATCTGCACGACGCGCATCGCGTCCCTGGCGTTCAGGCCCTTGTCCTGCAGGATGCGATGGTAGTTGAGGCTTTCCACGTCGCGGAATTGGTCGATGCGGGTGAAATCGGCGTTGGTCATGCCCAGTTCCTCACCCTGGTACACGTACGGTGTGCCGCGCAGGCAGTGGATGATGGTGGCCAGCATCGTGGCGGACTGCCGCCAATACCGGCCGTCGTCGCCGAATCGCGAGACGACGCGCGGCTGGTCATGGTTGCACCAGAAGACCGCGTTCCACGCGTCATGGTCGGCCATGCCGGTCTGCCAGTCGAACATGATGCGCTTGAGCTTGGCGAAATCGGGCGGGACGACCACCCATTTGTCGTTGCCCGCGAAGTCGACCTTGAGATGGTGGAAGCTGAACACCATGGACAGTTCGCCGGTGGTGCGCCCCGCATACCAGTAGCATTCCTCCATGCTGGTGCTGGACATCTCCCCCACGGTGACGATCCGTGTGTCGGTGCCGAAGGTCGTCGCGTTCAGTTCGCGCAGGTACTGGTGGATCTTCGGACCGTCGGTGTAGAACCTGCGGCCGTCGCCTTCGGGGTCGTCCTCGAACGCCGCCTTGCTGATGAGGTTGATGACGTCGAAGCGGAAGCCTTTGACGCCCTTGTCCATCCAGAAGCGGACGATGTTGCGGATCTCGCGGCGCACGTTCTCGTTCTCCCAGTTGAGGTCGGCTTGGCTCCGGTCGAACAGGTGCAGGTAGTATTCGTCGAATTCGGGCACGTACTGCCAGGCGCTGCCGCCGAATTTGCTTTCCCAGTTGGTCGGCGGGCGCCCCTCCCCCTTGCCTTTGCGGAAGAAGAAGAACTCCTTGTAGTACGGGTCGCCGGCGATGGCCTTGCGGAACCATTCGTGGTCGGTCGACACATGGTTGAACACCATGTCGAACATCAGTCCGATGCCGCGCTTGTCGGCTTCGGCGATGAGCCGTTCGACGTCCTCCATGGTGCCGTAGCTCGGGTCGATGTTGTAGTAGTCCGCCACGTCGTAGCCGTTGTCGTGCTGCGGCGAGACGAAGAACGGCGTCAGCCAGATATAGTCCACGCCGAGATCCCTAATGTAGTCGAGTTTCTCGATGACGCCGTTGATGTCGCCCAGGCCGTCGCCGTTGCTGTCGCGGAAGGATTTCGGGTAGATCTGGTAGACGACGCTCCTGCGGAAGTCATCCGGTTTGTTGCTGTGCTGCATGTTGTGTCCTTGATCGTGGTCGTTATGTGCGGTTGTTCGCGTTATGTTCGAGGATGCCGACGCCCCATATGAGAGGCGTCGGCTTAGGGGCGGTCAGGCCCGGTTGCTCCAGGTGATGACCGGGGTGGCACCCGCCTTCGCGTCGACGCCGGAGCGCATCGTCACGCCGGTCGCGCCCCCTTCGGCGGTGACGATGAGCATCGTGGTGCACGGATGCCCCGCCTTGCGAATCTTCCCGGGATTGAATCGGATGAGCGGGTCGCCGCGGTGCACCGTGTCGCCCAGTCCGACGAGGCATTCGAATCCGTCACCGCCCATGGAGACGGTGTCGATGCCCACGTGGATGAGCAGTTCCATGCCGTTCGCGAGTTTCAGACCGCATGCGTGGCGCGTGTCCGCCATGACCACGGATACGGTGGCGTCGGCGGGTGCCAGCACCACGTTCCCGGCGGGTTCGAAGGCGACGCCGTCGCCGACGACCTTCTTGGAGAACACCTCGTCCGGCACCTGGCTGAGCGGGATGACCTTGCCGTCCACGATCGCGGTGGCCTTGCCATCATCGACGAGTTCGACAGGCGCGGCGGGCTTGGCGGGTGCGGTCTTGGCGTTCCTGCCGGCGGAAGCGGCGGAGGAATCGCCCTCTCCCTCGATTTCGGCGGAGACCAGGCCGCGTTCGGATGTGGTCAGCTTCGCCTTGCCGACCATCAGGGTGAGCAGGAACGGCACGATCATGGCCACGAGCATGGCGATGAGGAAGACGAGGAAGAAACGGGGCTTGATGGACAGGATGCCCGGAATGCCGCCGACACCGATGCTCAACGCCTCGGCCCCGAAACCGACCGAGATCATGGCCGCGCAGGAGGAACCCAGCATGCCGCACACCAGCGGGAACACATATTTGAGGTTCACGCCGAACAGCGCGGGTTCGGTGACGCCCAGATAGCAGGAGATGAACGCGGGGACGTTGACCTGCTGGGCGCGCTTGTTCTTCCTCTGCAGCACGGACATGGCCACCACGGACGACCCCTGGGCGATATTCGACAGCGCGATCATCGGCCACAGGATGGTGCTGCCGGTGGCCGCGATCAGCTGGGAGTCGATGGCGTTGGTCATGTGGTGCAGGCCCGTCATCACGAGCGGCGCGTACAGCAGGCCGAAGATGGCGGCGAAGACGAGGCGGTACGGGGAGGTCAGGCCCGAATACACGATGTTGGCGATGCCGTCACCGATCTTCCAGCCGATCGGTCCAACGATCGTGTGCGAGATGAGTACCGCGAGCAGCAGCGAGCAGAACGGCACCACGATCATGCTGATGACTTCGGGGCATATCCTGCGGAAGAACCGTTCGAGATACACCAGCACGAAGCCCGCCATCATGGCCGCGATGACCTGGCCCTGGTAGCCGATCATCTGCACGTGGGCGAATCCGAAATCCCAGTACGGGATCTTGGACGCCGGCGTGGAGGCGACGGAGAAACCGTTGAGCAGCTGCGGCGAGACGAGCGTCAGGCCGAGCACGATGCCGAGGATCTGCGTGGTGCCCATCTTCTTGGTGATGGACCATACGATACCGACCGGCAGCAGGTGGAACACCGCCTCGCCGATGAGCCACAGGAACTGGTACATGCCGCTCCAGAACTGGGAGATGTCCGCCAGGCTCTGGGTGCCGTTGTTGAAGAAGTTGATCTCGCCGATCACATTGCGCAGGCCCAGGATGAGACCGCCGCACACGAGGGCGGGGATGATCGGGGCGAAGATCTCGCCCAGCACGCCCATGACGCGCTGCAGGACGTTCTGGTTGCTTTTGGCGGCATCCTTGACGGCCTCCTTGCTCACGCCCTCGATGCCGGCCAGATCGGTGAACTCGTTGTAGAAATCGGCCACGCCGTTGCCGATGATGACCTGGAACTGGCCGGCCTGCGTGAACGTGCCCTTGACGCTGGGCAACGCTTCGATGAGGCTGGTGTCGGCTTTGCCCGGGTTCGCCAGCACGAACCGCATCCTGGTGATGCAATGCGAGACCGCCTTGATATTCGACTTGCCGCCCACGTATTGCAGGAGGCGCTTCGCGTCGTCTTCGTATTTGCCCATGGTTATTCCTTGACTCCACTTCGCTGTGCTTTGGTTATGCCGACCAGTGCGCGATCCTTGCGTCGTCTCCCTCGCACGCCAGTCTGTTTAAACAAGAGGAAAACTTGTTTAAACAAGATTATCCCACCGTACGTCGGCCTGTCAATCCGCGCAACATGTGCAAACAGGCTCGCCCGACCGCAGGCAACGCGACACGCCCTACAATGGACACAGTCGTTTAAACAAGATGGAGAACACCATGCCGAAGGCGAAATACGAAGACATCTACAAAGACCTGAAACGGCGCATCGAACAGGGCGAATTCCCCCACCAGGCGCTCCTGCCGTCGGAGAACGCGCTCGCCACCGCATACGAATGCACGCGCAACACCGTGCGCAGGGCCCTCGCCCAGCTCGCCCAAGACGGTTACGTCCACCCCATCCAAGGCAAAGGCGTGCGCGTCATCTTCCAGCCGACCGACAAGACGGCGTTCACCGTCGGCACCATCGAATCCTTCCAGGAATCGGCGGAACGCAACCGCAAGACGCCCTCCACACGTGTGCTCAGCTTCGCCGAAATCACCGCGGACGAAGCGCTGGCGCACAGAACCGGATTCGACGTCGGCACGAAGCTGACGGAAGTGAAACGCCTGCGTCTCATGGACGGCGAACCGCTCATCATCGACCACAACTACTTCCGCACCGATCTCGTCCCCGGGCTCAGCGTGCGGGTCATGGCGCATTCCGTCTACGCCTACCTGGAGGACACGCTCGGCATGACCATCAGCACAAGCAAACGCACCATCACCGTCGAACTGGCCAACCCGATCGACAAGGCCTACCTCAAGCTCGGAGAATACAACTGTATGGCGGTGGTCAGCAGCCAAACCTTCAACGAGGACGGCGAACAGTTCGAATACACCGAATCGCGGCACCGGCCCGACTACTTCCGCTTCCAGGACATCGCCACACGCTAGGCCGCAAACGGCGAGCCGGACGGCAAATCGACCGGCCGCATCGGCGCGATTCACGGCATGACACAACACAAGGCGGGCCCGCACCGTAGTTCGGTGCGGGCCCGCCTCGCTTCAGGCCCTTCGGGTGCTCCCTCAGAGCATCGACTCGTACAGCCGTTCCAGCGACTCCTCGGTGGTGACGAGTTCGGAACCGGGCGTGTTCACGAGGTTGCCGGGCGAAACCTTATGGGCGTTGGCGGCCAGCCACGGGATATCCTTCTTCGTGATGCCCAGATCGGTGAGGGTCACGTCAAGGTCGAGATCCTTGAGCAACGTTCTCATGCGCGGTGCGCAATCCTCAGCGGTGAAGCCGCCGAGCACCCTGGCGACGCGCCCGAACTTGAAGCGGTTGTACCGGTAGGTCGCCTCGATGGCCGTGGGTTCGATGGCAGCCAGACCCTTGCCGTGGGTGACGTCCTTCAGACCGCTGACCGGATGCTCCATGGCGTGCCCCAGCGTGATGCCGGCGGTGTTGATCACCATGCCGCCGATGGTGCCGGCCAGGCAGACCTTGGACCACTGTTCGTCGGTGCCCTCGCCGCGGTACAGGCTCACGATGTTGTTGGCGATCAGCGGGATCGCGTACAGCGCGAGCGCGTCGGTGAACGGCTGGGCGTTGTTGGCGGTGAACGCCTCGATGCAATGGCAGAGCATGTCACATCCGTTGGCCGCGATGACACCGCTCGGCATGCTGCGCATGAGATCGGGATCGACGATGGATGCGGTGGCGACGAGCGCCGGGCTGCGCAGGGACTTCTTGTCGCCGTTGTCGGGATTGGTCATGACCGCGAAGCCGTTGGATTCCGAACCGGTGCCGAAGGTGGTGGGTACGAGGATGAGCGGCAGGGCCTTGCTGGAGGTCTTCTCGCCGTAGATGTATTCGGTGACGCGGCCGTCGTTTCTGGCCATGAAGGCGATGCCCTTGGCCGCGTCCATGGCGCTGCCGCCGCCGAGGCCGATGATGACGTCGGCGTGGCGTTCGACGGCCAGCTTCGCGCCCTCCTCGACCGTGGTGGTCAGCGGGTTGGGGGTGACCTTGTCGAACAGGACGGTGTTCATGCCCTCGTTCTCAAGAAGCGTGCGGACCCTGTCGTAGGTGCCGGTGCGCTTGACGGAGTTGCCGCCGGTGACGATCATCGCGGTCGAACCGTGGGCGGTGGCGATCTTGCCGACCTGCTCCACCTTGCCCTGGCCGAACACCAGGTTGACCGGCAGGAAGTAGTCGAAGCCGTGGCTCCACTCGTCCGGGGCGCTGGCCTCGGCGGCCATGATCGCGGTCGCGGCGCGTGCGGGCTTGGCCGTTTCGCCTTCCGCTTCGGCCTTGTCGGTTTCGCTGACGGCCAGCTGGGCGTAGTAGCCGAACTTCTCCTTGTAGACGAGCTTGCTGAAGATGAAGAACACCACGCCGAGCAGCGTCCAACCGGCGACCATCGCCCATTCCTGCGGGGCGAGGGTGACCCCCGTGCCCGGGAGGATGTAGAGCATGATCATGATGGCCGACATGAGCACGGCCATGGTGCCGATGAACTTCCAGTGCTTCACCTTGTACGGGCGCG
This sequence comes from Bifidobacterium pongonis, assembly GCF_019331805.1. Taxonomy (GTDB): domain Bacteria; phylum Actinomycetota; class Actinomycetes; order Actinomycetales; family Bifidobacteriaceae; genus Bifidobacterium; species Bifidobacterium pongonis. Next base: position 35,712 of record NZ_JAHBBE010000011.1, read on the forward strand.
GCAGGGTCGGTTCCTTCACATGCAGGATGATGAAGGAGAGCGACACCATGCAGTAGGCGAGGATGCAGCCGAAGTTGCCGGCGTCCACGATCCAGACGAGCATTTTGCGGCCGGCGAACGGGGCGAGCACGCTGAGCAGGCCGACGACGAGGATGGAGACGTACGGGGTGTTGGTCTTCGGATGCAGCTTGCCGAAGAACTTCGGGATCATGTAGGACTCGGCCATGGAGTACATGGCGCGGCTGCCGCCGATCATGAACGAGTTCCAGCTGGTGATGATGCCGCACATGCCGGCCAGGATCAGCACCTTCGCCATGACGGTGCTGTGGAAGGCGTTCGCCATGGCGTCGGCGGTGACCAGACCGCTGCCGTTGTAGGAAGCGGCGATCTGGCTACCGTTCATGACGTAGCCGACGGAGAAGATGACCAGCGCGTAGAAGCCGACGCCGAGGACGATGGAGAGGATCAGGATCTTGCCGATTTTCTTGAGCGGCACGTTGATCTCCTCGGCGGCCTGCGGGATGACGTCGAAGCCGATGAAGAAGAACGGGCTGACCGCGGCGACCTTGATGATGGTGCTCATCATGCCCTGCATGCCGCTGCCGGCGAACATCTGCCCTTCCAGGTTGGAGGGGTTGCCGGTGAACACGGACGCCACGATGAGCAGGATGCCCGCCGCGCCGATGGCGAGGGTCAGGATGTTCTGCAGTTTGGCGGCGGTTTTCGCGCCCATGATGTTGATCACGGTGATGAACACCGCGAAGACGATGGCGGTGGCCAGCCAGGTGGCGTAGATATCGAATCCGGCGACCGTGTACAGGTAGCCTTGCAGGAACTGCGGCCACACGTAGGTGATGATGGTCGGCAGCGCGCACGCCTCGAAGCATACGACGCTCACATAGCCGAGGATGATGGCCCAGGTGCAGATGAACGAACCGACCGGCCCCATGGCCCTCATGCTGAACACATGCTCGCCGCCGCATTCCGGCATGGCGGGTGTCAGTTCGGCGTAGGCCATGCCGATGAAGAAGATCATCACGCCGCCGAGGATGAAGCCCAGCATGGCACCGACGACGCCGGCCGTGCCGATCCAATCACCGGTGGAAACGACCCATCCCCATCCGATCATGGCGCCGAAGGCGATCATCAGGATGTCCATGGAGCTGAAGGTCTTGTTGAATTTCGAATTTGTTCTAGTGTGTGTTTCCATCGTCGTTCCTTCCGAATACGCGATGCGCGATGGCGGTGCCGTGCGGCCCTCACCCCTTCGGGCCGCACGGCTGATCGCGCGTTATTCGTTCAGCATTTCCACCAGCAGAAGCAGATACTGGCAGGTTTTCTCCCAACCCAGCAGGCTGCTGTCGATCAGCAGGTCGCGCTGGGTGCGGTCGCCGCGGTTCGTGCCGGTGATGTACTGGTGCCGGCTGCGATTGCGGTCGTCGTTGTAGCTGATGATCTCCCGCGCCTTGGCTTCGCTCACCGACTGGTGTTCCATCACCGCGCGCACCCGGTCCTCCTCCGGCGCGTAGATGAAGATGTTGACCAGATCGTCGCGGTCCTGCAGCAGGTAGTTCGCGCTGCGCCCGATGATCACGCAGGAGGATTTCTCGGCCATCTTGTGCATGGCCTGGTATTGCAGCGAGATGACCCGGTTCGTCAGGTTCGCGTACCGCGGGCCCAGCGTCGTTTCGAAGGTGTAGGGCACGTTCGTCGCCTTGTCGGCCTTCTCGACCAGCTCCTTGTCGACGTCCAGATCGTTGACGATCTTGTCGACCAGATCGCGGTCGTAGTATTCGATGCCGAGCGCGTCGGCGAGCATTTTGCCGATCTCCGGGCCACCGGCTCCGTATTCGCAACCGATGGTGATGACCATGTGTTTCATGTCGTTCCGCCTTTCATGCGTTGCGTTCCTCCGGTCTGGCCGGAATCATTCGGAGAGGGAATCGATGGTGTCCGCGATGATGGCCACGGCCTTGTCGGCGTCCTCCTCGGTGATGATCAGCGGCGGGACCATGCGGATCACGTCCTTGCCGATGGCGGTGATGAGCAGCTTGCGGTCGAAGCAGCCGTGCTTGACATCAACGGCGTTGATGGTGCCGTCGAATTCGACGCCGACGAACAGGCCCTGGCCGCGGGCCTCCTTGACGTGCGGCAGCTTGGAGAGCTTGTCGATGAAGTAGGCGCCGACCTTCTTGGCGTTGCCGGGCAGGTCGCGGTCGATGATCTCGGTGACCGCGGCGAGCGAGGCGGCGCAGCAGACCGGGTGGCCGCCGAAGGTGGTGCCGTGCGAACCCATGGTGAACGCCTTGGCGACCTCCTCGGTGGCGCAGATGGCGCCGATCGGCATGCCGCCGCCCATCGCCTTGGCCATGGAGACGATGTCGGGCTTGATGCCGTAGTTCATGTACGACATGAGTGCGCCGGTGCGGCCCCAGCCGGACTGCACTTCGTCAAGCAGCAGCAGGATGCCCTTCTCATCGCAGAATTCGCGCAGGCCCTGCAGGAATTCCTGGGTTGCGGGGTGCACGCCGCCTTCGCCCTGCACGGGCTCGACCATGATGCCGATGGTGTTTTCGTTGCAAGCTGCCTTGAATGCCTCAAGATCGTTGAACGGCGCGTAGGAGAAGCCTTCGGTCATCGGGCCGAAGCCGACCTGACAGGCGTTGTCCGGCTGGCCGGTGGCGGACATGGCGCCGAAGGTGCGGCCGTGGAAGGATTCGCGCGCGGTGACGATGTGGTACTTTTCCGGACCGTACTTCTCGACGCCGTACTTGCGGGCCATCTTGATCATGGCCTCGTTGGCCTCGGTGCCGGAATTCTGGTAGAAGATCTTGTCCATGCCGATGGCGGTGCAGATCTTCTCGGCGAGCAGGGCCTGCGGCACGGTGTACGGGTAGTTGAAGGTCTGCATCAGTGTGGCGGCCTGGTCCTGGATGGCCTTGACGACCTTCTCGTTGCAGTTGCCGACGGAGTTGACGGCGATGCCCGCGTAGAAGTCGAGGTACGGGGTGTCGTTCTCGTCGTACATGTAGACGCCCTTGGCATGGTCGGCCAGGAAGTCGAAACGCTCGTAGGTTTCGATCATGTACTTGTCGACCTTGCCCTTGATGTCTTCGAAAGTCAGTCCGGTATCCTGCAGCTTCATGATGCTGCCCTCCTTGCGATGCTTGGTGTAGGCCGTGGTTCGCGCGGCCCGTTCAGCTGGATTCTTCGGCGTGAACTGACTTCAGTATGTTGGTTTCCGTTTCGCTTCTCCAGCCGCCCCGACCCAAAAACGAATGTGCTCCAGCACAATCGGCGCGGTGTCGTTAACATGGGCGGGCCGTATCGGCATACGGACCCGCGCGGGAAGGCGCAATATGGTGCCGATATGCTCCGGAAGCATCGAAATGAACGCGCAATAGGCCGCAAACAGGCCGTTACATCAATGTTTCAGGGAGATTACGCATGGCGTTGGAATTGAGGGAACTGCTGGACGGATGCCCCGAGGCGAGGCTTGATCTGCTGGCCGGGGCCGATGGACTCACGCATCGGGTCACCTGGGTGCATGTGCTGGAGTCCACCATGCTCAGCGATTATTTGGGAGGCGACGAGCTCATCCTCACCACCGGCGTCGCCCTGCGCGGCGATGACGACCTGCTCTCCTACGTGCGCGCCCTGTATGCGAGAGGCGCCGCCGGCGTCGCCCTCGACACCGGCCATTACATCGAACGCATCCCCGTGGAGGTGACGACCTTCTGCGAGGAGCATGCCTTCCCCCTGTTCGCCATTCCCAAGGACGTCGCCTTCGAAAGCATCGCCCGACCGCTGTGCCGCCGCCTCATCGACGAGGAGACGAAGGACCGCATGATCGGCAACGCGTTCCGCAACGCCATCTCCTACCCGGACCGGCAGGAGCTGTACATCCCCGCGTTGTCCGAATTCCATTTCGAGATCGAATGGCGTTACGCGGTCATCATCATCCGGCTCGACGATTTCGCCGACGACCCGTACAAGCGCATCGACGCGATGAACGAGACCGTGCGCAAATACCTGCGCAGACGCGTCCGGTTCAGCGCGACGTACGGGGAATGGGAACGGATCGTGGCCGTCGTCCATTGCGCCGGCCCCGAGGAGCTACGCGATGTGGGGCGAGGCGTGCTGGAGACCGCGCAACGTGCGCTGCGCGGGAAGGAAACCGTTTCGATTGGCGTCGGCAAGCTGACGCAAAGCATCCGATGCATCTGCAAAAGCCACCGCCAGGCCGAATCCATCCTGAAACTGCAGGCGAGGGGCAAACTGGACGATCGGCTCAACTTCTTCGACGATCTCGGCGCCTACCGCGTGCTGCTCGGCGTGGAGGATCCGGAGATATCGCAGGAATACTACCGGCAGGTGCTGGGGCCGCTGCTCGAATACGACAAGGAGAACGGAGCCGATCTGACCGACGTGCTGCGCAGCTATCTTGACCATAACGGCAGCGTGCGCGACACCGCCGCAGACCTGTTCGTCCACCGCAACACCGTGAACTACAAGATCGCCAAGGCCGGCGAGATCCTATGCATGGACCTGTCGCAGTTGAAGAACCGCATGCAGCTGATGCTCGGCTACATGCTCATGGACATGATGTGACGTCGCACGACCCGGCCGCCGCGCGGGCCGTGATTCACATGACGCATTGGAATCCGAACGCGGCGGCCGCCACGGGCACGATGATCGATGCCGCCATATACCCGGCGAACACCGCGGCCCGTCCGCCGCGCAGCAGCGTCACGGATTCGTTCATCATGGTCGAGAACGTGGAGAACCCTCCAAGGAAACCGGTGGCCAGCAGCAGACGCGTCTGGCCCGACATGGCCGAGTTCGCATACCATCCCGCGACCAAACCGGCCAGGAAGCCCGCGACGATGTTGATCGCGAACGTGGACAGCGGGAACGCTTTCTTCCAGGCGGCTTTGATATAGGAATCGCAGATGTACCGGGCGGCCGCGCCGAGGCCGCCGCACAGGCATACCGAAATGGCGATGAGCGTGTTCATCGGCTCGCCTCCTTCCCGGCCTTGCCTGCCTTGCCGCCGGGTTCGCCTTCCACACCGGCGAGGCGCAGCCCGGCAAGCACACCGGCGTAGGCGAGCATGCAGCCCACGACGAACGTCACGCAGCAGTACAGCGCGCAACCCGCCGCGTCGCCGCCGCGCAGCATCATGAACTCCTCAAGCGCGAGCGTGGACATGGTGGACAGGCCGCCGCACATGCCCATGCCGAACCCGCGGTTCACGTATTCCTTCGCCCTACCTGCCAGTCTGCCGGTTCCGCCCAGCCAGGCGGAGAGCATCGCGTACGCGAAGCAGGCGATCATATTGGCCGTGAACGTGCCGATATGGAACGAGCCGAGATCGGCCATGCCGGACAGCGCGTAGCGCAGCGCCGTGCCGATGCAGCCTCCGAGGAACACCACGCATACGAGATCGAAGCGGATGAAATGTTGTCGCGTCATTTGCTCTCTTTTCCGCGGGGCGCCGCGCCCATGCGGCGACCGCGGTCGGCGACGCCGTGTCTTCCGGATGCCGCAAGGTACGGCACGCCCGCACGTCGTAGGAACCGTCAGCCCAATCGCGGTTCGGAGCCGTTACCGGCCCCAGGCGAGTCCCATCGCCGGAACCCAAGTATATCCGCGGTGCGGATACGTCTGCGCGGCCATTCGCCATGCGGACGCGATGATGTCAAGCCTTATAGCGTTCCATGAAGTCATCCACACCGCTCGCGAAGATATCCAGCACGCGACGGCGAGCGTTGCTGCTTTCCACCGCGTCGGCGGCGCTGACCAACAGGAAGAACGGCGCATACAGTTCGATGGCCATTTTCTTCGGATCGTCGCCACGCAGCAGCCCCGCATCGACCATCGCGCCGATCATGTCTTCGATGTACGCGACCGGGCCGCTGCCGAGCACCTTCTGGTACATGGCCATGTTCTCCGCGGACTTGTACTGTTCGAGGGTGAGCATGCGGCGGTAGTCGTGGGCGAGGCCGTCCTCCGTCCAGTAGCGGAAGCGATCGACCATGAACGCGCGCAGATTCTCGGGGGCAGGCGCCTCGATGTCGCCTTCGCCATCCTCCTCGTCCATTCCGGGAACCTCGGCCTGTTTCGCATGTTCCGCGTCCAACTGCCTCATATGTTCCACGATCGCGTCGAAAATGGCCCTTTTGCTGGTGAAATGCTTGTACAGCGACGGGGCTTTGATGCCCACCGCCTGCGCTATCTGCGAAACGCTGACCGCATCGTACCCGTTGGATGCGAACAGATGCAGGGCCTCCTCGATAATCCTCTGCCGCGTATCGCTTCTCCTCATGACGCCCTCCTCGGCTAAAAACCATTAGCAAATAATATGATAACGGTGGTTAGCGTGGCGACATTCCTTCGAATGTGAAAAGACCGCACCATTTCGGGTGCGGTCTTTGCCGGTGCTTCGGTTTTCGCCGGGCTTGGCTCAGTCGAGCGCGTCGTATGCCTCGGCGTCCACGGGCTCAAGCCATTCGTTGCTCATGGTGGCGGGGTCGCCCGTGGGAACCATGAAGGCGAGGTGGGAGAACGACTCGCCGGGCGCCGCGCCATGCCAGTGCTTGGTGTCGGCGGGGATGCGAACGGCCTGGCCGGCCTTGAGCTCCTTCGGCTCCTCGCCCTCGATCTGGTAGTAGCCGCGGCCGCCGACGGCGATGAGCACCTGGACGGCGTTGTGGTGGATATGCCAGTTGTTGCGACAACCCGGCTCGAAGGTCACGTTGTGGATGCTGATCTCCGGGGTCTCCAGCACCGGAGCGAGATAGCTCTGGCCAACGAAGTACTGCGCGAACCCGTCGTTCGGGTCGCCCATCGGGAATGCGCTCGGATTTTCCATATTCGATTCATCCTTTCGTATGGTTCGTAAGGTTCATGGTTCCGTTCGTGTTCCCATTCAACGCCCGCCGAAAAGAAATGTCCAATGATTACCTGACATGCCGTTCCATGCACCGAATGCATGAAGACCCGCTTGCGCCCGGCATTGGTTCGGCCACGCCGCCCGGGGTACGCTGGCATTCGTACAACCTACGCAAAGGAGTCTCAATGACCGATATGGAATACGCCCCGCTGGGATGGTCCGGCATCAAGGTCTCCAAGGTCTGTCTCGGCGGCATGAGCTTCGGCAAGGCCTCCCCCGAATTCCACCAGTGGACCATCGACGCCGATGCCACCGAACGGGTGATCGGCCACGCCTACGACCGCGGCGTGAACTTCATCGACACCGCCAACTGCTACGCGTTCGGCACCTCCGAGGAGTACATCGGGCGCGCGCTGCGCAACCTCGGCATCCCGCGAGACAAGGTCGTGCTCGCCAGCAAAGTCTATTTCAACGAGGGGCATCTGTCCCGCGAAGCCATTGAACGCGAGATCGACGCCACACTCAAGCGCTTGGGCACCGATTATCTCGACCTGTACATCATCCACCGCTTCGACTACGGCACCCCCATCGAGGAGACCATGGAAGCGCTGGATTCCCTGGTGAAGGCGGGCAAGGTGCGTGCGCTCGGCGCGAGCGAGATGTACGCCTACCAGTTCCACACCATGCAGACCGTGGCCGAGGCGAACGGGTGGACCAAATTCACCAGCATGCAATGCCATTACAACCTGCTGTACCGCGAGGACGAACGCGAGATGATCCCCGTATGCCGCCAGTATGACGTGGCGCTCACGCCGTACTCCCCCATGGCGTCCGGTCACCTGACCCACATGGGTTGGGATTCGGATTCCAAGCGCGGCTCCACCGACGGCACCATGCGCAACAAGTACGATCAGGCGCGCGCAGGACATGCCGATCATCGAACGCGTGCACGAGATCGCCGAGCGGCTCGGCGTGCCGATGGCGCGGGTCGCCCTCGCCTGGCATTGGGCCAAGGGCGTGACGGCTCCCCTCGTCGGCTGTTCGAAGCCGGAACGCGTGGACGATGCCATCGAGGCGCTCGGCGTGCATCTGAGCGCCAGCGACATCGACTACCTTGAGGAGCCATACACCGCGCACGAACTGGTCGGCCCGTTGGCCAGGCCGGGCGAGCGTGCGCTGGCCGGCACCCATGCGCCCACACTCAAGGAGCACACCAAGTAGCCGCACTGGCCCGGGCTCACGAAGGCCCAGCCCCATCAGCAAACCCAACTCATCAACAAACAAAGGCGGGAACCGTTCGCGCAATGGCGAAGGTTCCCGCCTTTCCAGTTGCGGGCATCACCGCGTGGCGGCAGCGGCGGCGAACACGCCACGGTGCTTGAGCCATGCGTAGAAACCAAGGCAGATCAGCACGGACAGTATGGAGCCGGCCGGCGCCGCAAGACCCATGGGGAACAATGTGCTGGGGAACAGCTTGGACGCGAGGTACGAGCCGGGGACCCTGACCAGCGTAATGGCCACGATGTTGTGGATGAAGCCGATGTAGGACTTGCCATACGCCGCGAAGAAACCGCTGAAGCAGAAATGGATGCCGGCGAAGATGCTGTCGACGATGTAGCTGCGGATGTATTGCACGCCGAGCAGCACCACCGTGGCATCAGTGGTGAACAGACCGACGATGGGTCCTGCGGTCAGTTCCACGACGATCGAGATGATGATGCCGTAGATGACGGTGATGGCGGTGGCGTATCGGAGCGTTTGTGCGGCGCGTTCCGGCTTGCCTGCGCCGATATTCTGCGCGGACACCGCGGACACGGTGGCCAGCATGGCCGATGGCACGAGGAATAGGGCGCTGATCACCTTTTCGACCACGCCCACGGCCGCCGCGTCGTCAAGTCCGCGATAGTTGGCGATGACCGTGATGATGATGAAGGCGATCTGGATGCACCCGTCCTGCACGGCGGTCGGCACACCGATCGTCAGCATGCTTCCGAGCACGGAGCGATCGGGCCGCAGATCGGCGGCATGCAGGCTGATGCCGGAACGTTTGCGCCGGATGGCGATGAACGACACGATCACGCTGATGACCTGGGCGAGTATGGTGCCCCAGGCGGCTCCGGCCGCACCCAGATGCATGGCTCCCATGAACAGGTAGTCGAGCGCGATATTGCACAGGCAGGCCACCGCGATGAAATACATCGGGGACTTCGAATCCCCCAGCCCACGGAACACGGAACTGATGATGTTGTAGGCGACGACGAAGGGGATGCCCGCGAAGCAGATGGTCAGGTAGTCGGTCATGCCACCCACCGCCTCCACCGGCGTCCCCATCACCGCGACGATGCCCCGTACGCTAAGCAGCAATGTCGCGGTGAGCGCAATGGCCACGCCGATGAACAGCGTGATGGTGTTGCCGATGGCCTTGGACGCCTTGTCGAGCCTGTTCGCGCCGATCGCGCGACCGATGGTCACCGTCGATCCCATGGCGAGACCGACGATGACCACCGTCAACATGTACAGCACCTGACTACCGTTCGCCACCGCCGTGATGCCGTCCACGCCGATGAACTGGCCGGCTATGAACAGATCGGCCATGCCGTACAGCGTCTGCAGGAAATACGACAGCAGATACGGCAGCGCGAAGGCGACGATGGTTCCGAACACGCCGCCCGTCGTCAGATTCTTCTCCATGGTTTCCGTTGACTGTCCTCTCCAAGGCCTGTTCCAACGGATAACCCTAAACCTTGGGAACGCCGAACCGGCAATCCGCATGGCCGGCACGTCCACTATCCGATACCGTTCACGCCGGGCGGCAGCGGAAACAGCCATAGGGAAACCGGGAATCAGAAGACGCTCATTGCGGCCGGTTCGCCGTCACGCTCCTCCCCCGCGTCACGATCGGGCTCGGCGGAACCGTTCATCGAAAACGCTTCCGCATACCCATCGATATCGCATCGCAGAATCGCCAGGGCGGCCTTTCCCACCGCATCGTCGTAGGTCAGGCGCGACAACGCCATGGTGGCGGCATCATCGCCGCACCTCCAATACCCGCGCAGCATCCCGGTCCGTTCCACGTTCGACGCGGCCTCCATATCGTCCGGCCACGCCTTGCCCATGATGACCATTATGGGCGGCAGCATTTTCACGCCGTGCCTCACAACGGTCTCCTTCAGCTTCTCCAGATGCTCACGCCCACGTTCAAAACGCTCGCGATCACGCTGCTCGAAGCCCTGCACCAGGTCGATCGAACCGTTGACGCCCATGAGCGACACGGCCAGTTCGCGCAGGTACATGGGATTCTTCCACAACGTGCAATCGGGCTTGCTGCGCCTGAATTCCACGTCGTCGCGAAGCTGTTCGAGCGGCATGGTCCCGGTGTCCCACAACGCCGTATACGCCTCGATGAGTTTGCCCGCATCATACAGATACCGGTCATCCGCCATAAGATCGTTCATGAAGCATCGTCTGATACGCCCGGCAAGCTCATCGACGTGGGGATGCTCGGCACGGTCGTATTCCGCATCCGCCTCCGCGCGTAGTTCGCCGAAATAGTCGATCAGCCTCCGGTAGCGCATGTCCGGCGACGGCCCCATCGCCATCACTTTCGCGTCCTCCTTGAGCATGCACATGCCCAAACCGCCATCGGCGAGCATCATCCGCGCAATGGCCTCGGACCGCGGCTCATCGCCACCCCAACGCAGCATGACGTACGCACCGAGACGGTACATCTGATGCAGATGCTCGTCCATATCCGATTCGCGCTTCTTCCTGCCGCCATACCGTTTCCCGGCATCCGGCCTGCATCGGCGGGCGAGTTCGTCGCCCTCGCACAACCGGATCAGCGGGGGCATACGCTCCGTGGGACGTCTGATGGACATCGCGACCGCGGCGTCGTTGATCAGGTCGTACAGCCACACGCTGATGCCGTAGGTGCGCACCATGTTCGCGCAATCCGAGATGAAACCGCGGCAGATCCGCGCCAACCGTTCGTCCGGCACGACCGTGGCCGCCAGCAATGATGTGGCCCAAGCCGTATTGCCGAACACGTCTTCCGTCATGCGGCTCAACTGTTCGTCGGCTTTGAACGACTGGCATACCGAAACCGGACCGTCACGGTTCAGCACCTTCCCCCAGGCCGCGTGCGATGTCGTTTCGTCGAATCGCCTGCCGAGCCGGTTGAGTTCCTGCAGCAATCCCATATCGTCCATGTTGAACGTCGTACTCATGGCAACCTCCTTTGGTTTGTAATGGGTATGGTCACTGTGGCATAGGCCGTCCACGCGCCGCCACCGCTTCGCCGAAATTTGTGGAAATGTGGATAACTCGCGTGTCGCGTTCCGTTCTTCGCGGGGAATCCGCCCGAAAACAAGGCAAGGCCCCTTCCCGGAATTCCGGGAAGGGGCCTTGCGACCAGGAACCGATGGTCGGTTCCGATGCGATTATGCGGCGCTTTGGGCGCTGCAAGCCACTAGTTCAGCAGCTCCTTGACGGCCGCGATCACGGCCTGCAGGCTCTTCTTCGCATCGCCGAACAGCATCTGCGTGTTGTCCTCGAAGTAGAGCTCGTTCTGGATGCCGGCGTAACCGGTACCGCGACCACGCTTCATGACGACCACGTTCTGCGCCTTGTCGACGTCGAGGATCGGCATGCCGGAGACCGGGGTGCCGGGCTTGCGGGCGGCGGGGTTGGTGACGTCGTTCGCGCCGACGACAAGCGCCACGTTGGCCTGCGGGAACTGCGGGTTGATCTCATCGAGATCGACGAGCTCCTCGTAGGGCACGTTGGCCTCGGCGAGCAGGACGTTCATGTGGCCAGGCATACGACCTGCGACCGGGTGGATGGCGTAGGAGACTTCCACGCCGTGGCCCTTGAGCAGTTCGCCCAGATCGGCCAGCTCGCGCTGGGCCTGGGCCTGGGCCAGACCGAAGCCCGGGACGAAGATGACCTTGTCGGCGTAGACCAGCTGCACGGCCAGATCGTCCGCGGAGGTTTCCTTCATGGTGCCTTCGGGGCCGTCGCCCGCAGCGGCGGAGCCGGAGCCGCCGCCGAAGCCGCCTGCGAGGACGGAGAGCAGCGGGCGGTTCATGGCCTGGGCCATGAGGATGGACAGGGTCACGCCGGCGGAACCGACGAGGGCGCCGGCGACGATCAGGGCCACGTTGTCGATGGCCAGACCGCTCATGGCGACTGCGGTACCGGTGCAGGCGTTCAGCACGGAGATCACGACGGGCATGTCGGCGCCGCCGATCGGGATGACGAAGACCAGGCCGTAGCACAGGGCGAACACGGTGGTCAGGATCGACCACATGAGACGCTGCTGCGGCTGCACGCACAGCATGACGAGGGATGCGATGGCGAGCACGGCGAACAGCACGTTCCACACGCCCTTGCCCGGCAGGCTGAGCTTCTTGACCCACTTGATGCCCTGCAGCTTACCGGCGGCGATAAGCGAACCGGTGAAGGTGACGGATCCGATGAGGATGCCGAGGCCGGCGGTGATGAGGACCACGAGATCCGGGGTGCCGTCCTTGGTAAGCACGTCGTTCAGCGCGACGAGCGCGGCGGCGCCGCCACCCACGGTGTTAAACACGGAGACGAGCTGCGGCATGTCGGTCATCTTGACCTTCTTGGCGGAGACCACACCGGCGATGGCGCCGATGAGGATGCCTGCCACGAGCACGACGACGGCGATGACGTTGACGAATCCCTTGGCGAAGAGCACGACGAAGGCCATGATGACGGCGACGATCATGCCGAACGCGGAGAGACGGTTACCCTTGCGGGCCGTCTTCGGGGAGTTCATGAAGTGCAGGCCGACCACGAACATGACGGCCGAGAACAGGTAGACGAACCAGGCGACGATATCGATGGCGCCCACGGTGGCTGCGTTCTGCATCACTTATTCGCCTCCTTCTTCTCATTCTTGTTGGACTTGAACATCTCAAGCATGCGGTCGGTGACCACATAGCCGCCGACGACGTTCATGGTGCCCAGCACGGCGGCCAGGAAGATGAACACGTAGGCAAGCGGGGAGTTGGCCTCGGCGGCCACGATTACGACGCCGACGATGACGATGCCGTGGATGGAGTTCGCGCCGGACATCAGCGGGGTGTGCAGGGTCGCGGGGACCTTGCCGATGACCTCGATGCCGATGAGCAACGCCAGAACGAACAGCGTGATGGATACAACAAGCGTAGGCATGTTTAGTTTTCTTCCTTCTTCTCCTCGGACTCGACGCGACCGGCCACGACCAGGGCGTTGTCGAGTTCTTCCGTCAGATCCATGCCCAGCTTGCCGTCGCGCACGAAGTGGGTCAGCACATCGGCCACGTTACGGCTCAGCAGGTTGGATGCGGTGGTTGCCACGCCGCTGGCGAGGTACGGGGCACCGATCAGCTTGACGCCGCCTTCGGTGACCTGCTCGCCCACGGCGGAGCCCTCGACGTTGCCGCCGAGAACTGATGCGGCGCAATCGACGATCACGGCACCGCGATGCAGGCCGTCGACGCCGGCCTTGGTCAGCAGCACCGGCGGCTTGCGGCCGGGCACCTTGGCGGTGGTGATGACGATGTCGAAGCCGGACGCCTTCTCATCGACGGCGGCCTGCTGCTGGGCCTGCTCCTCGGCGGTCAGCGCACGGGCGTAGCCGCCCTCGCCCTGGCCCTTGGAGAAGTCAAGTCCGAGATCGAGGAACTTGGCGCCCAGGGATTCGACTTCGCCCTTGGATGCGGGGCGCACGTCGTACGCGGTGACGACCGCGCCGAGACGCTTCAGCGTGCCGATGGCCTGCAGGCCGGCGATGCCGGCGCCGAGTACCAGCGCCTTGGCCGGACGAATGGTGCCCGCGGCGGTGGTCATCATCGGCAGGAACGAACCGTATGCGTTGGCGGCGGTGATCGCGGCCTTGTAACCCATGACGGAGTTCTGGGACGTCATTTCGTCCATGGACTGGGCGGAGCTGAGCTGACGAGGCAGCTTCTCGATTGCGATGCCCACCAGTCCGGCGTTGGCGAGGGATTCGACGTATGCGGCGTCGGTGAACGAGCCGAGCATGCCGATCACCCATTGACCGGCCTTGAGTTTGGCGATGGTCTCCGCGGACGGTCGGTCGATGAAACCCAGCGCGTCGGCGGCGTTGATGACCTCGTCGCGGGAAGCGACGGTCGCGCCGGCGGCCTTGTAATCCTCGTCCGTGTATTCGGCGGCGTTGCCCGCGCCGCTTTCGATGATGCAGGAAACACCGTTCCTGCCGAGCCTGGTGACGATATCGGGGGTCAGCGCGACGCGGGATTCGGTATCCGACGTCTCGTTGAGCACACCGAAGGTCACCGTGGCTTCCTTCTTTTCAGCCATGAGAGCCCTTTCTAGCTATTGGCCGTGCCTTGTTACTACGCCGCATCAGTGTAGTCAACGCCGCGCGATCGGGGCTTCTCTTTCCCACCAACTGAGCCGACCTGTTTTGTATATGTCCGCCAAACGGACAGATCGGAGCGCCGCTGATAACGATTGACGTGGCGGTTTCCCTACGCTACCGTAAGGTGACGTGTCGCGGCAAGAGGATTAGACTGGCGTATTTGAGAACTGGATAGTCAAGAACAGAACAGTATCAAGGAGCGTCACGTGTCCGTTATCTCTTCGTTGAAGCAGCAGACCACCAATCTCACCCGAAAGGCGCTGAAGCTCGGAACGGATTTCGTGCATCCCGGCAGCGGCAATTCCGGTGACCAGCCTGATTATGCGGGCAATATCGCGATCAAGGATGAAAGCGGTATCACGCTCCCCCACACCGACGAATGGGGTCCGGATCGCCCGACCGTCACCGATATCGATCCCGAAACCGGCCTGCTCACCTCCACCACCCAGGGCAATGCGCCGCTGGATGACGGCGTTTCCATCTACGACCTGTATGCCGACCGTGCCGCAAGGCGTGGCGACGACGTGCTGTACACCTATAAGGACGGCAACGAGTGGGTCGATCGCACCGCCAACGAGTTCCTCGCCGAAGTGCGCGCCATCGCCAAGGGTCTGATGAAGTACGGCCTGCGCAAGGGCGACGGTGTGGCGTTCATGTGCCGCACCTGCTACGAGTGGAACCTGACCGACGCCGCGGTCATGGCCGTCGGCGGCGTGCTCGCCACCATCTACGACACCGATTCCGCGGAGCAGATCCGCAATATCGTGAATAATTCCGATGCCCGTCTGCTGATCGTGCAGGACACCGATATGCGCGAGAAGGCGGATGGCGCGATTGAGGAATGCCCTTCGCTGGAGCACATCATCACCATCGCCACCGGCGGTCTCGACGAGCTGAAGGCGTACGGCGCCAAGGTGAGCGACGAGGAGCTTGACGAGCGTATCGAATCGGTGCGCAAAACCGACCTGTGCTCCATCGTGTACACTTCCGGTTCCACCGCCGCGCCGAAGGGCGTGGAGATGACCCACGAGCATTACTGCGCCACCGCGCTCAATCTTCCCGACTTCATGCCCGACCTGCTGCACGACAAGCGCAACACCGTGCTGCTGTTCCTGCCCCAGGCCCATTCTTTCGCACGCGCCATCAACTACATCTGCGTGGCCAGCGAACTGCACATCTATATCGCGCAGGGCATCAAGACGCTGACCGCCGATCTGCAGGTAGCCAAGCCCACGGTGATGATCGTGGTGCCGCGTGTGCTGGAGAAGGTGTACAACGCCGCCTCCCAGAAGGCCGGTCATGGTCCGAAGGGTCTCGCCTTCGCCTCCGCCGTGGTCACCGCGCAGTCCTATATGCAGGAGATCAGCGAAAACGGCAAGGCGTCCGTGATGCTGCGCGCACGTCGTGCCGCGTTCGACCCGATGGTCTACGCGCCGCTGCGTGAGGTGCTCGGTGGCCGCGCGAAGTGGATCGTGGCCGGTGGCGCACCGCTCGACCCGAAGCTGCTGGAGTTCTTCCGTGGCGCGAACATCCCGGTGTACGAGGGTTATGGCCTGACCGAAACGACGGCTCCCTGCTCCTTCACCGTGCCCGGCGAGCCGTTCCATCAGGGTTCCGTCGGTACCGCATTCCCCGGCTTCTCGCTGCGTATCGCCGAGGACGGCGAAGTGCAGGTGAAGGGCACTTCCGTGTTCCCCCGCTACCACAAGAACGAGGAGGCCACCGAAACCTCCTTCACCGAGGACGGCTGGTATGCCACCGGCGATCTTGGTCGCATCGACAACGACGGCTTCCTGTACATCACCGGCCGTAAGAAGGATCTCATCATCACGGCCGGCGGCAAGAACGTCGCCCCCGGCCCGATCGAGGAGGTCATCAAGCGCTGCGAGTTCGTATCCCAGGCTCTGGTTCTCGGCGATAAGCGCCCGTTCATCTCCGCGCTTATCACGCTGGATGAGGAAACGCTCCGCCCGTGGCTTGCCAGCAAGGGCCTTGACGAGAACATGTCGTTGGAGGACGCCGCCGACAACGCCGCGGTCCGCGCCGAAGTGCAGAAGTGGGTCGATCAGGCGAACGAGGGTGTTTCCCGCGCCGAATCCGTACGCAAATTCATCATCCTTCCCGAGGAGTTCACGCAGGAGAACGGTCTGATGACCGCTTCGATGAAGGTCATCCGCCCGAAGGTCATCAAGCGTTACGCCACGCTGCTGAACACCAGGATGTACACCAAGAAGAAGTGATCTTCCATCCGCCGGCCTGATTCGGCCACGGGTTTTTCAGGGGGCGCGCACGAATATGCGCGCCCCTTTCGCATACTTGGAGGAAACCCTTCTTTGCATACTCGGTCCCGCCCGCAGCTACCGAGCAGGGATTTCCACGGCACCGCGTCCAGACGATCACCGTGCCGGTTTGAGTACGATGCGGTACGGCGACACCATCGATGAGGGGTCGAGATAGGACTGTTTGTTGGAGCGGATTCCCCAATGCAGGCAAACGTTGTTGCAATGGTCGGATTTCTCCCCCACCGTGGCGAACCGTTCTCCGCGCCTGACGGAGGTTCCCACGGAGGATTGCGTGACGGCCGGTTCGAAGGTGAGGATCAGCTCCCCATGTTTGATGCTGACCACATCCTTGCCCGCGACTTTGCCGGCGAATGAGATCACGCCATCCCCCGGTGCCAGCAGATCCTCGCCAGGCGCCGTTTTCAGGTCGACTCCCCTATGCCCGGACAGCCACGGTTGCGCCGGGCCATCGTATGCCTTCAACATGCTGACCGGCTCGCGCAGCGGCCAGTCGAGCATCGCATGGCAGGTGTTGCCCAATGCGGATTCGACCGCCACATACCCGCCTTGTGATTGCCTGTCCAATGCCGGGGTGGCTCCTGAGGAGGTGATGTACGCCGCCGCGCAGGCGCTGTGTTCGCCGCTGGCCTGCGTTTTCGGCTGAGCTGACCATGCCAGGCACGGCACCGCCAATGCGCATACGATCAACAGACATATGACGGATGCCTTCGCTGAACGCCATCGTTCCTCCACCATACGGCGGATGCGTATCGCTTTCCGCTTGCCCCGTTCCGGCCGGTTGTTCCCTGTCATCGCCCCATCTCCTTTCTTGAGGTTCATCTGCCCACGATGACGGATGAGGGATCACGCTGTCCAGCCGTACGGAAAATGTGGATAACCCCTCCCCGATTCTTCACATTTTCATTACATTCAGTGAAAGGAGAGATACTAGGAACCACGAAGGCGGAACTCCACCAACATAAGGAAAATAGGTTTGAAAACAAGAAAACCCCGCACAAGGCGGGGTGTTAATGGAGCGGACAACGGGACTCGAACCCGCGGTCTCAACCTTGGCAAGGTTGCGCTTTACCAACTAAGCTATGTCCGCAAAATCCTCGGAAGGATTCGTGGGCGATGTAGGAATCGAACCTACGACCCCTTCGGTGTGAACGAAGTGCGCTAGCCGCTGCGCCAATCGCCCGTACATGACGGATCTTCAATTATGCACCGAATTGCTCCGGCTTGAGTGGGCGATACAAGATTCGAACTTGTGACCCCTTCCGTGTCAGGGAAGTGCGCTACCTCTGCGCCAACCGCCCAGGTCTGCAAAAAATCAGGCGGATTGCTCCGCCTCAGTCCGAGAGGTGGGTACGAGAGTCGAACTCGTCTATACGGCTTTGCAGGCCGCTGCCTAACCGCTTGGCTAACCCACCGTAAAGGTCTGTCAACTCTTCGGACCTAGAGCGGACAACGGGACTCGAACCCGCGGTCTCAACCTTGGCAAGGTTGCGCTTTACCAACTAAGCTATGTCCGCCTAATGTCTCCGGCAGTCGTTCCTGCCTGAGCACGAGTAACTACTATAATGACATCCGCGTAATTTGCAAACTCGGCGTGTCGCCCTGCTCGCCTGCGGCGAAAACGGCATGGAATCAACGCTTCCGAAGCATTCGCAAGCTATGCTTACGTTATATGAGCGAAGAACGAGAATCCACGCTGATCGCCGCGTTCGGCGGATGGAACGACGCATGCCAGTCGGCTACAAACGCCCTCCACCATCTCATCGACTCCTATGACGCATGCGAGATACGCCATATCAATTGCGACGGGTATTACGACTATCAGGTGTCGCGCCCGACGCTATGCCGCGTCAACGGAAAAGCCCGCATCGTCTGGCCTCAGACATCGTTCTACGACGTGCCCTGCTCCCCCGGTCAGCATCTCATCACACTCATCGGCCCCGAGCCGAACTACCACTGGCGTGAATACTGCCAGGAAGTGCTATCCATCGCCAGCGAACTCCATGTGAGCCGCGTCATCACGCTTGGATCGATGTTCGCGGATTGCACGCACACGCGCCCACTCCCCGTCGGCGTATGCGACGACATGGATTGCGACAGCGACTGCGATTGCGGCGAATACAGCGGCCCCGTGGGCATCACCACCGTGTTGGAGGCCATGGCCCGCGAACAGCATTTCGCCGGCACCTCAATATGGGTTTCCGTACCGCAATATATGGGCAACGACGATTGCCCGATGGGTACGTTGGCTTTGCTCGACGCACTGGGGCGCAAACTGGATATTCGTTTCGAAAGCTCAAAGCTCGCCAAGGAAACGCAGGAATGGCAGGCCAAGGCATCCATGCTCACCCGTTGCAGCAACCAGCTGAGCGATTACGTGCATCAACTTGAAGATGACTGGGATAAGGCCGAACAGGCGAAGGAGACGTCCGGCGACGATCCACGCAAGGCCGATCAGCTGGTTCAGGAAGCGGAGGAATTCCTCAGGAAATTCTGATCACTGAATAGTTTTTGGGTGATGCGGTCGGCCAGTTCGCCGTTGTTGGTGATGGTCGCGTTCGCGGTCTGGCTGGAAACCAGCAGGCGAGTGTGATGCAGGGTCGCCTCGTTCTTGTCGCCCGCTTCGGCCACGAAGTCGGCGGTGATGCGGTCGGGCTGTTCCTGGGCGTCCTTGCGAATCACCCACACCCATGTACCGTAATAGCCCGCCATGTCGGACGGGACGGTGTAGTCCCCGCCGTCGGCCCGCGCCCGGACGGTGTTGGTCTGGCCGGAGCCGGTGAACTCGGTCGAACCGGTGGCGACCGGCTCGCCGTACAGCCCGTTCAGGCGAGCCAGGTACTGGTCGACCGTCTCGTTCGCGTCGCGCTTGACCGGCCGGAGGACGCTCTCGTCCTCGGACGCGTAGTAGTAGCCCTCGGCCTTGACCTTGGTGCCCGCGTTCCACGTGTTGTGGGTGGTGCCGTCCGCGCCGGTGCCGGAGATGAGGTCGCCCACCGAGCTGGTCACCTTGTCGACGGGCGTGTCGCCGGGTTCGAGCCTCTTCGGGTCCGCGACCGTCGTGGCCTGCGGCTGGAAGCTCCACTGGACGCGATAGGCATGGGACTCGACCTTGACCGGGTCCTGATTAGCCGAGCCGCGTTTCGCCATATGCTGGAAACCCTGCGGATTCTGCGGATACTGGTACGTGTACCAAATTTGCCGGCATTTCACCGTGTACTTGGCCTCGCCATCTCCGGTTGCCGTATAAGGCAGCTGGAGGCCGGCCGCGCCGAGGTTGGGCTGGGTCTTGCCCGTCCACGTCTTCCCATCGGCGCTTACGGTGCCACCGTACATGCCGTTTGCGGCGACATCGAATTTAGCGTTACTGTCAAGTGTGACGATGACATCGGTGGAAGCGAACTGTCCATTGCCGTCCTTGAACCAGATTTCCTTGGTACGCAAGTGACGCTGGGCATCGGTATATTGAATTTCCTTGACATTCACCGTGCCAGACTTGGCCTCGGTTTCGGACTGCGCCCACAGCTGGGTCGCCTTCTGGCGCACCGCGCCGAGCGTGGTATCGCCCTCGTGCCTCCTCGTGCCGCCGACGCTGACGTTATGCCACAGGCCCACCGGCGTGGAGTCGGGCAGGGCGTTCACCTTGGCGATGGTGGACTTGTCACCGATGTCGATGCCGCTGAGCTGGTGGATGGCGTAGGCCACGCCCGCGTTGCCGAGCGCGTCGTCCTTCTGGCCCTCGCGCAGGAGCCAGCCGATGCGCCGGGACAGGAGCGTGTCCTCCTTCTGCTTCCAGCCCATCGACGGGGACGCGTACTGCGCGGCGTTGCCTGCGGGCGCGTTGGACTCGTAGCAGTAGCCCTTCTCGTTGCCCACGTTGTAGGAGCCGAACCACCGGTCGTAGCCCGACCCGTAGAAGTCCGCGATGACGCCGCCCGTCCATGCCTCGCCGTTGGCGAGCGACGGGGAATCGACCGATGCCTGGGCGCTCGACACGCCCATCGTCGCGGTCGCCGCGATGGCGGCGAGCGTGGCGACGGCGGTCCTCACGAACCGCCTGAGCCTGTGGGGTTTGTTGGAACCCATACACATAACCTTTCCCTAGACCGCGCGAACACCGGACGATGCCCGCGCACGGGATGAAGCTATGCAGACAAAAAGGCGACCCAACCCACAAGGTATTCCTTGCAAGTTGAGCCGCCATTCAGGAGCGAAAGAACAGCGTCACCACCACTGTTCGCCACCTCCACCAAAGCTGCTACTACCATGCTCTGCTGAAACTGAGCCGCTAGAAATCCATTCCTCCATATTGGGCGCTCCCGACCCACTGCCCGTGGATTGCGAGCCGTCGCTGTTGCCCGTGGACTGGGACGGGGTGCTTGCCGCGCCCGACCCGCCCGTCGAGGAGGAGCCGCCCGCATACCCGCCGGTGGAACCGGAGGAGTACCCGCCCGTATACCCGGTGTAGCCGCCGGTCGAACCGGTCGAATAGCCGCCCGAATACCCGGAGGACGCATACCCGGAACCGGCCGAACCCGCCGAACCCGAACCGGCGGACGAACCCGCCGAACCGTCGGCCGCCGCCTGGGCCGCCTTCGCCCTGGCCTGCGCGTCCGCCTTCTCCTTCGCCTTCACGGAACCGTCCACCGCCTTCACGGCCTTCGCCACGGCGTCCGTGTCCTTCGCCTTGATGGCCTTGTCCAACGCGGTGCGGGTCTTCTCGTCGGCCACCTTGCCCTTCGAGTCCTTCAGGAGCTTGGCCGCGTCCGCGACGGTCTTCGCGTCGCGCGATTCCCCGACCGCCTTCACCGCCTTCGCCAATGAGGCCTTGTGCTTCGCGTACCAGGCGCGGCTCGACTCGACCCTGCCGGTCTGCTTCTCGTAGTCGGCGCGGGTGTCGGCCACACACACGGCCGTCCCCGGCTCCCTCGCCTCCAACTCGTCGGCCAGCGCGGTCACGGTCTTCGCGTCCTCGACCTGCTTGGCGGTCACGCCTGCCGTGTCGGCGGCACGCCCGTTTTTGAGCGTGTTGTATTCGTTCATCGCCACGCGCAACGACTCCGACGCCGTCGCGCACGCCGCACGCGCCGCCTCCAAACGATGGGATTCGTAGGCATTCCAGCCCGCCCAGCCGCCGCCCGCCAACAGCACCGCCACGGCCACACCGGCCACGACGAAACGCCTCGTATGCCTCACCGGACGGCCCGCCGCCTCCGACGCGGGGGTCGTGGCCTGACCAGACTTGACAGGATCTTCCGTACTCATGATGCGTTCCCCTTCTTCTCGAACTGTCACCCTCTGCTCCAATTTAGAATACTCGCGTACCCGGAACCCAAGCGATAAGATCACGTCCCACGCCATGCGCCCCGGTCCGCCCTGCGGCCTCTCCCCCAGAGAAGCCGCAGGAACCATTCATCATCGTTCAGCGCAGCAGCGAACGGCACATGGAACGGTACTGGCTCACATAGCCGCCACCGAAAAACACGCAATGCCCGGCGATCGGGTACAACTGCCACAACGTCTGACGATCCTGCCACCCGGTCTTCAACGGATGCACGGACTGGTAGCCTTCGAGAATATCCCGGTAATACGTGACGCCGAACAGG
Source organism: Bifidobacterium pongonis (assembly GCF_019331805.1). GTDB lineage: Bacteria > Actinomycetota > Actinomycetes > Actinomycetales > Bifidobacteriaceae > Bifidobacterium > Bifidobacterium pongonis. The sequence continues at coordinate 57,926 of NZ_JAHBBE010000011.1, forward strand.
GCGAGCATGGCAAGATCCTCCTCACGATGGCCGCCATGCGCCGCAGGATCGATCAGCACCGCTTCCGTCTCGCCACGGTCAGCCGTCCACATCACATTGCCGCTCCACAAATCACCATGCACGCGCGCGGGCTTATCCGACGCGGCCTTGCCCAGCAGATCAGGCAATGCGGCGATCACATCCTCCGTAAGCCCAACATCATACGAGTCAAGTTCGCCACGCTTCACGCCAAGCTCCACCATGGGGCGCAAACGGCCCTGCGCATAATAGGAGGCAGCATCGGTCCATTCTCCGGTATCCATCGGCACCGGGTCCTGCAACGGGCCGAAATAGCACGTTCCCTCATAGCCTGCCGGAGCCGAACCAAAATACGGTGCGCCCGCATCATGCATCCTCGCCAACGCGGCTCCGAACGCCTTCGCCGCCTCAATGGTGGGCATGGCGGAATCGACACGCTCAATATCGAGATACCCGTCACCCCAGCCGATCACGTCAACAACCCTCGGCCCGCCTTGGGCCTGAGCCTCCCCCAGCCATTGCAGACCACGTCCTTCACATTCGAAGAAACCCTTCGGCGCGAATGCCCTATGCTTGCGATACGTTGCCATTTCGACTCCTTTTCTGAACGGTCGATGGACTTATTGTGTGCATCGCGTGAGACAATCTGGACAGTAGCTGGGAAAACCTCGGTTTCGTGGCATCGCCTGAGTAAAGTAGCAACAGTCAACACAGCAATCCATCCGCAATTCACGGAAGTGAACTAGGGAAAATAACGACACTATGAATTTCATCCAATCCATTTTTCTTGGACTCGTACAGGCTCTGACCGAATATCTGCCTGTTTCATCCAGCGCGCATATCCGCATCGTCGGCGACCTGATGATCGGCCGCGATCCCGGTGCGGCCTTCACCGCCATCATCCAGATCGGCACCGAACTCGCCGTGATCCTGTACTACCGTCGCGACATCATCCGTATCCTTGGCTCGTGGTTCGGCTCCCTGTTCGGCAAGGAGGGCAAGGATTGGAAGTCCCGCATGGGCGCGCACAACCGCGACACCCAAATGGGCTGGTTCATCATCATCGGCACCCTGCCGATTCTCATCGCCGGCCTGCTGTTCAAGAATGTCATCGAAACCACGTTGAGGAACCTGTGGATCACCGTCACCGTGCTCGCCATCTTCGGCGTGCTGCTGTGGATATTCGACGCGCGTTCCAAGCAGATCAAGACGATGGACGATATGACCGCCAAGGACGCCCTGATCTTCGGCATCGGCCAGATGCTCGCCCTCATCCCCGGCGTCTCGCGTTCCGGCGGCACCATCACCTTCGGCCGTGCCATGGGCTACACCCGTGAGGCGGCGGTCCGCACCAGCTTCCTGATGGCCATTCCCGCCGTGCTCGGCGCCGGCATCCTCGAAGCGGTGTCCGCGGTGAAGGACGTCAACACCTGCTCCGCAACCAAGGCCGCCGACGCATGCGCCGCGATCGGCGCGTTCCCCGGCTGGCCCGCGACCATCGCCGCAACCATCGTCGCGTTCCTCGTCGGCTACATTGTGATCATCGCCTTCCTGAAGTTCGTCAGCACCTTCTCCTACAAGGCGTTCGCCATCTACCGCATCGCGCTTGCCGTTGTGGTGGCCCTGCTGCTCATCACCGGCGTGCTGCCCGCCATCGACCCCTCCATGGCCGGCTGACGAACACAGCACAGCGCATATAAACAACCTATAAACAATAGGCCTTCCACCCGCAGGTGGAAGGCCTATTTCGTTTGCCTCAACGGCTCGGCTTGCGTACGCCGATATCAGTTGAAGGCATCCTTCAACTTGGAGAAGAAGCCCTTCTTCTCACGGGCCGGTCGGGAGCTTTGCGCCACCGGCTTCTTATCGCCGCCGTGGGATTCATCATAGGACTGTTCCAGCTGCTCCATCAGTCCACGTTCGTTCTCGGAAAGCTTCGTCGGAATCTCCACCGCAACATGCACCACCAGATCGCCACGCGAGTTGTCATCGCGCAAACGCCCGGCTCCGAGGCCCTTAAGCGTCACGGTGTCCTCAGGCTGGCAACCTGCCGGAACCTGCAAAGTCCTGGTGCCGTCGAAGGTATCGATGTCGACATCATGGCCGAGCACCGCCCAGATCATAGGCACGCGCACCCAGCAGTGCAGGTCGTCGCCGTCACGGGTGAACTGCTTGTCGGGCTTGATATGGATGTCCACGTACAGGTCGCCGGCGGCACCGCCGCATTCGCCGACCTCGCCCTGGCTGGCGAGTCGGATGCGGGAATCGTCGCGGATACCCGCAGGCACGTTCACGCCGATGTTGCGGGTGGTGCGCACACGGCCATGCCCCATGCAGGAGGAGCACGGGTTGGAAATGATATTGCCGTGGCCCTCACAACGCTCGCAAGGCGCCGTGGTCATCATCTGGCCGAGCATGGTGCGGACGACCTTCTGACGCATGCCCTGACCCTGGCAGTCGGGGCAGGTGGTGGGACGGGAACCGTCCGCCGAACCCGTACCGGAACACTGCGGGCAGAGCACGAAGGTGTTGACGCGCACCTGCTCGGTGCCACCGAACACCGCCGTCTTCAGATCGACGGACATGCTGGCCAGTGCGTCACGACCGGGCTGCGTACGAGGAACGGGGCCTTGGGAACCACCGAAGGCGCCCCCGAAGAACGAGCTGAACACGTCGCCCATATCGCCCATGTCGAAGCCGCCGCCGAAACCACCGGCGTTCGGATTGTTCGGGTCGACACCCGAATCGTACATGCGGCGCTTCTCCGCATTGCCCAACACCTCGTAGGCGTTGTTGACTTCCTTGAACTTGTCTTCGAATTCCGGACCGGCGATGTCGGGATGGTACTTGCGGCTCATCTTGCGATAGGCCTTCTTGATCTCATCCTCGCTCGCGTTGCGGTCAACGCCCAAAACCTCGTAGTAGTCTGCCACTCTATCCAGTTCCTTTGCTCTATCTGCTCTACCGATTACTAGCGGGTAATTCTGTCACAAGGCAAGGTCACTCGCTTCACCCGTCGATCTCCTCATGCGCGAGGAACGATGTCAGGTACCGGGCCACCGCGTGCACCGCGGAAATGGTGGTCGCGTAATCCATGTGGGTCGGTCCGATCGAACCGACGAACGCCACGGGTTCGCCCGCAGCGTCATGCACCACCGCCATATCCGGTTTGCTCGGCTTGCCCGCCGCATCGATTGCGTCGGTCGCGCCGGTGGTACCGGTATTGTCGGCGTGATCGACGTCATGACCGTGTGCGGCATCGTCTCTTTCCATGCTTTCGGCATGATCGGCATCGGCGCGCGTGACGGTATGGCCCGCGTGGCCGTACCCGCTGGTCACCACGGCCGCATTCAGCAACCCCGGAGTATGCGTCTCCGAACCGATGGCCACATTGACGCCGTCACCGCGCAGCGACTCCTCGCTCAGCGCGCTCATAAGCTTCATGAGCACCACCTGCTCCTCCAGCGCGTCGAACAACGGCGCCAGATCGGCCGCGGAACGCTGGTGGGCCAGATGCGACGCACCCGACATATACAGTTCGCTCGCATTCTCATCATCGGCCATCGAAACGAACGCACGTTCCAATTGCACCGTCAGTGCCTTGAGGGACGCGAAACGCGGATCGGTTTCCAACGACTGCATCCGCTGCGCCGCCTGTGCGAGCGACAGGCCGGAACATGAGGCGTTCAGCGCTTCGGTGAACCGCGAAATGGATTCCGTCGACGGCATGGTCGAGACGGGAAGCGTGTGCTGCGCGACACGGCCCGTATCGGTCACCACCACGGCGAGCAATACGTTCATGGCCACCGGCACCAGTTCCACATGCCGTAGCGACGATTTCGACAGCGATGGCGACGCGATCACGGCAACCTGACCGGTGATCTGCGCGAGCAGTCTGGCCGCCCGCTGCAACGTGTCCTGCAGATTGGCCGATCCGGACAGGAACTCGCCTATCCCCCGGCGCTGCGCCGCGGACAACGGCACCACCGTGGCGAGCTGATCGACGAAATACCGGTACCCCTTCTCGGTGGGCACGCGACCGGCCGACGTATGAGGCTGGGTAAGATAGCCTTCATCCTCCAGCGCAGCCATGTCGTTGCGCACCGTAGCCGAGCTCACACCAAGATCATGCCTGTGGGCGATCGCATTCGAGCCGACGGGTTCCTGCGAACGGATGTAATCCTCGACGACGGCACGCAGCACCAACAACCTCCGCGACTGCTGCATGCATACCTCCTATAGCGAAATTAGACCACCGTTCATTGTAGGTGAACCTTGCAGACTTCATACGGAAAAGTTCGTTCGCAGCGAATTAGGAGCGAAACGCGAACGTTAACAGAACATGAATTATCAAAACACGCCAAATAGTGCACGATATTGCACGTAACGTCGTATCGCGACGCTAGCATAGGAACCGCAATGTGAGGGCGTCCTGCGCCCGGCACAAGCCGGATACGCGGCCCGACCAATTGGAAGGAAAGTAATCCATGACCGAATTCAAGGAGACCGAGCTCGACGAGCGTGCCATCAAGATGGCCAAGGTCCTCTCTGCTGACGCGGTTGAACGTGCGGGACACGGCCACCCCGGCTCCCCCGTTTCCCTGGCGCCGATCGCCTACACGCTGTATCAGCACTTCATCAAGCATGATCCGAACGATCCCAAGTGGGAAGGCCGCGACCGTTTCATTCTTTCCGGCGGTCATGCCTCCCTCACCCAGTACGTTCAGCTCTACTTCTCCGGCTATGGCCTGACCCTGGATGATCTGAAGAACTTCCGCGGCGGTGCCGACACCCGCACCCCGGGCCACCCCGAATACGGTCTGACCCCGGGCATCGAAATGACCACCGGCCCGCTGGGCCAGGGCTTCGCGTCCGCCATCGGTTTCGCCTACGGCCAGCGCTACCAGCGCGGCCTGCTTGATCCGGAAGCTCCGGCAGGCGAGTCCCCGTTCGACCACAACATCTGGGTCATCTGCGGCGAAGGCGATATCGAAGAGGGCATCTCCGGTGAGGCTGCTTCCCTCGCTGCCAACCAGGAGCTCGGCAACCTGACCGTGATCTTCGACGCCAACCGCATCCAGATCGAAGGCGACACCAACCTGGTGCTGGCCGAGGATGTGCTCAAGCGCTTCCAGGCCTACGGCTGGTACACCGACGAATTCAGCTTCATCCAGCCCGACGGCTCCTACAAGGAGGACGTCGAGGGCCTGGCCGACACCATCGCCAAGGCTCAGAAGGCCGCCCCGAACCAGCCGAAGCTCATCAAGGTCGACACCCTGATCGCTTGGCCGACCCCGGGCAAGACCAACGATCCCTCCTCCCACGGCTCCAAGCTGGGCGCCGAGGCCGTCGCCGGTCTCAAGAAGCTCCTCGGCTACGATCCGGAAGAGTCCTTCCATGTGGACGAAGAGGCTCTGGCCCACGCCCGCAAGGTCGCCGAGCGCGGTCTGGAAGCCCACAAGGAATGGGACGAGAAGTACGACGCATGGCGCAAGGCCAACCCGGACAAGGCTGCCCTGTACGACCGCATCAAGGCCGGCGAACTGCCGGAAGGCTTCGACAAGGCCATCGATGACCTTGAGGCCACCTTCGAGGTCGGCAAGGGTGTCGCCACCCGTGGCGCCTCCGGCTCCGTGCTGAACGCCATCGCCGCTGTCATGCCGGAACTCTGGGGCGGCTCCGCCGACCTCGGTGGCTCCAACAAGACCGATCTGAAGGGTGCCGAAACCTTCGCCCCGGCGAAGTGCGCCACCAAGCAGTGGCCGGTCTGCAGCCCGTACGGCCGTCAGCTGCACTTCGGCGTGCGCGAGTTCACCATGGGTACCATCACCAACGGCATCCTGCTGGGCTCCCACACCCGTCCGTTCGGCGGCACCTTCTTCATGTTCTCCGACTACGAGCGTTCCGCCGTCCGTCTGGCCGCCCTCATGCAGATTCCGAACCTGTACGTGTGGTCCCACGACTCCGTCGCCGTCGGCGAGGATGGCCCGACCCACCAGCCGGTCGAGCACCTGGCTTCCTTCCGCGCCATCCCGCAGCTTGAGGTCGTTCGCCCGGCCGACGCTTACGAGACCGCCGAAGCCTACCGTTACTTCTTCGAGAAGGACAACACCCTGCCGACCGCTATGGTCCTGACCCGTCAGGGCGTCCCGGTGCTCGCCGAGACCGCCGAGAAGGCCAAGGCCGGCGTGAAGAAGGGCGCTTACGTGCTCGTCGACACCGAGGGCACCCCGGACGTCATCATCATGGCTTCCGGTTCCGAGGTCCAGTGGGCCGTCGCCGCCGCCAAGACCCTGGCCGGCGAAGGCGTCAAGGCTCGCGTCGTGTCCGTCCCGTCCATGGAATGGTTCGAGGAGCAGGACGCCGAGTACAAGGAGGCCGTGCTTCCGGCCGCCGTCAAGGCTCGCGTCTCCGTCGAGGCCGGCGTGGCGATGCCGTGGTACAAGTACCTCGGCTCCTACGGCAAGCCCGTCTCCATCGAGCAGTTCGGTCTGCAGGGCGATGGCGCTCAGAACATGATCGATCTGGGCATCACCGCCGAGCACGTGGTGGAAGCCGCCAAGGCCTCCATCGCGGAAGTCGAAGCCGCCAAGTGATTCCACGGAGGGGCGCCGCAAAGCGCCGACGCCCCTCCCCCCCCCTTGATATAACAGATTTGTTCCATAACGGAATATAAGGAGAAAAAACAATGACCGAAGCAACTCAGCGTACGTCCGATTCCGGCGTTTCCATCTGGCTGGACGACCTGTCCCGTTCCCGCATCGAGTCCGGCTCCCTGCAGGACCTGATCGCCAACAAGAACGTCGTCGGCGTCACCACCAACCCGTCCATCTTCCAGAAGGCTCTGCATGAGGTCGGCCCGTACGACCCGCAGCTGAAGGAACTGGGCAAGGTCGACGTTGAGACCGCCGTGCGCGAGCTCACCACCACCGACGTGCGCAACGCCACCGACATCTTCCGCGAGATCGCCGAGAAGACCGACTTCGTTGACGGCCGCGTCTCCATCGAAGTTGACCCGCGTCTGGCTCACGAGACCGAAGCCACCGAGAAGCAGGCTGAGGAACTGTGGGCTAAGGTCGATCGTCCGAACGCCATGATCAAGATCCCGGCAACCCTCGAAGGCCTGCCGGCCATCACCGCCACCCTGGCCAAGGGCATCTCCGTGAACGTCACCCTGATCTTCTCCCTGGAACGCTACGAGCAGGTCATCGACGCCTACATCGAGGGCATCGCTCAGGCTGCCGCCAACGGTCACGATCTGAAGCACATCGGCTCCGTCGCTTCCTTCTTCGTCTCCCGCGTGGACACCGCCGTCGACAAGCTGCTGGAAGCCAACGGCTCCGACGAGGCCAAGGCCCTCGAAGGCAAGGCTGCTGTCGCCAACGCTCGCCTCGCTTACGAACTGTTCGAGAACAAGTTCGCCAACGATCCGCGCTGGGCTGAGCTCGAAGCCAAGGGCGCCAAGAAGCAGCGTCCGCTGTGGGCCTCCACCGGCACCAAGAACGCCGCCTACTCCGACTGCAAGTACGTCGACGAGCTGGTTGCTCCGTTCGTCGTCAACACCATGCCGGAGAAGACCCTGAACGCTCTTGCCGATCACGGCAACGGCGCCGCCTCCATCCAGGGCACCTACGAAGAGTCCCACGCCATCATGGACAAGCTGGCCGAGCTGGGCATCAACATCAAGGATGTCACCGACAAGCTGGAAGCCGACGGCGTCGCCGCCTTCATCAAGTCCTGGGACACCGTCCTCGCCGACGTCCAGGCTGGCATCGACCGCGTCAACGGCTGAATCATTCGCTGATACAGCGCCGTTCAACGGTATATAGCTAGAAGATCCCCGTCACCATATGGTGACGGGGATCTTTTCGTATCCGAATGCGCCGATCATGACGAACCGTGTCAACGCAATCCGGCGCAACCAAAAAGCGGCGCCCCGCTTCCGATAACGTCCGAAATCTTGCGCACTTTCGGATTCCGGCCCTGACGCAGGAGGGCATGGCCCGCGTCCTGTGTACGATTTTCATTCGCCAAAACAAAAAACCGCGATTGGAAGCCAGGAGACGGAACCATGCCCGAGAACATCATACAGATCGACCAGAACCTGCTCGAGACCAAGCTCGACCGGCTGATCACCGAGAAGATGACGCAGATCCTCAACGCGATGCTCGATGCGGAGGCCGACGAGATCGCCAACGCCGCCAGATACGAGCGTACCGGGGAGCGGAAGGCGTACCGCGCCGGCCACTACGAACGCAAACTCACCGCCAAGGCCGGCAGGCTCGAGCTCAAGGTGCCGAAACTGAAGGGCGCGGTCTTCGAGTCCGCCGTGATCGAACGCTACCGGCGGCGCGAGGAAAGCGTCGAGGAGGCCCTCATCGACATGTACCTGGCGGGCGTCTCCACCAGGCAGGTCGACGACATCAG
>NZ_JAHBBE010000012.1 GCF_019331805.1 Bifidobacterium pongonis
TTCGCCGCGCCGATCGTGCTGGCGATCGTGCTGGGTGTCGTGTTCAAGTGGATGTGGCTGACCTGGATCCTGATGATGATCGCCGCGATCCTGTTCGGCGTTCTGTTCGCCACCATGATGCTGACCCGCCGCGCCGACGCGGTCGGATTCCGCAAGATGGAAGGCCGCCCGGGTGCCGCCATCAGCATTCTGAGCAACATGAACAAGGCAGGATTCAGCTTCCCGCAGGAACCGGTGTGGGTCGATCCGCGTACCAAGGACGCCATCTGGCGCGGCACCGGCTACAACGGCATCTACCTGATCGGTGAAGGCAACGCCGAGCGTCTCAAGCATGCGATGGACCGCCAGGAGCACGCCATCAAGGGCGTGACCGCCGGCTCCTCCATCCCCGTGTACCGCGTTTACATCGGCAGCGGCAAGGGTCAGGTCCAGCTGAAGGATCTGCGCAAGTACATCGTCAAGCTGAAGACCCTGCAGCCGAACACCACCACCAACAAGCTCATGAAGAAGATCCACCCGCATCAGCGTTTCCTGCTCACCAAGACCGAGCTGACCACGCTGAACGATCGTCTGCGCACCCTGCAGGCCAAGACCGGCTACAACATTCCGAAGGGCATGGACCCGAACCACGCTCAGAAGATCAGCCGTCGTGCCATGCGCGGCCGCTGACCCGCAACGCATCGTCTTGAAATCCCGGCCTAGCGGCCGGGATTTTTTGTATCCGCACTCCCCTCGTTTTCCCTCATCGCCTCACCCCGTCGCCCTGCCCGCTACACAACCCGTTCCACCGCCCCGTTCCACCGCCCCGTTCCACCGCCCCGTTCCACCGCCCCGTTCCACCGCCCCGTCATGCCGCCCGTCCACTGTGTGGACAGGCGGTTTTCCCCGTTTCCCCGGAATATCGGGCACCGCACGTCAAAGGTTTCAACTCGAAACATTCTCGTAACCGAAAATACGAGTCCGCGAAACGCGCTTTTCTATGCTTGTCTCTCGTAACTTCTGATTTTGAAAGGAGCGGTCCCGTGACCGACGAACTGAAAACCAAGGCTGATGCCGAGGCCCTTATCAATAAGGAAGGCGTGGAGTACGTCTCCGTCCGTTTCACCGACCTTATCGGCGTTCAGCAGCACTTCACCGTGCCGGCGAGCGAATTCCTGAAGGATGCCTTCACGGACGGCATGCCGTTCGACGGTTCTTCGGTGCAGGGCTTCCAGGCCATCAACGAATCCGATATGAAGCTGGTTCCGGATGTTTCCACCGCCTTCATCGATCCGTTCCGCAAGCACAAGACCCTCGACGTCGCATTCTCCATCGTCGACCCGCTCACCGATGAGCCCTACTCCCGCGATCCCCGTCAGGTCGCCGGCAAGGCCGAGGCTTACCTGAAGTCTACCGGCATCGCCGACACCGCCTCCTTCGCTCCGGAAGCCGAGTTCTTCATCTTCGACAAGGTTCGTTTCGAGAACTCCATGCAGCGTTCCTTCTACGAGGTCGACTCCATCGAAGCCCCGTGGAACTCCGGCGTTGACACCGAAGACGACGGCACCCCGAACATCGGCTTCAAGAACCGTATCAAGAAGGGTTACTTCCCGGTTCCGCCGATCGACCACACCCAGGATCTGCGCGACGACATGGTCGCCAACCTGCAGAAGGTCGGCCTGATCCTCGAACGTTCCCACCACGAGGTCGCCGGCGCTGGCCAGCAGGAAATCAACTACCGCTTCAACTCCCTGCAGCATGCAGGCGATGACCTGATGAAGTACAAGTACGTCGTGCACGAGACCGCCGCTCTGGCTGGCAAGGCCGCAACCTTCATGCCGAAGCCGATCGCAGGCGACAACGGCACCGGCATGCACTGCCACCAGTCCCTGTGGAAGGACGGCAAGCCGCTGTTCTACGATGAGAAGGGTTACGCCGGCCTGTCCGACATGGCTCGCTGGTACATCGGCGGCCTGATCAAGCACTCCTCCTCCGTGCTGGCCTTCACCAACCCGTCCCTGAACTCCTACCACCGTCTGGTTCCGGGCTACGAAGCTCCGGTCAACCTGGTGTACTCCGCTCGTAACCGTTCCGCCGCCATCCGTATCCCGCTGGCCGGCACCTCCCCGGCTGCGAAGCGTATCGAGTTCCGCGCTCCGGATCCGTCCTGCAACCCGTTCCTCGCCTTCTCCGCTCAGCTGATGGCTGGCCTGGACGGCATCATGAACCACATCGAGCCGCCGGCACCGGTCGACAAGGATCTGTACGAGCTGCCGCCGGAAGAGCACGCTGGCATCAAGCAGGTGCCGAGCTCCCTGGCCGAGGCTATGGACGCTCTGGAAGAGGATCACGACTTCCTGACCGCCGGCGACGTGTTCACCGACGATCTGATCGAGACCTGGCTCGACCTCAAGCGCGGCGAGATCGACGAAGCCCGTCTGGCTCCGACCCCGCTGGAGTACGAGCTCTACTTCCACATCTGATACGTTGACGCGCTAATACGCTGAACGTAGGTTAGAGGCGGCTTCCTTGGATTCCCCAAGGAAGCCGCCTCTAACTGTTTTTCGGGGGTTCCCATGATTCCTTCATGGGGCCTTCCCCGTGTTTGACCACGCCTGGCTGTGTTTTTGTTTGACCACGCTCGGACATAATCTGCTGATGCTCTAAAACTTGTCTCCCTGTTCAAAAAAGGGGAATCTAACCGTTTCCGATGGATCGAGCGGGAATGTGCGAAGAGGGAACAAACCCTACTGGCATATGGCAACCTTGCACTTGTAATTCACCAGCGAGGTTTCTCAAAAGCTGTGCGGGCACACCCAAGATATCACGATTCTCTAACCCGCCCCTTTTACCAGCGTACTCGCCTCTATCCCCATCGAACACGCGGTTGATACCGCAGCTCACACGCAGGAAGCCGCCGCACCGGCGTGGTTTATTTCAGGCTTCGGGCTGGTCGGGCAGTCCGCCGGGGGCGACGGCGTCGTCGATGGCCTCCCAGCCGCGCTGGACGCACAGGCCGTGTAGGGCGCCGCCGAGCGTGGCGGCCATGGCGTCCACGTTCCTTTCGGTGGCGGGCATGCCGCGGTCTTCGAGCCAGCCGCGCAGGTCGCCCCCCCCCTCCAGACGATGGCGGCGATGGTCTCGTCTCGTTCGTCGCCTGTCGCGTCCATGCTGCCCCCTTGGGTTTCGGGAAGCCCCTGTGGTTTCCGCCGTTGACACCATCAACGGGTCATACCTTTGATGTAATCAAGTTCGGGCGTGTCACACACACGACAACACACGGAACCGGACAGGCGCTAGAACCAGACATCACCACCCTCGCAATACTCGTATCGACCATTGCCAAGCGTGACCTCGCAACCGGAGATCCACTGGCCACCCGAACCCGATCCGGAACCCCCTGAGCCGGCCTCGCCACCGCCGTTCGCCGCGCCGCCCGATGCGCCGGAACCCGCGTTCCCGCCGGCGGAACCGCCGGACTGCGAGCCGGAACCGGCGTACCCGCCGCCCGAATACGATCCGCCGGACTGCGAGCCACCCGAATACCCCTGCGACTGAGCCTGAGCCTGCACCGCCTGAGCCTGCGCCTGAGCGGCCCGAGCCGCCGCCTCGGCCTCGGCCTTGGCCTGCGCGTCCGCCTTCTCCTTCGCCTTCACGGAATCATTGACCGCCTTCACGGCCTTCGCCACCGCGTCCACGTCCTTCGCCTTGATGGCCTTGTCCAGCGCGGTGCGGGTCTTCTCGTCGGCCACCTTGCCCTTCGAGTCCTTCAGCAGTTTCTCCGCGTCCGCGATGGTCTTCGCGTCGCGCGACTTTTCGACCGCCTTCACCGCCTTCGCCAGGCTCACCTTATGCTTCGCATACCACGCCGTGTTCGAATTAACGGCCGCGGTCCGTTCCTCATACCCGGCCTTATCGTCGGCAATGCACGCCGCGACTTCAGGTTCCTCGGTCCGCAATGCCTTGGCCAGCGCATCCACGGTCTTCGCGTCCGAAACCTGCTTGGCGGTAATATCGGATGCCTCCGCCGCATCCCCGTTCACCAGCGCACTGTACTCGTTCATCGCGATGCGCAGCGACTCCGATGCAGCCGCGCAATCCGTCTTCGCGGCATTCAGCTGATGCCCGTTCCATGCATTCCAACCATACGCACCGGCACCAGCCAGCACGATCGCAGCGACGACACCAGCTGTGATGACGCCACGCTTCCCGCGCTTTGCGCCAACAGCCTGATCGGCAACCTTGTTTTCAGAAGTCTTATCGACTTGTTCCTCGCTCATCAGAAGCCCCTTTCTTCCTTGCGCTAGTTTCTCTGCTCTCTCACCAGAATATAAAAAAGCCTTCGGAAACTCTATCGCCTATCCCCGTCAAGCCGTTTGCTTTCATCTTTTCCGGAGGAAGCCCCCATTACCGTTTTCGGACAAAATCAGCCCAATTCTGTCTGATTTCGGTAGTGGAAGGGCACAGGGAAAGTTGGGGTATCTCATTACCGGAATCAGACAAAAACAGCCAGTTCCTGTCCGATTTCGGTAATGAGTGAACCGGGAAGGATGCCCCCTGCGCTGGTTCTGGCTGATCCATACCGTTTTCGGACAAAAGCGAGCCGTTTCTGTCTGATTTCGGTAATGGATGATTGTGGAATGGGTGGCTTCAGGCCGGTTCGGGCCGTCTTAATCGGCCACATCGCTTATTTGTGGCAGATTTGGGGGTCTGAATTTTGCCAGGTGGCTTATATATGGCACCTAAACCCGGAAAACCCAAGTACGAGCCGCGGAATTCCAACCTCCATACTCGGCATATCGCGCTTTGAGTGCCATATATAAGCCACCTAGCATTCCGCAGACCCCCGAATCTGCCATACATAAGCCAAGTAGCCAGTTACGCGGGCCGATCTCGGCGACGGCCTGGACGCCTCATACCGTTTTCAGACAGAATTAGGCCATTTTTGTCTGATTCCGGTAATGAGAGGTTGGGTTGGCCCGTACCGTTTTCGGACAAAAGTGGGCCGTTTCTGTCTGATTCCGGTAACAGACAGGCTTTCATACCGTTTTCAGACAGAATTAGGCCAATTTTGTCTGATTCCGGTAATGCGGAGGCGATGGGAGAAGTATGGGTGAGGCTGGCCTCATATCGTTTTCGGACAAAAGCGGGCCATTCTTGTCTGATTCCGGTAACGGACAGGCTTTCATACCGTTTTCGGACAGAATTAGGCCAATTTTGTCTGATTTCGGTAATGAGGGAAGTGGGGGGGGGTGGGGCGTCTTGTCCGAAATCGGACAAAAGCGGGCCAATTTTGTCTGATTTCGGTGATGAATGGTTGGCTTAGTTGGAGATGCTACTGAAGGCCCAGTGCCAGTAGCCAGTGCAGTACGCCGTGGTGAGCGCGATCACCGGCACGAGAATACAAATCAGATAGAACAGCCAATCAACCGCATGCAGTTTGGATTCGCGCGCCTGCCCGCGGGGCGTGTCCGTTCCGAAGCCCCTCGCTTCCATCGCCGTGGCCAGTTTCGTACCGCGTCGAATCGACACGACCAACAGGTTGAACGCCTGCGCGAACACGCGTTTGATGACGTTGCCGTCGCCTAGTCCGCGGGAGCGTCGGGACTGCCCCAAAGCACGCCAATCATCCTGCAGCAGCGTGAACATGCGCATACCGGCCAGTCCGCCGTACACGAATTTGGATGGCAGGTGCAGGATCTGCACCAGACCGTCGGCCAAATCGGTGGGGTCAAGTCCCAACGCCAGAATCACGCCGGGTACGGCGATGGCGGTCACACGGATGAACGTGGCGAACGCCAGATACAGCGACCCCTGCGAAATCACCATGAGCCCGCCCAGATTCGCCAGCACCGTACCGGAGGTTTTGCCGTACAGCGCCACGGAAACGAAGCTGCCCGTCGCGGCGATCCACACCGGCCATGTTCTGCGCAGCACCGTCCAAGGCGCGATGCCGCCGATCCATAACAGTGCGAGTTCCAAGCCGAACGCGACCGATGCGGAGACGATGTCGAGTGTGAAAAACATGGGGATGCATAGGATCAGCGCGCCGACGAAACGGCTGACCGGGTTGATTTTCGCAATGAACCATGACGGCGACGCGGCACGCGGCTCATCGAGACGGTCCTTATGCGGCACGACGCCGATGGTTTCGATTGCGGCGGTTCCTCGCGTTGCGATGTTCACGGTTTCGTTCATGGTTTCACTCACTGTTTCCTCTACGCCTCTGTTTCCTGCCATTTTCAGCGTTCCAGCGTTCCGACGTTCCGACGTTTCAACGTTCCGACGTTCCAGCGTTCCGACGTTCCAGCGTTCCGACGTTCCGACGTTCCAGCGTTCCGACGTTCCGACGTTCCAGCGTTCCGACGTTTTCAGCGCCCCGTCGCTTCCTACCGTCCCCGTTCCCGCTCGCAGACGACGATGCGACGCGCACCCAGTGCCTCGATCAGCGCCTCGTCATGCGTGACCATGATCACCGCGGAACCCGAATCGCGGATGTCCGCGATCAAACGCACCATCCGCGTCCATGTGGTGAAATCCTGCCCGAATGTCGGCTCATCCATCACCAGCACCTTGGGCGCGGCCGCCATCATGGACGCCACCGACAGCCGTCGCTTCTCCCCGCCCGACAGGGTGAACGGGTTCGCCGGCGCGAACCTCGCAAGCCTCATGCGCTCCAGCATCTCATCGGCGATCCGGTACGCCTCACCGTCCGACATACCCATGCTTTTCGGCCCGACCGCAACCTCATCGCGCACGCTGGACGTGACGAACTGATGCTCCGGCTCCTGGAACACCATGCCGATGCGACCAAGCAGATCACGGCTCTTCCAGACGCTCACATCGTTGGCACGATGCGCTGGCACCATGCTTTCCGCCACGCGCACATGCCCGGCGATCGGCGCGAGCAAACCGGCCAACGTCAACGCCAGCGTGGATTTGCCCACACCGTTCCTGCCGGTCAACGCGGTGACTTCGCCGGCATGGAATTCGAGGTTGATATGCTCGCCAAGCGGGAATTCACGGCCGAAACTCAAATCGTCGGCGCGAAGCACGGTTTCGCCGGGCTCATGCACCGCAGGGCATGGTTCGATGGACCGCCCAGGCACCCAAGCGCCGCCTTCGGCAAGCGTGTCGCCCATGGTGCCGAATACCTCGTCCGGCGTGCCGTCCGCGATCACGCCGCCGCACGGCGAAGTCTCATCGGGCCGCCCCAGCACGATTACCCGGTCGACCAAATCAAGCCAGACGTCGATGTGATGTTCGACCACGATCAGCGTTTCACCGGTCCGTTCGACCACCTGCCGCACGGCATCGTGCACTTCTTTCACGCCATCGGGGTCGAGATTGGCGGTCGGCTCATCAAGCAGCAGCAGACCCGGATGCATGGCCAGCACACCGGCCAAGGCCAGACGCTGCCGCTGGCCGCCGGAAAGACGCCGGGTGGAATGGTCGAAACGCATGTAGTCGAGTCCCACCAGGTTCAGCGCGGCACGCGCACGCTTCCAGATCTCATCCTTGGGCAGGTTCAGGTTCTCGCATCCGAACGCGACATCATCGCCCACGCGCTCCAGGATCGTCTGCGCGTCCGGGTCCTGCAACACCAAGCCGGAAACGCCATGCGCCGACCGCGCGTCCACGCCGCCGACCAGCAGTCGCCCCTCCTGCTCGCCCTCATCGTCGCCGCCGAGCACACCGGCAAGACCGGCCATCAGCGTGGATTTGCCAGCTCCGGAAGCGCCGAGCAGCAGCACGCGCTCCCCCGGTTTGATTTCGATGCTGACGTGGCGCAGCGCATAATCCTTGCGCGACATGTGCCGCCAGCCCCAGTCGCGTGCTATCACGCCGGCGGGCTTCACGTCGATTGCATCATTCGCACCGCTCACGCCGGCAGGCTTCACGCCGGCGGGCTTCACGTCATTCATGTCATTCGTATTCGTGTCGATGGCGGTCATCGGCTCCCATTCCCCTTCCCATTACAGGCGTATTCGTCACGGCTGCCCACAATGGCATTGCCTCGAATAGCGAAAGTCCCGTGCCGCGGCGAACGGCACGGGACACAGCGAATCAGACCAGAGCCTGTGCGCGGCCGGATTCGAAACGGTCGAGCACGCCGGTCTTCGCGATGGCACGCTGCAGCAGCCACATCACGATACCGGCCAGCAACGCGCCGGACACAACGGACGTGCCCAGGTAGATGCTGGCACGCAGCGTACCCCATGCCGGGTTCGCAATCCAGTAGTAGATGCCGCAACCCACGCCGGCCAGCGCACCGGAAACCGCGGTGGACAGCAGGTTCCAGCTCTTGTAGGCGAACAACGCGAAGCCGATCTCCGCGCCGATGCCCTGCATGATGCCGACGATCAGCGAACCGCCCACGCCCCACTGGTTGCCCATGGTCAGTTCGAGCGCGGCGGCGAGCGTTTCCGCGAACAGCGCGGCGCCCGGCTTACGCACGATGACGGCGGCGAGCGGGCCGGCGAACAGCCAGAATGCGTTCAGCAGACCTTCGAAGCCCGGAGTCACCGCTTCGAAAATGGTCAGCGGAGCCGTGCATACGATGTCCCAGCCCCAGAAGATCACGCCGGATGCCACGGCGATGATGGCCGCCACGACGATGTCGACCACACGCCACGTGTTGTTGTGCTTGCGAACCACGGCGGATTCGTCCGTCTTGTTCGTTTGAGATTCAGTCATTGATGTGCCTTTCTTCTTCAAGGCACGGGAAGAGAGACGTCCGTGCGCCGGCATTACCCGGTAAACGTTCATACGGTCGAAGCATGCGCTTTCTCTCAGCCTGTACGGCCCCCGTGTCATCTCCGATACTACGCAGGGCGTGCGATTTTCGCGGGGTGCCGGTTCGGTGACTGGATTCGGTGGCTGGATTCAGTGACGTGGTTTGGTGGCTGGATTCGGTGGCGTGGTTTGGTGGCGAGGCTCCGTTATGCGGGATGCGCACAGGCCCGGCCACCGGAGTGAGAACGATGGCATCCCTTTCGCCGCCGTGACCTAGGATGGCATAGGAAGAGCGAAAGGAACTACATTGACCGACGAAACCGATACGACCGTCGCCCGGAACGAATCCGTCTCCCCCGCCGCGTCGACGCAGACGCAGACGCAGGGAACGGCGCCCGCCGCGAGCCAGCCCACGAGCCAGCCCGCAAACCAACAAGCCGCCAATCAACAACCCGCCAACAAACCCGCCAACGGAGGCGCCGCCGTCAAAGCCGCCCTCATCGCCAACATCGGCGTGGCCTGCGCGAAATTCGCCGCCGCCGCATTCACCGGATCCTCCTCGATGTTCTCCGAATCGGTCCACTCCGTGGCCGACTGCGCGAACGAAATCGTGCTCATGTTCGGCGACCGCGCCTCCGACCGCAAATCCAAAGGCGACCACCCGTTCGGCATGCACCGCGCGAAATACCTCGCCAGCTTCATCGTCGCCACACTGCTGTTTTTCGTCGGCGGCGTGTTCGCCGTCAGTCAGGCCTCGCAAAAGCTCATCGGACTGCTCGACGGCTCCGTGGCCCGCCAGGTCGACTCGCTCGAACTGCTCGCCGCGCTGGCCGTGGTCGTCATCTCCGCCTGCCTCGAAGGCTACGGCCTGCACACGTCCATCAAGGAAGCCCGCGAGCGCATGGACCGTGTGAAGGTCGAGGAGGATTCGCTGATCGGTTTCTGGAAGCGCACCAAGTCCGCCGAACTCGCGTCGGTGATGATGGAGGATACGCTCGCGCTCATCGGTCTGCTGTTCGCCGGTCTTGGTATCGGCTGTTCGATGCTGACCGGTGACGAATTGTACGATACGATCGGCGGTCTGATGGTCGGCCTGGTGCTGGTGGTCGGTTCCGCCGCATTGGCGTTCAAGTCCGGTTCGCTGCTGCTCGGCGAGGATGTCGACCCGCGTACGCACAAGCTGCTCGCGCAGGCCGTGACCACTACGCCTGGCGTAGAGCGTCTGATCAACATGCAGGCGATTCACATGGATGAGGATGCGGTGCTGCTGTGCTTGAAGGTGCAGACGTCCAAGCTGGACCGCGATTATGACGTGGAGACGGTGGATAAGATCGAACGCAGCATTCGCGCCGCGCTGCCTTGGTATGAGTGGGAAATCTACGTGGAACCGGATATCTGGCGCGCCAACCACGTTTCCGCCGAGGCGTAACAGACGCGC
Source organism: Bifidobacterium pongonis (assembly GCF_019331805.1). Classification (GTDB taxonomy): domain Bacteria; phylum Actinomycetota; class Actinomycetes; order Actinomycetales; family Bifidobacteriaceae; genus Bifidobacterium; species Bifidobacterium pongonis. The sequence continues at coordinate 10,154 of NZ_JAHBBE010000012.1, forward strand.
TTTGACGAACGGTTCGGCCGCCCGCCCGGCTTTTGCGAGGGGCGGACGGCCGAACACGTTCTGGCGTGGCACGAGGCCACCCGCTAAGGTGGTAGGCGCACACAGGAGGACCATGAACGACATTCATACCATCGAAGCGAATATTTTCGAACGATTGAGCCACGTCATCGACCCGGAATTGGGCCGTTCCGTCACCGATCTCGGCATGATCACCTCGATCGACGCCGTACCGTCGGACAGTACCGGCGAGAGCGGCGGCGAGATCATCGACGTGACCGTCCGCGTGGAGCTCACCGTCAAGGATTGTCCCCTGAGCGAGACCATCACCAATCAGATCAACGGCGCGGTCCGCTCGTACACCGACCCGAACTCCCCCAACGCCACGCTCGTACCGCATATCGAAATCGGTTCCATGCCGCAAGACAAGCTGACCAGTCTCGTGCAGACCCTTAAGGCGGAACGCAGGCAGAACCCGTTCAGCAAGCCCGGCATCAAAACGCGCATTTTCGCCATCGCCTCCGGCAAGGGCGGCGTGGGCAAATCCTCTGTAACCGCCAATCTCGCCGCCACGTTCGCCGCGCTCGGCTACGATACGGCCGCAATCGACGCGGATATCTACGGCTTCTCGCTGCCCCGGCTGTTCGGCGTGCACACGCAGCCCACGAATCTGAACGGTATGCTGATGCCTGTGACCGCGTGGGGCGTGAAACTGATTTCGATCGGCATGTTCGCGGGCGCGGATCGTGCGATTCTGTGGCGCGGACCGCGACTGCAGCGTTCCCTGGAACAGTTCCTTTCCGACGTGTGGTGGGGCGAGCCGGACGTGTTGCTGCTCGACCTGGCGCCCGGCACGGGTGATATGGCGATTTCCGTGGCACAGGCGTTGCCGAATGCCGAACTGGTGGTGGTGACCACGCCTCAGCCGTCCGCGTCGGATATCGCCGTGCGGTCCGGACTGGTGTCGTTGCAGGTGCCGATGAAGGTGCGCGGCGTGGTGGAGAATATGAGCTACTACGAGCATAAGGGCGAAAAACTGCGGATTTTCGGCGAGGGCGGCGGTAAGCGCGTGTCCGAGCAGCTGAGCACGGCGTTGGGCCATGATGTGCCGCTGATGGCGCAGTTGCCGCTGATGCCCGAACTGCGCGAGACCGGTGAGGCTGGCCGGCCTGCGGTGCTGACACCGGAAGGCGCGTTGGCCAGCACTCCCCTAGCGGACGAGTTCACTTCGCTGGCACGGCAGCTGATGGCGCTTCCGTCCGACTGACCCGGCTGACCGGCTGGCCCGGCCAGCCAGCCCGGCCACCCCAGCTAACCGACCCCGGGTGACCCGGTCAACCCGTCCGGTCAACCCAGCTGACCAACCCGTCCGGCTGACCCCGGCTACCCCATCCGGCCGATCCACCCAACTGCCCCGGTCAACTCCACTACCCATTTGGACGAAATCCGTGATTTGGCTACCGAAATGGACGAATTCCGGCCCGAAAACGTCCATTTCGACCGCCCTGTCGCGTGATTCGTCCATTTCGACCGCACACTGCCGTTAACGGGCGCGTGCGAGAATGCCGAGTATGAGAGTCGCCATAGCACAGTTCGCGGTCGCACGCAGCCCGGAACGCAACATCGAAATCATCCGCTCCTACGCCGAACAGGCCGCCGCCGGGAACGCCCGCGTCCTGCTGCTACCCGAAGGCATCATCGCCCGCGACGCCACCGACCCGTATTTCCCCGCGCATCACGCGCAGTCGATCAACGGCCCGTTCGTCGCCGGATTGCGCGACATCAGCGCACGCACCGGCGTGGCGCTTATGGGCACCGTCCACCTGCGGGAATCGGCAGCGGATAAGCCCGCCAACGTGTTCCTCATCGTCGATGATGGCGAAATCAGGCTCGCCTACCGCAAAATCCACCTGTACGACGCGTTCGGCGAGCGTGAGTCCGACGTAATCAAACCGGGTAATGAGGTTCCCCCGCTTATCACCATCGACGGCTGGCGGTTCGGCGTGATGACCTGCTATGACCTGCGGTTCCCCGAACTGGCGCGGGCACATGCCATTGCCGGCGCGGACGTGCTGGTTGTTTCGGCGGCCTGGGCGCGTGGAGCGGACAAGGTGGATCATTGGACGACACTGTGCAAGGCACGTGCGTTGGAGAACACATGCTACTTGATGGCATGCAGCGAACACAGCGCGCACAATATCGGACATAGCATGGCCGTTGACCCGCTGGCGCATGTGATCGCACAGGCGGGAAGCGACGACATCGTATTCGCGGATTTCGACCGGGATACGTTGGAGAATGCTCGGCGAACGCTGCCGGTGCTACGCAATAGGCGTTTTACAGCGCCGGTGCTGCAGGGCGCGACACGGACGACTGATTAGCCTGTCCCTGCATTCGCCTGAAACAACCGACCGTGCAGCAGATGGGTGTCGATTCAGACGCTTTCGAGCCCGATTTCGTCCGGAACAACACTCATTTGCCCGATTTCGTCCGAATGGACAGCCGAATAGAGAAAACAGCAGAGCAAAAATCATCGCAGCCAGCGTATTCAGTACTAATGCTGACGATATAACTTTGCGTACAACTTCCCCTCGGCCATTAAGCTCTCATGCGACCCATGTTCAACAATATGCCCATCATCCATCACATATATCTCATCAAACATGCGTATCGAGCTTAGCCTGTGCGCCACCACCACACACGCGTACGGCGCACGCATAAGGGCTCTCATTATCTTGTTTTCCGTAACATTATCCAGCGCACTGGTCGGCTCATCCATCACCATGAACATCGGATTGGTCACCATGGCACGGGCGATTGCGATCTTCTGCCTCTGGCCTCCGGAAAGATTCAAACCATGTTCACTGATCATGGTGTCCAGTCCCAAGCCCGGATTCATCATCGATTCATCGATGCAACAGTCCTTGCACACTTGCCTTAATCGAGATTCATCCACGGATGTCCGTCGCAGCAGGATATTCTCACGCAACGTCATATTGAAAACCGTTGTATCTTGATGGACAAAAGCAATGTTCTTTGCACGCCACGAAAGCGGCAACTCTTCACATGGATGGCCATCGACCATCACTCTTCCCTGCGTCGGACGAATCAATCCGGAAAGAAGCTTGAGAACCGTGCTCTTCCCCGAACCAGTGGGCCCTACTATCGCGACCTTGCGCCCCTTGGGAATATGTAAAGTAATGTCTTCTACTACGGGCTTGGAAAAAACCGTATACGAAAATGAGACATTGTGTGCAGTCAGACTCTCCCGGCCGTAGTTATCGATACGCTCGGAATGCGGCGCAGCATAGCACGAGGGATTTTCTTGGCTCTCCCCTATTCCCGTTATCTCTTTGCCGCTCTGGGAATCACTCGACAAGACTCTTTGGAGAGGAGCATGTTCTCCATCCACATGCCGCATCTCATAATCCATATGCCCGTCATTAGTTCGTTTTCCTGATGGAATAATGTCTGCAATCTTGCGGATATATGAGAGAACGGCAGCAAACTGCCCAATGGACGTCATGATGCTGCCGAATGGCACAACAAACGAAGAAGCCAACGTTACGAATCCGACTACCGTACCCAAGTCGACCATATCTTGAACGAGCAGCACGGAACCGCATAGGATGATGGCGAGAGGCAATACGAATTCCAGTGCCGCCGACAGTGACGACATCCATGCATCGAGTTTGCCCCTCTTCCACTGGAAGTGAAGCTGCTTCTGCAGTAAATCAGACCAGCGCCGATAAAAGAAGCCCTCCAGATTCATGCTTTTTACGGTCTCTATTCCGGAGAAAATTTCAATAAAGGACTGTTGCACTGCGGATTGCGCAGCGGTCTCCTTATCAACCAGCTTTTTGGATTTCGCAGCATATATCGTCGAGACGATGAGAATAACAAAGCAAATCGCCAATGTCACCATTGTGAGCTGCGGTGAGTAGTTGATCATCATCACCAGATACACGGCAAGAAACACGAAGGACACCAGCGATCCAATCATTCCGGTAGCCAGCATTTGTTCAACGACAGCCACTAGATTCGCCCGGTAGATCATATCGCCGCTTGTTCGGTTTATGAAAAAGGCAAACTCTCGTTCAAACACTCCCCGCATGTATTTGCGGAATAGAAAGTTCCCAAACCCTATCCTTAATCGAGCGTTCGCCAATCCATTGAGCATGGAAATCAGGTAATACAGCGCAAAAGAAACAAGCATCATCGCGAACGCGGCCAGCAGAAACCCCTCGCTGGTGCACAGCTGCCGACGATTGACGATAAATCTCATTCCTGCTGGAGGAATCAATCCCAAGCTTTGTATTGCAAGCGACAATACTATGGCACTCAACACGAAAACCGGGGAAGAAACAAGGAAGTCCTTAATCACTCCCATGCAATTCGAGTCGCGCCATGCCCCGCGAATGGATCTTTTCTCTCCCGCACGCTCGGTAAGCACAGCCGCCGAGGAGCAGTGCCTACGAAAATCCTCTTCTCGCACGGATGAACGCCCACTCGCCGGATCAATAATATAGAAACGGCCGAATGCGTAATGGCTCAAGACTACGAAGTGATGATGATTCCATAGCAGGATGGACGGCGAATCCAGTTTTTTGAATCCATCGATATTCCGTACTGCAACGGCCCGGTTCGTCACCCTGTAATCATTCAGAATGGTCACTATATTTTTGATGCTTAGCCCGCCACGAGGAACACCATACGCATTACGCAAATCCTCCAATCCGGAATCGCGCCCATACGCCTTGAGTATCATGGCACATGCAGCCAAGCCACATTCGCTATGCTCCGTTGTAGATGACTTTGTTTTAGCTTGTCGCTAGAGCGAAGTCATCTGCATGGCCTCGTTGCCGAGACCAGCTCCAAGTCTTACGCGACTCTCGCCGCCGCTTGGTTCACGCTTCGCCGGACGCCGCATTGTCCCGTACTCAAGGTGGGCCTGTCTTCCGCTTCCTCCACGCGCGTTTAACGTCTCCGGGGCACTCCCGGCGACTTGGATGTTGATGGCCGCGTTCAGATCGCGGTCGATGGACAGTCCGCACTTGTCGCAGTGGTAGACGCGTTCGGATAGGGACAGTTTGGTTTTCACCGTCCCGCAGTTCGAGCAGGTCTTCGAGCTTGGATACCACCGGTCGATGACATGCAGTCTCGTGCCGGCGCGTGCGGTCTTGTAGGTCAGTTGGCGTCGGAACTCCGCGAATGCGGCGTCCTGAATCGATTGGGCGAGCCCGCGTTTTTTGACCATGCCCGCCACGTTCAAGTCCTCGATGCTGATGTCCGCGTAGGTACAGGCGAGCATGGCGGTGGTCTTATCCAAGAGGTCGCGCCGCAGGTTGGCCACACGTGCGTGCAGGCGTGCCACGTTCGCCCTCGCCCTGCGGCGGCGGTTGGAGCCCTTCCGTTTGCGGCTCAGGCTCCGCTGGGCTTTCCTCAGACGCGTGAGATCCGACTTCAAGGCGTGCGGGTTGCGTATCACGGTGCCATCCGACAATGTGGCGAGCTCCTTCACGCCCAAGTCGATTCCGACGCTCCCGCCCTTCGGAGGCTTGGGTGCTGGATTATCGGCTCGTTCGACGGTCAGACTGGCCTGCCAGCGTCCCGCACGGCGGGACACGCTCATGCGCAGCACCTTCGCGCCGTCCACTCGCTTGGACACGTCCTCCATGCAGTGCACACGGCCTATCCTCGGGAGTTTTAGCGCGTATGGGTCATGGTCGATGAGGCCGAACGAGCCGGTCGTATACGCGAAGCGCCGAATGCCGGAGTCCTTGGACCTGAAACGCGGGAACCCCATCCTGCGGCCTTTCCGCTGCCCCTTGCGGGACTTGGAGAAGTTCTTCAGCGCGTCGCCCAATGATTCGAGGCCGCTGTTGTATGCCTCCTTGCTGTTCCTAGGCCACCATGGTTCTCCCGTGGTCTCGTCCACGGCGAGCGTGTTCTTGGCCTGGTTCCACCACTTACGCAAGGCATAGTACGACCATTCGGGGGCATCGCCGCGTTCGAGCATGTCCCTGACGTGCGCCAGTCCCTTGTTGTAGGCGAATCGAGCCGCCCCGGCGTGCGATTCCATCAATCGCTCCTGCCGTGGCGTCGGATCGAGCGCCACCTTGACCGCCTCATGCATCACGCGCCGCCTTCAACGCCGCGTCCGTCTTGCGCTTGGCTGCGCGACGCCCGTACAGCCGGGCGCAGAACGAGGTCAGCACCTCGGTCATGTCGCGCACCAAATCGTCATCCGGCTCCGTGTCGTCCACCACGATGATTCGGCGTCCCTGCGCCTTCAACGCGCTCTCCACCAGTCCCGCGTTCATGCGGGCGAGCCTGTCCCTGCGCTCCACAATCAGAGTGCCCACGGTCGGGTCGGACAATAGCCGGTTGAGCTTGCGCCGCCTGTCGTTCATACCGGAACCCGTCTCTGTGACGATTTCCGGTTTCTCCACTCCCATGCCAAGAGCGAACGCTCTCAACCGGTCGGCCTGACGTGTCAGATCGGCCTTCTGGTCGGCTGAGCCGACACGCGCATAGCACACCGTCCTGCCGTTCGCCGTGGGGGTGACGGGTTGGCTCTCGTATTTCGGGTCGTGGATGATTATCGTACCCGTCGCCATGCGCTCGAACGGAACGGGCATACGGTTCTCACGGCACCACTGCCACACCGTCTGCTCGTTGAAGCCCTCGCGTTTCGCCCATTCCCTGACACGCATGGCTTTATTATATCATACGAAAACAGACAAAAGCAAATAGTTAAGGTAGCTGGTTACAACCCCTGTTCGACGAGAGGGATACGCAAATGCCCTGCCATACAAAGCCTCCTCTTAACTTACAAGCCAAAATCAACATGCTCATGTTCTTTGCCGAGCATCGCGGCCTTTGAGAATTCATCGAACGAGTTGAAATCGGAGAGCATCGCATCCAAGGCAATATGCTTGTGATCAAGCACGATAATACGATCAGAGACGTTCCAGCAATAATGCAGGTCATGGGTGATCGTAAGTATCGTACGGTTATCGGCACGCAGCCTTCCCATATACTCAATCAACAGATCACGTGTCAGCGGATCAATGGCATTCGTGGGTTCGTCGAGCATGATGACATGCGGGTCGAACATCATGCCGGCCACTATTCCCACTCGTTTGCGCAATCCTGAGCTTAGGTCAGAGACCTTTTTGTCCAGCTGGTCGTTCAATTCGAATGCCCGAACCAATGGATTCTTCTCCAAGGCTTCAAAAAAGGTCTTATCGTCATCCTTTGGCTTGAATAGCATCTTGCGGAACTTGAAATTCTCTCGCACGGTCATCGTGTCGACAAGGCCGCCCTGTTCGGTCATTTGGAATACGTCTCTCATCGAGGGAACAAACGCTTTGTTAATGGCAGCGTACCCCGACCAGGGCCGCCGTAATCCAACTATGAGATCGAACAACGTGGTTTTTCCAACACCGTTATAGCCCAAAATAGCCAATGACTGTCCCTTGGGGACTGCAAAGGTGATATGTTCGAGCACCGCCTGCTTACGCTTGTACCCAAAAGTCAAGTCGTTTACTTTGATAATATCCGTTGTGTTCATGTGTATTCCTTTCAATGCTCCACCTGTGGTAATGACGCAAAGTACTCCGCCAAGCTGTTTATGCTGTTTTGAACATTGTCATATGAGTTCATCTGCGAATCGGGAATTGTTGTTCTCAGCGTTTTTTCCGCATAAAGAATAAAAGGCATGAAGATATTAACATATCCTACGTTAATATCTTCAACGAATTTGCTGTTTGAAAAGAAGGCGAATATCTTTTCAAAATCAGAATACCATGAAGAAAGATTGCCCTTGTTTCCCTTTAAAAACGACTTTCCATCAATGCATTTCGCATATTTTTTCTTATCATAACCACGAAGCTCAAGCATGCTGGCAAAATCATCGGGGCGCAACGCGCAATTTCGCGACATCCATTGACTGATAACAGAATCGACAAACGAATCATCACCGGAAGCGTCATCGTCATCAATCAACGAATAGCGTTCTTCGATGGTATCCGCATACATACTTTTTACAATATCCACAGCATATCCCTTCAATGAATTACATTATTTACTCAGCATGAGAAGCGTCTTGCAGTACATTGTTTTTTCTCTTCTCGCGATAATCATATTTACGCATAATGTCACCAAAACAGCAGCTATGCAGAATACATAAAACGGTATGAAAGCATATTGCAAAAGCATCAGCAAGGCCATTGCGCCACTCGATACCAGAAGTATCAGAAGTTGCAACAATGTCTGGGAATCCGCTTCGACGGAACAATTGATGGCACATACCATGATCACAGATAAAGCCAAGAAAGAAACAACAACAAAAGAAACTACATCAGCCATTGCCATGGAATAATCATGAAAACAATGTTTCAATACTCCAAAAATAAAACCAGCGGCATATATTGGCACTACAACCAAAAAAGAAAACACATACCGCTCAACAAGATATCCATAAATACCATATCCCGCTCTATGAATCGAACTTATTATATTGCAAATATGATCTCCATAAACCAAAGACGACAACTTAAAAACAGAAATCGTCACCAACAACCCAGGCAAAACGAAAGAGAGAAACACGTCCATTACTGGCTGCAATGTACCATACATTGCGCTTTCCACTGCCAGTGTCACGCAAATTCCCAATATCTCGAGTGCGACAAATCCAGGCTTTCTTGCCTTCAAGCAATCACGATACAGCAACGCAATCATACAATCACCAACACCATACAGCACTAGGCAAAAACAGATACTGTTCTTACATATTCGGTTTTATATGTAACAAACGTGCACAGATAAGACACAAGACCCATGCCAACCAATATGGCAGCACTCAGCCACATCGGAAAATCAAATGCAGCAGCAGTCGCCACACCTATGCAGATCAATCCGCAAATAACCAGTCCACCGCATACCGCATTTTGATTAGTCCCGTTTTTTACTCGAAAGACCAGCATATTGGCAACCGACGTTTCCGTGAGCAACGTCATAAAGGCTATGCCTATTACAGGCAATAGGTACATCACCTCAGACAGCGAAAAAAGCTTCATATATATTCCGACAGCAATGTATACGAACGCGAACAACAGATTGTGAGGCAGCGTGAATCCTATCTTTTCCAGTAAATAATAATTCATGCCACGCCCCGACTGATGCAGGATCTTGATAATACCGACACGCTTATCTTCAATTAAAAGATTCGCATTTGTATATACTGACTCGAAAAACGATGTACATAACATACTGTCAACGAGTCCTTGCTTCATGGTTATAGGCATCACGTCACCCCCTCCGACCTCATACATCCACCCAAGCCAGATTTCCATGATTATCGCCGTAAAAACAGTTACCAGCCAGAAACTCGCATACTTCGGTTTCTTATACAACTGCAAATCCCTGTACAGCAGCGCTTTCATGCACACCCCCCATAGAAAGGGTGTTGCGGCATATCAATGCCGCGACACCCAAGTCTCACCAGTCGTCGGTTAATGCTTCTTGCACGTTCCGGAAACATGGAAATACGATGCAACAGACATCGCAGTGGCTTCCGGAGCGGAAGCGCCGCCAGTATAAGCTCCCCACAACAGAAACCGCCCGCCCGTGTATTCCAGAGGAATACACGAACTTTGTATCGTGACTGGTCTTTATATCATTGTTGCTGTCGTCAATATCAAGAACGGAGCTGTGCCATGCCTCTACAACATACAATCAATACCGTACTTGCAGTCACGCTATCCATTTGCCTGGTTTGCGCAACAATCGAGCAACCGCTATCCGCCGATTCCGGGAATATCACACTCAATGTGGCCTGTTCATTCATGCCATGGCTGTGCCATCATTAGCATCTCACGAGCTTAGGATTCCGACTCGCTAACCAGCGGAACGCATACCGTCAGATGCCATTGTCTGCTCTTCTTCCAGCATTGCATCTTCCCACCCAGCAGCTCTATTCGTTTGTTGTGCAGTCGGATCCCCCTGCCATGAGGAATATGCCAATCGTTCACTGGATGAATCTCATTGGATTGCGCGATAAGCAATCTACCGTTGCCTATCGTGATAACGACCTTGTATGTTCCGTTTGGATTACCGTGCCGTTGAATATTGCGATATATCTCCCTCATCAACGACAGCAGAACATCTTCCTGCTGCACCGATATGCCTTCGGCAACTCCGGATATTTCCGTTTTCCCTCTAAAGCCTAAGTTCTGCAGCAATGCATCTTCCGTATCCGTAACATCTTCCAAGTGCTCCATGAACGTGCCATGCGATGGCATAATCTGCTGGGAATCCTCATTGCTGAGCAGATCTATGACCTTATATATATCCCGCAAGGTTGAGACAGCGAGACGATTGACATCAGACCAAGCATGGTTTTCACAACCACCAGTATGAATATTATGCTGTGCAATCTGCGATATTTTAGTCAGATTCGCCGTTGTGGAGTCATGAATGTCAGCGGCGATCCTATTCCTCATTTGCAGATGCTCCAGCCTCATCTTATCGATGCGATTCAGATCAACCTGCTTCCTCCAACGCAGGGCATATCCAACAAAAATCGCGCAGCCGAGCATAGCCAGAGAATTGATCACACCATACATATCCATGCCCGTGTCATAATGCCATACAACCTGAATAATGACGACTCCCACCGATTCAACTGCGAGCATCAACAGGCATATCCACAGGCGGGACGAATATCCCAATATTCCAAGTACCGCGAATAAAGTCAGCAAAGGGTTCGGCACCGTCACTGTCATAGGCAGCAACGTACCTATGATAGAGACAATTCCTAAACCGAACGATGCCGGTAAGGGCATGACGATTATTCCGGCAATACATACTATGGCAATTGCCGCATAGATAATCTGGACCATATCAAGCGGAAGCACAAGTGCGATATTCGAAAAAGTCAAAGCATAGAGCGCAGCGGCTATGAGGATATATGGGATTCGCGCACTGCACCATTGCCTCAGCCCCGTGAGAACCTCTCGAATTCTATCGTTCATTGTTCCACCACATCGCCATTGCTTCCTTGGTACTACGCGCATTCAGCTTCTTGCGCAACCGGATAATATGCGTCTTCACGGTGCCGATACCAATGGACAGCATATCGGCAATATCACGAGGTTCCATGCCTTGCGCCAAAAGCGTCAGAATCTGCTGCTCCGTGGGCGATAGGCGTTGAATCGGACACATATCGGATTCCGCAAGTCGTTGATGCGCGGTCTTCGCATCCACAAAATCGATGTTCCCGCACATACCCAATGTGCCGTGCTTGACTATCACATCAATCGAGTCAACAAGTTCATTGAGATTGGCTTTAGGAATAATGCCCTGAGCACCAGCTTCAGCGGCACGGTTTGCATAGCGGTCAATCGAGAATGCCGTGATAGCAAGCAACGGAACCTGCTCGGTTCTTCGACGTATTTCCCTGCACACACTTACGCCGCTAATATCTTCCAGGCTCATGTCAGTCAATAAGATATCCGGCATAGTAACAGGTTCCAAAGCCCAATCAATGGCATCAGTGCCTTTACGCGCGGACCAGCACACGTCGAACCGTGGGTTCCTGCGAGGGATGGCCATCTTCAGCATGTCCAAGGTAAAGGCATCGTTGTCCACCAGTGCCACGCGAATGCGGAAATCTTGACGATCGTTCATATTCCATAGAATAGCCGCACTCCCAAAGGCTGAGCAGGAATCCACCAGCAGCTGGGTGCCGATTCGGACGCTTCCCGCTAATTGCCTGTTGATTCGGTCGTTTCCGGGGCTGAAAACGACCGAATCAACACTCATCTGCCGGTTTTCGCTCGAATCAGTCGAGTTCTTCTTCGATTTCCTCTTCGATTGCGCCCTCGGCCGCGTCCGCACCGTATTCGCCGGCGAGCAGCAGCTTGAACTGCGCTTCGTCCAGCATGGGAATGCCCAGCGCTTCGGCCTTCGTGGCCTTGGAACCGGCGTTCGCGCCGACCACCACATAATCGGTTTTCTTGCTCACCGACCCGGCGGCCTTGCCTCCACGCTCCAGAATCGCCTCTTTGGCGGAATCGCGGGAAAACTCCTCCAACGAACCCGTCACCACCACGGTTTTGCCCGCCAGTGTCTGCGGCATATCGCTCTTCCGCGCCTCGCCGACACCCACGCCGGCCGCACGCCATGCCGCCAGGGTCTGGCCACGCCAATCCCCCGGTTCCCGCGAAGCCGCGAACCAGTGCACCACCGATTCGGCGATCTCCGGCCCCACGCCGTCGATTTGCGTCAAGTCGTCCATGCTCGCCTCGCTGATCGCGTCCAGCGATCCCATGGCCGAGGCGATCAGACGCGCGGTGGGCGGTCCGAGCCGGCGGATGGACAAGGCCACGAGCACGCGCCATAGATCGGCCTGCTTGGCTTTCTCGATCTCCTCAAGCATTTTGCGCGTGTTTTCGGCGGGTTTGACGATGATCGGTGTCACCGTGGTTTCGCCGGATCGTGAGGTTTTCGTCTCCTCGCGCACCACCACGGCGTCGGCTGGCACGTTGAAGCCCGGGTAGCGTTCGGCGAGGGCGGATTCACCGTCACCAGCGACACCAGCCACGCCAGCCGCACCGTCACCGGCCGCACCGGCCACACCAGCACCAGCACCGCTCTTCCTACGCACCTTGGGCGCGGGCGCCGCGGTCGTCCAGAACGCCGGCACCTGATGCCACAGGCCGGAACCGCCGAGACGCTTGCGCACCTTGCGTTTGCGCCCGTTATCGCCCATGACTTCGCGTACTTCGATGATCGGCGCCTCGCGCCACACGCGCACGTCCTTCAGATCGGCAGCGGTCAGGTCAAAGATGCCCGCCTCGGAGGTCAGCACCGGCGTCTGCACGGGCGGCAGTTCCAACCCTTCGACCGACTCGTATTCGTCCGGGTCCTCGCCGGGCGCGACCAGGATCTCGGTGATGTTCGGCGCGAACGTCGCCACCGAATCCGGCCTGTTCTCTTCCGGATTCGTCAGCGCGATGGCCGACTGGTCGCCCAAGTGCTCGATGTCGAACGCCTTGCGCATGCCCAGGGAGATCACGCGTTCGGTCAGCTGCGCGGGGCAGCTTTCCACGTTCGGGCAGCGGATGTCCTTGTCGCCTTCCTTGGCGGGCGCGAGCTTCGCCCCGCAGCTTGGGCAGTATTCGGGCATCACGAATTCGCGCAGCTCGCCTTCGCGCCCCTTACGGCGTTCCAGCACCGGCCCCACGAGTTCGGGGATCACGTCGCCGGCTTTGCGCACCACCACGGTGTCGCCGATCAGAATGCCTTTGCGTTTCACTTCGAAGGGATTGTGCAACGTGGTGCGGGCCACGGTGGATCCCGCCACATGCACGGGTTTGAGCACGGCCACCGGGGTCACGCGCCCGGTGCGTCCCACCTGCACGGTGATGTCGAGCAGCTCGGTGTTGACTTCCTCGGGCGGGTACTTGTAGGCGGTCGCCCAGCGTGGCGCGCGGGAGGTGGCGCCCAGCGAGCGCTGCAATGCCAGATCGTCCACTTTCACCACGATGCCGTCGAGCGCGTGTTCGATGTCGCCGCGATGCTCGCCGTAATAGTCGATCATGTCGAGCACTTCGTTGAAGGAGGTGACGGTGCGGTTGTGCGGCGAAACCGGCACGCCCCACTTGGTGTACAGCGTGTAGGCTTCGGACTGGTCGTTGATCTCGTCGTGACCGGTGTGGCCGGGGCCCCATTCGAGGCGTCCGATGCCGTGCGCGTAGAAGCTCAGGCGGCGTGTGGCGGTGATGCGCGGGTCCTTTTGACGCAGCGATCCGGCGGCGGCGTTGCGCGGGTTGGCGAACGGTTCGCGCCCGGCGTCCTCCTGCTCGCTGTTGAGGGTGCGGAAGTCGTCCCATCGCATGAACACTTCGCCGCGGATCTCCACGAAATCGGGGATGTCTTCGGCCGGACCGGCGAGATTGGCGGGAATGGTGCCGATGGTGCGCACGTTGAGCGTGATGTCTTCGCCGGTGACGCCGTCACCGCGCGTCAGGCCCTGTTCGAGCACGCCGTGGCGGTAGATGAGGTTCAATGCGAGGCCGTCGATCTTGACTTCGCAGCTCATCGGCAGCGGCTTGCCTTCGGGCCAGTCGAGGCCGCGCAGCACGCCGTCGTACCAGCCGCGCAGTTCCTCGATGGAGAACACGTCGTCGAGGCTCATCATGCGCGAGGGGTGACGGACGGATACGAAATCGTTGGAGAAGGTGCCGCCGACGCGATGCGTGGGCGATTGCGGGTTGTCGAGCGCGGGGAACGCCGATTCGAGACGCTGCAGGCAGCGTAGGCGTGCGTCGTAGGCGGCGTCGGAGCTGACCGGCGCGTCGTCGATGTAGTAGGCGATCTGGTCGGATTCCACCCATGCCGCGATTTTCGCCCACAGGCGGGCCGCGGTGTCGGCTTCCATGCCGGAGACGTCGAGGTGGTTCAGTCTCAGCGCGTCCTCGTCGGTGGCTTGCAGGGCCGACACCCATTGGTCGGAGCCTGCGGGGAATCGGATGATGCCGGTGTCCGAGACGGGGTCGATGGCAGTGTTGCTATCCGCGCCGCCGTTCGGATCCGTACCGTCACCGCCGTTCGCAGGCACCTCTTTCCTCCCCGGTGCGGGGTTGTCCTGCAGTTCGTCGAAGTCCCATGCCAGCTGTTCGCTCTCGTTGCTCATAGTCTCCGATTCTATCGCCTGACCGCAACCCTTCCGGTTGCAGCCGCTATTCGCTGAGCGAACGGATGAACTGCGCCTGCACCACGTCGATGCCGTTCGAATCCGTGTCGTCCATGCGCGCCGCCGCGACGGACAACGTGCGTGCGGGCACGAACAGCCCTTCGTCCACGGTGATGCGCGCGGCCCGGCGCACGATGCCCGCGGCCTCGGTGTTCGGCCAGACAGGCAGTCCACGGCGGTTGAGCACCATGGCGGCCTCCTGGACGCTCTCCGGAACCGGAATGCACTGCGAGTCGGCTCGCGACACGAGTTCGCGCAGCTCGTCCTCAAGGGTCATGACCCTCCCGGGGGCGATGTGGTTGCTCATGATGTATGCGGCGGCGGCCGTGTCGAACCGGTCCTGCATCCATTCGGCGTAGGCCAGACGGTAGTAGGCGAATGCGGCGTCGTCACGGTCGAGGGCCACCAGCAGCGCATTCAGGCAGGCGGCACGCGCGGAATCCCAGTCCTCGTCGCGTGCCAGCTGCACCGCGAGCTTGAGATGGGCCAGCGGGTAGGACGGCGCGTACGCCACCATCGCGTTCAGATGCGGGCGTGCCTCCTCGCTTCCCTTGATCTGCGAGTACATGTCGGCCATTTCCATGTGCATGTAGAACAGATTGTCCGGGATGAGCACGGTGCGTTCGCCGGGCGTGGAGAACAGGCGGTTGTAGACCACGCGTTCCGCATAGGAGTTGAAGTATCTCGGTACGCCGTCGCCCTTCGCGTACAGGGCGTCCATGTGCTTGAGCGCCTCTTCGGCGAATTCGCACGCCTGATCGACCTGACCGGAGAACAGCAGGTCGTGCACGTGCGAGCGCGCCTTGTCGATTTCGGCGGCGTAGTTGAGTTTGATGGCGGGCGTGTCGCGTTCGTCGATCAGTGCGCCGGCGATGTCCGAGGACTGTTCGTTGAGTTCCGGGTCGGAGATCTCGTTGATGAGGCGCACGGCCTCCTGCGCCTTGACGACGGAAGGAATGGTGGTGTCGGAGGAGAGACGGTGGAATTCGCTGTCGGCGCGTTGCATCACGTCCACGCGCTGGATGGACAGGCCGAAGGCGTTGCGGGCGCCCAGCACCTGGGCGGCTTCCGGCGCGAACTCATGATCGGACATCTCCGGCTCCTCCTGCGATCCGGCGGGTGCGAAGCCGCGGTCGCGCAGGTCGAAGTCGGGGACGATCTGCTTCAATCCGCCGTTCTCGTCGACGTCGAGCGTCGCGTTGAACATGCGGTAGGTTTCCTGCGGATGTTCGAGGCCGTCCTGCATGATGCGCGCGAGGAATTCGTCGCGGGTGAACCGGACGGTCGCCAATGTGCGGACTGTGGGGTTGCGGCGCAGCACGTTCATCGGATCGTCCCGCTTGCCGCCGTCGTCATCGTCGTTCACGAATCCGGAGGGTTGCGTGCCCGGGTCGGCGAACGTGGCCTCGTCGATGTCGATGTCGCGCACCAGGTTTTCGAACTGCTGTTCGATGGACGCGCCCGAATCGGCGGTGTCTCCGGCGGTGTCGACGGCATCGCCGTCGTGGTGCGCGTCCGGCATGAAGAGGTCGGCATCCATTTCCGTGATGGTTCGCGCGGCGGTCTGCGTGGGGTCGCCGTGCAGGTCGCCGTCCTTGGGTTCGGCCTTGCTGCGTGCGGAGCCCATGTCGCCGGTGTGCATGCGTTCGAACGCGCTCAACGCCTCGCTCATCATCGCTTCGATGGCGGTGTCCTGTTCGGCGAGCGCCTCTTCGAGTCCGAGCGAATCGACGTGCAGCGAGACTTCGCGCACGTCGTCGCATGCGCCGAAGCTCAGCATGGCCAGCATGAGGCCGACGCGCAGGTTGTAGTCGGCGCTCAGCGCCGCGCGTTCCTTGTCGCTCAGGGTGACCCACTGCCTGGTCTGTTCGTCGTAGCGGGTGGCGGGCATCATCGATACGCCGGCCGTGGTGAATCCGACCGCGACGCGCCCCTCTTCAAGGTTGGAGCGCAACGCCACGTCGAAACGGTACGGCAGTCGCAGCCTGCGCACGAGCAGCGCCATGGTCTGGCGGTACACCCATTCGGAGTCGGCGGGTTCGCCGGTGTTCTTCGCGGTTTCGCGGGCGGCGTCGAAGAGGATCTGCATGGAGCTGTGCCCCGGTTCCGGCGCATGGTCGACGCCCAACGCGAGCAGCGCCGGGTTCTTCAGCAGGTTCATGTCGATGGCGGCGGCCTGTTCGCGCGTCACCGTCTCCTCGGTGGGTTCCAGGCCGAGGCGGGAGTTGTGTTCCAGCCACGAGCTGACCATGGCGAAACGGTTGAGGTTGCCTTCGATGTCGAGCGCGCGCAGCGCCGGGGCGAGGGCGAGGGAGGAATCCCAGTTGAAGAAGTAGGCGCCCGAATAGCTGGACGTGTACAGGTGCAACGGTTCGGCGCCATGCGTGGCTTCGAGCCCCGGCACTTCGTCGAGCGCGCCGGCTTCGCGCATGAGTTCGGCGAAATGGTCTTCGAGTCCGGAGACGCGCATGTCGTGGGCGCGGGCCTCCAGCATGTCGCGTACGGATCGGCGGATCGCGCCGATCGGCGCTTCGCGGTTGAGCCTGCGGAAGATGTTGCCCGCACCGAAACCGATCAGGACGTTGCTCATCTGCGGCAGCATGTAGGCGGCGAAGAACGCGATGGCGATGGCGTCGCGGTATTCGAGCCCTTCACGCATGGAGACGGGCAGTTTGCGGCGCATCTGTTCGAGCTTGTACCGGCCCGCGTTGCGTGACCATGCGGCCAGCCAGGTCATGCGGCCGGTGATGTCGCGGCCTACGATGCCGCCGTAATCCGGGCGTTCCTTGGAGAAGATGAAGCGCGGTTCGAGGCCTTGCATGTCCATGCCGATCTCGTTGCCGACGAATACGCGGCCCTTGCTGTCGGCCACGGCGATCTGCGCGAAATGGTCGCGGTCGGCGAACAGGCCGAGGGAGAACACGTTGCCCTGGTAGTTCGCGCTAGGCAGCTGCGCCCAGCCGAGGGTGAGCCTGCCGGGCACTTCGGCGAAATCGAACATGCGGCGTTTGACCAGCGGGCCGAGCCGGACGGCGTGACCGGCGAATTGCGCGATGATGGCCTGTTCGCCGGAGGCGGCGTTGCCGGCCGGGTTTTCGCCGGGCGTATGGGCATGGCCTTTGCCGGTTTCGGCGGCGTGCGATTCGAGCGTGGCGCCGAACGGGCCGACGGTGCGCATGGCTGTTTTTCCCCTATGAGACAGCCGAGACATCCATTGACGCGCTTGCCTCAGGGCATCTCCGAAGGAGTCGGGCTGTGACTTGCGTGCTGACATATCCCACATTCTTTCAATTCGCTCAGACATGCCCTCGCGATATCGCCCTCGGAAGAATCCGGGCGTGAAAACCGCGATGGTGATGTCTCCATCCGTCGTGCCGCGGACGCTCGGGCGCAGGCCCGGTCGCATCCGTTCGCCGGTTCACTGCAGGAACCAAGCGAATACATTGTAGAACAGGTTCGGCGCCGCGGAGATCAGCGCATCGTGGCGTCCGATGGTGAACAGCGACAGCAGGGCCACCGCGATGGCGAACAGCATGGCGATCATGCCGATCAGACGGCCCGCACGGACCTTCAACGGCAGTCCTCCCACGCGCGATCCGTCCGATCCGTCCAATCCGCACGGCGCGTCCGTTTCGCCCGTTTCGCCCGGCACGCCCGGTTCGCCCAGCAACCGCAGCATCACCGGCAGGGCGGCCAGCGCGAACAGCCATCCGAAGTCGGTCATGTACCGCCACCCGAGTCCCGCGACGACCGCGTCGAATACCGTCAGTCCAAGGGCCAACGCGAGCGCCGAGAGCGTGAAGCACGTGCGTCCCGGCCTGACCGCGCTCCCCTTGCCTTCCTTGCCTTTGGCATGGCGGCGCAGCAGCGGCAGGGCGAGCGACAGCGCCAATGCCGGGCACATGGCGAACAGGCCGCCGATCATCGGTTCCGTGTACGACCATGTGGGCAATGACGCCTTGGACAGCGCGATCCAAGGGAATTGACCGACGAATCGCAGCGGCAGCAGCAGATAGTCGCCCACGATCGGCAGAATGTTCGCCAAGGCGATGCGGTAGGTCGTCAGATCGGTGACGGTGAACTGGTAGTTGTTGCCGAAGTTCAGCGGGGAGCCGAATCGGACCGCGTTGTAGACCATGACCGGCAGAACCGGAATGAGCGCCGCGACGACGACCACCGCGGGCGCCAGCAACGCCTTGCCGGGCGCGACGGTCTTGTTGCGCAACGCCGTGCCGATCGCGCGGATCTGCGGCCAGAACACCGCAATGCCGAGCAACGCGGTCAGGCAGAAGGTCGGTCGGCATCCGAAGTTCGCGGCGATGCACAGTGCGCCGAACCCGACTTTGGGTAGCGACAGCGCCGGCGCGTCTCCCACCTGCCAACGGCCGAACACGCGGCGGGCGGGCTTTCCGCTTCCGGCGGGTTGCGCCCCGTCGCCGTCCGGTTCCACGGCCCCCAGCCACAGCCAGAGGCCGAGCGCACTGAACGCGAGGGATGCGGCGAACGGCACCGAGTAGAAGTTGCGGCGGAACAGCATGTAGCCCGCGTTCGACCCGCTCAGCATGAGAACGAGCGCCATGGATGTCGCGGCCAGCGAGACGTTCGGCGCGAGACGTTTGATGAGGCGTATGACCAGCAGCGCCAGGAACACCAGCGCGACGAGCATGAACACCAGCACGGCCGCGCCGCTGGAAAGCATGTGCCCGGTGATGGCGCGGAACGGCATGAACAGCAGCACCGCGGGCAGTACGCCGAAATACGAGTACCAGTGCCCGTTGTAGTAGGCGTAATCCCAGTAGATCGGGTTCACGCCTTTGGCGAGCAGTTCCGCGCGGGTGTCGGTGTCGTACGGGTTGGACGTGTCGGCGAGCGCCTGCGGCACGTCGAGGTCGAGCGAGGCGTGGCCGTGCAGCAGCGCGTCGGCGATATGCCCGTACTGGTCGAAATCGTAGGTGTAGCCGCCCGTCTCATGGAATACGAGCGGGTCGCCCGTCATCTGGCTGCCGGCGCCGTAGAGCATAAGCGCGGCGAGGGGGATGACAAGACACAGGCCGAGCGCGCGTTGGGCCGTGCTTGTGGTGTCGAGCGGTATGCGCCACAGGCGCGATCCGGGCCTCCAACATGCCGCGATCAGTAGTATGGCGGCCATCAGGCCCACGCGCACCGGGTTGAACTCGAAGGGGACGCTCACGTTCGCGCGGACCGCCTGGATGGGGATGAGGGAGCCTTTGGGTTCTTCGATGCTCACGCGCAGCACGCCTTTGCCGGGTGCGCGGATGTAGCTTGATCGTGCCGATTGCGGGCTGAACGAGGTCGCGATGGCGGTGCCGTGGTCCACCGATGCCCTGACGTGCACGACGGTGAGCGCCTTGCCGGTGACGAAGGACGGGTCGATGCGCGCGTAGTCGGAGGTGCCGTCGGCGTTCACTTCGAGCCAAGCTTCGGTGGGGTCGATGATGCGCAGCATACCTTCCTTGGTGCGTTCGAGTCCCGATCCCATGGTGTTAGCGTATGCGGCGGTGTCGGTGCTTGCGCCGCGGGTGCGCCAGAACGGCATGTTGAATCCCACGCATTCGATGAGCAGGATGGCCAGCAGTGCGGCCAGGATCACGCGGATCGTGCGGCGGCGCGTTTGACGCGCGGTATGCGGGCGGTGGACGGCGCGGCACGTCGTTGGACGCGCGGATCGCGGGGTTCGCGTGGGGTGAAGGAGGTGAAGCACACCCCCATTCTATATATTGGGCGTCATGTTCCACGCGGGGCCGTCCGGCATGGCGCCCGGGGTGCGCCTTAAGATACGGGTATGCCATTTTTCTCCAAGCGCACCGCACGTCCGAAGCCCCGCCGTCTCACTTTCACCCTCGCCGAAGCGGGGCATACCTATGACGACGGCGTCACCGGCCTCTCCCCCACTTCGCTGACCATCAGCGAGCGCCGTGTCGCCGTCATCGGCCTGAACGGCACCGGCAAATCCACGCTGCTGGGATTGCTGGACGGCACGTTGAAGGCCACTTGCGGCACGGTGACCATCGCCGGTTCCGCAGACGGCGATGCCGCCGGCGGCGAACAGGAAACCCTTGATCCCCGGTCGAAACGCGATATGAAGCGCGTCGACGAGCTGATCGGCCGCGTGCGCCGCGAGGAGATTCCCGAATCGTTCAACCGGTCGGAGAATATCGCCGACGCGGTCGATGCCCTGCTCAAGAAGCATCATGTGCCTGATTCGGAACGCCGTGCGATCATCGGCGACTTGTTCGCGCATTTCGATCTGGCGAGCGCGGCGAGGGAACCCGCCTCCGCGCTCAACGGCGAGCAGCGGCATCTGCTGGCGATCGCCGCGGCGTTGAGCCTCCGCCCGAGCTGCGTCGTGGCGGACGAACCGTCGAAGGGGTTGGATGAGATCGGCACCGCGCATGTGGCGAAGGCGCTGTTCTCCTACGACAGTCAGGTGATCTTCGCCACGCACGATACGGATATGATCGTGCGCCCGGAGTACGCGATCGACCGCACGCTGGTGCTGGACGATCGCACGGTCGTGTTCGACGGCACGCCCACGGATGCGGTCGCGTTCTACACCGATCTCATCCGCCGTCATTACGAGTCGCTCCGCTGAGCTCCCCGCCGCCCGGCCGCGGGGCCGCGGGGCCGATCACGGTTTCAGCCGAGCATGGCCCGCACCGTGTCGAGCACCGCGGCGATGCCGTGCCGGAACTCCTCCGGTTCGGGCAGCAGGGACACCGCCAAATACCCGTTCGAGGTCATGTCGAAGAAATACCCCGGCTGACCGGTGAGACGGTGATCGTCGATCAACTTGAGCACCAGCTCGTTCTCGTCGAGCACCGACGGCACACGCAACAGCACATTCCAACCGCCTTCAGGGCGCAGCACATCCACCACGCCAAGCTCGTCGGCGGCGAGCATCTCCCGCAGCACGGCGAGATTGCCGCGCACCCTGGCCCGCACATTGGCGGTCTGCGCTTCGGCGGCATCCAACAGTTCGGGAATACGGTCGGCGATGATGTCGCTCATCGGCAGGTAATCGTCGGCGATCACATCCAGCCTGCGCTGCGCCTCGACCACGTCACGTTCCGGTCCGGACACGCGGATCCAACCGACCTTGGCGTGCGGCGCGGCCAGCATCTTCGAGAATCCGTCCAACGCGAAGGTGAGCACGCCCTCCTCCCCCGCCAAGCGGCGGTTGGGCGCGATGGGTTCCAGATCGTAATCGAAGAACACCTCGTCGGCGATGATGGCGATGCCGCGCTCATGGCACAGGCCGACCAGAGCCTCGCGTTCGTCGGCTTTGATGTAGGAGCCGGTGGGATTGTTGGGGTTGATGAGCACGAGCGCACGGATGCGCGCGCCTTCCGGCGAATCGAGGATCGCCGCGATGTCGGCGGCTTCCACATACCAGGAGCCGTCGTAGCGCAACTGGTATTCGATCGCCTGCACGCATTCGAGGCCGGCGATCGATTCGATGAGCGGGTAGCCCGGTTTGGGCGCGAGCACCGCGTCGCCGGCGTCGCACAGGAGTTTGATGAGCCACGAATACGCTTCGGACGTGGAGGACAGCAGATACAGGCGTTCCGGGTCGACCGTCCCGCCGGCCTGCCCACCTAGGAACCCGGCCAACGCCTCCCTGGCCGCCTTGGGACCGCGCGGGTTCGCCTCATAGACGTTGGGAATGAGCCCTGGCGCGAGGCCGTGACGGGTGGGGTTGGAATCGTTGAGCCTGCCGAGCGTGATACCCGCTTCCTTGGCCTTGGCCTGGGCCGCCGCGATCGGGTTCGGCGCGCTGATATCCACACGGGACGAGAAATGCACAGTCATGCGTCCCAGACTACTCGCGCCCGCGCATACCTGCGGGATGCGGATGCCTCGTGAGGGCCCGGAAAGGCGCCGGAAGGCACGAACGATGGCATGAACGATGGCATGAACGATGGCATGAAAAAAGGAGACGGCCCGACCGAAGTCGAGCCGTCTCCCTATGCGCGTGCTACGCGATCATACGCCGATGGCGCGTAATCAGTGCTGCTGCTTGACGCTGGCGTAGTAGGCGGCGCCGATGATGCCCGCCTCGTTGCGCAGCGTTGCCGGCACGACCTTCGTCTTGATGTCGATGCGCGGGATGAACTTGTCGGCCTGACGGGAGACGCCGCCGCCGATCACGATCAGATCCGGGTTGAAGTACTTCTCCAGCAGACCGTAGTACTTGGTGAGGCGCTTCGCCCACTTCTTGTAGGTGATACCCTCGATGTCCTTGATGGAGGAAGCGGCGTACTTCTCGGCATCCAGGTGCTTGGAGTTGAGGATGATGTGGCCAAGCTCGGTGTTCGGGACCAGCACGCCGTCCATGATCAGGGCGGTGCCGATGCCGGTACCCAGCGTGGTGGCGATGACGAGGCCCTTCTGACCCTTAGCCGCACCGAACTGCTGCTCGGCGAGACCGGCGGCGTCGGCGTCGTTCACCACGGTGATCGGGCGACCGCACGCCTCGGAGAACACCTCGGTGACGTCGGTGCCGATCCAGGACTGGTCAAGATTGGCCATGAAGTCCAGCGGCTGGCCGGGCTTGATCGGGGCCGGGAAGGCAACGCCGACAGGAACGTCCGCCGGCACTTCGAAATGCTCAAGCTGCTGCTTGACGATGGCGGCCACCGCTTCCGGGGTGGAAACCTCAGGGGTAAGAATCTTCAGACGGGGTTCAGCAAACTCGCCCTTCTCAAGATTGACGGGTGCGGCCTTAATTCCGGAGCCGCCGATATCGACGCCAAACGCCTGGGCTGTTTCAATCATCATTGACCTCTCTTCGCAGAAGGTGAATAGTTAGTGAACCGGTATTATCATGGTATCCCCCGAATGCCTTGTGCCACGCGGGAAATCCCATAACACCAACGCATCTTATGCAAACGTGTGCGATATTTTCGGCGTCTCGGCGTGGCGCAAACGTTACCATTCCCATACCGTTTCATCTCACACAATGGACCGTTCACCCATGCGGTCGCCCGCACCATGTAGAACGAGACTCGTAAGTTTCAGGGAAGGTGAAATTCCTTACTGGCGGTAAGCCGACGCCCGGCATCCATAACGGCGCGAACGGCAAGCCCGCGACCCGCGAAAGCGGCCGATTCGGTGAGAATCCGAAGCCAACGGTACAGTCCGGATGGAAGAAACGAGGAGCTCCTATGAGCCAGTCTTCTGCTATGCAATCCCATACCGATTCCGATCGAAGCAACGCCGCAATGGCCGAAACCGCAACGATCCAACCCAGCAGCAACGCAAAGGAAAACGCTTCCGCAGGCACGGCATCCCCCACCAACGCAAACGCAACCGAATCCACAGCCACCCCAGCCAAGCCCACCGACCACGCCATCGGCGCACACTCCACCGGCGTCGCAGACCACGGGCGCTGGTCCACACGCCGCATCGCCATGTACGCGCTGTTCGTCGCGCTCGCCATGGCGGCAAGCCTCATCGAACTGCCGATCTTCCCCGCCGCGCCGTGGCTCAAATACGACCCGTCCGGCATCGTCTGCCTCGTGGCCGGTTTCGCCTTCGGCCCCTACGCCGCTGCAATCGTTTCCATCCTTGGTTTCATGCCGCACGTGTTCACCAGCCCGTGGGGTGCGCTCATGGGCATGCTCGTGGCGCTGGCCATCTCCGTGCCAGCCTCGCTCGTCTACCGTCGCAACCGCACCCGCGGCGGGGCGATGCGCGGCATGGCATTGGGCATGGCGATCGCGCTGGTCGTCGCGCTGATCTCGAACCTGCTGGTCACGCCGTTGTACGCCCACATGACCATGGCCCAGGTGGCCGCGATGATCCTGCCGATCCTGCTGCCGTTCAACCTGCTGAAGTTCGCGATCCATGCCGTGGTGACGTTCCTGATCTACAAGCCGATCACCACGCTGCTCGACCGCGCGGCCTGAGGTCGGGAACATGCCGGAAATGGTGAACCGTGAGCCGATGGCCGAACTGCGGGACGTGCGCTTCAGCTACGACGGCGGCGCGCATTGGACGCTCGACGGCCTCAACCTTACGATCATGCCCGGGGAGCGCGTCTGCCTGATCGGTGCGAACGGGTCGGGCAAATCCACGCTCGCCCGGCTTCTCGCCGGACTCACGGCGCCCGATTCCGGTGACATCCGACTGCTGGGCCAGCAGGTGTTCCGTACCGGTGCCGGGCCGGACGCCGACGCCTACCGTATGGCGCGACGCGGCATCGGCGCGGTATTCCAGAAACCCGAAGACCAAATCGTCACCACCGTGCTGGAGGACGATGTGGCGTTCGGCCCCGAAAACCTCGCGGTCGAGCACCGCAGCATCGGCGAACGCATCGCAAGCGCGCTCCAGCGTGTCGGATTGGACGGTCTGCGCCAAGCCGATCCGACCCGCATGAGCGGTGGCCAGCAGCAGCGGGCCGCCATCGCCGGCATGCTTGCGATGCAGCCGAAACTGCTGGTTCTCGACGAGCCGACCGCGATGCTGGATGAGACGGCACGCGGCGAGGTGATGCGCGTGCTCGACGATTTGCAACGGCATGGCACCACCATCGTCCATGTGACGCACCGCCCCGAGGAGACCGCCCATGCGACGCGCATCCTCAGGTTGGAGAACGGAACGCTCACGCAGGTTGACGGGATGGATGCCGGCGCTGAGGTTGCCGGGAACGCTGAGGTCGCCGGGTTTGCTGAGAATACCGGGAACGCCGGGAACGAAGCCGCTGCGGCTACGGAAACCGCTGGAATCAGGACGACCACGAATGCGCATGCGACCGCCCCGCTGGTATCCGTCGAACATCTCTCCTACACCTATCCGGGCGCTCTCTCCCCTGCGATCAACGACCTGTCGCTCACCATCAACACGGGTGAAATCGTTGCCATCATGGGTCCCAACGGCGCCGGAAAATCCACGCTCGCACGCATCCTCTGCGCCCTCGCCGCCCCCAACGCCGGCACCGTCACCATAAGCGGCATCCCCGTAGCCCGCCCGCGCGGCCGCGGCACGCGCATCCGCTACGCCAACCGCAAACAGCGGGCCCGCATACACGCCACTGTCGGCTACATCATGCAGCATCCGGAACGGCAGCTCTTCGCCCAAACCGTCGCCGACGACATCGCATACGGGCCGCGCAACCAAGGGCTCACCGAGCAGGAAATCACGCAGCGCGTCAACGAAACCATGCAGCTCCTGCACATCGAGCATCTCGCCAGCCGCTCGCCATTCGCCCTATCCGGCGGCCAACAGCGACTCGTCGCCATCGCCGGAGTACTGGCATGCCAGCCGAAACTCGTCATCATGGACGAACCCGCAGCCGGACTGGACGCAGCCGCACGGCATCGATTCCACACGTTGATCCGGCATCTGCGCGAACAGGGCGTGGCCGTCATGCTCATCACGCACGACGGCGATGAGGCGCGCACACTCGCCGACCGCATCATACGGATTCCGGCGACGGGCGCGTCCGGTGTGACCGGCACAGGTGATGATTCCGGAATTTCCGAAGGTTCCGCAGATTCCGCGGGTTCCGATAATTCCGCACGTTCCGGCGCACAGAGCCGCACCGCCACGTCCTTCATCGGGCGGCTCGACCCGCGCGTCAAACTACCCGCGTTCCTCCTTGTCATGATGTGCGCATTCGCCATCACGAACATCCGGCAACTCGCGGTAGGCGCATGTGCGGTTGCCTGCGTGCTTCTCGCATCGCGCATCGGGGCAAGGCGACTTTGGCGATCGATCCGCGTATTCCTCGTGCTCTTCGCCCTCATGGGACTGGCAAACGTATTCTTCGTGCGCACCGGCACCACGCTCGCCACCATCGGTCCCATCCCCATCACCGACGACGGACTGGCCATATCGGCGCTTTACATCTGCCGATTCACCATGGTCATCATATTGGGTTCGGTATTCCTCGCCACCACCACACCAACCGCCATCACCGACGCGGCCGCCGCACTATGCTCGCCCCTGCGGCGCTTCGGCGTACACACCCAGGAAGTGGCTTTGGTCTTCAGTCTGGCGTTGCGATTCATGCCGACGCTTGCAACGGAAACCCGCGCGATCATGGATGCGCAATCCGCCCGCGGAGGGTCCATCGAAACCGGTTCACCGGCACGACGGTTGCATGCGATGGCCGCGATCATCGTACCCGTGTTCGCCGGAGCGTTGCGTCATGCGGACGATCTCGGGCTTGCGCTCGACGCGCGCTGCTATGAGGAAGGCATCCACCGCACGCACTGGAGGGTGCTGCGCATCGAAACGCGCGACATCATATTCATGGCGGCGACGGCCCTGACCATCATCGGCATTATCGCATTCGCCTTCCTCCCCTAATCGGCTTGCCTTTCCCCCCCATTACCGAAATCAGACAGAATCAGCCCAATTCCGTCCGATTCCGGTCAAGGAATCCCCAAACCCCCACCACCCCCATTACCAAAATCGGACAGAATCAGCCCAATTCCGTCCGATTCCGATCAAGGAATCCCCAAACCCCCACCACCCCCATTACCGAAATCAGACAAAACCAGCCCAATTCCGTCCGATTCCGGTCAAGGAATCCCCAAACCCCCACCACTCCCATTACCGAAATCAGACAGAATCAGCCCAATTTTGTCCGATTCCGGTCAAGGGGTCCCGATTACCGGTGATGGACGGTAAGAGGCAAGAAAGCGAATATGAAGAAGCCCACCCCATGCAAGCATCATGGGATGGGCTTTCTTGGCGAATGCCTTAGTTCACAGGCCGTACTCTTCGGCGATCACCTGCCACAGCTCTTCGGCCGCACGTTCGACGGTATCGTTGACGATAACCACATCGAACTCGTTCTCCGCGGCAAGCTCGACCTTCGCCGTCTCCAAACGCTTGGCCTGCTGCTCCTCGGTTTCGGTCCCGCGCCCGATCAGGCGACGCTTCAACTCCTCGAAGCTCGGCGGCGCGATGAACACGTACACCACTTCAAGCCCAAGTTCGGCGGCACGTTCGCGCACTCGCCGGGCACCCTGCAGATCGATCTCCAGCAGCGTGGGCACGTTCCGCTCCAAATGCTCCTTCACGGGCTCAAGCGGCGTACCGTAATGCGCCATGCCATGTACCACGGCGGTTTCCAGGAACTTGCCGTCCCGTTCGCCGGCGACGAACTCGTCCTCATCCATGAACCAGTAGTTCACGCCATTCTCTTCGCCGGGCCGCGGGTCGCGCGTGGTGGCCGACACCGACACCCAAATCTCCGGGTGATCAGCGAGCAGCTTCTGCTCCACCGTGCCCTTGCCAACAGCAGTCGGCCCGCTCAGAACGATGAGACGTCCATTCGTCACTTGCTCATACCTCCATGTTGTCGTCTTACGGGTGAAACCTCATCGCGCTTCAGCGCTGGGGTGCTGAAGCACTCAATGCTCAGCACTCGGCACTTCACCAATCCAGCGCTTCCACGCCCAATGAGATTCCACCTCAGGCTCCGGCACCGCGCACCGCGGAACCTCGCCCAACGCAAAGCTTGCAGAACCTGCAAGAACCGCAGAATATCAGGCCGCTACCCCTGATCTGCCGTCGTCTTCGCTCTCGTCCTCGGCTTCCATAATGGCCTGCCTCACATCCAGCGCGATGGATTCGGTGGCCGCCGCAAGATCGGCGATCGCCGGGCCCTTGGTGGCGATGGAACGGGAGACGGTGACCAGCACGTTGCCATGCGTGCCCTTGAACAGGGTCTTCAGATCCTTGGCCTCCGCACCCTGCCAGCCGTAGCCGGGCGAAAGGATCGGACCGGTGAAATGCGCCGGGTCGACGCCCGTCTGCTCGATCCACTGGCCTACGGTGGCGCCCACGATCAGGCCCACGGAACCCAGTCCCTCATGCTCGGCGTTATGCTTCTGCGCCGCGGCCGCAATGCCATACGCCACGGTCTGCCCCTTGAAGGAGCCGCCCTGGCGGATGGCGCTCTGCACGCTGCGCCCCTCCTCATTGGAGGTCAGCGAGGCGATGAACACGCCACCGCCATTGTCGAGCGCATCCTCGATCAGACCGCGCAGCGAACGCTCGCCGTAGTACGGCAGCAGCGTGATCGCGTCGGCCTTCAATGGTGCGCCCGGCTTGAAATAGGCGTCGGCGATGGCGGAAATCGTGGTGGACAGACCGCCCTGCATGCAGTCCACGATGGTGATCACACCCATCTGCCGGGCCGCATACAGCACGCGTTCGAGCACGGCGAAACCCTTGGAACCGTACCGTTCGAACATGGGCATCTGGAACTTGACGGCGGCGGCGCGGCCGTTCGCGGCCTGCAACATGCGCATCGAGAACATCTCCGCGCCGTTCGCGTCAACGTTGTAGCCCCAGTCCGTCAGGAGTTTGCGATGGGGGTCAATGCCAACGCACAGCGGACCGTATTTACTCATGGAATTACGCAGACGCAGGCCAAAATTGGTACGCTGTGCACGCAATTGATCCTCGTGGCTGCTGGCAATAACCTCGGTCACATCAACGGCCCTCGCTCTCCAGTGCGAACAGTTGCTGGGCATGCTCCTGAATGCTCATCACCTGGTAGTCGTTACGCTTGACCGCGTCGATGGCGAGCAGCACGGCGTTGAACTCGGTGATGGTGGTGAACTGCGGCAGGTCGGCCGCGATGGCGGCGGCTCGGATCGAGTAGCCGTCGGAGCGGGAACCGCGCGAGTTCGGGGTGTTGAGGATCATGTCGATCTCGCCCTCTTCGATGAGCTGAACCACGTTCTTGCCCACGGAGCCTTCGGCATGCTTGACCACGACCGGAGCATCCGGGTCGGAGTCGATGCGGCCGGAGATCTTATCCACGATCTTCGATTCGATGCCGTAGCGGCGCAGCACGGAAGCGGTGCCTTCGGTGGCCCAGATCTTGAATCCGAGCTCTTCCAGACGCACGGCCATCAGCGGCAGCTGACGCTTGTCGGTATCGTTCACGGAAATGAACACGTTGCCTTCGGTGGGCAGACCGCCATCGTATGCGGCGAGCTGGCTCTTGGCGAACGCGTGCGGAACGTCACGGTCGAAGCCCATGACCTCGCCGGTGGAGCGCATTTCCGGTCCGAGCAGGATGTCGACGGTCTTGCCGACCGGGGTGCGGAAGCGCTTGAACGGCAGCACGGATTCCTTGACCGCGATCTGCTGGCCGCGGTGGAATTCGCCGCCGTCGCCCTTCGGCAGCAGCAGACCGTTGGCACGCTGCTGGGCGATGGTTTCGCCGGCCATGATGCGTGCGGCGGCCTTGGCCAGGGCCACGCCGGTGGCCTTGGAGGCGAACGGCACGGTACGGGAGGCACGCGGGTTGGCTTCGATCACGTACAGGGTGTTGGCCATGAACGCGTACTGCACGTTGATCAGGCCCTGCACGTTGCAGCCCTTGGCGATGGCGTAGGTGCCTTCGCGCAGGCGGCGGATCTGATCTTCGGACAGGGTGTTCGGCGGCAGGGTGCAGGCGGCGTCGCCGGAATGCACGCCGGCCTCCTCGATGTGTTCCATGATGCCGCCGATGTACAGTTCCTCGCCGTCGAACAGCGCGTCGACGTCGACTTCGATGGCGTCCTGCAGGAACTTGTCGATGAGCAGCGGGCTGGGAAGACGGCCGGACACGACGGTATCGGCCTGGGCTTCGGCGAGCGCGCGCTCCACGTACTTCTCAAGCTGAGCGTTGTCGTACACGATTTCCATGCCACGACCGCCGAGCACGTAGCTCGGGCGCACCAGCACCGGGTAGCCGATGGAGTGCGCGGCCTCCTGGGCCTCCTCAAGGCTCAGGGCGGTGCCGTAACGCGGCGCATTCATCTTGGCCTTCTTCAGCACTTCGCCGAAGAGCTCACGGTTCTCGGCCAAGTCGATGGCCTCCGGGGTGGTACCCAGGATCGGCACGCCGGCGGCCTTCAGACGCGCGGCGAGCGACAGCGGGGTCTGGCCGCCGAGCTGCACGATGACGCCCTTGACCGGACCCATCTTCTTTTCGGCCTCGTAGATCTCCAGCACGTCCTCGAAGGTGAGCGGCTCGAAGTACAGGCGGTCGGAGATGTCGTAATCGGTGGACACGGTCTCCGGGTTGCAGTTGACCATGATCGTGTCGTAATCCTTGCCGAGCTCCTGCACCGCGTGCACGCAGGTGTAGTCGAACTCGATGCCCTGGCCGATACGGTTCGGGCCGGAACCGAGGATGATCACGGCTTCGCGTTCGCGCGGCTTGACTTCCGTCTCGTCGGCGTAGCAGGAATAGTAGTACGGCGTGGCCGCGTCGAATTCGGCGGCGCAGGTGTCGACGGTCTTGTAGACCGGGCGCAGGCCGTAGGTCCAACGCAGCTCGCGGACGGTGTTCTCACCTTCGTCGCCCAAGTGGCGCAGGTGCGCGATCTGCAGATCGGACAGACCGGCGAGCTTGGCCTTCTTCAGCAGCTTCGGGGTGAGCGCTTCGGCGTCACGCACCTTGAGCGCGGTCTCGTTGATGAGCATGAACTGCTGCAGGAACCACGGGTCGATCTTGGTGGCGGCGTACAGCTGCTCCATGGTCGCACCGCCCCAGATGGCGCGCATGAGCTGCAGGTAACGGTTTTCGGTCGGCACCTTGATGGCGGCGAGCAGATCGTTCACCTCGTCGGCGGTCGGCTTTTCGCCGTCCCAGTTGAAGCCCATGTGGCGCTTGTCGATGGAGCGCATGGCCTTGCCGAGGGATTCCTGGAAGTTGCCGGCGAGCGCCATGGCCTCGCCCACGGACTTCATGGAGGTGGTCAGCGTGGGGTCGGCGCCCGGGAACTTCTCGAACGCGAAACGCGGCACCTTGGTGACCACGTAGTCGATGGTCGGTTCGAAGGAGGCCGGGGTGGACTGGGTGATGTCGTTCTGGATCTCGTCCAGCGTGTAGCCGAGGGCCAGCTTGGTGGCGATCTTGGCGATCGGGAAGCCGGTGGCCTTGGATGCCAAGGCGGAGGAACGGGACACACGCGGGTTCATCTCGATGACGATGATGCGCCCGGTCTTCGGGTGGATGGCGAACTGGATGTTGCAGCCGCCGGTGTCGACGCCCACGCCGCGGATGATGGCGATGCCGATGTCACGCAGCTTCTGGTATTCGCGATCGGTCAGGGTGAAGCACGGGGCCACGGTGATGGAGTCGCCGGTGTGCACGCCGACCGGGTCGACGTTTTCGATCGGGCAGACGACCACGACGTTGTCGTTGCGGTCGCGCATGAGTTCGAGCTCGAACTCCTTCCAGCCTTCGATGCCTTCCTCGATCAGCACTTCGTCGGTCGGCGAGTAGTGGATGCCGGCGCCGGCGATGCGGTGCAGCTCTTCCTCGTCGTGCGCGATACCGGAGCCGAGGCCGCCCATGGTGAAGCTCGGGCGGACCACCAGCGGGTAGCCGAATTCCTCGGCGATCTTGTCGACTTCGGCCAGGGAGTGCGCGATTTCGGATCTTGCGGATTCCGCGCCGGCCTTTTCGACGACCTTCTTGAACAGTTCACGGTCTTCGCCGCGGTCGATGGCGTCGAGGGAGGCGCCGATCAGTTCGACGTTGTACTTCTTGAGCACGCCTGCCTCGCCGAGTGCCATGGCGGCGTTCAGCGCGGTCTGGCCGCCCAGGGTGGGCAGCAGCGCGTCCGGACGTTCCTTGGCGATGATGCGTTCGAGGATCGGGGTTGCGATCGGCTCGATGTAGGTGGCGTCGGCCATCTCCGGGTCGGTCATGATGGTGGCCGGGTTGGAGTTGACCAGGATGACGCGGATGCCTTCCTCACGAAGGACGCGGCAAGCCTGGGTACCTGAATAATCGAACTCCGCCGCCTGACCGATCACGATCGGGCCGGAACCGATTACCATCACGGATTTGATGTCGGTGCGCTTCGGCATGTCACTTACCTTCCTTGGAATTCTTCATCAGTTCAACGAAACGATCAAACAGGTATGCCGCATCGTGCGGACCGGCGGCGGCTTCGGGGTGGTACTGCACGGAGAACGCGGGGATGTCCACGCACTGCAGGCCTTCGACCACGTTATCGTTCAGATCGATGTGGGAGACGAACACCTTGCCGTACTTGCCGTTTTCGAACGGGGCGTCGACGGTTTCGCCGATCGGGGCGTCGACCGCGAAGCCGTGGTTGTGCGCGGTGATCTCGATCTTGCCGGTGGTCATGTCCTTCACCGGCTGGTTGACGCCACGGTGGCCGAACTTCAGCTTGTAGGTGCCGAAGCCGAGCGCACGGCCGAGCAGCTGGTTGCCGAAGCAGATGCCGAAGAACGGGTAGCCCGCGTCGAGTACCTTGCGCAGCAGTTCGACTTCGGGACCGGCCTGTTCCGGATCGCCCGGGCCGTTGGAGAAGAACACGCCGTCGGGGTTCAGCTCCTGCAGCTGTTCGAAGGTGATGCTGGAGGGCACGACGTGCACGCGGCAACCGCGTTCCGCCATGCGGTGCGGGGTCATGGCCTTGATGCCCAGGTCGACGGCGGCCACGGTGTACAGCGGCTCCTTGCCTTCGAATTCGCCGCACGGCTCGATGGTGTAGGCCTGCTTGGTGCTGACTTCCTCGTACAGGCTCAGGCCCTGCATCTGCGCGGTGGCCTTCACTTCGTCGAGGAACTCGGCCAGATCGCGCACATCGCCCTTATCGTCCAGCAGCGCATCGCCGGAGAACACGCCGGCGCGCATCACACCGGCGGAACGCAGGTGACGCACGAGCTTACGGGTGTCGATGCCGCTGATGCCCACGATGTTCTGACGCTTCAGATCATCGTCGAGGCTTCCCCCGGCACGCCAGTTGCTCACGTTCGGGCTGGGATCGCGGACCACGTAGCCGGCGACCCAGATACGCTCGGATTCCGGGTCTTCGCTGTTGACACCGGTATCGCCGATATGCGGGAAGGTCTGCACCACAATCTGACGGTCGTAACTCGGATCGGTAAGGGTTTCCTGATAGCCGGTCATACCGGTGGAGAATACGATCTCGCCGGTCGTCCTGCCCTCGGCCCCATAAGGCTCACCTACATATACCTGACCATCTTCCAGAACGAGAATGGCCTCATTCTGGTCACAGATTGGTTTGTCGCTCACCGCGCAACCCCCTTATTCTCATCCGGGTTATTCATGCCAAGCGTAACGTTCAGCGCAGACTCACACGCCGACCGACGGGCATCGTGCCGAAGCTCGTGCCATTCCTTCGCATCGCTCCATGTACTGTGGGCCATGGAACGCACCCTGTGTACAACACATCTCAAAAGAACGCCCCCCGTGAAATACGGGAGGCGTTCAAAAAAATATCAATCCAACGGCTTCTCGTGAGCCGCGCATACGGCGGACAACAGTCCGTGAATGAAAGCAGGCGATTCGTCATCGCACAACGTCTTCGCCAGGCCGAGGGCCTCGTCAATAGCCACCTTGTCGGGAACATCATCGTTATACATGATCTCCCAAGCGGCGATACGAAGAATATTGCGGTCGACGACGCCCATACGACTGGTCTTCCAACCAGTGGAGCACTCGTTCAGCTTCGCGTCGATGTCACGACGGTGCTCGGCGACGCCACGCACGATGTCGATGGCGTAATCGGGCAACGGCGTCTGAGCACCGGGAACGGCGATGCGCTCCTCAAGGAGGGACAGGATGTCCTGCCCCTTCTCGTCCGCCTCATACAACGTATTCAGAGCTCTCTTGCGAGCAGTGGAACGTGCCATACAGCCGTCAGTCCTTCGACTCAGTTCTCGCGGCCGAGGTAGGAGCCGTCGGTGGTGTTGACCTTGACGCGCTCACCCTCGTTGATGAACAGCGGAACCTGGATTTCGGCGCCGGTCTCAACGGTGGCGGGCTTGGTGCCGGCGTTGGAGCGGTTGCCCTGCAGGCCCGGCTCGGTGTGGGTGACGGTCAGCACGACGGAGGCCGGCAGTTCGACGGACAGCGGGGTGCCGTCGTGGAAGGACACGATGCAGTCGGTGCCTTCGAGCAGGAACTTGCTCTCGACGAGGGTCTTCGGAACCATGATCTGATCGTAGGTGGTCATGTCCATGAAGACGTAGTTGTCACCGTCCTCGTAGGAGTACTGGAGGGTGCGGTTGTCGACGGTCTCGAATTCCATCTTCATGCCGGCGTTGAAGGTCTTATCGACGATCTTGCCGCTCAGCACGTTCTTGATGGTGGTGCGCACGAAGGCGGGGCCCTTGCCCGGCTTGACGTGCTGGAACTTCAGGACGGTCCACAGCTGGCCGTCAAGGTTCAGAACGGAACCGTTCTTGATGTCATTGGTAGTCTGTGCCACGTTTACTCACCTATACTGTTGGTCTTCAAGGGCAAAACCCTAAAAATTGCCTTGGCTATTATGCCACCACCCCTAGAACACCGTGTGACGCGGCGTTTATGGCTTGCTGGAGGCGGCGTTTCCGCCGCCCTCCGCAGCGTTTCCCCTAGGCCAGGTATCGCCAGGGTTTGCAGATTCCCCTAGGCCATCCCTTTCCCGAAATCAGACAAAAACCGCCCCATTCCCGTCCGATTCCGGTTGAGCCCCCACACACACACACAATCCCCCACGCCCCACAAGCACCCCATTCCCGAAGCATCCCTCTTACCGGAATCAGACAAAAGCCACCCCATTTTGTCCGATTTCGGATGAGACTTCCCCACAATCCCCTCCCGAAACAACAACCCCAATATTCGACAAACCAAACGCAGTCGCCCAACACACCCCCGTACCGTACAAAATTCCCAGAAAATATTCAGGAAAAACCACATACATTTTCAGTGCGATTCCACGTAAACCATGGAGTCGCGTACCACCCTATTATCGGAAGCGACGACCGACGGCCCGCAACCGCAGCAACGGCCCGTAACCGCGCCCCAGCAACAGCGCCCCAGCAACCGCGCCCCAGCAACAGCCGCGGCCCAACAGCCAACAGTCGTTCGCCCGCGCAGGCCACAAGCCAACACAACCCACAACCCAACACAACCCAACACAACCCAAAACCCAACACAACCCAAAACACCCACAACGCCAAGCAGCCGGCGGCGTCAGCAACGCCAACGCCCGGGCCACGCCGAGCACCCATGTGAAAGCCAAACCATGAGATCCCTGAAACCGCACATTCCACAAGGCGTCATCGCCAGAAAGAAGATCATCAAGCCGGTGGCCATCATCGCCGCCGCCGCAGTCGTAGTCGCACTGACACCCCTCGCCGGCAGCAAAATCAGCTCCGCGATCGAACGCAACCGCCTCGAACGGCTCAGCGCCAAAATCACCAACATCTACACCAGCGACTACCAGCAGACCGCCGACACCAAACTCGCCGAACAGCGCGAGAAGTCGTCCGCCACGCTCGACAAGCCCTTCACCAAGGTCAACCCCTACGGCACGAACACCACCTCGCTGTACGTGTACTTCACCACCGATCAGGCCACCAACGTCTCCTACACCATCCACGTGGAGGGCTACCCGGACTTCTCCGCCACCGCCAACCAGGGCGAGGACTACTCCACCACGCATGAATTCGTAGCGCTCGGCCTCATTCCGAAGAAAACCAATACCATCACGTTCACGCTCGCCGACTCCGACGGCAACACCGTGGCGACCAAGCAGATCAAGCAGAAGGGTCCGGCACTGCTCGGCGAGGAGGAGATCCAGCTCGAACAGAAGAAGCAGCCCACATCGGCCGCCAAACAGAGCGTTGGCAACGGGCTGTACGCAATCCTCGGCAACGATTCCGACGATCAGGACTTCATGTACTACTACGACGTGAACGGCGTGCTGCGTGGCGAAATACCCGTGAAGTACTACCGTTCGCACCGTCTGGTGTTCGACGATGACGGGCTGATGTGGTTCTCCGTGTCCACGCACACCATGGTCGGCATGAACCGGCTCGGCAAGCTGGAGAAGATCTTCGATCTGGATGAACGGTTCATCCTCCACCATGATTACGCGCTCGACTCGGACGGCAACCTCGTGCTGCTCGCCACCGACCTGAAGCGTTCCGATCACGCGGTGCAGGATCAGGTGGTCAAGCTCGACACCACCACCGGCAAAACCACGCATCTGCTCGACTTGGGCACGATGTTCGCCGATTACAAGGCGAAGACCACGCATTCGGGCATCGACGAATCCGACACGTCGGCCTCCGACCGCTGGGATTGGATCCACTGCAACACCATCCAGCTGCTGGACGACGGTTCGGCCATTCTTTCGGCGCGCGAAACCTCCACGATCATCAAGGTCGCCGACATCGAGGGCACGCCGACGCTTGAGTACATGATCGGCGAGCCGAGCGTGTGGGACGATACGCAGTACCAGTCGTCGTTCCTCACCAAGGACGGCGATTTCCGCGACACCGGCGGCCAGCATTCCGTGACGTACAGCACGGATGATTCGCTGGAGGACGGCAGCTACTATCTCACGCTGTTCGACAACAGCTTCGGCTATGCGATGACCCGCCCGGATTACGACTGGAGCAAGATCGGCCTGAGCACCGCGCAAAGCGCCAAGGACGAGAATTCACGCTCCCAGCTGCGCAAGTATCTGGTGAATGAGAAGACCGGCACCTACACCGAGGTGAACTCCTTCGACGTGCCTTACTCCCCTTACGTCAGCTCCGTGCAGGAGATCGACGATGATCTGAATCTTGTGGATTCCGGTATGCAGGGACTGTTCGGCGTGTACGATTCCGATGGCACGTTGCAGGCGCAGTATTCGATGAAGCTGGCCACGACATACATCTACCGCGTGTACCTGTACGATTTCCAAGGCTTCTACTTCGCGTAGGCGGTTGGGTGCGCGGCTCGGGCGACGTAGACAAACGCGGGCGCAAGGGCGCCATTCCGATTGTTGGGGATGGCGCCCTTGCTCGACGAAACCGATGCACGGATTTACAGATACCGTCCTCACCGCCTTGCGAAGCGACATGACCGTACAACGAATAGCGTCACATGGTAAGGTGCACACATGGTGACTAAAGGCTATTCAAAGCGGCGTGGAAAAACAGCGAGATATACCGCATTGGCCGGACTGTTGGGCGCGCTCATGCTGCTCACGGCTTGCGGCGGTCAGTCGGCGACCGATTCGTCCGGCAGTTCCGCCGCCGATACAGGCTCTTCTTCCTCCGGCTCTTCTTCCTCTTCCTCGCAAATGGCGAACCCCTATACCAGCTACGAGACCCTCGCCGAAGCGGCCAAGGCTGCTGGGTTCGGCCTGAATGTTCCCGGCTCCATCGGAGATTACGGCCATCTTGCTTACCAAGTGATGAACGCGGGCCAGGGCGACGCCATGATCCAAATAACATATACCGCTTCATCGGATGCCAGCGGAAGTTCCTACACGATTCGTAAGGCCGCCGGCAACGACGACATATCCGGCGACTACAACGAGTACGCTCAAACGCGCAGTCTTTCCCTCGGCAAAGCCAGCACCAAAGTAACGGTGAAGGGCGATGCGGATGGTGCCGTCAAACTTGCGACATGGGTCAAGGACGGCTACGCGTATTCGCTTGGAGCGTATGACGGCACGTCCCTATCGGAGGAGGAATTCGCCACCGTTTTCGAACAGATCTCCTAGCGTTGGCGGCGACGCACGCTAAGCGTTGCCCGGCTTTACCGGTAAACGGCCCAAAGATCCCGTCTTTGGGCCGCTGCCTTGCGCACTAGCATGGACTTGTTCCCACAAGGGGAATGACAAATGAAAAAGCCGCCATTTCTGGCGGCTTTCAACCAGTGGAGCCGAGGGGGAAGCAGTCGAACCCGACACTTCCCCCTTTAGCAAAAGGGGATTCGTCGGTCCAATACTCATCCAGCGAGAACCAGTCACGCCATGTGATTTCCTGCTTGTCGTCCTCAGAGAACCACATGCTCACGACGAGCTTGTCGTCGTACAGATAGACCTTGTCCACGAAATACTCGAAGACTTGGTCTCGAATCTCCGGGTCGTTCACGTCGGCGTGCAGGAACTTGTCGAAGTACGCCTGGATGCTGTGCCTGTCCTCGCACAGCGACACGCGGACGTTTTCCGTCCCTATGGCATCGTCCAGGGCGCTCTTCTGCTCCTCGAGCTGCGCGAGACGTTCCGTCACCGTGTCGCTGACCACGCCCTTCTCGATGACCTTCACGAGGTTCGCGAGGCTCTTCTCCACTTCCCTGCGCTTCGCCTCCAGCGCCTCGAGATATGCGGTGTCGTCGTGGCTCTTCTCGTAATACTCCGCCGCATCCAGGGCGAGCGCCGTCACGTTCTCCTCGTCGTCGACGATGTTGTGCAGGGCGAACAGCACCATGTCCTCCAAGTCCCGCTTGCGGGCCTTGTGCAGGTGGCACTCCTTCCTGCGCTGGGCGGAGCAGTAGTAGTAGTAATACGTCCGCCCGGTCTTGCTCGTACCTGACACGCCCTGCATGGTGCTCCCGCACTCACCGCAATAGAGCTTGCCCGTGAGCCAATAGCGCGGGGCGTCGCTGCCGTCCATGCCGTGCGCCCGCTGGGAACCCTTGCGCTTGTTCTCGGCGAACCGCCTTTGCGCCCTATCGAAAGTCGCCTCGTCGACAAGGACGGGCATTCCGCCGGCGACCGTGATGTCGCCGTGGTGGTACTCGCCGATGTAGGCGCGGTTCTTGAGCATCTTATTCAGCATGTTCACGCTGAACTTCGCGTTCCTCGGCGTGCGCAGGCCCTGCGCGTTCATCTCCTCGGCAATGGCCTTCAGCGGCTTGCCCGACGCGTATTCCTTAAACGCCCACTGCACGAACGGCGCCGTGTTCGGGTCCGGGACGTACTTCTTCGTGGACCTGTCCACGTCGTAGCCGAACAGCTTGTGGCCGTTGTACAGGGCGTGCTGCGCGTTGTAGTCCATGCCGCGCTGGATGTTCTGCGACAGCTGGCGGCTGTAATACTCCGCCATGGCCTCCATCAGCCCCTCGATGAGGACGCCTTCGGGTCCCTCCGTCGGGATGTGCTCGGCCAGCAGGTGAATCTCGCATCCCGCGTCGCGGATTTTCTTCTTCGCCATCGCCAGGACGTATTTGTCGCGTCCCAGACGGTCGGTCTTCCACATGATGAGGGTATGGGGACGGATTTTTGCGACTTCCGACAGCATCTGCTGGAACCCCGGTCGTGCGTCCGTGGTGCCGGATATTGCCGCGTCCTCATACTCCTGCACGATTTTGAAGCCGTGCGCGTCCGCCCATTCGTGGGCAAGCTCGCGCTGCTGGTCGATGCTCGCGTCGTTCTGCGAGTGGGACGAGAAGCGATAGTACGCTATCGCAAGGTTGTTGTCGTTCGGCGCGAATTTCTTCTTGCGTGCCATAGGTTTACCACCCCCTGTAATTTTTGCTTATAGGTTTTCACGTTAGTTCCTCCTGTATGATGAATTGCGTAAATACGCATTTAATTATAAAGCCCGCCGCCCATAAGGACGACGGGCTTCTCGCTTCCGTTATCGGTTGCCCTTCGCTCTGTTATGCGTCTTGCAGAGCATCTGACAGTTCGCCTCATCCGTCGCTCCGCCTCGGCTCCATGCAGTCACATGGTCGGCGTCCATCTCGGTCTCCTTGTAAATGCGTTTAGCATTTGCATCGTGTCCGAGGGCGCAAAGCGGGCAGTTCGACGTATCGTTCGCCTTAGCGTCCGCCGTCTGCTTGCGATAGACAGACTTAATCGTCTTCTTATCGAACACGCGGATGTTCAACAGGCGCTCGTCCTTCTCGCCACCGAGAATGTACTCGAAGATTCCCTTCTTGTCGGTCACTTGCGAGTCATCCAGCAGGGCCTCGACGCGCTCTGCGACCTTATCCTTCGAGTATGCGTTCTTGTGGTACTCGCGGTATAGACGGCCCCAATCAAGCCCGCACATCTCGCTTCCGGTGTACTCGAACACCTTATCGACCCAGTCGATGACCGTGTCGAAATGACGCTTCAGCTCGTCGATGTTCGTGTCGTTGCGGTGGGAGGCCATGTACTCGTCAATCTCGCCCTCGCTCACCCAATCGAGCGCGGTCTCGAGAATCGCCTGACGCTTCGGGTCTCCCTTCACGTACGTCTGCCAGCGATTCATGTTCGAATTTCCCGTATTCGAGAACACCTCACGCGCCATCGTCACGAACGGGCCGTGATACGCCGCGTTGCGCAACTCCTGCTTCACCAACGGAACACCAGCAATGTTGATAGTCTCGAACCACGCTTGAATCTCCGACGGTTCGCCCTCGCAGACGTAAATCGTCAAAGGCGCGTCAATAATGAGCTTCTGCTGGTCGGCGTCCAGGCTGTCGAAATAGCGCGGCTTGCCGTTCAGCTCGACGGCGAACGGCCACGACTTGTTCACGTAGCGGGCAAATGACGTAATGCGCTGCTGCCCATCCAGAACCTCGTACATCCCGTCGGCGTTCTTCACGAAGTAAATCAGGCCAAGCGGATAGCCCTTCAACAAGGACTCGACAACGGCCACATCGCGCTTGCCGTCTCCGTAGATATAGTTGCGCTGATACTCGGGCTGGATGATGAGCTGTCCGTCGAGGCCGAACAACCCCTTTCCCTCGTTGCGGTCGAACACGAAGCCCTTACAGACATCGCCGACCGTCCAATCAGTATGTAAAGTTGTCTTCATCAATTGTTGCCTCCTTTCCGGCATATAAGAACACGGCGATAAGTTTCCTTTCCGTTGATTGTTCCATTCATAGAGCCAGTGGCACGACTCTTAACACTCGACGGAAAGAAATAATCTATTGGTTCAATTTGTGTCTGACCGTGATTCTGGCGTAGGTAATCTTCCCATTTATCTTGCCTTCTGCGTTTTTTATCATCCCCGCTATCGCTGTCGAACAAGGATACGAAAGTACGGTTGAACTCTCTCTCTCTCGTGAAGACTAAGTCTTTGCCATCTTCACCCTTGCGAAAAGCGACAATTTCAAACTGCTCGGGATTGTATTTGTCCAAAAACGTAATCGGCACACCCATCACGCCGTCATAATCAGACGGAATGGCTTCCACAAACGGTACCTCGATGGCATCGTAATTGTCATAATGCGGATATTCCAGCTTGCCGTAGTCCTTCTCGAGTTTCTTACGAAGCCTTTTGTTGAACTTCAAATTGTGTTCCATCGTATCAAGCAGCAACGGCTCGTGACGTTTGTTATGGTCTATGTTCGTGAACCAGCAAGCGGACGCCAAACGTCCCATGACCACGCCACCGATAATCTTGTACGCAGAACCCTCCTTTTTGTGCTCAACTAGCCATTGCTTGCGCTCGTCTGGCAC
This sequence comes from Bifidobacterium pongonis, assembly GCF_019331805.1. Classification (GTDB taxonomy): domain Bacteria; phylum Actinomycetota; class Actinomycetes; order Actinomycetales; family Bifidobacteriaceae; genus Bifidobacterium; species Bifidobacterium pongonis. The sequence continues at coordinate 52,121 of NZ_JAHBBE010000012.1, forward strand.
ATCGAAATACATGTCCTGATTGAGCGACTTGTAACCAAGCCAGATTTCATTGTTCTTCAGGTGAGGGAACACCTCTTTGTAGGTGATAGCGTTCATGTTTCCGAGAATCACAAATTGCTTGCCAGCCTCCAGAATCCACGCAAGGAACTCGCGAAACAACGAGAACGGCGGGTTCGTGATAATGATGTCCGCCTCATCGCGCAACGCCCTTACCTCGGCGGAGCGAAAATCACCGTCACCTTTGAGGTATCCCGAAAACTCGATGTCGTCGGCATCGACCCGTCCGGAACCGTCCTTGTCCTTCGCCAGGGTGAACAGCTTGCCGTGCGTATCATGCTTGTCGGCGTCAAACAGTGGCGACTCCTGCTCGAACAACGTGAGCTGCTGACTACCCGCGCTCTTCGCATACGATGTGCTAATCAGCTTCTTCAGCCCGAAGCGCTCGAAGTTCGCCGCGAAGTATTTCGTGAAGTTCGACCACTCCGGGTCATCGCAAGGCAACAGAACCGTCTTGTCCCTGAACACATCAGGATTGAACTCCACATAGGCGTTCATCTCGGCTTCAATGTCACTGTACTGCGTGTAAAACTCATCGTTCTTGGCATCCCTCGCTGAATGCAATGCTGTATTTTCGGCCATTTACTCGCTCACCTCCTCAAGATGCTCCTGAACCCACTCGTGGATGATTGCAGCAATCGTCGTCTCGCGCTCAGCAGCCATCATCTTGAGTGCCTTCTTGTCGCTCACGGTGAGCGACAGCGAGAGCGTCGTGCGCTTCTCGTCCGCCGTCGTATCGGCGACGACGGCCTTCTCTATCTTCTTCTGCTCGGCCTCGCGGTCGGCAGCGTATTTCTCGAACATATTCGCCATGGCTCGACCTCCTTTAATTATTTACATATTTGTACAATTATACATCATTGAGACGCATTTGTCCAGATGGATAGCACCTCTGACCTGCGGTTATTCCTTCGGGAACCCCGCAGCCTCGCGCACCGTGTCTACCAGCTCGCGCGTCGCTCTCGCCGCCTTGCCGCGTCGGTCGAACTCGACCACGGACTTGCCGGCGGCTCCCGCCTGGACGAACGCCTCGGACTGGGGCAGCGTGGCCACCGTCTGGTCGCCCGCAAGACCGCCGAACCACTCCATGAAGTCGCGGGACGCCTTGAAGCGGTTCCACCCGTTCATCACGTAGACAATCTTCGCGCGGCCGTTCTTGAACACCGCCTTGCGCATGCGCATCAGCGGCTCGATGTCCCTCGACGTGGTTCTGGTCGGGATGACCACCACGTCCGCCTCCCTCAGCCAGTCCGACAGCGCCTCCTGCAAGGCCCCCGGCGTGTCCACCACGGCGACCTGCGCGCCGTCCGCCTCATGCGTCTCGTGCAGCGTGCCGCCCTGCGTGTCCAAGTCGTAGAAGCTCACGGGGATGCCGGAGCGCTCGAAGGAGAAGGCAATCTCGTCGGCGACCAGGGACTTGCCAACGCCGCCCTTCTGATTGCATACCAGAATCGTCTTCATATCCTCACCTCGCTATATATTTAATCAATTACGTATTTCCATATTTAATTATATGAGCCGACAAGTACATGTTCAACTGCCACTTTCGGGGCTTTATCGGGTCTTCATCTGGGCTTTTGCCGGTCTCAAAACGGGCTTCACGCCCTCGCTTCGCTCCGTCCGTTCCGCCGCGTTTTCCGAATCCGGCTCATAAACGAGCGGACGACGAAAACCCCGATTTTCCGCCCCTTGCGCGTACGCCCATCAACAGCCCTTCTGAAGGTCTCATCAAAGCCCGCGAGCGGGTACTTGAGAAAGGGAGCAGCTTGACGCTGCTCCCTCATCGTTTCGGCTACTCGTCGAACTGCGTGTCCTTGTCCGCCGACCTCGGCGTCCTCACGGGCGCACGCTGCTCGGCCTCCTTGACACGGCGCTGCATGCGCTCGTGCTTCAGACGCCTCTCGCGCTCGTCCTCGTCGGACAGTGCCTTCTCCGCCGCCTTGAGGCGCTTCTCGGCATCCCACATGCTCTTGCGGGACTCGTACACGCGCCTCTCCGCCTCCTCGCGCTGGCGGCGCCGTTCCTCCGCGAGAAACTGCTGAATCATCATGCGCAGCATCATGGCGGTCATGTCGGCCATCATGCGGGACACGGGGTCACGGGCGTTGCACCCCGCCTTGGCGAACACGTGCATGCCGGCCAGAAGCCCCGGACACGGGCGTTGCAGGGTGTCGCGCGCCTCCTTGGAGGCATGGAACTCGCGCCTTGCGGCGTCCACGTCCTCGCGCAGCCTCGCCAGCTGCTCGTCCGGGTGGTTCCGCGCCTCGACAATCTGCTGATAGCGCTCGTCCATGAAGGGCTTGCCCTCCTCGCGTGAGCGGTGGATATGCGCCTTCTGAAGGTCGGACGCCATCTCCGACACGTACGCCCGGTCGAGGTCGTACACGTCGAGAGCGAAATCCTTAGATGGCCGCTCCTCCGGTTCTGCCGTCTCGGGCACGTCGGGAAGGACCTCCGGTGCCGGGGCGTCCTGCTGCTGTGCCTCAAGCTCGCGCTGCTTCGCCTCGAAGTACGCCTCGATGCCCTCGCGGGTCAGGTCGTCGGCGAGGTTGGAGGCACGGCGCTTGCGGGTGCGGCGCTTCGGTCCCCACTCGTCCACGGCCTTGTAGGACCATCCCGTCGTGACCTCGCCGGTCTTCCTGTCGGTCTTCGTGGTCTCCTTCAGCGTCACGCCGCTCAGCCCAAGTTTGCGCCTGAACTCGTCCAGCGTGCTGGAGCGGTCGCGGGCACCCGCCACCCTGTCGCCGAGCCTTCTGTCGAAGGAATCCGGCTGGAACGTCTCGCGCTTCTGCTCCCAGAGGGACATCTCCTTGTCCGCCCCGAGCACCGAGAAACCATTCTCACGGCTCAGCTCATCATTGACCGCCTTCACACGCGGAGCATAGAGGCTCGTGTCCCCCTTGTTGATGACCTGACCGGTACGGGCGTCGTGGTTCGCAATGGTCGCGTGCGCATGCACGCAGCCTCCCTCGCCGTCCACGTGCATGGTGACCCAGCACATGGAGTCGGGGGCAAGCTCGTGGCACAGCGTGTACGCGTATTCCATGCCACGCTGGATGTCGTCGGCCTTGCTTGGGTCAAGCTCGTCGGTCGCCCATGAGATGCGCAGCTCGTAGCCCTCGTTGACCGCGTTCGGGTGGCGATGCTTCTGCCCCTCGCAGTAGACAATGAAATCCCCTCTTGAGGCGGCGTCACCCATCTGCGCGGCGATGCGGTCCGTGCCGTTTTCCAGATGAGCGCGTCTGCGCTTTCCCTCGCCGAACTCGGTGTACGACATACGCCCGCGCACGTTCGGAAGCGACTGCACATGCGTCGTTGACATCAGACATCACCTCCCATCTCCACGTACGCCTGCAAATCCGCACGCAGTCCATCGACTTGCGCCCGGAGCTTGTCCACCGAATCGCGGAACTCGCGGAACGCTTCCGCCTCGTCCTTCGTCCTCATTTCCTCACGCGTCGCGTCGAGTATTCCCATGCCGCTCAAGCGCCGGTTGCGCGCGCGGGCAATCTGATTCATGTTGACGCCGATGCGGTTCAGCTCGACACGGACACGGTCCAGGGCCGGGACGTCCAGAACCACCTCGCGGCTGGGCGGCGCGTACCGACTCGCGTACAGCTCACCGCGAAGAAAATTGGAACGCGAGCACGTCCCACGCTGCTCGTCCAGCAGGGAAAGCTCTGCGTCGCTCATACGCACCTGAACCACCTTGTCACGGCGGTCTTTCACGTACTTCTGGCGCGTCGCCTTCCCGCTTCTTTTTTCATACGTTTCCGCCATGCGGAACACCTCCTTTGCTGCTATCCGAAACGCCCGCCTGCGGCGGACAATCCGAAATGCCGTTTTCGGCTAATCTCACAACGTCTCTGCGCAAAGGGGAAAAGAGCAAGCATTGACTTCGTACGTACAAATTGCGATTCTCGCAATTTGCCCTACTCCGTCAGCTTGCGAGGGGGCGGCTGCGCCGCCCCCTTCGAACCCCCGCCTTTTGTCCACCGAGCATCGTCCGTCCATGTCGGACACGGGAACGACTTCCCCTGTCCGACATGGAACCCGAATCCCTCGGTGGAACCCGGCACGGCTACCCTTGGTAGGCCGCACCGGAAAAACCGCCGTGCGCTTCCGACGACTCTCCAGCTTCTGCGGTAGGAACATGACCGGAATCCGCAGCGCCAGCGGCGCGCGCATCCGGCGTTCCGTGTCCGGTGCCCGGCTTCAGTCCCTTGACGAAGTCAAGGACCTCTTCCGCCGAACCCATGTCCTTCACTTCAGGGAAAACCGTCACGAGCGCGTCGGCGTAAGCCTTCGTCCTCGCGGCCTGCGCCTCGCGGCGCAGCTTCTTCGCCTGAGCCTCTAACGCACGTGCCTTCTCGGCCACATCATCAAAACTCTTCGTTGCCATAATTTATTCCTCCTTGTTAGTGAAATAGCTACTGCTCCACAGCCGAAGTCGGCTGTGCGTCTGCGAACATTTGGGAACCATCAACAGAACCATCGAGAGTGAAATTGTCCGGGTAACTTATATGAATTACACCGCCCGTAAACACAGCCCAGTCATCCATATTCTCGTCGGATTGATAGGGATGACCGTTTTGTGCATCAATGAAATTGGTATCCTCAGTAACCGGATAACTCGCGATGTCTCCATACGTAATCACGGACGCAACTTGTGCAGTCAAATCGGCCAGTTCGCTCTCGCTCAGATTGAAAGTCGCTGCATTCGAGCAGAACGTGTCGTAGCTGAGACCATGCGCCTCAAGAACAGTACGAAGCTCGTTATCGCGAATAGTCCATTGACTACTACCGGCATCAACAACAGCCATGCCAACACCGCCACGCTTGTCAAAATAATCAGGTACGGTGTTGTACTTGTTTGTCTTATCGGGAGCGTTCGCATCGTACGCACCGCAAGTGATGCTCAAAATTCCATAGTGTGCATCCGACTTTATAGCAATGAAATACTCACCGCTGACAAACACGTCGGAACGCTTAAAGTCAATCGTGCCAGCCTCATGAGAGGTTGCCACATAATGCGCATTCCCAGTGCGTTGCGCATCTGCCGCATCGTGCACCGCCGTGGTGAAGTTCATTGCATCACCAAGCAAATCAGTACCAATGCCGAGAAGTTTAGTCCCAAGAAGCGCAAGCGCGACAAAAATCACCGCCACACCGGCAATCTTGCGCACAACATCAATCGCATCAATGTTTCGCTTCGGCTTATCCTTCTTAGGCGGTACAGCACCCGAGGGCGGCGACGGAACAGCGGAAAGTTGCTCCGTCACATAGTCGTTGTACGCCCGCTGCTCTTCGGGCGTGAGCGTCCCGTGCTTCGCCTTCAGGCGAAATCGAGCCAGCTCATCAGGCGTCAAATCGCTCATGATTTACTCCTCCTTAATCGTCGTCTTCTGTATCCGTCGCAAGACCAAGCTGCTCCCTCACCGCCGCGTAACCGGCACCGAGGTCTGCGGGAGTCGTGCCGTGGGCGGTGCAGTAATCGAGGACGACCGTGCGGAAAATCCCGCGACGCCTGCCCAAGAAGGGGACCCATCCGCCCGCGCCGCCAAAACCAGCATCGTGCTTGCTGTAGGCCCTCAAGCCGGGGCACCACTTCTCGCAGCTCGTCTTGAGGACGGACCCGCTCGCGTCCTTGCTCTGCGTCCATTCGCCGTCGGAGCACGCAAGCTCGACGATTCGGGCCGTGAACGCCTTGCGGCTCATCTGCATCCGCATGCCCTTGTGCTCCGCGTCCAGCCATTCGTCGTAGCGCATGGACAGGTAATCATTCGGCACGAAGTCGGCCTGAATCGAATCCTTGACGTCCTCCCAGAACTCAGCCACCGTGTCGTTGCCGAGAACCCACTCGTGCTTCAGCTGCGCGGCCTCCTCAGGCTCGGGCAGCTCGTAATACCGGTCCCACTTCACCAGCGCCTGATAGGCCAGGTATTCGCAGAACTCGGGGGACACGACCCACTCGGAACGGATGGTCTTGTCGTCGGCCTTGCCGACGAACTGCCCCGCGAACGGGACGTAGATGTTGCGGGCCAGCCAAGCATCCCCCTTGTCGCGGGTCTTCGGGATGTCGTTGGCGGCGCAGACAATCAGCGCGTGGGGCGTGTAGTCGAACATGCCCTTGTTCTTGCGCTCCACGCCTATCGCATCATGCGAGATGATTGACTTCAGGCGCGAGTTGTCCTTCAGGTACGCGCCCGAATCGGAGTCCTCGCACGTGATGAGGGAGACCCCCACGATGTTCGACACGCCGAACCGCCCGCCATCCCCGCCGCCGGCAAGCAGCGCGAGGCTTGAGGTCATGCACCCGTCGTAGCCGACGAGTGACTTGAGGCAGTCGAGGAAGGTGCTCTTCCCGTTGTGACCCGTGGTGTTGTGGAAGGTCACCATGACGCGCCAGTTGTGATAGCTGCGCAGGGACGCCCCCGCCACCTTGACGAGCAGGTCGCGCCCGCCGTCGTAGGGGACGTAGGAGTCCAGCAGCTGCCAGAAGTCAATCTTCGAGCCGTCAGGCATCGTGTGCTCGGGGACGGGCGGCTCCTTGTCGGGGAGGCGCGTGGCGCTCTTCCTGAGCGCAACGACCTCGGGGGAGAACTCGCGCAGGACGCGCTCCTCGTAATCCCAGATTCCGTTGGCCATGAAGACCAGAGACGGGTTGTCGCACTCGCACACGCGGTTCTCCCGACGCGATGCCATGTCGTGCAGCTTCTGGACGAAGTTCTTCTTCCAGTTGCCGTTCACGGCGCCCACGACCTCCTGACACCACAGGTCAATCTGCCCGTCGCCAATCTCGCGGTAAATTCCCTCGTCGGGGTCGTACATAGCGAACACGCCCTCCGAGGTCGGCTTGTCCACGGTCTCCTTGACGCAGACCATGCGGATGACCTCCTGCGCGAACACCAGCTCGGCGGCCTGCACGGGGTCGATGCTCTTGAGCCTCGGCCAGCGAAAGCCCCTGCCGTAAATCTTGCTCGCCTCCGGATTAGATGGCGGCTCGGACAGGTTGACCCACGCCACGAGGGCGTTCGTCACCTTGACCACGACGTCCGAGAGAGCGGACAGGCCATCGCCCGCGCAGTCGCGCAGCACATAGCTCACCACATCACTGAGCGCCTTGTGATAGTTCTCCCCGCCGTACAGGTAGTCAGGGTTGTACGCCTCGCCCTGATTCCCCTCGTCATACGCACGCCCCCTCTTCATCTCATCCTTTGTCTGCGGGTCTGATACTTGAAAAATGGGCGGTAATGAGCTAAAATATTTATAGTTAGACGGAGCGGTTCCCTTTGCTGTGGCGGCGGGGGAGCTGCTCTTTTCTTTATCAGCCATAAACTCACCTCCCCTCAGTTCTTCGGCTCAACCAGCATGTAATGCTCGGAAATCCACGCCTCGATGTCCTCCCGCTTGTAAAACACCGAGCGGTTGAACTTGTAGAATCGCGGACCCGTGTCCGTAGCTCGCCACTTGCGAAGCGTCGCCGGGCTGATGCCGAGCATGTCCGCCACCTCGGCCGTGCTCAGGAAATTCTTTTGATGAACCTGTTTCTCTTCCATTCGCTACCTCCCACATCCAATCTCGAACGCAAACAAAAAAAGCTCCTGCGGAAACCAAGACGGACGAAAGGCATAAAAGCCTCGTCTATCTCGATTTCCACAGGAGCTTTGCTCGTCTTTGTTTCACCTGTGACGCTCGGCGACATCGCCTCGCGCTCGGCCCTTATTCCCGATGGCAACCCCGCATCTAAGACGGGACGGGTGCTGGACCTATAATTCTCGTACGTTAATCATACAACAGAAACGACAAGAACGCAAGAGTAATATCTACGTTTCCGCAGGCCAGATGCCCATCCCGAGCGTTTTCCACTCATAAACGAATAGAAAAAGCTCGAAAAAGCAACCCGCCGCACCACCCGGAAAACAACGACTGCGACAAGAGGTACACGTGAGGGCTGACCACATGTGTGACCACATCAAAATGGCATCTGGTCAGCTCTTGAAATGAAAATCCCCTCTTTTATCAATGGATTTTTTTCGTTCTGACCACATGACCAGATGACCAGATAAAATCCGACAAACTTTATTTATCTATACGTATTACGTAGTCCTTTTCAATTTTTAAAAATAAGTCCTAAATTATGTGGTCATCTGGTCAGGAATTGCAAAAAGCCTGATGGCACCGAGGGATTCGGCTGACCAGATAGTGACCACATCATTTTTTCTTCTGGTCATGTGGTCAGCATGTGGTCAGGCAAAACGCTCATAAACGAGGGAACGGGTGATTCTTCTGTCCTAAGCAGGTGCGCATTTCGGACGCTTCGCGTCCTCAATGCAGGCTAGTTACGCCTCGGGCTGCGCCCTCGGCTTGCCTCATCGCATATTGGGTACGCAGAAAAGCATGGAAACCATCCAATACGGTTTCGCATGCCTCATGCGTACCTCTCGAAGGCAACGGAGGCGCGAAGCGCCGTAGTTGCCGGCCAGACGGAGGGGCGCACAGCATGCCAAGCCCATGCCGCACCCCTTCTGTACGTCCACCCACATCCGACTGCCGCCCGCAGGGCGGCCACCCTTGCATCGAGCGGATGCGAGATGCACATGGGCGCTCAAACGTCCTCAGACCGCTTCAGAGCCGTTTTAAGGCATGAAAAAAGCCCGAGGGGTACACGAGTACCCCAACGGGCTAAAAGCGTCTTAAAACGCCTTAGAACGCGAAATACGGCGTTTCGTGGCAACGAAAACGGAAAGGGGACGCCATCAGGCGTCCCCCAACCTATACACAAGCGCAAACTCATTCTTGTAAAAGAAGAGTTCGACGCTTCCTCTTCTGGTGGAGCTGCGGGGAATTGAACCCCGGTCCGATGACCGTACCCTCAGTCTTCTACGTGCGTAGTCCGCTGGCCAAGATGGCGATTTTTCTGCCCCCAACTCTGTCGCAGACAACCGTTGGCGAGCATATCCACAGTTAAAGTCCCCTACCGGCCCTGCGGCTCAACTGGTAGAGCAAGTCTTCTTAACGACGCCCAACATCCTCCCGAAGACGAGGAGGAGTGGACGGAGCGGCTGCTCACTGGTTAATCCTGGCGCGAAGCTCAGGCAGCGAGAGCGAACTCAGTGCGGTTAGATTTAGCACTTATTCTTTTGCAGGGGACATCCGCGAGCGGACCCTGCGTTCTCGGCACGCTTCCCTGCGACGAACAGGTCACCGTCGAAACCGATCAGCCCCAATCTTGAATTATCAAGCTCCGGCTTTCTGCCGGACTTTTCAGAATACACCGTGACGGCGATACACGCAATCCGCCGTGAGCGAAAGGCCTGGCTGCCGCTTCGGCGGCGACTCCAGCAGCAGTGGGCTACGACGGAGATAACGTCCGAAATCTTGCGCACTTTCGGATTCCGGCCCTGACGCAGGAGGGCATGGCCCGCGTCCTGTGTACGATTTTCATTCGCCAAAACAAAAAACCGCGATTGGAAGCCAGGAGACGGAACC
>NZ_JAHBBE010000013.1 GCF_019331805.1 Bifidobacterium pongonis
CCGGGAGGGGAGGGGGCGGAGGGGAAGATAGAGAATCCGAACGGCAAACGGTCGGATATACAAGAAAAGCTCCCGTACGGGAGCTTTTCTCAATCTGGAGCGGACAACGGGACTCGAACCCGCGGTCTCAACCTTGGCAAGGTTGCGCTTTACCAACTAAGCTATGTCCGCAAAGAATTCCTGCCGTGAGAAGCAAGAATTCAGTGGGTGATGTAGGAATCGAACCTACGACCCCTTCCGTGTGAAGGAAGTGCGCTAGCCGCTGCGCCAATCACCCGCAAGATGTTCCGCTCACTTTCGTGAGCTTCTCATCCGCTTCGCGTGGGCGATACAAGATTCGAACTTGTGACCCCTTCCGTGTCAGGGAAGTGCGCTACCTCTGCGCCAACCGCCCGAAGCGAGTGTCAGCCTACGCCACTTTCGGCGGCAACGCCAAATCGTCGGCGTGTCGCCTGTGGTGCGCGTGTGCCGGAGGAAGTCGAAAAGTGCCGGACCCGCACCGAAAAGTGCCGGACCCACGCCGAACGGAGTGCCGGACCCAAGCCAGGCAAAGCAGCCGTCAAACAAACTACCCAACACAAACGTCGCCCACAAAACAAAGAGTGGACCACCGGTTCGGAGGTCCACCCGTTGTCAGGAGATGCATCGGAGTAACCGATGGTCGGAGCGAACAGCCAAGCCGTACCTGTGAAAGGAAAATCGCTCCGACGCGTTGAAGTATAGGTTACAAATCCGCAAGCATGGGTCCGAAAAGACGTTTTTGGCCGGTTTTTCAGCGTTTGGTAAACAAACGTGTACGCAGGGCGGTGGGAGAGCGCGGCAGAAGAGCGCGGTGGGAGATGACAGTGGGGTGGGAGAGTGCGGCATCGGAATCTGGGTAGACGCCGGTCGCATTGCCCAACGTACGCCCCAACGCATGCCAGTCCATCGTCCCACTGCGCGTAGGCGCACATCGCCCAACGTGCGTCAACCTACGTCGCCCAACGTGCGTCAACCTACGTCGCCCAACGTGCGCTAACCTACGTCGCCCAACGTACGCCAACCCACATCACCCCAACGCACGCCGCCAGCCCAAACGCGTAGTGAGGGGCGGAATGTACAATAGACAGTCGGGCTGAAAGCCGTTGAATATTGACGACAGGAGGGATGTTGGGCGACATTCGATCTGAGATGGAGCGTCTTCGTCCGGTGTATGAAACCGGCGTGCTGCGACTGCTGATGCGCAACAATTCGCAACTGTACGTGGCGCTGCTCCGTTCCTCGTTCGAACCGTTGACCGGCGAGTTGCCGAGGGAAGTGCTCGAAGAACATTTCACCCGCGAACTGTCCAAACTCGTGGAAACCGGCGAATACACGCTCAAAGACGATCAGACTCCGGCCGAAGCGGCCCGTCGCATCCTCGTCGAACTGTCGCGCGAAGGCGACGGCGACTACGCATGGCTGGCCAACTCCCTCGACGTGGCATCCCACCGCTACCTGTACCGTCTCACCGCCCGCGCCCATCGCGCGATCGAAGCCCTGTCCCGTCTTGAAGACACCGCCCAAACCCTGTCCGGCGCACAAGCCAACAGCATCATCATGGAAATCGAGCACGCGCGCATGCAGCTCACCGCCGACCCGCATGAACGCATCAAACTGCTCAACCGTGAGATCGAGGAACGCCAGAAGGAAATCGAACGGCTCGAACACAGCGAAACCGTCGAACAACTGTCATCCAAACAGGTTGAAGACATCATCAACGTGGTGCACAACACCCTGCGCGGCGTCCCCATCGACCTGCGCGAACTCGTGCTCGCCGAACGAGACAACGGCGACGCGCTGCGCCGTCGTATGCAGGCCGGCGCAATGTCCGTCGAACAGATTCTCACCGCCTATCACGAGGAATACCGCAGATCCTTCCGCGAATCCGACAGCGGCAGGCGTTTCGAAGACGCCTTCCAGATCATCGTCACCGAGGAAGGCCGCCAGGAAATCGACGAAGCCGTGCGCGACATCGCCAGAAACCCGTATCTCACCGGCGAACCGGGGCTGCTGCTCAACCAGGTCCGAGCCGAACTCGAACGCATCTACGAAGGCATCGAAGACGTGCGCCGCCAAATGCGCGCATCCGACGAAGCCGTAAGCCGACTGGTCCGCCAGCAGACCGACACGCGCTATCGCACCATGCTTGCCAAACTCAACCGCCTGTTCGCCAAAACCAGCGCCGAAGCGAAAGCGGTGCCGGGCAACTCCTCCCGGCCGTACCGCACCGACACGGGCACGGCGCAGTTCGCGGTACTGCCCACCAGGCCGGCGAAACCGATGATCCACGCGGCCCCGCCGAGCCTTAGCGAACGGGAAAGCATCCCTTCCGTGGAATCGCCGGACCTGAAGGCCATGATCGAAGTTGGCGGGCCGCGCCTACGGCACATGATGGCACTGATCCGCCAAACGCCGTGCACGCTCGACGACGGGCGCGTGGACCTGGCCGCCAGCTTCAACCGTCTGCCCGAACGGGAACGCCGCGAAAGCGAACTCGTCGGCTTCCTCAGCGCCTTGCATGCGCAGGGCGGTTCGCAATACGTGCAATGGAACTGCGTGACCTTGGACGGTAGGCCGCGCGTGTGGCGCACCAAGCCGATCGTGACGAGCATGCAGGCCCTCGACGACATCGTGGGGGAGGAGCGAGCATGAGCGGCATAAGTGATGTGAACGACCATGCCGCCGGTATCGATCGGGACAATCAAAACGGCCAAAACAGTCAAAACGGTCAACATAGCCCAAACAGCTCAAATAGCCAAAACAGTCGGAATATAGTGACGGAACGGGACGGGAACGGTATGGAACAGGAAACGAGTGATGTGATGGCGGCTGCGAGCGCGAACGCCGCCGAGGCCGTCGCAACGGCCGGTACGCCGGACGATCTGGATGCGCCGGCCGAGGCCGTCGCCAATCCGTTCGCGCTGTTCAACGGCGATACGGGCGATATGACGGTTGAGGCGCGTATGGCCGCGATCGCGCTTAAACGCGACCGGTATATCAGCGACGACATGTATTGGCTGGTGCACGACGACGGCACCATTCGTGACGCCGTCACGCGCTCGCTGAACAACGATCTGCTTGAGCTTAAGGAGAACCGCAAGTATCGCATCATGTATGCGGCTCCTGTCAATGGCACGGAGGCGGGCATCCGTTCGTTGAAGACGCGTGCGAGCTTGAGCCGTGAGGAGGCGGCGATGCTGGCCTTCCTGCGCATCCGCGTGCTCGAATACGAGAACACGCGTGTCAGTCCGGAAGGTTGGATCATTAGCCATGATGAGATTCGCGCGGCGCTTACCACGGGTGCGGGGTATCTGGCGTCCAGCAACGATGAGGAGACTGCCGCGAAGAAGATCCGTTCCACGATTTCGCGCATGATGACCTACGGGTATCTTGAGCAGAGCGATGCGGACGACATGTATCTCATCACGCCGCTGGTGCCGGTGGTGTTGGACGGCGATGTGGCCGATCAGTGGCTGGGGGTCTCGCCGGATGACGTGGATGATGCGGATATTGCGGATGATGCGGATATTGCGGACGGCGTGAGCGGGCCTGAGATGGCCGCGGCTTATGGGGATGACGTGCTCGGTGGACCTGCCGGGGGATCGGAAGGCGATTCCGCCGATTCCGGTGATTCCAATGATTCCGGCGAACAGGATGCGTTGGATTTCGGTGAGCAGGACATGCTGGATTTCGGCGAATCGGCCGAATCAACCGTTCCGGTCGAACCGGCAGGCCCGGCCGAACCAACCGAATCGGCTGAACCGGCAGTTCCAGCCGAACCGAGTGAACCCATCCAAACCGCCCAACTGACCCAACCGACCATCGACGAGAACGAGGAGGACCTGTGATGTCCGACAACGATATGCACATCATCGCCGACCGGTGGATGATGGAAAGCCGCCAGGTCATCAACTGGGGCTCCTACGAGGGCTATCACGAGTTCAAGCCGTCCATGAGCGACAAACTGCCCGTCACCCTGCTCGCAGGCGCCAGCGAATCCGGCAAATCCACGCTGGTCGACGCGCAGATCTCCCTGCTGTACCCGACCGGCACGCCCTACAACAAAGCCTCCAATTCAGGCCGTTCCGAACGCAACGACTACACGTACCTGCGCGGCATGATCGGCTCCAGCGACGGCGAAAACGGCGAAACACCAATCTACCTGCGCGGCCGCGACGCCAACGACGCGCCGCAAGCCGTATGGGGCGCCATCGTCGACACCTACCTGAACCGCACCACCGGAGCCGTGCTCTCCTGCGGCAAATTCCTCTACCTCGCATCCGGCGACGGGCGCAGCGAAGTACGCAGGCAGTACATCGCCTGGGATCAGAAAATCGACCCGCGCGCGATGGACCGATTCCGCGACACGCCATTCACCGCCACCATGCTGAAGAAAACGTACCCGGACTGCGACTCCTTCCTCAACGCGGAAGCCTTCCACGCATACATCTGGCGCGAAATGGGCCTGAGCCCCGAAGCATGCCGACTCCTGCACAAAATCCAGTCCGCCGACGCGCCGTCCAAACTCGACGACATCTTCAAGCAGGGCGTGCTCGGCGTACCCGAAGCGCTCGAACTCGCACGCACCACCATCGACGACTACCAGCGCTACGACGAGAACTTCCGCAGCATGGAGGAAAAAGCCAAGCGCATCGCCAAACTGCAGGACATCCAGAACCTGTACGGCGAATACGCCGAAGCATTGCAGGCCAGGCGCGAATTCGACGCGGTGAACCCCGACAGCGAACAAGGCGGCGCCGCGCTCGAAGCGTGGGCGCGATCCCGCATGGCCAGCGAAGTGCGTGCCGGCCTGCCCATCGCGCAGCGCGAATGCGAGGAACAGGAACGCGCCCTCGCGGCGGCAAGCCGCGAAAGCGAAACCCTCCAAGCCGAACTCGACGAAGTCAAAGCGAAAATCAGCGGACTCGACGACGGCACCCTGCAACGCCTCGAAAGCGAACTCGAACGCGCCCGCCGTGACGCGGAAGAAGCCCGCAAACAGCGCACCAGCGTGCAAAACCGCTTCCAGCAGGCCGGCGACACCATGCCCGTCGACGAGGAACAGTGGTACGCCAAGCGTGCGGCCATCAACAACGCCATCGAATCCTACGACATCGATAAGGCGCAGCGCGAAAACCAGCGCGACGAAATCTACGACGAAGTGCGCGACTGCCGCAAGGAACGCGAAAGCCTGCAAGCCGACCTGAACCGTCAGCGCAACCAGAAAACCCGCATCACCCAAGCCATGGACGAGGCGCGCAACATGCTCGCCGAAGCCGTCGGACTCGACCCCAAGCATCTGCCCTACGTGGCCGAACTCATGGACGTGCGCGAGGATTCCGAAGCATGGCGCGTGGCGATGAACGTCACCTACGCGCCGATCGCGCAAACCATCCTGGTCGACAAGCGCTACGAGCAAGGCTTCGCCAAGAAAGTCAGCGCCATCGACCCGCGCCTCATGATCCGTCGCACCTGGCAGTTCGTAGACACCAATGCCTCTTACGACACGGCGAGCGAAAAAGGCTGGATGTCCTCCAAACTGCGCTTCAAAGCAGGGTCCCCGTTCACCGGATGGCTGCGGGAACAGGTCGCGTCGGAACGCTTCGACGCGAAATGCGTCACCACGATCGACGACGACAACCGCGACGAACGCCAAGTGCAGACGGACGGCCAGCTGAAATCCGGCGCGCACGGCTTCCACGGCATCAAGAACACGCATATGATCATCGGCTTCGTCAACGAACGGTACCTGACCGAACTGCAGCGCAAGCTCGAACAGGCCATCGAAAAACTGGCCGAAGCGACGATCCGCCACGAGCGTGCGAAACGCCAGGTGGACCTGCTGCGCGACCAGAAGGAACTGGCGAATCTCGTTTCCGACATGGAATGGAGCAAAGTCGACGTGGTCGGCGCAGAGCGTGCCGTCGAAGACCTCAAAGCACGCATCGAGGAAATCCGCAGCAACCCCGAACTCGCCGAACTCACCGCCAAGCGCGAAGGCCTGTACGCCCAGCTCGGCCAAGCCAACATGGCCAAAGCCAAGGCGCAGCTCGCACGCGACGGTGCGGCGAAAACCGTGCGTGAGGAACGCGAATGGCTCGACACGTACGGCAGCGGCGAATTCGACGATTCGCTCATCCCGGGCAGCCTGTCCAACCAGCTCGCCGACATCTATGAGGCCGCATACGGCGTGTCCACCAGCGAAAACCGCGCGGCGCTCATCGTATCCGGCGCGTTCGGCGGTGGAAGCGGAACATACGCGGACCGCATCCTGCGCAGCATCGGCAACGCGATCCGCAAACGCATCGTCTCACTCGACGATCAGGCTGGCGTGATGCGAGCCAACGTCGAAACGCGTATGTCGGACTATCTGGAGGTGTACGCGCCCGACGACAATACGGTCGTCGCAAGCGTGGCGGAATACCGGTTCTTCGTCGAAGAGCTGCGAAGCCTCGACATGCTCAGCACGCGCAAGGCCACGGACGAGGAATACGCGAACAGCCTCGACAAGCTGCGCATGAGCTTCATGCAGATCGCACGCGCCGTCGAGACCGACGCGAAACGCATCGACGAACAGCTCGACCGCATCAACGCGATGCTCGAAGGCCAGCAGTTCGGCCCGCGCCACGGCAGCCTGTCGATCGATGTGGACGTGCGCAGGCCGGACCACGAGTTCGTGGGCGTGATGCGTAACACGATCGACGACCTGACCGACTGGAAGCAGAGCGATCAGAACGATCCTGCGGCCACACGCAAAATGTTCGCCAAATGCCGCACGTTCATCGAACGGCTGCAGCAGGAGCTCGGCCAGGTGCGCGACACGAACGGCATCAAAAGCTACGGTGCGAAAAACCTCGACCCGCGTTGCCGCTGCTCGTTCTACGCGATCGTCAAGCATGAGGACGGGCCGGACGAGCGCATCACCTCGACCGGTGGCCGTTCCGGCGGCGCACTGCAGGAGCTGACTTCGTTCATCTATGGTGCTGCGCTGATTTACCTGCTCGGCGGCGACGTGACCGGGCAACCGACCTACACCACGCTGTTCCTCGACGAGGCGCTGATCAAGGCCGACGGCCGGTACACGCAGCGTGCGCTGAGCGTGCTGCCGAAGCTCGGCTTCCAGGTGATCGTGTCCGCGCCGGAAAGCAAAACCGCGGAGATCCTCGAAGTGGCGACCAAAGCGTACGTGGCGTACAAGGACGCGGCGGATGGGCACTCCTACCTGCAGGAGATCACCTCCGACGAGATCGACCGCCTCGAATCCGAGATCGCGGCTGATTTGGATGCGGCGGCGGCCGGATCGGGCGATGCGGGCGATGCGGAGGCCGGTGCGGCGGATGCCGTGGACGAGGCACCTGCCGAGTAAGCGACGTTTGCGGCAACTCGGATGGCGGTATCTCGCTTATTTGTGGCGGATTTGGGCCTTCCACGGCAGCTAGGTGGCTTATGTATGGCACCTGAACCGGGATATGGCGAGTATGCGGCGCGGAATTCCAACGCTTGTACTCGCGGTTCCGGGCTTGGAGTGCCATAGATAAGCCACCTGGTAAAAAGAGAACCCCCGAATCCGCCACAAATAAGCGAAGTACCCGTTCCGCAGCCGCCCAGCCGCCCAAGCAACCCCGAAAGACCAAGCGAGTACCCAGAAGGCGTCGCCGCAGCTCCGGTCAAGGCGCCGCCGGGGCGGGTATGTGGACTACGATGGCGGGGGATTGCCGATTCGCGACGAAATCGAAGGAGTAGGGCATGAAATTGGATAAGTACGCGGTGTTCTGCATGTTCGGCATGATACTGGCGGTGTGCTCGCTGGTGTTCGGCATCATGGGCAAGGCGATTGTGGCGGGATCGTTCGGCTTGGCGACCGGCGGCGTCTGCTTCGGCATGCTGCTGCTCACCAAGATGCCCGATGAATCCGCGGTCTCCGGCAACGCCGACACCGACGCTGACGCGGATACGGACGAGCGCTGAGCCGCTCCGTTCGGCGCCACGCCGCCCGCAGACAACGGAACCGTAGGAAGCATCCGGAGCGCATTCCGTCATAGTCTTCGCCCAAGGCTATACTTGGCGCGGTTAAGATAGTTTTCCATGTTTGGAGATAACGCATATGGCATTCGGCACTGAGCCCACCCCCACCGGACTGGCGACTCCGTCTATCGACGATTTGATGAAGCACGCCGATTCCAAGTACGCACTGGCGATTTTCGCTGCGAAGCGCGCACGTCAGATCAACTCCTACTTCACCCAGCTCAACGAGGGACTGCTGCAGAACGTCGGCCCGCTGGTTGAGTACCAGAGCCAGGACAAGCCGCTGTCCATCGCCTTCCGTGAGATCGACGAGGGACTGCTGGAAGAGACTCTTGGCGAAGATGATCTGAGCGAAGGCAACTGATCGTCTCCCTGTGTCAGAAACGTTAGGGTCTGCGCTGGTTTCCATGCCGGCGCAGACCCTTTGCTATAGTCGGCAGGGCGGCATGCCGATGCAGGCGTCTCCCATGTGCTCCCCAACCGGTTCCATGACGGGCGTTCCTGCTGATTCATGCCCGAAAACAACATCAGCAAACAACCAAACGTATCATTGTGCCTCGCCCGAGAGCGGGGCGATAAGTCCGAAAGAGGGATGATATGACTGAAAAGCGGCTTATTTCCGCCGAATCCGTAACCGAGGGCCACCCCGATAAGGTGTGCGACCAGATTTCCGACGCCATTCTCGACGATCTGCTGAGGCAGGATCCGTCGTCCCATGTAGCGGCCGAAGTGAGCGCCGCGACCGGCACGTTCATGGTGTTCGGCGAGGTGAGTTCCGAAGGGTATGTAGACGTTCAGGCCAAGGTGCGCGAAACGCTGCGCCGCATCGGCTACACCAGCTCCCAGGTCGGTCTTGACGCCGATTCCTGCGGCGTGCTGGTCGCGCTTGTCGAGCAGAGCTCCGAAATCAACCAGGGGGTGGCGCGTCTGAGCGCCGAGCAGGAGTCCGCAGCCAGCCGTGAGGAACGTTACGAGGCGCAGGGTGCCGGCGATCAGGGCGTGATGTTCGGCTATGCCACCGACGAAACCGATGTGTACATGCCGTTGCCGATCTACTTGGCGCATCGTCTCGCCTACCGCCTGGCCCAGGTTCGTCACGAGGGCATCGTCCCGCATCTGCGCCCGGATGGCAAGACCCAGGTCACCATCGAATACGATGACGAGAACCGCCCGGTGCGCGTGGACACCGTGCTGATTTCCACGCAGCATGACCCCGAAGTCACCCAGGCATGGCTCGCCGACCAGCTCAAGCAGCATGTGATCGACCCGGTGCTCGCCGACGTGCTGGGCGACACGGTCCGCCACGACGATTACCGCGAGCTTGTGAACCCGACCGGTTCCTTCGTGCTCGGCGGGCCCGCCGCGGACGCGGGCCTGACCGGCCGCAAGATCATCGTCGACACTTACGGTGGTGCGGCCCACCACGGCGGTGGCGCGTTCAGCGGCAAGGACCCGTCCAAGGTGGATCGTTCCGCCGCCTACGCGACCCGTTGGGTGGCCAAGAACATCGTTGCCGCGGGTTTGGCGCACCGCGTGGAAGTGCAGGTCGCGTACGCCATTGGCGTGGCCGACCCGGTGAGCGTGAACGTGGAGACCTTCGGCACCGAAATCGGCGTGACGCGCGACCAGATCGCCGCCGCAGTGCGCACGGTGTTCGATCTGCGTCCGGCCGCGATCATCGACGAACTCGACCTCAAGCGCCCGATTTACGAGAAGACCGCGGCATACGGCCACTTCGGCCGCATCGACGTCGAATTCCCGTGGGAGCGTCTCAACAAGGTCGACGAGTTGAAGGCCGCCATCGCGCAGGGCTGAAGCGTAGGACTGGAAGCGCTGGATTGAAGGCGCGGAGCTGAAAACCGGTACGGCTCGGGAATGAGTTTGGGCTGAGTCGAACCCAGCCCGGGTTGACCCTAGCCCGGTTTGAACTCAGCCTGAGCTGAACCCAGCCCGAATCCGGTTCAAATCCGAGTTCAATCCAGCCTTAGGTTCGGTTCAAACCCGAGCCAAACGCACCCGGATGAAACACGCCGCCGTGCAACCGCAATCCGGTTGCGCGGCGGCGTTTCCATAGGTACGCCCCGCAGCTTCGCCGCAATCGCACTTATAGTGGAACCATGAGTTACGAGGATGCGGAGCAGTTGGCGCTCGACGGGTTGGCCCCGCGCAAGCGCCGCTCTCGCGCGTCCAGACACACCAAGGCCAGCGTCGACCCGATCGTGCGCGTGGTGCTGGATATTCAGGCCGCGCATTTGGGTCAGACCTTCGACTATCTCATCGACGAGAAGGATTCCGAACATGCCATGCCGGGCGCGATGGTGCGCGTACGATTCGGCGGGCAGCGCGTCAACGGCATCATCTGGGAGAGAACATCCGTCAGCGAAGTGCCCGCCGCCTCGCTGCGTTACGTGGAACGCGTGTTCGTCGGGGGAGTGCGCGTGTCCGAAGCGCTGCGGCGCGACATCACCGCCATCGCCGAAGCCTACGGCGGCACCCGCGCCAACATCCTGCGCCTCGCGATTCCGCCCCGCGTGGCGAAAGTCGAACAGGAGCAGCGGCTCACGGCATCGTTCGGACGTGCCGGCATCACGGCTCCGCAGCTGAACGAGGCGGCAAACAGGGCCTTCGAAACGATGGCCGGTTCATATGACGCCGGCGTGCGCGACCTACGCGCGGCATTGCATGGCAACGCGTTCCGGGCGTTCATCGTCGACCCGCTGCCGGGCATCGCCTCGGCCGCACAGGCGTTGGCCTGGATGGCCATGGAATCGCTGGCCGCAGGGCATACCTCGGTGACGGTACTGCCGGACGCGCGTGAAACCGATATCATGATGCGCGAATTGGAAACGTTCGGCCTGCGACGTTTCGCTCAGAACGGTTCGGAAACCGGCGGATGGACCGGCGACGTCGCGGTGCTCACCGCCGCGCTGCCGCCCGCCGACCGCTACCGCGCATGGCTCGCCATCGCCACGGGCAGCGTGAAATGCGTGATCGGCACCCGCGCCGCCATGTACGCGCCGGTGGAAGGGCCGGCATTGTTCGCGATCATGGACGACGCCGCCTACCAGCAGGCCGACGGCATGACCCCTTACGCCCAAGGCCGAGGCGTGATGCGCCTGCGCGCTCGACTGCACGGCGGCACGTTCGTGGCGCTCGCCAACGCGCGCAGCCCGCTGAGCCAGTGGGAGCTGGATTGCGGCGGAACCGGTCGGAGCGCCGGCGGCCGTGGCATTGACGTGAACAGTGCGGTGAGCGGCCCCAGCGTGGCGATCCGCCCCCTGCCCAGCGTGCTCAAGGACGCCACCCCTTGGGTGCGATGGCTGAACCGCGACGAACTTGCGCGCCTTGCGGATCCGTCGATCGGCGCGCGTGTGCCGCACACCGCGGTCAACAATATCCGCCAGGCGCTGCGCTCCGGCCCGGTCCTGTTCTCCATCCCCGCCGATGGCGTGGCCGAAGCGTTGAGCTGCGCGAACCCGAAATGCCTGAGGCAGGCCAGATGCGCACGTTGCACGGGGCCGTTGCAACGGGTGCGCGGTTCCGGCGCAGGAACTGGTTCCGGCGCCGACACGCCGCGATGCCGGTGGTGCGGTTTCGCCGCCACGAACTGGCGATGCCGATACTGCCGTTGCGATCGGTTGCGCGTCGTGCATGTCGGCGCGGCCGGCACCGCCGACGAGCTGCGCGGCCTGTTCCGCGGCGTACCGGTCATGCTGTCCAGCCCGAGCCAGCCGAACGGGCCGATCGAGGTCATCGACAACAGGCCGGTCATCGTGATCGCGACGCCGGGCGCCGAACCGCGCATCCGCATATCCGGCGGCAAGGTGAGTAAATCGGGCGGTGTGAACGGCGGTGGCATGAACGGCGGTGGCACATGCTACGGCGCATACGTATCCGTAGCCATCCTCGACGCGTGGAACAGCCTGTACAAGCCGGGCCTCGACGCGCGTGTGGACACGCTCGCCTCGTGGATGCGGGTGGCTTCGCTATGCGCGCCACGCACGCGCGGCGGCCAGGTATTGTTGCTCGGCGAAACGTACCCCGCCATCGCACAGTCGCTGATGCTCTGGGATTCCTCCATCCTCGCCAGACAAGAGTTGGCCGAGCGCCTCGGCACGGGCATGCCGCCCGCTGCGGCGGTCGCCTGCGTGTGGGGACGCGCGGGAACCGTGCGCGTCGCCTTGGAGCATATCGGCGTGATCGGCGGCGACATGGCGGTATGCCCGGCTCCGCGCGCCGCACAGGCCGGGTTCGATCAGGGCATGATGGCCGCCGCGAGTGGCGGGGAAACACCGCAAAGCCGGCCTGATGACGGCATGGTGAATTTCGGCACGGAATGGCCGGGATTGCTCGGCCCCGTCCCGATCGCGCAGCCGCGCACGTTGAACGCGCGCGAGCTGGAGGCGACCGCCGACCGTGTCAAAGCCGTGGTGCGTGTGCCGTACGCGCGGCGTGAGGAGTTGGCGAAACGGCTGAAGCACGAGGTCGCCCGCCATGTCGCCTCGCGTGAATTCGGCGAACTGCGATTCCAACTCGATCCGAAGGATCTCATCTGAGCATCCGTCGCCGCCACGTGTGATACGCGCCACAGCCGCGTAACGCCGCATCATGCGGCATAATGAATGCGGAAAAAACAGTCGGCCGCATAGTCGCATGCGGTGTGCGGCCGCCAACGACGACGCAAGGCAAGGAGCGGACTATGAAAGGTTGGCCTGGAGAGCCGGACATGGAATACGACGTGCTTATGGCGCAAAGCGAAGCCGCCGCGAACGCGGGCAAGCCGATCACCGACGTCATCTTCGACTTCGGCAACGTGCTGCTGTACTGGGAGCCCTCCGCGGTGCTCATCCCGCGGTACAGTGCGGAAACTATCGAACAGTTCCTCGACAACGACATTTCCGGCTTCTATGACGCCAACGACCGCATGGATGCCGGCGCCACGCCCGAGGAAGGCATCGCATGGATGCGCGAAACGCACGGCGACAAGTGGGCGGATATTCTCGCGTACTACCTTGAGAATTTCGAGGATTCCCTCACCGGCGTGGTGCCGGGCGCTCGCGTGCTCATCAACGACCTCAAGGCAGCTGGCCTCGGCGTGTGGGGCCTGTCGAACTGGGAGAAGGAGCTGTACCCGATCGCCGAACGCGCCACGCCGATCCTGCGTCAGCTGGATGGCAAGGTGGTGTCCGGGTATGTGAGGCTGCGCAAGCCCGACCGCGCGATCTACGAGAAGGCGTTGGAGGAGTTCGGCATCGGCGCCGAAGGGGCGGTGTTCGTGGATGACAAGGCGATGAACATCGTGGGCGCGAACAATGCCGGCATTCGCGGCGTCCGATTCCGCGACCCGGTGAAGCTGCGTGAGCTGCTCATCGCCAACGGCGTGGCCATTCCCGACGTTCAGTGAGGGCCGAACTGGTTCCAGCCGGCTTGTTGACGGCTTGCGGAGGCGCCGGCGGCCTTTGGCAGCCGCGCCGGCTGCCGTGACGGCCATTACGCCGGCATCTGTGTCGCCCGCAACTGCCGGTTGCATGGTTCCGATGCGCTACTTCGCTTATCGATGGCGGATTTCGGGGTCATGATTTTGCTAGGTGGCTTATCTATGGCACCTCAACGGGGAAACCCGGAGTATAAGCGGCGGAATTCCAAGGATGATACTTGCGATTTCGCCGTATGAGTGCCATATATAAGCCACCTGGTTATTTCAACATTCCGGAATCTGCCACAAATAGGCGAAGTAGCGCGTAAACAGGGGCGGAAATGGCGAAGGCGACGGCACATGCCGAGCCACGCACCCCAAGAAGGCAATGAACCGCCCGGAAACCGGCCTGCCGGTGAAACACCGGGAATGCCGGAAAGCCCGAGAAGCTACCGGGGTCGACGCCGGGCCAATATACTCGTGTATGGAAGCGCGAACCGGCGTGCCGCGTCGGCGAACCGCATATGTTCAAGGAAGCGTATACAAGTTCAAGGAAACGTATACAAGGAAGCATCGGTGAGACGGCATGAGTCGGATGGGATCCGCATCCGCATGACCGTTACCGGAACAAGGAGAGCGATATGACGTTGAGATTGCTGTTTGCCGGCACGCCCGAAGTGGCCGTACCCTCACTGCGCGCCTTCGCGGCCGACCCCAGGTTCGAGGTGGTCGGCGTACTCACCCGTCCGGACGCGCCGGTGGGCCGCGGCCGCAAACTCGCGCCCAGCCCGGTGAAGGCCGCGGCCATGGAACTCGGCATCCCCGTATTCACCAGCAAGCCGCGCGACCCGGAGTTCTTCAACACCCTCGCCGAGCTCAACGCCGACATCGCCGCGGTCATCGCCTACGGCAATATCCTGCCCGTCGCGGTGCTCGACGCGGTGCCGATGGGCTGGTACAACCTGCATTTCTCCAACCTGCCGAAATGGCGTGGCGCGGCTCCGGTGCAGCGTGCCATCTGGGCGGGCGACGCCACCACCGGCGCCGACGTGTTCAAGGTGGGCGAGGGGCTTGATGACGGCCCGGTGGTCGCATCCATGACCGTCGAACTGACCGGTCGCGAAACCTCCGGCGAACTGTTGGAACGGTTGGCGGACGAGGGGGCGCCGATGTATGTGGACGCGCTGGCCCAGGTGGGTGACGGCACCGCGACGTTCACGCCCCAGGCTCACGAGCAGGCCGAATACGCGCATAAGATCAGCGTTGAGGACGCGCATATCGTGGTCGGCGATGCGGTCGAGGCGATTGACCGCCAGATTCGCGCGTGCACGCCGAATCCGGGAGCGTGGGCCAAACTGCATGCCGCGGGCGATGCGGGGGAGTCGATCACCCTGCATGTGCTGCGCGCATGCCCGGCGGATATGGAGCGCCCGAACGTGCCGTCGGATCTGAAGCCGGGCGAGCTGCGTGCCGGTAAGAAGAACGTGTGGATGGGAACCGGCAGCACGCCGTTGGAGCTGCTGGAAGTCAAGGCGCAGGGCAAGAAGGCCATGCGTGCCGCGGATTGGGCGCGTGGCGCCCGACTTTCCGAAACCGCCTACCTCGACTGAACCCGTAGGGGAGAGGGCTGGCCTGAAACACCCGTTCGGGCCAGCCGTCAGTGCAGAAAATCAAGCACCAAGCGCAGGTCGCGCGTCGTGATCGCCGCGGGAGCGGCCTCGCGCGTCTTCGGTTTCGCGCAGAACGCGATGCCGAGCCCCGCTTCAAGAATCATGGGAATGTCGTTCGCGCCGTCGCCCATGGCCACGGTCTGGCTCATCGGCAGTCCAAGCTCATCCGCCCAGGCGTGCAGCGAATCCAGTTTCACCTGCTTGGTCACGATTTCGCCCAGCACTTTGCCGGTGAGCACGCCGTCGCGCGATTCCAGCCGGTTGGCCAGTCGGTAGTCGATGTGCGCGTCATCCGCCAAACGGTCCACGATTTCGTGGAATCCGCCCGACACCACGCCGACCTTCCACCCGTGCGCGTGCAGCGTGTCGATCAGCTCGTGCGCGCCGTTCGTGAAGTGAATGCGCCGGTACACCTCGTCGAATACGGAGACCGGCAGCCCTTCCAGCAGGGCCACGCGTGCGCGCAACGCCTCGCGGAAGTCGAGTTCGCCGCGCATCGCTTGTTCGGTCACGCGCGCGATTCGCTCACCGCAACCGGCGGCTGCTCCCAGCTCGTCGATCACTTCCTCGTCGATGAGCGTGGAATCGACATCCATCACCAGAAGACCGGGCTGGTCGAGGGTCGGCTTGGCGGATGCGGTGCTGGTGGGCGAAGCGGGTGAAATCATGCTTTCGATTGTGGGAAAACGCTGGGACAAACGCTGGGGCAGACGGCGAGGCAAACGCTGGAACAGACGGTGAGGCGAAAGCTGGAACAAACGCTGGAACAAACGCCGCCGACCAGGCCGGTGAAGCCGTAGGGTGGTAGCAGGTAATGGCGGTATGCTCGACGAACGGTGTTGGCGAACGTTGCTGGCGAACGGTGTCGGCGGGCGCGACAACACGGAAAGGACGCACTCATGGACGATCACGGGCAGGGCGACTTCAATGCCGAGGAATCCGCTCAGGCGCTCGCGCAGGCGAACGACCAGCTGAAGGCCAAGAACCATGCGCTGGCCGAGGCGTTGACCCGCGCGGGCAAGGAGCTGAACAAGGCCCGCGCCCAGCTGGCCCAGCTGGCCCAGCCGCCCATGACCTTCGCCACCATGGTGCGCGTCGAATCGTCCCGCACCGACGAATACGGCGTACAGCACGCCTCGGCCGAGGTGATCGCCGGCACTCGGCGTATGATTGTGCCGGTCGCCGCCAACTTCAACGTCGCCCGCTTGGCCGCGGGCAATACGGTGCTGCTTAACGAATCGATGGTGTTGGTCGACCAGCGTGCCGCCGACGACGTGGGTACGGTGCGCACCATCGCGCAGGTGCTCGACGACGGCCGTCTGCTGGTGCGCGACGCCAGCGGTGCCTTGACCGCGGTGCGCCGCTCGTCCGAATTGGCGCTCGCCAAACCGTCCAACGGGCAACGCGTGCTCGTGGAACCGTCCGCCCGTCTGGCCATCGGCGTGCTGCCGCAGGAGGACGATCTCGACCTGGTGCTTGAGGAGATTCCCGATGTCACCTTCGATGACATCGGCGGTCTCGACGCCCAGATCGAACGTATCCGCGACGCCGTCCAACTGCCGTTCCTGCATCGCGAACTGTTCGAACGTTACAATCTGCGCGCCCCGAAGGGCGTGCTGCTGTACGGCCCTCCGGGCAACGGCAAAACCCTGATCGCCAAGGCCGTGGCACATGCCCTCGCCGCGGAATCCGGCGTGGGTGGCGGCGTGTTCCTCTCCGTGAAGGGCCCGGAACTGCTCAACAAGTATGTGGGCGAGTCGGAGCGTTTGATCCGCCTGATCTTCGCCAGGGCCCGCGAGCGCGCGGCGGATGGCCGTCCGGTGGTGGTGTTCATCGATGAGATGGATTCGTTGCTGCGTACGCGCGGTTCGGGTGTGTCTTCGGATGTGGAGACCACGATCGTGCCGCAGTTCCTCACCGAGCTTGATGGTGTGGAATCGTTGGATAATGTGATGGTGATCGGTGCGTCCAATCGTGTGGACATGATCGATCCGGCGGTGTTGCGTGCTGGCCGTCTTGATGTGAAGATCCGCATCGATAGGCCGTCCGTCGAATCCGCGACGGCGATTGTGCGGCATTATCTCACCGACGATCTGCCGTTGCAGCAGGGGATGGATGCTTCCGCGCTCGCG
The DNA here is from genome assembly GCF_019331805.1 of Bifidobacterium pongonis. Taxonomy (GTDB): domain Bacteria; phylum Actinomycetota; class Actinomycetes; order Actinomycetales; family Bifidobacteriaceae; genus Bifidobacterium; species Bifidobacterium pongonis. Next base: position 17,265 of record NZ_JAHBBE010000013.1, read on the forward strand.
GTGGTGCTGGTGCGTGACATCATGGCCAGGTCGTCGCGGCGTGAGCTTGCCCAGGTGCGTGATGCGGGTGGGCGTTGGCGTGGGTTGTTCCTTGCCGATGTGGTTTCGGGCGCGAGTTTGAAGAATATCGTTGATCGTGCCAAGACGCGTGCGGTCAAGGCTTCGATCGAGACGGGCGCTCAGGTCGCGTTGAATGCGGATCTGCTTGCCGCGGCGGTGGATGATGAGTTCCGTGAGACGCGTGATGCGTTGCTTGATGCGGATCCTGAGCAGTGGAGTCGTGTCAACGGGTTTGAAACGGGGAGCATCACCGCCATCAGGCAGGTTTCGGACGAGGTGGCATAGGCTGGGTCTGGGTCTGGGTCTGGGTCTAGGTCATAGCCCGAGTTGGTTGGACAGGATGGAAGGAAGATCATGAGCGTGTTGCGTGTGATGGGCACGGAAACCGAATACGCCGTCTCGCAGGAGGGTACGGCGCATTATCAGCCGGTGCAGCTGTCGTTCGACGTGGTGGGTGCGGCGGCGGATGCGCGTACGAGGCGTATCCGCTGGGATTATCGGCAGGAGGATCCGGTGAACGATGCCCGTGGCACGCGTTTGGACCGTGCCGCCGCCCGGCCGGATATGCTCACCGATTCCCCGCAGCTCAATATCGTCAACGTCATCGCCCCCAATGGCGGGCGTATCTATGTCGACCACGCGCACCCCGAATATTCCGCGCCGGAAACCGTCGACCCGTTCCAGGCCGTCGCCTACGACCATGCGGGCGACCGTCTCATGCTGGCCGCCGCGCGGCAGGCCAGCCATGTCACCGGCCATACCATCGCGCTGCATCGCAACAATGTGGACGGCAAGGGCGCCAGCTGGGGCACGCATGAGAACTACATGATGCTGCGGAGTGTGCCGTTCGACGACGTGGCCGGTCTGATGACCGCGCATTTCATCTCACGTCAGATCTGGGCCGGTTCGGGGCGTGTCGGCATCGGCGAGCGCAGCGAGGAGCCGGGCTATCAGCTCAGCCAGCGTGCCGATTACATTCATGCCAAGATCGGTTTGCAGACCACGTTCGACCGTCCGATCATCAATACGCGCGACGAGTCGCATGCCATGGGCGAGTATCGGCGTTTGCATGTGATCGTGGGCGACGCGAACCGTATGGACGTGCCGCAGGTGTTGAAGCTTGGTGTGACGAGCATGCTGTTGTGGATGTTGGAACATGCCGGTGAAGCCGGTTTCGACGTGCATGCGCTGATCGAGGGGCTGCGTTTGGCCGATCCGGTCGAGGCCATGCATACGGTTTCGCATGATCTTGGTCTTGGGGCCGAACTGCCGTTGGAGCATGGCGGGAGCATCACCGCCTGGCAGATGCAGGTGCGGTTGCGTGGCGCGGTGTATGCGGTCGCGTCGATCGTGCTCGGCACGGACACTACGGGCGAACCGGCGTGGGAGGATCGTCAGACGCGCAATGTGATGGCCATGTGGGGGCAGGCGCTCGCCGATACTGCGGCGATCCGCCACGCGTCCGACGATGAGCGTCTTGCCATGCGTGCCGAGGCGGGGCGTGTGGAGTGGCTGTTCAAATGGCAGTTGTTGGAGCGTATGCGTCGCAGGCTTGGCGGAGTCGACTGGTCGGATCCGCGTCTGGCGGCCATTGATCTGCGGTGGGCGGCGCTTGATCCGGCACGGTCCGTGTACGCCAAGGTCGAGTCGAAGACCGAGCGCGTGGTGGGCGATCAGGATCTTGACCATGCCGTGGGCGCCGCGCCGGAGGAGACGCGCGCCTGGTTGCGTGCGGAGTTGGTGAGGCGTTTCCCGGAGCAGATCGTGGCGGCCAGCTGGTCGCATATCACGGCGCGTAGGCCGGAGGTGTTGCGTGACGGGCTTGACGCCGTGTACGGCAATGCGTCCGCGGATCGTGTGCGTGAGGTCGGCGGGAATGCGCTGGTCGGTCTTGATATGTCCGATCCGCTCGCTTTCGGCGCGGCGCGTACCCGTGAGGCGTTGGATCATGCGCAAAGCGCGGCGCAGGCTCTGGGCGCAATCTCCGGGCGTAGTTAGAATGTGCACTATGACACAAGAGAATCTACGCGAACTGGCGATGAAGGTCGTTGAAACGGCCAAGGCGGCGGGCGTTCACGCTCTGCAGGATCAGTTGAACTCACATGGCAGTGTGGTCACACGAGGCGAAAGCGGTCAGCGTTTCGCCGGCGAAGTGGATAACAGGCTGCTGCGATACGTGTCGGGCCGTCTTGCGGATATCAATCATTACGATGGCTTCTGGCAGACGCGTCCGGCGGAATGCCGGCCGGGCCAGCGCTACTGGTGTGTGGGCAAGCTGGACGGCGCCATCAATTATGTGCGCAACATGAGCGAATGGGCGGTCACCATCTCCCTGTTCGAATTCAATTGGGAATGCTCCGCGCAGCCGATTCTCGGCGTCGTGCACGCCCCGGCGCTGGGCGAAACCTATGTGGCGGTGCGTGGCGGCGGCGCGGTGCGCATCCGCAATACGCCGCTCGGTGAGAAGCGCGAGAAGGTCGTGCCTTCCGTCACTCCGAATCTGGAAGGCTCCGTGGTGAGCTTCGGCATGTCCTATGTTCCCGGCGAATCCGATCGTGCGCTGGCCGCCGTGTCGGCGCTGGCCGGGCATCATCCCGCCGACGTCAAGCGTGTCGGCCCCGCTTCGCTTGACCTGTGCAAGGTCGCGGACGGCACGTATGACGCGTATTTCGAGCCAGAATTGCACGAGTGGGACGTGCCGGCGATCTCCGCGGCCGCCGTGGTGGTCTGGGAGGCGCAGGGCGCGTTGCACCGTTGGGACGGCAATGGCATCCACTGGCGTCAGAACAACGATATCGTGTGCACCAACGGGCTGATCGACCGCGAACTCAAGCCGATCCTTTCCCAATACTGATACCGGTCCATCCGGCTTATCCGGTTCATCCGAACTTCGAGAACATCAAGGAAGTGACCAATCATGCCACAGCAGTTCCAGCAGACGCAGCATGAGGAGCAGCAGTCGGGCGGCGAGGACGAGGTGCTCGCCTCCGGCGCAGCACAGCAGGAGGAGGATTTCGACGTCCTCGATTCCGTGCTCGACGACATCGAATCCACGTTGGAGACCAGCGCCGAGGATTACGTGTCGAGCTTCGTGCAAAAAGGCGGCGAGTGATGCCCCAGCTGCGTGACAGCAGCACCCGCGCCATGCATGAACACACCGGCGTGCGCGACGGGTTCGAACGTATTTTCGGCATCGAAACCGAATACGGCGTTTCCGTCACGGGCGCCGACAAGGCCGTGGACGCCGGTCAGGTGGCCATGACGATGTTCCGGCCGATCGTGTCGCGGTCGCGTTCCACCAACACGTATCTGAACAACGGTTCGCGCCTGTACTTGGATGTCGGCTCGCACCCCGAGTACGCCACCGCCGAAGCGGTGGACCCCTTGGACGCGCTCGATCAGGATCTCGCAGGCGAGCGCATCATGCGCCGTCTCGCCCTGGACGCGCAGGATCGCTTGCGTGCCAGCCATGGTGAGACGGCCGCGATCCACGTGTTCAAGAACAACGTCGATTCCGCGGGGCACGCGTTCGGCTGCCATGAGAATTATCTCGTGCGCCGTTTCGTGGGGCTTGAGCGCATCGAGGAGCAGCTGCTGCCGTTCCTCATCACCCGTCAGTTGTATACGGGCGCGGGCCGGTTCGCCGAGTCGGGTTTCCAGATCACGCAACGTGCCGATTTCCTTGACGAGGCCGTTTCATCCGCCACCACGCGTGCGCGTCCCATGATCAACACCCGTGATGAGGCGCATGCCGACCCCGAATCCTACCGGCGTCTGCATGTGATCATCGGTGATTCCAATCGTTCGCAATGGTCCACGTGGGTCAAGCTCGCCACCACGCATCTTGTGCTGTGCGTGATCGAGGATGCCGTGCGCCGTGGCGTGCCGTCCGGTTTCGAAGGGCTTGCATTGGTCGACCCGGCCGAGGCGAACCGTACCGTGAGCCGTTTCCTGGACGATCCGGAGGCCGGTTTGGCCGTCAAGGATGCGGATGGTGAGGCGAGTGGCCGTACGTTTACGGCCATGCAGATCCAGCGCCGGTATTTCGATGTGGTCGAGGCGTTCGTGCACGAGCATCGCGATGCGATCGCCGCGGGTTTGCCGCGCACGTCGCCCGAGGCGATTCTCGACGCGTGGCGTTGGGCGTTGGATGCGTTGGAGCGTGGGGATGTGGCCGCGCTTGCGGAACGTGTGGATTGGGCCGTGAAATACCGGCTGGCCGAGGCCGTGCGCCGTCGCAAGCCGCAGGTTTCCCGCACCGCGCTGGAACGGTTGGAACTCGAATACCATGATGTGGCCAACGGCCGCCTGTACGGTTCGCTGGTCGCGCACGGCCAGTTGCATCAGATCGCCGACGCGGAGGCCGCCGACAAGGCGATCGACACGCCGCCGCAGGGTACGCGCGCCGTGCTGCGCGGGCGCTTCGTGCGTGCCGCCGGTGAGGCGAACGCGCAATACTCCTGCGATTGGACCACGTTCACGCTGACCGGTCCGGCGCGGCGCGAGGCGGTGCTGCTCGACCCGTTCAGCGCGACCCCGACCGCGGAATTCACCGCGCTCATGGACGCGTTGCGCGGCGGGACGCGCGAGGCGTAGCGGGAAGCGTAGGGCGATACCGCGCAACGGTACGCGATACCGGGAGATGATATAGAAAAACCCCGTCCGACATCGGGCGGGGTTTTCGGATCAATGGCGTGAGATCACTTCTCGGTGACAGCCTTCTTCAGCAGGGAGCCAGCGGAGATGCGCACACCGTAGGTGGCGGGGATCTCGATGGTTTCGCCGGTGCGCGGGTTGCGGCCGGTACGGGCGGCGCGCTTGACGCGCTCAGCGGAGAACAGACCGGTCAGCTTCAGGCCTTCGCCGGACTTCATAGCCTCGACGAACACGTCCTGGAAAGCGTTGACGGCAGCTTCAGCCTGAGCCTTGGTCAGGTTGGACTTCTGAGCAATCTTCGAGACGAGATCAGACTTGTTGTATGCCATAAGTGTCCTTCTTTATCCGGGGATGACTCCGCCAGGAGTGCATCCGTTTGTGACATGTAAGATATTAGCGCACGAACCCGCCAAATACCGCATTATGACAACGTTTTTCCGTGTTTTTCTCCCGTTTTGGGCAAAAATGTGATGCTTGTGTGAATGAGTTCGCATGATCGGGCCGTTTCGCTTCGACGGCCGCGATGATTCGGCCATCATGGGCACCCGTCATGGGAGGCCTAGATGAGATCGTGCTTGTCCAGCCACTTCATCGCCAGGGCGCCCAGCGGAATACGCAGCCAGTAGAACACCACACGGTGCAGCAGCGTGGCGGACAGGGCGACGCCCTGCGGGACGCCGACCGCCACGAACGCGAAGGTGAGCGCCGCCTCCACGCCGCCCAAGCCGCCCGGTGTGGGAACCGCGGAGCCGAGCGCGTAGGCGAGCATGAACACGAAGATCGTCTCGATGGGGTTCATGTGCACGCCGAAGGCGAGCAGCGCCGCCCAGAACGCCAGACCGGTGGCGATGTTCTGCAACAGACCACCGCAGAGGCTGACCGCCAGCTCGGTGGGCTGATTGAACACGCTGACGAGCTGCGTGAAATACTTTTTCGCCACGGGCGCAAAACGCTGCGTCACCATATGCCGCAGCGGCGGGACCATCATGGCGATGGCCAGCACCGCACCGACCGCGCCAAGCGCGATCACCAACGTGTTCGTGGGAATGCTGCCGGACAGCGTGTGCTTGCCGGTGAACAGGCCAATGAGGACCAACAGCGCGAAAAACGTCAGATAGTAGACGACCAGCACCGCGCTCATAATCGCGGTGGCGACGGCGTTACGATAGCCGGACTTGCGCAGGAACTGCAGGTTCACGAAGGCCGGGCCCACGCCTGCCGGCATCGACACGGTCGCGAAACCGCCGGCCACCTGGCTCATGAACACGCCGATCGGGCGGCGCTTGCCTTTCTCAATCAGCGCGCCGAGCGACAGGGAAGATCCCATCCAACTGAGCAGTCCGAACGCGAGGCAGATCGCAGCCATCATGGGGTTCGCGTTGCGCAGCGCGGCGATGATCTCCTCGGGCTTGAGCTGGGTGAACACCACGACCACGGCGACGATGACCAGCAGCATGGCCAGCATGGACCGCCAGGAGAAGCGGGCGAGCGCCACCGGTTCGGGCGCATCGTTCTGCTCGTCGTCGGCCATGGCGCCGATGCGGGTCTGCAGGGTTTTGAGCAGCTGCCTGTCCCAGGATTCCAATGCGCGCGTGGGGGAGGGGATGGCGACCTTCTGCAGGAACGGCGCGATGTCGAACAGCGTTTCCTCACCCCAGACCTCGCGTGCTGCGGCGAGCGCGTCATCCACGCCGATGAGCGCGGCGAACAGGGCGAGCAGCTGCACTTTGTCGAGTGCGATGTTGGTGCCGGCCGAACCGCTGTCGCCGTTATGCCAACCGGCGATGACGGGGATGCCGCCGTCCATGCGGGCGAGGGTATCGGGGGTGATGCAGCGGTGCGTGTAGCCTCGGCGGTTCGCCACGTCGAGGAAGCGCATGTATTCGATGGCGTCGTCGTAGGTGAGCAGGTTCAGGTTCGCGGGCCGTTCGCCGGTGTGCGCGTCGAGCACGAGGATCGCGGATTCCTCCGTGTCGGCCACGCCGTACGGCGCCATGGCGGGCAGTCCGGCCGCGCGCAATCCCAGCAGCATGGCGAAATGGTGTTGCACGGCGTCGCGCACGTTGCGGTCGCGGCGGATGGAGATGCCGGTGAATCGCAGCCAGCTCCACAGCTGTTTGAGGTACCCTGCGGTGTGCGTCTGCGCGTCGAGTACGGAGACCACGTACCGTTTGCCGGCCGTGGTGCGCATGTCGTAGATGCGCGAGCCCTCCACCAGATCATCGTCCAGGGAGGCGTTGAGGGCGCGCACGCGCGAATGCGGTTCCTGCTCGCGCGTGAGGCTCGCGACGTCGAGGCCGATATTGCGCAGCACGTTCGCCAGGTCCTTGCCCCATACGCCGGTGTTGCGCGTGCCCACGATGAATCGGATGATCATGCCGAGCGCCCTGCCCATGGAGAACGAGACGAGCATGCCGGACACGGAATGCCAGGAGAGGATGACCATGAGCGCGGCGGTGGCGTACAGGATGTTCCACCCCCATTTGACCGACGAGCGTATGCGTCTCGGTCCGGCGGCGGTCAGGAAGGCCGCCATGGCCGCGTAGATGCCGGGCAACAGGCCGGAATCCAGCATGGTGGTCGCGGAGATCAACGCCAACGCGAGGGTTCGGTCGCCCAGGCCGCACAGCAGCGTGGAGAACCCCCAGGAGGCGAGATAGCCGATGAGCATGCTGACTATGGCGGTCACCGTGGTGAGCCATTCGCGGGCGAACAGCAGTTGCAGGCTCACCATCACGACGATGATGACCGTGGCGAGCTTCTGCAATACGGATGCGGGGATGTCGGCGAGCCAGTTGATGGCCTGCGCGGCGGTGTGGGCGTCGGATTCGACGCCGCTGGTGATGCCGCCCATGTATACGGCGAACACCATCACTATGACCGCGCCTACGAGTGAAAGCGCCGCGCGGGTGAGATCGCCGAAGTCGCGCGTGCGCCGTGGGGCGACGTCGTCAATATGCATATCCGTCCTATCCGTCATGCGTTGCGGGCCGGGCTGTCTGCCTGGCTGTCTGCCGGGTTATCCGTTGGGTTACTCGTCGGCCAGCAGCGAAGCTGCATTGCCCATGATGCCCGTGAATGTGGATTGCCGATGCCGGCGGCGGCCCAAGGTCGTCACCGGCATCGGCAATCGGAGCGTGTGGTTCAGCGGTCGAAGGCGACCAGCTTGCCGGCCCAGCCGGTGTAGGTCGCGGGGGTCAGCGCCTTGAGGCGTGCCGCGGTCTCATCGTCGAAGGACTGCTGGTCGATGAACTGTTCGACGGCCTCCTTGCTGATCTCGTGGCCGCGCATCAGCTCCTTGACCTTCTCGTACGGCTTCTCCATGCCAGGCAGGCCCTTGAGCTCGCAGGCGCGCATCGCGGTTTGGATCGGCTCGCCGAGCACCTCCCAGTTGGTGTCGAGCTCATGCTCGATGGCGTAATCGTTCGGGTGGATGGACTTCAGACCGCCCATCAGGTTGTACAGGGCCAGCTGGCTGTAGCCGAGCGCGGAACCGATGTTGCGCTGCGTGGTGGAGTCGGTCAGATCGCGCTGCCAACGGGATTCCACCAGCGTGGCGGACAGGGTGTCGAGCAGGGAGCAGGAGATCTCGAAGTTCGCTTCGGCGTTCTCGAAGCGGATCGGGTTCACCTTATGCGGCATGGTGGAGGAGCCGGTCGCGCCCTTCACCGGGATCTGTGCGAACACGCCGCGGGAGATGTACATCCACACGTCCACGCACAGGTTGTGCATGATGCGGTTCGCGTGGGAGACGGTGGAATACAGTTCGGCCTGCCAGTCGTGGCTTTCGATCTGCGTGGTCAGCGGGTTCCAGGTCAGGCCCATGCGGTTCTCGACGAACTCGCGGGAGACGGCGATCCAGTCGACGTCCGGGCAGGAGGCCAGATGGGCGCCGAACGTGCCGGTCGCGCCGTTGATCTTGCCCAGGTACTCCTGCTGCTCGATGTGCTTGAGCTGGCGGTTCAGACGGTACACGTACACGGCGAGTTCCTTGCCGAGCGTGGTCGGGGTGGCGGGCTGGCCATGGGTCAGGGAAAGCAGCGCCTTGTCCTTGTACTCTTCGGCCTTGCCGGCGAGATGGTCGATGATCTCCTTGAACGCGGGGGTCCACACGTGCTCCATGGCGTTCTTCACGCAACGGGCGGTGGAGAGGTTGTTGATGTCTTCGGAGGTGCAGGCGAAATGCACCAGGGTCTTGAGACGGTCGTTGATGTTGGTGAGCTCGGCGGGGGCTTCGTCGATGAAGTCGTCGATGTAGTATTCCACGGCCTTCACGTCGTGGTGGGTGACCGCCTCATGCGCGGCGTGACGGGCGATGCCTTCGGCGCCGAAGTTCTCGGGGATGGCGCGCAGATACGCCTGCTCGGCTTCGGTGAACGGGTTGACGCCGTCGACGACGGGGCGGTTGCCGTTGCCTTCGAAACCGTTGGCCAGAAGGATCATCCATTCCACTTCCACGCGCATGCGTTCGCGGTTCAGTGCGGGTTCGCTCAGGTATTCGACCAGAGGGGCGGTGGCGTTACGGTAACGGCCATCGAGGGGGGTGAGTGCGACTGCGGGAGAGATATCAGTAAGATTCATGCCTTTCAGGGTACTTGGTGGCGTGGAGCTGTGCGGCGTATGGCGTTACACTCGTGTGCGTGGCAAACGAGAACGAAGCGGATGCGAAGACGGGCGGACCGGTGAAACCGGCGAAACGGGGGAAAGGCGCGAAACGCGCGACAACCGGCGATGCAAGCAAATACGAGCGCGGCACGCGCAGCTACACCATGTCGCGCATCCGAGGCAAGGACACCAAGATCGAAGTGCTCGTACGGAGCTACCTGTTCCGCCGCGGCCTGCGATTCCGCAAGAACGACAAACGCTACCCCGGGCATCCGGATATCGTACTGCCCAAATACCACGTCATCGTATTCGTCAACGGCTGCTTCTGGCACATGCACGAGCGTTGCGGCAAACATTCGATGCCCAAATCCAACGTGGAATTCTGGAACGCGAAACTGCTGCGCAACCGCGAACGTGACCGTGACCAGCATCGCATACTGCTCGACGACGGCTGGCGCGTCATCGACGTATGGGAATGCGAACTCGCCAAACCGGTGCGCGAGGAACGGCTCGAACGGCTGTACACGCAAATCGTCGACTCCGACGAACCGCATATCGACGAGACCGGCGACGGGCGATGGGTGTGGGACGGCGAAGAGAACAATGAGGGGAACGGCGAGGAGAACGGCGAAGAGAACGGCGGGAAAAACGCCGAATAAGCCGGGCGGATTACGCCGTCGGCATGGTATCGACACGTACCGTTAGTATCGGTTAGGCCTATTCGAGCCGAATCGTGAGCTCGAAGGCCTGACAAGACAAGATCCTTGCCGAGTAGAGCTACGGGATTCCTCAACGCTTGCAGCGATACCGTCGCGCCGAAACGGGCGGCGGGCCGGCCCCAGGGAGTAAACGCACCGAAGGCCACGTTGCGAGGAAGCCGCTACCCTCGCGCAGCATGTGTGGGCGGGCGCACGTGCCGGATGCGACACGACTAAGGAGCAGATCATGGCTGCGAAGAACGCAACCAACCCCGCCGGCGGGCAAACCGGCATCAACCCGAATTCCATCATCTACCGTCCCATCACCTGGGATGACCTGGATGCCGTGACCGAACTGTTCGACCGCACCTGGCCGCAGGACGGGGCGCTCGCGGGCACCGAGTACTCGACGCTGATATCCAGGTATTTCGTGCTGCACTACCTGCAGCCGACCACGTTCGCGAACGCCGCGTTCACCACGGACGGCGTGCTCGCGGGCGTCACGTTCATCCGCGTCGCCGGTGAACGCCCCCAGCTCGACGAAATCGACGTCGCCGGGGACATGACCGAAACCGAGCGTCTGATCCGCGCCGATGCCGAAGCATCGAAGCGGCTCGACCAGCTCAACAACGCCTTCGCCCTGGAACTGGAACTGGAACGCGAAGGCCATGCCAACGAAACCACGCTGGGCGAACTGGAACTGTTCGTCGTCAACCCGGACGTGCGCGGGTGCGGCGTCGGCGGCGGATTATGGAACCGTATGCAGCGGTATTTGGCGGCATGGGACGTGGACGCGTTCTACCTGCATACCGATTCCGACTGCGACGTGAGTTTCTACGACCACAAGGGGCTGGAACGCATCGCGGAACGTCCCGCCGGCACACCGGTGGCCGAAGGGCACGAACCGTTGTTCGACGACATGTTCATCTACCGCGGGCAGGTGCGGATCTGATGATGCGCGACAGCAAAACCCAGCGGCAATCCGATATCGAGATCGAAGGCGTCGCGGGCGCCGTCGAAACCGTCGAAACTGTCGATGCCGTCGAAACCGAAACCGCCGAAACCAAGCGTTCGCCGTACGCGGTGCTGTTCTCCATCCCCGGCACGAAAGCGTTCTGCGCATCCGGCGCGCTCGCGCGTCTGCCCATGTCGATGATGGGCTTGGGCATCATCCTCGCCCTCAACCACCTGTACGACAATTGGACGATTGCCGGCACCATGAGCGCCGCCTATGTGCTCGCCACCGCAGTGGTCACCCCGCTATACGCGCGCCTGTTCGACCGTTTCGGGCAGCGACGCATCGGCAGGATGCTGCTCGCCGTACAGATCGTCGCCATGCTCGCCTTCGCCTTCGCAGCGCTCACACGCGTGCCGATTCCGCTGCTGTTCCTGCTGGCCATCGTGATGGGCCTGACCCAGTTCGCGTTCGGCGCGCTCGTGCGCACCCGTTGGGCGTATGTGCTCGAACGCACCGGCAACAGCGGCATGCTCAACACCGCGTACGCGCTGGAATCCGCCATCGATGAGATCGTGTTCATCTTCGGCCCGATCCTCGCCGCGTTCCTCGCGGCATCCGTGCATCCGGTGTCGCAGCTGTTCGTGCCCACATGCGCGGCCGCGATCGGCGGTACGATCTTCTTCGCCCTGCGTGACACGCAGCCGCCGGTGATGCGGCCTGTCGAGGTCGTCGCCGCCAGCGCGGGCGACGAGTCGGTGCGTGCCGCGAACGCGACCGGAACGGCAAGCGGAAACGCCGTGCGGCTCAGCCTCAGCCAGCTGAAGAACGGCCGCGCCAAGAGCAAGCGCAACGTGCTCACCTATGCCGGCGTGATCCCGCTGCTGCTCGTGTTCGTCACCTTCAATATGAGCTTCACCGCGTTCGACACCTCCATGACCGCCGTGATGAAGGCGTTGCACCTCGACTCCGTGCTCGGCGTGCAGCTCGCCATGATCGCCGTCGGCTCATGCATCGGCGCGCTCATCTTCGGCTCGCGCGAACTCAAAGGCTCGCGTTGGCGCCATATGGTGATGTTCCTCACGCTCATGACCGTGGGCTTCGTGGTCATCCACGCCTGCATGGGCAACCTGATCGTCATGGGACTGGTGGAGATCCTCACCGGCCTGACCATTTCGCCGGTGTTTGCCTCCGGCAATCTGGTGATGAAGGAGACCGTGCCCGAGGAATCCCTCACCGAAGGCCTGTCCTGGGTGAGCACGGCCGGCACGGTGGGCGCGTCGTTCGGTTCCATGATCACCGGCATCGTGCTCGACCATGCCACGCCGAACACCAGTCTGATGATGCCGTGGATCTTCGTGCTGTGCTCGATTCCGTTCGCGTTGCTCGGCTGGGCCATCGTCCGCAAACGCGGCTAGGCTCGGGCGTATGGATTGCGGCGGGGTCTCCGTTCGGAAGGCCCCCGCCCTCGTATATGCGAAGGAGGATACGCATGGTCAAGGTTTCGGTTGTTGGCGCCAAGGGACGTATGGGATCGCACGTGGTCGCGGCGGTGGACGGCGCGGCTGATATGCAGCTCGCGCTCACGCTCGATGCGGGCGACGATCTCACCCGCATCGACCAGTCCAACACCGACGTGGTCGTGGAGTTCACCGTCCCGTCCGTCAGCCTGGGTAATGTGCTCACCCTGATTGCGCAGGGCGTGGACGTCGTGGTCGGCACCACCGGCTGGACCGACGAGAAGCTCGCCCAGGTGCGCGAGGCCATCGCGAACGGCCCGCGCCCCGACAGCCAGAAGGTGTTCATCGCGCCGAACTTCGCCATTTCCGCGGTCCTCGCCGACTATTTCGCCACCAAGGCCGCCCGCTACTTCGAATCCGCCGAAGTCATCGAACTGCACCACCCGAACAAGGTGGATGCCCCCTCCGGCACCGCCATCCACACCGCGCACGGCATCGCGCAGGCACGTAAGGAGGCTGGTCTCGGCGAGGTGCCGGACAACACCGAAACCGACGGCGGCTCCCGCGGTCAGGTGGTCGACGGCATCCATGTGCACGCCGTCCGTCTGCGCGGCCTGAACGCCCACGAGGAGGTGCTGTTCGGCAATGCCGGGGAACAGCTGACGATCCGCGCCGACAGCTTCGACCGCGGCTCGTTCATGCCGGGCGTCCTGCTGGCCGTGCGCAAGCTCGCCGGTGACGCTCCCGCAGGTCTGACCATCGGCCTCGACAACTTCCTCGACCTGTAAGCCCGGCGGCCGGCAACCCGAACAGGTAGGCCGGCAGCAGTCGGCAGCCAGGTAACGAACCCCCGCCTCCCACGGCCAAGACGGCCGCGGGAGGCTTTGTCATGCCCGGCGATGCGCTGTTCCGTTGCGTTCCCTTTGCCGCTTTACCGGAATCGGACAAAAATGGGCCGATTTTGTCTGATTTCGGTGGAGAGGAGGGGAGGCTTCGCATGTCTCGTACCGGAACCCTCATACCGGAATCGGACAAAAATGGGCTTATTTTGTCTGATTTCGGTGTCGCTCGGGCTATCTCGTGCCGGAACCCTCATACCGAAATCGGACAAAAATGGGCCGATTTTGTCGGAAAATGGTGATGGGGGCTTGTCTGGGTGTCTCTTGTTTTGCCGGGTGTTTACCGGAATCGGACGGATTCGGCTTGTTTTTGTCGGAAAGTGGTGATGGGGTTCTGTCGGGTTGTCTCCGGTTGTTCCCCTTCTTTACCGGAATCGGACAAAGATGGGCCGATTTTGTCGGAAAGTGGTAGTGGGAGTTTGCCAGAAAGTGGTGGCGGGGTGTTGCCGGGTTGTTTTCCGCTTTACCGGTGTCGGACGGGCTTGGGCATGCGAGGCGAGTGGCGAATATGGGATGACGGTTGAAATGTGAAACGGACGGCGGAATGGATGCCGTGGAGTCCGTGGCGGGAAGTACCGTGGCAAATATGAGTGAGAGTGACATGCACCTTTTGAACCCGGCCCCGTTCGGACGTATCCTTCCCGCGATGATCACCCCGATGAAGCCCAACGGCGACGTCGATTTCGAAGCGGCCCAGAAACTCGCCAAGCAGCTCGTGGCCGACGGTGCCGACGGTCTGGTGGTCAACGGCACCACCGGCGAATCGCCTGTCACTCACATGGATGAAAAGGTGGATCTCGTCCGCGCGGTCAAGGAAGTCGTGGATGTGCCGGTGATCTCCGGCGCAGGCTCCAACGACACCGCGCACACCGTTCGCATGGTCGAACAAACCCAGGAGGCGGGCGCCGACGCGGTGCTCGTGGTCATGCCGTACTACTCCCGTCCGAGCCAGGACGGCGTCGTCGGCCACTACAAGGCCGTCGATGAGAGCACGGATAAGCCGATCATCGTCTACGATGTTCCCTCCCGCACCGGTCTGAAAGTCAAGGTCGAAACATACGACCGTCTCGCCGAGCTGGAGCATGTCGTGGCCGTCAAGGACGCCACCGGCGATCTGGCCGCGGCGGTCGAGAAGCAGCAGCGCACCGGTCTCGCCTGGTATTCCGGCGACGACGGTCTGTTCCTGCCGTTCCTCTCCATCGGCGCGGTGGGCATCATCTCCGTGATCGCGCATGTCGCAGCCGGCCCGATGGCCGAACTGGTCGAGGCTTTCGACCGCGGCGACATCCACGAGGCGCAGCGTCTGGCCAACCGCCTCGCGCCGCTCGTCCACGCCATGAACGGCGACGGATACCAGGCCGTGATGGCCAAGGCGTCGCTGAAGGTGCGCGGGGTGCTGGACAGCACCACCATGCGTCTGCCGAATATCGGCCCGGATGCCGCGCAACTCGATAAGGCGAAAGCCGGCATGCAGGCCGCCGGATTGCTGTGAGGCAATCACCGGGTTCCGCCGTGCGCAGCCGGACGATTCCACATGTCGCTCCTGTAAGAGTACGGGAGCAAACCAATGAATAAGGAATAGCCCCTCAGTATGGCACAAGAAAAGAAAGCAACGAAAAGCACGCGTCGCCGTGGTTCGGCAGCGCGCAAGAACAACAACGCACAGTCCGCGAAGGGCTCGTCCCGTCGCGAAGGCGGCTCCAGAGGCCGCGCGCGCAACAACGGCCAGCAGGCCACCGCACCCCAGCAGGATGCCGTGCTGATCGCCCCGCCGAAGTACCGCAAGGGTTCGATGCGCATCACGCCGCTCGGCGGTCTCGGCGAGATCGGCCGCAACATGAACGTGGTCGAATACAACGGCCACCTGCTGCTCATCGACTGCGGCGTGCTCTTCCCGGAGGAGGAACAGCCGGGCGTCGACCTGATCCTGCCTGATTTCAGCTACATCAAGGATCGTCTCGACAAGGTCGAGGCGCTGGTGCTCACCCACGGGCATGAGGATCACATCGGCGGCGTGCCGTATCTGCTCCGTCTCCGTCCGGACATCCCGCTGATCGGTTCCAAGCTCACCCTTGCCTTCGCCGAAGCGAAGTGCAAGGAGCATCACATCAACCCGACGAAGGTCGAGGTCACCGGCCGCGACAAGCTCAAGGCCGGCCCGTTCGACCTTGAATTCATCAACGTCACGCACTCCATTCCGGACGCCCTCGCCGTCTACGTCAAGACCCCGGCGGGCTCCCTGATCGATACCGGCGACATCAAGCTCGACCAGCTGCCGCTCGACCACCGCATCACCGATCTGGTCGAATTCGGCAAGATCGGCGAAAAGGGCGTGGATCTGCTGATGATGGATTCCACCAACGCCGAAGTGCCCGGCTTCGTCAAGCCCGAAACCTCCATCGGCCCGGCGCTCGACCAGGCGTTCGCCCAGGCCACCCGCAAGATCATCGTCGCCAGCTTCTCCAGCCATGTGCACCGCGTGCAGCAGGTCGTGGACGCCGCCCACAAGTACGGCCGCAAGGTCGTGTTCGTCGGCCGTTCGATGGTTCGCAACATGTCCATCGCCGCCGATTTGGGCTATCTGCACATCCCCGAAGACACCGTGGTGGATCTCAAGCAGGCCAACGACATCCAGGACGACAAGCTCGTCTACATGTGCACCGGTTCGCAGGGCGAGCCGATGGCGGCTCTCGGCCGTATCGCCGACGGCAACCACCGCGACATCCATATCAACGAGTTCGATACCGTCATCCTCGCCAGCTCCCTGATCCCGGGCAACGAGCACGGCGTGTACAAGGTCATCAACAAGCTCGTGCAGCTTGGCGCGAAGGTCGTCAACCGCGACAACGCCGCAGTGCACGTGTCCGGCCACTGCAACGAGGGCGAGCTGCTGTACATGTACAACATCGTCAAGCCCAAGTGCGCCATGCCGATCCACGGCGAGAACCGCCACCTGGTCGCCAACGGCCTGATCGCCGTCAAGACCGGCGTCGACCCGCAGAACGTGGTGCTTGCCGAGGACGGCGACGTGGTCGACCTTTACCACGGCAAGGCCGCGGTCGTCGGTTCCGTGCCGTGCGGCTACGTGTACGTCGACGGCGATTCGGTCGGCGAGCTGACCGATGAGGAGCTGGAGAAGCGCCGTATTCTCGGCACCGAAGGCTTCGTCTCGTCGTTCGTCGTGGTCGACACCGACAACCGCGAGGTCGTTTCCGGCCCGAAGATCTACCTGAACGCCGTGGCCGAGGACGAAAGCGAATTCGACAAGGTTCGCCATCAGATCGTCCAGCAGCTGAACGACGCGATGATGACCGGCACGAAGGACACGCACAAGCTGCAGCAGATCATGCGCCGCACCTTGGGCAGCTGGGTTGCACGCCAGCTGCATCGTAAGCCGATGATCGTGCCCGTCGTGGCCGATATCGCCACCGACGTGGACGAGTCCATGCTGGTCGGACGCGACTGAGCCGGACGGCATGATGCCGGACCGCTGAAGACATAACGTCTGAAGGCACGACGGCCAAGCTTCCCGACGCCCCGGGAGCGGATCATACGATTCGCCCCGGGGCGTCGCGCGTTATAGGCGCCGCGGCCTTTCGCCCCGACGGGGGATAGCGCAAGACATGGGGTCTACGTAAGCTATACAGCAGCACGGCAATGAGGACGGCATGATCGAAGGGTTCGGTCATGCCGTTTCGTTTTGCCGGACAGACGCCGATAAACAAGAGATAGCAAGAACATCGAAGGAGTCGCATGCCCGGATCCAATCTCACCCGTATCGAGGCCGAAGAACGCAAGGCCATCGTGGAGGCGCCCATCCACTATTACGTCGATCTCGACCTCACCGTCGGAGGTGAGACCTTCGGCAGCGCGACCCGCATCAGCTTCGGTGCCAGCGAAGGCGCATCCACCTTCCTCGATCTCGTCGCGGATAAGGTCGAATCCGTGGAACTCAACGGCGTGGCGCTCGACCCGAACGAGGTGTTCGCCGACAACCGCATCGAACTGACCGGCCTCAAGGCGAACAACGAGGTCACGGTCAAGGCGCTGTGCCGCTACTCCAACACCGGCGAAGGCCTGCACCGTTCCGTCGACCCCTCCGACGGCAACATCTACCTGTACTCCCAGTTCGAAGTGCCGGACGCTCGCCGTGTGTACGCGGTGTTCGACCAGCCCGACCTGAAGGCCATCTTCGACTTCGACGTGCTTGCGCCGGAATCCTGGATCGTCACCTCCAACATGCCGGTGCACACGGTCGAGGCGACCGACCGCACCACGCAGGACGGCACCATGGGCGACCATGCGAACGAGGGCACGAAGCATTGGAGCTTCGAAAGCACCCCGGTCATGAGCTCCTACCTGACCGCCATCTGCGCCGGCCCGTACGCCGAATGGCACACCGAATACAGCAATGTGGACGGCCGCATCGTGCCGATGGCCATGTACTGCCGCCAGGCGCTGGCCGATGCCTTCGCGAAGGACGTCGACTACCTGTTCGACATCACCAAGAAGGGCTTCGCCTTCTACGCCAAGACCTGGGGCGTGCCGTACCCGTACGCCAAGTACGACCAGATCTACGTGCCGGAATACAACGCGGGCGCCATGGAGAACATCGGCATGGTCACCATCCGTGACCAGTACGTGTTCGAATCCAAGGTGACCGACGCCTACGCGGAACGTCGCGTGGTCACCGTGCTGCACGAGCTCGCCCACATGTGGTTCGGCGACTACGTGACCATGAAGTGGTGGAATGACCTGTGGCTCAACGAATCCTTCGCCGAGTTCACGTCCACGCTCGCCACCGCCGAAGCCACCGAATGGAAGGACGCCTGGGCCACCTTCAGCTCCGGCGAGAAGAGCTGGGCGCTGCGTCAGGACCAGCTGAGCACCACGCACCCGATCGTCGCCCCGATCAACGACCTCAACGACACCTACGTCAATTTCGACGGCATCACCTACGCGAAGGGCGCCTCCGTACTCAAGCAGCTTGTGTTCTACGTGGGCCGCGAACGTTTCTTCGAAGGCATCAACAGCTACCTCAACAAGCACGCGTACTCCAACGCCACGCTCAACGATCTGCTCGACGAGCTGGAGATCACCTCCGGGCGCGACCTGAAGTCGTGGAGCGCGCAGTGGCTCGAACAGTCCGGCATCAACACCATCGCCACCGAAGTGGAGGAGAACGAGGACGGTACCATCAAGCGTCTCGCGCTCCGCCAGAGTGCCCCGGCCGAGCATCCGGTGCTGCGTGCCCATCGTCTGGCCGTCGGTTTCTACAATGAGGACCCGCAGACCGGCAAAATCGTGCGTACGGATCGTTTCGAACTCGACGTGGACGGCGAACTGACCGTCGTCGAGGAGGCCGCGGGCAAGACCCGTCCGTCGCTGATCCTGGTGAATGACGACGACCTGACCTACACGAAGCTGCGCTTCGACGACAAGAGCCTGAAGTTCGCCGCCGACAACCTGTACCGCTTCGACGATGCGCTGGCACGTTCCGTGATCTGGCTTGCCTTCTGGGATATGACCCGTGACGGCGACCTGCCGGCGAAGCAGTTCATCGACACCTCGCTGGCCGCCCTCGCCACCGAACGCGAATCCACCACGTTCCGTTACGCGCTGGCGCAGATCAGCACCACGGCATGGCATTACACCGCCGAAGCCGACCGCGCCGACGTGGTCAAGCATGTCGCGGCCGAACTGTTCAAGCTGGCCAACGCCGCCCAGGCTGGTTCCGACGAGCAGTTCCAGCTCATCACCGCCTATCTCGGCTACGGCGAGCCGGGCGATGAGGCGTTCGCCGCCAACGCGAAGGGTCTGCTCGACGGTTCCGTCGCTCTTGAGGGTCTTGAGATCGACAACAACTTCCGTTGGACGATCATCAACGCGCTGAGCACGGTCAACGAGATCGACCAGGCGGGCATCGACGCCGAACTCGCCAAGCGCGAAACCACCGAGAACCGCGAATTCGCGCTCGGCGCACGCGCAGTGGCGGGTACCGCCGAAGCGAAGGCCTGGGCCTGGGATGAGGCGCTGCACAACGAGGCGCTGACCAACATGCAGCTGGAGGCCGTGGCCCGCGGCTTCGCCTCCACGCCGCGCGCGGATCTGGCCGAGCCGTATGCCGAGAAGTACTTCGACACCGCCGACTGGATCTGGAGCAATAAGACCTTCCACATGGCCGAAGCGCTGCTGGAGGGCCTGTACCCGGCATACGCCGATCCGGCCAAGCTGGTGGAGCTGGGCGACGCATGGCTCACCTCCCATGAGGATGCCGACAACGCCTTGAAGCGCATCATCCGCGGCAATGTCGAATCCTCGCACCGCACCCTCAAGGTGCGCAGGTACAACGAAAGCCTGTGATCGCAAGGTAGTGCCGCCGGAATGCCCGCCATCCGTATGGCGGCCGTGAGGTAGCCGGACGGCACGGCGAATGCGAAAGGGGCGTCGGCCGATCTTCCTTCCGAAGGTCGGGCGGCGCCCCTTTGCGATGCCATGCGGCGGTGGGGGAGTGCGGCTTCCTGTTCCTTATATTCCTTATATATAGGTATGCGCAATATATAGGTATGTACAGGTTTTGCAGTGTGCCGTTTGATGATGATTGGTTCACGGTCGGTCACTAGAAATTCCTCGGTGGTTCGCGGCGAAGTGACTTCCTTCGCGCCCGCCAAGGCAAACGCCCCGTTCCATGCATGGAAACGGGGCGTTCGTTCAGCGGTATCCGATCACTTCACGATGATGAACGATTGCGCGGGCAGGATGAGTTCGCCGTTGCCGATCGTGGGGGAGCCGATGGCGAACAGGACGTCGCCGGCCAAGCCGTCGACGGCCACGTGTTCGGTGCCGCGGCCGGGGTTGACGGCGACTACCAGACGTTCGCCTTCGGCGGTTCGGGCGAAGGCGAACGCACGCCCGTCGCCTTGGACCACATCGAACGCCGACGCTCCGTGCAGCGCATTCTCCCCGGCGCGCAGCGCGAGCACCGACTGGATGACATGCCACAGGGAATCCTCGTTAGCCATGGCATCCTCGGCGGTCGGCGCGTCCGCGGCCTGATCGACCGGCAGATACAGCGCGTCGGCGTTGGCTTCGGAGAAACCGAGATTCGCGTCATGGTTCCACTGCATGGGCGTGCGGCTGCCGGTGCGGTTGTAGCCGCCCTCCTTGGAACGCATCGGCAGGTAGCGCATGCCGATCTCGTCGCCGTAGTAGATGAACGGTGCGCCCGGCAGTGTGAGCAGCGTGGCGTAGGCGAGCTTGCGTTCGCGGTCGGTCAGACGCTGCGCGGTGCGCAACGTGTCATGGTTGCAGGTGATGAGGTTGAACAGGCCGTGATAACGTTCCGCATCGCGCACGCGGGGCAGGTATTCGCCAAGGAATTCGCTGACCGGCGTTCCGCTGTCGGCGTTGAAATAGCTGGCATCGTTATCATGCGACAGCGGGGTGTCGGTGTTGCGCAGCAGCATGTTATAGCCGTTCGGATTGCCGTCCCAACGCCAGTCGAGGTAGAAGTCCATGTCGAAGCCGGCTTTGAGCGATTCGTCGGGCCTGCCCCATTCGGAGACAAACGCCGCCTCGGGGAATTCGGGGCGGATGCGGGAGAAGATGTATTGCCAGGTCCTGATGGTGAACGGCTTGCCGTCATCGTCCTGCTTGACCAGGCTGTCGGCCATGTCCACGCGGAAACCGTCGGCGCCGCGGGAGAGCCAGAAGCGCATCACGTCGATCATCGCGTCGCAGGTGGCGGTGGCGTCCGGGCCGAGCGCAGGTTTCTGCCAGGCGCGGCGGGGGTGCGCGAACCCGTAGTTCAGTGCGGGCTGGCACTTGAAGAAGTTGAGGATATAGGTGCCGTCACGTTCCGCTTCGCCGCCGATGAACGGCAGGCCGTCGCCGTTGGAGATCCAGGTGTCGGTCCATATATACCGTTCGGAAACGTTGTCATCACCGACGGTGCGATCGCTTTCATCCGGCTGCGCGCTGGCATTGAACCAAGGGTGCTCCTCGCTGGTATGGCCCGGCACGAGGTCGAGCAGCACGTGCATGCCGAGCCGGTGCGCCTCGTCGAAGAGTCTGACAAGGTCATCATTGGTGCCGTAGCGGGGGGCGACTTTGGTGTAGTCGCGCACGTCATAACCCGCATCCTTGAAGGGGGAATCGAAGCAGGGATTGATCCACAGGGCCGTACATCCCAGATTGTGGATATAGTCAAGGCGTTGAATGATGCCGTTGATGTCACCGATGCCATCGGCGTTGCTGTCTTGGAAGCTTTGGGGGTAAATCTCGTAGAATACCGCGGTTTCAAGCCATTCTGGGCGGTGGGTGCATACGTTATCTTGCATTTGTTTCCTCATAAAACCTAGTTAACGAATGGTTATTTGCGACACATTTTACCGTTGGCGTGGCATCGTTTGCAAAACAGTGGTATATTGCTAACTGAAGATGCAAAGCAAAGTTTCTGCAAACGTTTTGCGTGGGTGACGGAGCCGAGCATCAACACAGGTGATTGCGTTCTCGAACGGGGGGACGCATAAAGAAAGGAAGATCGATGAAGATCAATTGGACCAAGGCAATCGGTTTGACTGCGGCTGCTGCCATGCTGCTGCCTCTCGCGGCTTGCGGTTCCAGCAACGACAACGCCACGAAGTCCACCGGCTCCACCGAGGAAGTCACCCTGAGCGTGTGGGCTCCGCAGGAGGACCAGGCCAAGGACAACAACTGGCTCGACAAGACCGAGAAGGCTTTCGAGAAGGCCCACCCCGAATACAAGATCACGTGGAAGAACGACGTCGTCTCCGAAGCTGACGCCGCCGACACCGTGGAGAAGGATCCGTCCGCCGCCGCCGATGTCTACATGTTCGCCAACGATCAGCTCGGCCGCCTGGTCGACGCCGGCGCCATCGGCGAAGTCGGCACCAACGAGCTCAAGCAGGTGAAGGAACAGAACACCGACGCCCTGATCGACTCCGTCTCCAACGACGGCAAGGTCTACGGCGTGCCGTACACCACCAACACCTGGTTCATGTACTACGACAAGTCCGCGTTCTCCGCCGACGACATCAAGAGCCTCGACTCCATGCTCGCCAAGGCCAAGGTCGCCTTCCCGATGACCAACGGCTGGTACCTGCAGGCCCTGCTGACCAAGTCCGCCGATCTGACCTTCTTCGGTGACGGCACCGACGCCTCCAAGGGCATCACCGTCGACAAGGAC
This sequence comes from Bifidobacterium pongonis, assembly GCF_019331805.1. Classification (GTDB taxonomy): domain Bacteria; phylum Actinomycetota; class Actinomycetes; order Actinomycetales; family Bifidobacteriaceae; genus Bifidobacterium; species Bifidobacterium pongonis. Next base: position 39,806 of record NZ_JAHBBE010000013.1, read on the forward strand.
AAGCTGACCGCCGCCACCAAGTACCTGGTGAGCGTCGCCAACAACCCGAACTTCGTGCTCGACAACGAGAACTCCGGCCTCTCCGACCTGCAGGCCGGCAACGTCAAGGCCTACTTCTCCGGCTCCTGGGATGCCGCGAACGTGAAGGAAGCCCTGGGCGACAACTACGGCGCAGCCGCTCTGCCGACCTACACCGTGGACGGCAAGTCCTACCAGATGCAGGCCTTCGCCGGCTCCAAGGCCGCCGCCTACAACCCGAACGCCAAGAACCAGAAGGCCGCCGCCCAGTTCGCCGCGTACCTCGGCTCCTCCGATGCTCAGAAGTCCCACTACGATATGCGTGAAGTCATCCCGTCCGACAAGACCCTGACCGCTTCCGACGAGTTCAAGGACAACGAGCTGGTCAAGGCCCAGTCCACCGTCGCCGACGAGCAGTCCCTCATCCAGCCGACCATCTCCGCGATGAACAGCTGGTGGGATTCCGCCGAGGCTTACGGCGAGTCCATCACCAACAAGGTGACCACCGCCGACAACGCCGCTGAGAAGGCCGCCGCTTGGGCTGACCAGCTCGCCGCGATGAACAAGTGATTCGGTTCATACCAACAGACAACTGAATACAGGATTCCCTCCAAGAATCCATTCCCCGTGCGGTCATGGTGCAGCCTGCGCCGTGACCGCACGGACACACAATTCTCATAGACCCGCTCCCGCACGCCGCTTCGACACGATGCGGCGGCTCCCTTACTGCGGTGGGCGGGTTTATTACTGAGCACGCCCGAAGCATAGAAGCCTTGGGCCAGGGGATCATCCCCGTAATCATTCGTACATTGAGAGAGGCGATTTGAATGACAGCAGCGACTCTTTCCCCCAGAGAGATGAAGCGCCGCCGCAAAATGGGCGCGGACTACGTTCCGCCGTCGCCCTACACGGTGAAGGCCGCGCTCACTGAGGGCGACATTTTCACCAAACTGTCCGCCGTTATCTTCGGTCTGGGCAATATCGTGCGCAAGCAGTACGTCAAGGGCATCGCGTTCCTTGTGGCTGAGATCGCGTTCTTCGTGTTCCTGTTCACCAACGGCATCGGCTACCTGTCCAAGCTGCCGACGCTGGGTACGCAGAAGCAGGGCAAGGTCCTCGTCGACGGCTACTGGGTGTACACCGAGGGCGACCGCTCCGTCGTCATCCTGTTGTACGGCGTGTGCACCATTGTTCTGATCATCCTGTTCCTGTACCTGTGGCGCCTGTCCGTCAAGACCGCGTACAAGGCCGAATGCCTGGCCAAGAAGAACGGCAGCGCCCCGACCTTCATGGATGACTGGCGCACCCTGTTCGACGCCAAGGCGCACCAGCTGCTGATGTTCCTGCCGACCCTCGGCATCCTCGTCTTCACCGTGCTGCCGCTGATCTTCATGATCTCCATGGCGTTCACCAGCTACGACCACCGCAACCTCGTGCTGTTCCACTGGGTCGGCCTTGAGAACTTCAAGCAGCTGTTCTCCAGCGACGTGAGCAACACCGTCAGCGCCTCCATGTTCATGCAGGTGCTCGTCTGGACCCTGGTCTGGGCCTTCTTCGCCACCTTCCTGAACTTCTTCCTCGGCCTGTTCCTGGCCATGGTCATCAACCGTAAGACCACCAAGTTCAAGAACTTCTGGCGCAGCATCTTCTCCATGTCCATCGCCGTGCCGCAGTTCGTGTCCCTGCTGGTCATGCGTTCCATGCTCCAGCCGAACGGCGCCATCAACCAGCTGCTCATGCAGTGGGGTTGGATCGACGGCCCGCTGCCGTTCCTGACCAACGCCACTTGGGCACGCGTCACCGTGATCATCGTGAACCTGTGGGTCGGCATCCCGTACACCATCATGCAGGTCACCGGTATTCTGCAGAACATCCCGGTCGACCAGTACGAGGCCGCCAAGCTGGACGGCGCGAACTGGTGGCAGATCTTCACCAAGATCACCATGCCGTACATCATCTTCGTGCTCACTCCGTACCTGATCACCACCTTCACCGGCAACGTGAACAACTTCAACGTGATCTACCTGCTTACCGGTGGCGCCCCGACGCCTGTCGGCGCATCCGCAGGTAAGACCGATCTGCTGATCACCTGGCTGTACAAGCTTACGGTCGACAAGTCGGATTACAACCTCGGTGCAGTGATCGGCATCATGACCTTCATCGTGTTGGCCGTGGTCTCCCTGATCACCTACCGTAACTCCGGCTCCTACAAGAATGAGGAGGCATTCCGATGAGTTCCAAGCACGCAGTGGCTGAACCCGAGCGTCGTGGCCTGTTGCACGACCAGAAGAAGCGTCGCATTCTCGGCGACGTCCTGTCCTACGTCCTGCTTTCCGTCCTCGCGATCATCTGGCTGATCCCGGTGGTCTGGGTGTTCATGGAAAGCTTCAACAAGAACACCAAGCCGTACCCGAAGACCTTCTTCCCGACGCAGTTCACCTTCGACAACTACGTCAAGCTGTTCACGGACACCTCCGTGCTCAACTTTCCGAAGATGTTCACCACCACCTTCATCGTGGCCTGCTTCACCTGCCTGATCTCCGTGGTGTTCGTGCTCTCCGTGGCGTACTGCATGAGCCGTATGCGCTTCCGCACCCGCCGCACCTTCATGAACATCGTCCTGATCCTCGGCATGTTCCCCGGCATCATGGCCGTCACCGCCATCTACTTCATCCTGAAGGCGATGAACCTGACCAACGGCAACGTGACGATCATCGCTCTGATCCTCGTCTACTCCGCCGGCACCGGCGCGGGCTTCTACGTGATGAAGGGCTTCATGGACACCATTCCGACTTCGCTCGACGAGGCCGCTATGATTGATGGTTGTACGCGATTCCAGGTGTTCTACAAGATCATCATCCCGATCTGCAAGCCTATGATCGTCTACCAGGCAATCACCGGCTTCCTGATTCCGTGGCTCGACTTCGTGATGGCCAAGGTCATCTGCCGCACCCAGTCGAACTACACCGTCGCTCTGGGTCTGTGGCTCATGCTGCAGAAGGAATACGTACAGAACTTCTACGCACGATTCGCTGCCGCGGCCGTGGTGATCTCCATCCCGATCGCCATCATGTTCATCGTGATGCAGCGCTTCTACCAGGAGTCGATGTCCGGTTCCGTGAAGGGATAACATCCATGTCGCTCGCTAACGCAACAGAGTCTTATCCGTTGTGTTTGGAGCGTCAATTGGGCGCCACCGTTTCCGACGATGGCGCCCAATTTGCGCTCTGGGCACCTACAGCAAGCCAGGTCACGCTCCGACTGTTCGCGCACGGCACCGATGCCGAGCAGGGCAGCCGCATGTTGGGCGAATACCCGATGCGCCTCGAACAGGACGGCGCATGGACAGTCGCCATCCCCGGCGTGACGCATGGCGTCTACTACGATTACCTCATCGAATTCGCCGACGGCAGCGTGACCCGCAGCGCCGACCCCTGGGCCCGTGCCGCGGGCGCGAACGGTCGACGCAGCATGGTCGTCGATCTGCGCCGTACCGATCCGGAAGGATGGGAGCATGACGCCCGGCCCACGACCCCGATCGACGGGGACGTGATCTGGGAGACGCATGTGGGCGATTTCAGCAACGATCCGAACAGCGGCGTGCTGGCGGAGCACCGGGGCAAATACCTCGCCTTCACCGACACCGGCACCACGCTGGACGGTAAGGGCGGGTTCCCCACCTGCGTCGAATACCTGAAAGCGCTCGGCATCACCGTCGTGCAGCTGCTGCCGTTCTACGACTACGGCTCCGTCGACGAGACACGCACAGGCGGCTACAACTGGGGGTACGATCCGGTCAACTACAACGTGCCCGAAGGTTCGTACGCCACCGACCCGTACAACGGCGAGACGCGCATCCGCGAATGCAAGGCCATGATCCAGGCGCTGCACGCCGCCGGCATCAAGGTCGTGATGGACGTGGTGTACAACCACATGTACACCACGGACAACTGGTTCGAACGCGTGGTGCCCGGGTATTACTGCCGCCGCACCGATGACGGCGAGTTCGCGAACGGTTCCGGCTGCGGCTGCGACATGGCCAGCGAACACGCGATGTTCCGCAGGTTCATGGTCGAATCGGTGACCTACTGGGCGAACGAATACCATCTCGACGGCTTCCGCTTCGACCTCATGGGCCTGATCGACGTGGAAACCATGCGCCAGATCCGCGAATCGCTCGACGCGCTGCCCGACGGGCAGTCGATCCTCATGTACGGCGAACCCTGGGCGGCGGGGGAGAGCGCCCCGCTTCCCGGCACGGTGCTCGCCGACAAGAACGCGCTGGCCGCGATCGACCATCGCATCGGCCACTTCTGCGACACCACGCGCGACGCGATCAAGGGGCATGTGTTCTACCGCGATCAGCCGGGGTATGTGAACGGCGCCGCCCAGCAGAACCGACAGGCCGTATTGAATGCGGCGAACGCCCACCGCACGGCCGCCGTGCGCGAAGGCGAGGCAGGGCAGATCATCCAGTACGTTTCCGCGCACGACGACCTGACCTTGTGGGACAAGCTCAGCATCAGCATGCGCGGCAACGGCGCGAACCATCTGGGAAGCAACGCCATGTACGACGACATCCTCAGCGGCGAACCGGCCGCGAAGGATGTGTTGAGCGCCAACATGCTTTCGGCCGGTCTCATCGCCACATCCGCGGGCTTGCCGTTCATGCTGTCCGGCGAGGAGTTCGCACGCACCAAGTACGGCAATGACAACTCCTTCGAATCCGGTAGCAGGATCAACAGGCTCGACTGGTCCCGTGCCTCGGATATGCGCGGGCTGATCCGCTACTACGCCGACCTCATCGCGCTGCGAGCCTCCTCGCCGGCATGGTTCGACGCCGAACGTGCGATCGTGCCCACGGAAAGCTCCATGGTCGCTTTCCTCGTCGACGATTGCGCGGTACTCGTCAACCCCGATGTGCGCGAACGCACGATGCCGCTGACCGTGATGAACGGTGCCGTGGCGGAACGCGACGGCGAAACCGGGGAATCCGCGGCGCCGAAGGCTTCCGACTGGCGTTGCGCGTTGGATTCCACCAGCGCACGGTACGCCATCGGCGAACGCGGCAACGTTGAACCGGAGGCCTTCACGTCCCCGGTGGCAGCCGGCAAAGGCGACTGCGAACTGGACGGTGCGGGCTTCCACCTGGCACCCCGCTCGCTGTCGATCTGGAGGATGGTGTGAGCATGGCACGCTATGATGCGGTGTTCTTCGACCTGTACGGCACGCTTATCGACATCCGTACCGACGAATGGTCACAGGCGGCTTGGGAGGCGTTGCGCGTCGCGTTGAACGGCGCGGGCGCCGACTATGCGGACGCCGATGAGACGAAACGTCGCTTCGACGAGGAACTGGCCCGGCAGATGGCCGGTCATGAGGATGATCGCTGGTATGAGCCGGAATACATCCCTGTATACCAGCGGATGCTTGCCGCCCATGGCGTGCAGGCAGGCGAATCCGAGGCCCGCGCGGTCGGCTGGTCGTTCCGGCATTCCACGACGAGCCTGTTCCGCCTGTACCCGGGTGCGCTCGACCTGCTCGAAGCGCTGCGCAACGCGGGTATCCGCACCGTTCTGGTCAGCAACGCGCAATCGTCCTTCACCCGCCCGGAACTGGAACTGCTCGGTCTTGACAAGGCGCTCGATCGCATCCTGATCTCCAGCGAGGAGGGGACGCGCAAGCCGGGGGTCGAACTGTTCGAGCTGGCGTTGCGCCGCGAAGGCGTCACCGCCGACCGGGCCGTGATGGTGGGCAACGACACCACCTGCGATATCGCGGGCGCGGCGTCGGCCGGCATCGACGGCATCTACCTGCACACCGAGATCTCACCGGCTTCGGACCCGGACGAATGCGCGCAGGCGCTGCTGTCCTGCAAGGGCGCCGACTACGAAGCGGTGCTGGATTTCATCCTTGGGCGCGACTAGCCGAGTTACCGTAAGGTAATTACAGTAGGTCACATCCGAAAGTCGTAAGGCCGTAAGGCTGGAAGGCTCCACAGCCGCACGGCCATAAAGCCGTAAGGCCATAACCGAACCGGCCCGCATGGGCCGTCAACGAGAGGAACACATGAAGCAGCAAGACACGAAAACCGACAGCACCGAGCTCATCGGTCGTCGCAAGCCGAGACGGCGCGGCCTGACGGTATTCAACCTCAAGGTGATTGGTGCCATCTTCATGTTCCTCTCCGTGGCGAGCGTCACGCTGGTCCCCGCGATGTTCGGCGGCGACATCACCAAGGACATGACGGCGCTGAGCGTCGCCGTGCTCTGCGAGGTCGTTTCGTGGTGCGCCATCCCGATTTACGCTTGGCTGCTGTTCGACGGCTACCGCCACACGCACAACCGTTGGATGTACCTGCTGCAGCTGCTGGTGCTCGCCGTCATCTGCGAAGTGCCGTACGACTGCGTGACCACCGGCAAGACCTTCGACCTGAGCTCGCAGAACCCGGTGTTCGGCCTGGTGATCGCGCTGATCGTGATCGCGGCGCTCGACTGGATCTCGAAGCGTTACGAGGGCGCCGTGCGCTACGTGTTCATGGTGGTTCTGGTGATCGTGGGCCTGCTGTGGAACCTGATGCTGCGTGTGGGCCTGCGCCAGGGCGTCATGAACGTCGGCGCGATCACCCTCGCGTTCGTGATGGTCTTCTACCTGCTGAACAAGCGTGAGAACACTATGATGTTCACGGCTGGCCTGATGGGCGCGGTGTCGCTTATCGCCCCGGCCGTGGGCGTGGCCTTCCTGCACTACCGCCGCGACGAGCTGGGCTACAAGCACGCGTGGACCAAGTGGGTGTTCTACCTGCTGTACCCGGCGATGCTGCTGGTGGGCATGGCGGTGTGACCGCGAGCCCTGCAACGGGAGCGAATGCTCCGGTTCCGCCGGATTGAAACGGATATGCGAAAACGTGCGCTGGGAAACCGGCGCACGTTTTCGTGTAACAGGAGAAAGAAAGAAGAAAGTTGCCGCGCGTCAACGACGCGCGATGATGATCACAGGCTCACCTCGCTTCCTCGGCCCGGCTGGGCGGATTGACCAGAACGCCGGTGGCGTCGCGCTTCTCCTGATCGGAACGCATATCCCAATCGGGGCGGCGCAGCGCATACATGATCAGCGGCGGCACGCCGAGCACCACCACGACCACGGCGACCAGCACCGCATACCCCAGCGTCGACATGCCGGTGAAACCGGCCGGGCGAACGAAGGTGAGCACGAAGGCGGCGGCAGCGGCCACGAATCCGACGCCCGCGATCCAGTTCAGCGCGGGCACGCGGTAGGTGCGCACCACCTCGGGGTGGGAGATGCGCAGGCGGATCGCCGAAGCGAACATCATCATGTACATGATCAGGTACAGCGCGGTGGCCATATCCACCAGCGTGGCGAACGCGGTGTTGCCGTTCGGGATCAACACGAACAGCAGTGCGAGCACGGTGACGATGGCACCCTGCGCCAGCAGAATGCCCTCCTGCACGCCGGCGGCGTTGCGCTTCTGCAGCGCGGGCGGCATCAGACCGGTACGGGCCGCGGCGAGCAGACCGCGCGAAGGACCGGCGATCCAGGTGATCACCGAGGAGAACGCGCCCAGCGCGATGAGCAGGGAGATGACGGGCACACCCCAATCCATGCCGAAGTGGTCGAAGAACTCCTTGAAAGCCAGGTTGATGCCGTCGATCAGACCGAGCTCCCTATGCGGCACGGCGAAGGCGATGGCAAGCGTCGGCAGTACGAGCACGAGCAGGATGAGCACGGTGGACAGCACGGTGGCGCGAGGGAATTCACGGCCCGGATCCTTCATGTCGTTGGCATGCACGGCGTTGACCTCCATGCCGGCGTAGGCGAGCACGTTCGAGACGATCAGCACGATGGACGCGATGCCGGTCCACGGCGGCAGCAGCGCGGACGCCTGCAGGGAGGTGTGCATCGGCTCTCCGGCGAACAGCCAGACGGCGCCGAGGATGATGAGCAGCGCGGCCGGGAACAGCGTGCCGATCAGTCCGGAGATGGAGCCGACTTTGGCGAACAGGTTGCCGCCGCGCAGGGCGACGAGCGTGGACACCCAATACAGCACGATGATCACGACGGCGACGTACACGCCGTTGTTGCCCAGACGGCCGGAGCCGAACACGTAGGAGAGGCTCACCGCGATGAACGAGATCTGGATCGGGTACCACACCACGTTCTGGATCCACTGCAGCCAGATGGCCACGAATCCGGCGCGGTTGCCGAAGGCCTCACGCACCCACACGTAGACGCCGCCCTTCCAGCCGGTCGCCAGTTCGGCGGCGACGAGCGCGGTGGGCACGAGGAAGAACACCGCTGGAATCAGGTATAGCAGCACCGAGGCCAGGCCGTAATCGGCCATGGCCGGCAGGGAACGCAGTGAGGCGACCGCCACCACGGTGAGGATGGCGAGCTGACCGACCGACATCAGGGCGGTGCCTTTGGCGGTGCTCCTAGTCTTCGATTCGGCCTGCGCCGAAGCGCCGGGACGCGCCGCAGCGGTTCCGGAAGGCGAGCGTGGAACCGTCGCGGTCCGATTTGCCCCAGATTCCGGGCGCCCCGCCGCGCTTGTATTGTGCGCAACGATGGCAAGTGGCTTCCTTGTATGCATGCTCATTGCAGCCAGCTTTCATGAACTGTGTTGTTTTCGGGAAAAACGATTGGTTAAACATGTTAAAAACGTCTAATTAATGAAGTGAAAAAGGCGCCCCGGCCGGGTTCCCGCACGAAGAGAGAAAAGAGACGCGGCAACCCGACCGGGGCGTGGACCAGGTCAGTGGTGGAATCCGGAGGCGTGCGCCTCGGACGGCATCGGAGCCTCAAGCGAATCAAGATAACGCACGCAGGCCTTGAGATCGCGCAGGAACGACTCGGCCAGATCATGGCTGAACCCGTTGCGCACCACGATGCGCTGCACGGTCACGTCGGTCAGGTCGACGGGCATCGGATAGGCCGGAACCAGCCAGCCCTTCATGCGCAGACGATCCTGCAGGTCGTACAGGTTCCACTTGCGGTTCGGCTTGTCCTTGAGCATCCATGCGAACACCGGAATGTCGGAACCGTCGTTCCACAGGGTGAAATCGTCCATCTTGGCGATTTCGCCGGACAGGTACTTCGCCACGTCGTGCGAAGCCTGCTGCACGCGGCGGTAGCCCTCGAAACCGAGACGCAGGAACATGTAGTACTGCAGCAGCACCTGTGCGCCGGGGCGGGAGAAGTTCAGCGCGAAGGTCGGCATCTCGCCGCCAAGGTAGCTGACCTTGAACACCAGGCTCTCCGGCAGGTCGGCGGTGGAACGCCATACGACCCAGCCGAGACCCGGGTAGACCAGGCCGTACTTGTGGCCGGACGTGCTGATGGACACCACGCGCTTGACGCGGAAATCCCACGCGAGATCGGGCTGGATGAACGGCGCGATCATGCCGCCGGACGCCGCGTCCACATGGATGTGGACGTCCAGTCCGGTCTTCTCCTGGATGCGGTCGAGCGCGTCGGAGATCTGCTGCACCGGCTCGTACATGCCCGTATAGGTCACACCCATGATGGCGACCACGCCGATGGTGTTCTCGTCGACATAACGTTCCAGATCATGGCCGTCCAGCACCTTATGATCCTCGGAGATCGGCGCGAAACGCGGTTCGACGTCGAAATAGTTGCAGAACTTCTCCCAGCAGACCTGCACGGCGCTGCTCATGACCAGATTCGGCTTGTCGGTGGGCAGGCCGGCGGCCTTGCGGGCCCTGACCCAGCGGCGCTTGAGCGCGAGGCCGCCCAGCATGCACGCCTCGGAGGAGCCGATGGTGGACGTGCCGATCGCATGATCGGAATCGGGATTGTTCCACAGGTCGGCCAGCATATGCCAGCAACGGTTCTCGATCTCCGCGGTCTTCGGGTATTCGTCCTTGTCGATCATGTTCTTGTCGGCCGCCTCCATGTAGATGCGGTTGGCGTAGTCGTCCATCCAGGTGCTGACGAAGGTGGCCAGGTTCAGGCGGGCGTTGCCGTCGAGCATGGCGTCGTCGTGGACCACCTGATAGGCGGTTTCCGGCAGGCTTCCCTCATGCGGGATGCGGTTCTTCGGGAACGCCTTGGCTTCCTTCGGGCGCGAGAAGATCGGATTGATCTCGACGCCGTCGAAGGGAGCCACGTCGTCGCTGCCGTCGCCTTCGCCGCCGCAGCAGCCGCAAGCCGAATCGTTCATGGTGTTGGAATGCATATCTGACATCGCAACTTCCTTTTCATTGGGCCGAACGTAATCTGCGTTCGTGCCTAACAAGATAGACACGGGCCGCTCGGCACCGCACGTGCAAAGCGGCCAAGTTCGCTACGTGGGTACGGGTTTTGCGCTGCGGCCCATCGGTGTTATTCGCGCGCGTATACATTTAAGGTGCGCAAGGTGCGGGTGCCGGGTGTGACGGCGCCGCGCGCGTCCATATTCCGATTGTGAAAATGAACCGGAAAAGCGCTGCGTATGGCAAGGCGGTGAACACCGTTGAGTACGATAGAGCGCGGAAAGAAAATTTCAGATAGCAAGGACTGAATACTCATGCCGAACATGTTTGGAACCGATGGCGTTCGAGGATTGGCGAATAGGGACTTGACCGCGCAGCTGGCGTTGGATCTGGGCGATGCCGCCGTACGCGTGCTGGGGGATAACAGCGATAGGGGAGACCAACCGGAAGGCCGCCGCCGCGCGTTGGTCGGCAGGGACACCCGAGTCTCCGGCGATTTCCTCGCGTCCGCACTGTCCGCGGGCATGAGCGCCGGCGGCTTCGACGTGATCGACGCAGGCATCATCCCGACCCCGGGCGTCGCGTTCCTGACCTCCGTGCTCAACGTCGAAATGGGCGCGGTGATCTCCGCATCCCACAACCCCATGCCCGACAACGGCATCAAATTCTTCGCCCGCGGCGGCTTCAAGCTGCCCGACAGCAAGGAAGACGAGATCGAAGCCGTGCTCGGCAAGGATTGGGAGCGTCCGACCGGTGCCGGCGTGGGCCGTGTGAGCCACGACACCGTGACCGCCACCAACCTGTACATCGACCATCTCGTCTCGTCGATCGCCCCGATCCAGCCCGACAAGTCGCAACCCACCCCGCTGAAGGGCCTGAAGGTCGTGGCCGACTGCGCCAACGGCGCCACCTCCGTCGTCGCCCCCGAAGCGCTGCGCCGCGCCGGCGCCGACGTCATCGTGATCAACGCGTCCCCGGACGGCTACAACATCAACAAGAACGCCGGCTCCACGCACCCCGAGCAGCTGCAGGCCATCGTCAAGGCATCCGACGCCAACCTGGGTGTGGCGTTCGACGGCGACGCCGACCGCTGCTTGGCCGTGGACGAGGACGGCAACATGGTGAACGGCGACCAGATCATGGGCATCCTGGCCCGTGCGAAGAAGCGTGAAGGCAAGCTCGCCCACGATACGCTGGTCGTCACCGTGATGAGCAATCTTGGCCTGAAGCTCGCGTTGAAGGATATGGGCATCGCCACCGTGCAGACCAACGTGGGTGACCGTTACGTGCTCGAGGAGATGCTCAAGGGCGGCTACACGCTGGGCGGCGAACAGTCCGGCCACGTCATCAACCGTGAATTCGCCACCACCGGCGACGGCACGCTCACCGCGCTCACCCTGTGCAACGAGGTCGTGAAGTCCGGCAAGAGCCTCAAGGAGCTCGCCGCCGACTTCCCGCAGTTGCCCCAGACCCTGGTCAACGTGCCCAATGTCGACAAACTCGCGGCGAAGACCAACCCGGTGGTGCAGGAGGCCGTGCGCAAGGAAGAGGCCATGCTCGGCGAAACCGGCCGCGTGCTGCTGCGCCCCTCCGGCACCGAGCCGCTGGTGCGCGTGATGGCCGAGGCCGCCACCCAGCAGCAGGCGGACGAGGTGTGCGAGCGTCTCGCGAAGGTCGTCGCCGACGAACTCGCCCTGTAAACGCCGGTCGGACCGGCCGAATCTTTTGATCGTATGAAGGAGATCCATGTTCGGTAAGAACAGCAAAGTCGACCTCGAACTCAACCGTGATGTCGAACAGCTCATCAAAACCGGCGGCAAGGAGCATATCCTGCCCATCGTCCAGGCCGGCGAGCCGGTGTTGAGACAGCAGACCGCCGCCTACACCGGGCAGCTGTCCAAGCACACGCTGGCCAAGCTCATCGAGGCGATGCGCATCACCATGCTCGAAGCGCCCGGCGTGGGTTTGGCTGCCACGCAGATCGGTCTCGGTCTTGCTCTGGCCGTGCTGGAGGACCATGTGCGTGATGACGAGGACGATCCGCGTGAGATCGGCGAACTGCCGTTCCATGTGATCATCAACCCCTCCTACACGCCGGTCGGCACCGAGACGCGCAGCTTCTACGAGGGCTGCCTGAGCTTCGACGGCTATCAGGCGGTGCGCAAGCGTTGGCTCGACATCGACGCCGAATGGGATGACGAGAACGGCGAGCATCATAAGGCGCGCATGCATGGCTGGCCGGCGCGTATCTTCCAGCATGAGACCGATCATCTCAGCGGTGAACTGTACATCGACAAGGCGGAGATCCGTTCGCTGACCACCTACGAGAACCTGGAGGATTTCTGGTGTGAGGACCCCGTTCCCACCGAAGCCGCCAAGGAACTCGGGTTCGAACTGTAAAGCGGCGGGGCATGGTATGAGTTGGCGGAACGAGGCCAAAAACGATATCGGGCAGTGGAGTCAGATCATGCCCAAGGATGCGGATGGCGCGGTCATCGATTGGGCGTGGATCGGTTCGCTCGACCTTGATGCGGGCATCGGGTGCTTCGATGAGGGAGAGGAGACCACGGCGAGCCCGCAGCGCATCCATGACGCGCTGAAGGCCGACTATGCCACGCGCGACCGGCTCGAACCGGTCATCGCGCAATGCAATACCGCGTTCATGACCGATTTCGACCGTATCATCGCGTCCTACCGGCTTCCGCGCGCCCTTGCCTACGCCAACCGGCGTCTGAACGACGAGATCGATACGTTGCTGCGTGCCGGCGAATCCCAGGGGCTGTGGAAGGTTTCCAGGAAAAGGCAGGGGCGTGGCACCGCGGTGGTATTGGGTGCGCCCGAACCCGGCGCCCACATTCCGCAAGGTGTTGACATCACCGATATCCGCGACCGTACCGCCGACATCCTCAACGAACGCGCCGAACGGCGTAAGGCCGAACGCGCCCAACGCCAAGGCGCGTCGTCGCTGATGGCGCAGGCGAGCCTGTCCGGCATTGCGGACGGCGATGCCGCGACCGGTGCCGCGAAGGAGCCCGCGCCGCGTAAATCCACGGGCGATTGGCGCAACGTCTATCTTCCCGGGCGTGATGTCGACACGGTGATGGGCATCGATATCGAAACCACCGGCACCGACCCGGCCCGCACGTACATCATCGACGTGGGTTTCGAATACATGAACATGGCGTCGCCACGCCCTGACGGCGCGAACGGCGGCAGCAACGGTGGTAACGGTGGTAATGACGGCGGTGATTACGCGTACGAGCAGTCGGATTACGTCGCCGGCGACGCCTACGGCCAGTCAAGGCTGAGCTTCGGCGTCACCGAACGCAACGCGCGAATCGGCAACCCCTTCATCGCCAAGCTCACCGGCATCGACGTGAGCGGGCGCGGGCCCGAAAACGGCTACCGGCTGTTCGACGAATGGCAGGCCGCGCAAGCCGGGCTCTTGCAACGCTTGATGCAACAGCCGTATGTGGCGCACAACGCCACCTTCGAACATGGCTTCTTCATGCTGAACGTGGCCGGGTACGCCGAAGCCTACCGTGCCGGTGGCATCGTGATCATCGACACCATGCCGATGAGCCGGCAGTGGGATCCGGGCTCCGAAGCGACGCCCGACCATCCGTACGGCGACAATACGCTGGACGCCTACGCCAAACGCCAGGGCGCATTGGCCCCGGACCGCAGCGAACGGCATCTCGGCCTTGAAGACGCGCATATCATGCTGGTAGCGATGAAACGGCATCTCGGCTGGTTGCGCGAGCAGGGCAAGGGCCCTTGGGGCGCCGACGGCCGTGCGGGCGTGGGCGGCAAACAGTGCGGAAGACGCAGCTGACCGCCGTTTGGACGGCTTGGACGGCTTGGACAGGGGATGTGCGGGGCGCCGATGATGGCGTCCCGTCGTATATGGAGGTACACCGATGGAACCCGACGCGCGGCAGGAAACACCAGACGAACGACCGCTCACCATCGCCATGGTGGTGGATTCCGTGGGCAATCAGGGCAACGGCACGTCGAATTCGGCGCTGCAATGGGCGCGTGAGCTTGAACGGCAAGGGCATACCGTGCGCCTGGTGGGCGTGGGCGCCCCCGTATACGCCGCGAAGATCCGCCATGTTCCGCTTGTCTCCTGGGTGGCGGCGAAACAGCAGATGCAGTTCGCCGAGCCCGATGATGCCCTGTTCAAGGCCGCTTTCGAAGGCGTGGACGTGGTGCATATCTACATGCCCTTCGCCTTCGGGAGGCGTGCGGCGGCGGTCGCGCGGAGCATGGGCATCCCGGTGACGGCCGGCTACCACGTTCAGCCGGAGAACGTGCTGTACTCCGCCGGACCGCTGCGATTCATCCCAGGCCTGCCGCATCTGATCTACCGGCTGTTCCATTACTGGCTGTACCGGAACATCCGCCACATCCACGTGCCCACCGACATGACCGCGCGGCTGCTGCGAAGCAACGGTTACCATGCGAAACTGCATGTGATCTCGAACGGGTATTCGCCCGAATTCACACCGCGGAGCGCGGATGGCGAGGCTGCGCGGGAATCCGGTTCCGAAGTTGGTTCCGAAACCGGATCCGAAACCGGTTCCGAAACCGGCGAAACGCACGCCACCGGCACCCGGAACACGGGCGAACCGTTCCGCATCATCGCGTCAGGACGATTGACGCACGAAAAGGACCACATCACCCTGATCAAAGCGGTCGCGCTCAGCAGGCACGCCAGCGAAATCGAACTGGTCATCGCCGGCGCCGGACCATTGAAACGCTACTTGCAGACCCAAGCGAACCGCAGATTGGAACGCCCGGCGAGCATCGGCTTCCATCGCAACGCGGACATGCCGGAACTTCTGCGGTCCGGTGACCTGTTCGTACACTGCTCCATAGCGGACATCGAATCCATCAGCGTCATCGAAGCGATGGCATGCGGACTGGTGCCCGTGATCGCGGTATCCGACCTGTCCGCGGCAAGTCATTTCGCGCTGCTCGAACAATCCGAATTCCCCGTACGCAACGCGGCGGCGCTCGCGGCACGCATCGACTGGTGGATCGAGCATCCCGAGGATCGCATCGCATGGAGCGAGCGCTACGCGCGGCATACCAAGGAACAGTATTCCGTGAAATCGAGCGTCAAGGCCTTCGTGGCCATGGAACGCGAGGCTATAGCAGATCGATGAGCTGATCGGTCTCTTCGCGCGTGGTGGCCCAGCTCGTGCAGATGCGCATCACGGTATGCGCGTCGTCGGCCTTCTCCATGAAGCCGAGCAACACATGCTCCTCCAGCCGCGCGCGGGTCGGCTCATCAAGCGTGATGAAGATCTGATTGGTCGGCGCGTCGAAGGTCAGCGTGTAACCCTTCTCGACCAAAGCCTTGCGGATGCGTTCCGCGGCCTCGTTGGCGTTGCGCGCGATGCGGAAGTACAGGTCGTCGGTGAACAGCGCGTCGAACTGCACGCCGAGCAGGAAGCCCTTCGCCAGCAATGCGCCATGCTGCTTGATCATGGTCAGAAGATGCTTCGGTTCCCTGATGTTCGAGAACACCACGGCTTCGCCGAACAGGGCACCGACCTTGGTGCCGCCGATGTAGAACACGTCGGCGATGTCGGCCAGGTCGCGCAGCGTCATGTCGCAGTCGGAGGAGGTGAGCGCGTAGCCGAGGCGCGCGCCGTCCACGAACAGCGGCATGTCGTACTTGTGCGCCACGTCCGCGATGCGCTGCAGGTGCTCCTTGGAATACACGGTTCCGTATTCGCTGGACTGCGACACGTACACGCAGCCGGGGAACACCATGTGCTCGTAGTTGCCGTCCGCGTAGAAGGTGGCGCAGAACTCGTCCAGCTCGTCGGCGTCCATCAGGCCGTTGTGGTGGGGGAGCGTCAATACCTTGTGACCGGAATATTCGATGGCGCCGGCCTCGTGCACGTTCGGATGGCCGGATTCCACGGCGACGACGCCAGCGTACGGCGGTGTGATGGCGTCGATGACCACCTGATTGGTCTGCGTGCCGCCGACCAGGAAGCGGATCTGCGCGTCCGGCTTGCCGCAGGCCCGACGGATGCGATCCTTGGCGCGCTCGCACACCTCATCGCAGCCGTAGCCGGGGTAGGGGGTGTCGCTGATGGCCATCAGGGCGTCGAGCACGGCCGGGTGCGCGGCCTTGGAGTAGTCGTTTTCGAAATGCAGCATCGGTTCTCCTTTGGCTTGAATTTTGGCTTGAATCTGCCGGACATGTTGCGGCCATGTCATGTTGCGGCCATGTCATGTTGCGGTCATGTTTTGGATATAAAAAAAACCCTTCCCGAGGGAAGGGTTTCAGTGGGGTGGATAACGCGGCTCGAACGCGCGACCTTCTGAACCACAATCAGATGCTCTACCAACTGAGCTATATCCACCATGTTCATGTGAACGGCGAACCGTTTCGCACAACGAGTGATTACTATACACGATTTTCGCGCTTCGCATGCATCGGCGTGTTGCGCCGTGTCTTCGCCGGTTTTATTTCGAACGTTCCGGCATTGGTTTCCTTGGTTTCGGGGCGTGTTGCGCGAGGTGCGGCGAAGCGGGCGTTGCGTGATTGTTCCGAACGACTCATGAAGTGCGCATAATGATTCATGGAATGTTCGCTTCCGTTGGTGGTGGTCGGAGAAATGTTCGTTTTTGTTCTTTTTGAATAATGCCGGTGAAGTATTGGAATTATTGGGATTTAAGGTTTTTTTACGTCGTGTCTCATGTTCGATAGGGTGTATACTGTAACTGAAGGCCGGAGTTGCTGACTGGTCGAGAATTCGTCAGATCGCAACGAAGCGCCAGGGCCGTGAGGTACAAGCGCAACGCCTTCAAAATAACTGAAGATTGCAGGATTGAACGACGGCGAGAGAAAGCCGGCAAAGGTGCCGGGGCCGTCGGGAACGAGGTGATTGAACCCCGGCGCATGCAAGGTGGCATGGCGGCCGGGAACAGAGGAGCTGATATTAGAGGAAGCGGCCCCGGCGGAGGTTATCGCCGGGGCCGCTCTTTTTGTGTGCTCCTTTCCCGTCTTCTTGTTTGGCGACATAGTCTGTGAGACTCGGCAATCCCCCGATTGGCAATCCCCCGATCGGACTCTCCAATCGGACTCTCCGATCGAAATCGGACAAAAACAGCCCGATTCTGTCCGATTTTGGTGATGTGGATCGTGAAGTTCGGGGTTTCCCAACCGGAATCGGACAAAGATGCCCCGTTTCTGTCCGATTCCGGTGACGTGTGGTGGAACGTGAAGGGGGTCGGGAATTCCCCGATCAGAATCCCCAATCGGACTTTCCGATCGAAATCGGACAAAAACAGCCCGATTCTGTCCGATTTTGGTGACGTGGATCGTGAAGTTCGGGGTTTCCCAACCGGAATCGGACAAAGATGTCCCGTTTCTGTCTGATTTTGGTGACGTAACGTGGGATGGAGGCGTAGTGGCTTGTCAATCCTGTCTCCATCCGCCTACGCTGACCAATTTTCAGCGTAGTGAGATGGCGATGCGCTCCCATCCAACGGCTTCTGGCGATTCGGTAGCACTGGTCATACAATGTGCATATGTCTAATGAAATGGTGATCAGGAATATCAATGTCGATGCCGCTTCGGCCACGGTCAGCGATTACGGCGCTCATGTGCTCACGTGGTCCCCGCGCGGGGAAAGCGCGGTCGTGTGGTGCCCGTCCGCTACCTATCTGAACGAGGGTAAGGCGATACGAGGTGGCGTGCCGATCATCTTCCCCTGGTTCAACTCCGGTTTCGAAAACGGCAAGGTTGCGTCCAGGAAACCGAAGCACGGATTCGGCCGTGTGAGTTTCTGGGAGTTCGACGAACGGTCTTCCCGCGAGAGGCGTTTGCGCTACACGCTGTCCAGCGAAGCGATCGATGATGCGATTCTCGCGCAGTTGGGTTCCGCCAGCATTCCGCGTTTTCATGCGATTTACGACATCGAGGTCGGCGATTCCCTCACCATGTCGTTGACCGTGCGCAATGAGGGCGATGCGCCGTTCACGTATGAGGCCGCGTTGCACACGTATCTGCATGTTGGCGATGTCGATTGCGCCAAGGTGCTGGGATTGGAAGGATCGAAGTACATCGATACCACGGTGGACGGCGATCCGATCGTCGATCAGGGGGATGAGCCGGTCGTATTCTCAGGTTTGGTCGATCGCATTTACTATTCGACCGATACGCTTCGTCTGCGTGACGATGCGCTGGGGCGGACCATCGTCATTTCCAAGCAGGGCGCACCGCAGACCGTGGTCTGGAATCCGGGTGAGCGCAACGGTAATGCGATTGGTGATCTGGCGGAAGGGGAGTGGCGTCGTTTCGTCTGCGTCGAGGCTGTGGCGAACCGCGATTGCGCCATCACCGTGGCTCCGGGCGAATCCCACACACTCTCACAAACCCTCTCCGTCGAGTAATATCCCATCCTGCTTCCGCACTCGTTCCGCGCCGCCCACCCACCACTGGTAATCAGGAACCCTTCTCCGGAATCGGACAAAAATGGGCCGATTTTGTCTGATTTCGGTGATGCGGGGGTGGAGGTTCGGGGTGCCTTTGACCGGAATCGGACAGGAACGGGCTGGTTTTGTCTGATTCCGGTGAAGGGGATTGAGGGAGTCGGGGGAGAGTCGGGGAAAACTTGACCGGAATCGGACAAAAATGGGCTGGTTTTGTCTGATTCCGGTGAAGGGGATTGAGGGAGTCGGGGGAGAGTCGGGGAAAACTTGACCGGAATCGGACAAAAATGGGCTGGTTTTGTCT
>NZ_JAHBBE010000014.1 GCF_019331805.1 Bifidobacterium pongonis
CAAGGCCGTGAAGGTGTCGTTCACGAACGGCACGTCCTGGGACGGCAACGGCAAGGCCGCGGACGGTTCGCTGCGCGGTTACTGGGCGTCCGGCTCGAGCATGGCCGTGGCCAGCGGCCAGGTCATCGCCGGGGTGATGCCCGGCTGCGCGGTGAGTTCGAAGCAGTGATCATGCACCGGTAGCAGGCATATGCGGCGTGGGCCCGTGTCTCTTCCTTTCAGGGGAGGCACGGGCCCATGTTTATATACGGATAATTCCTTGTTGAATTCATGTATTGCGGCAAATACGGGATTGTGATGCGAATTTCACAAGTAGAGAATTTGATTTATATGCATACGGTGTTGTTAAATACAAACGGAAAAAGTTTGCGTAAAACTGCGCTATGCGGCTGCATAACGCGATGCAAAAGTTATACGTCAAAGCAAAGGAAAAATCATGGCATTGCTTCAGGGATTTGAGGAAATCAACATGTCCGTGCCGACGGGAAAGTCGACGATGACGGTCACCGATTCCGTTGTGCGCTTCAATAAGGCCACCGCCGCCGATCTCGGTTACCCGGCATGCGTCAAGATCCTCATCAACGACAAGACCAGGCAGATCGCGGTGCAGGCCTGCACCGCCAAGAGCGGCAACGCAGTGAAGTTCAGCAAGCCGGAAGGCAAGCAGACCACGTCCGTGAACATCAAGGACGCCGTGGTGCTCGAAGCGCTGCACAAGTACTTCACGCTGCCGGAAGCCCCCGAAGGCGAAGTCGCCTACCAGTCCGTGCCCGGTACCGTGCATATCGAAGAGAAGACCATCATCTTCGATGTCGATGCTGCGACGTCCGGCACCATGAAGAAGCGCGGCCGCAAGAAGAACGCCTGAGCGTCCATCTGATGAGCCTGCAATGTCCCGGAACGTCCCATAGGTTCGGGGACATTGCTATGCTCATTGCAGATAGAGAAGTCAGCAAGGGGGAAGAGTGAATTCTGAAGAGATGACGGAAGGCCAGCCTTCATCCTCTGATAATCAGGAGAGAAAGATATACACCTTTGCGGATTTGCTGGCGACGGTCCGGAAACATCTCGTGGCAGCTCTTGCCGCTTTTGCGGTTGTGGTCGTTTGCGTAGGCGCATATGTTTTTCTGGCACCGCCCAAATACACTGCGACGGCGCAGGTGATCGCCACGTTCAACGCCGCGCAGGAGAACGGTGAATCGACCGATATCTCGCAGCAGAACACCGGCGGTACGTATATCTCCAGCCAGATCAAGTCCTACCCGACGTTGACGACGACCGAAAAGGTGTTGAGTCCGGTCATCGCAAAGCTCGGATTGAATGAATCCGTTGCTGATTTGGCGGGGCAGTTGGTCGTCACCAATCCAAGCAATACGGCATTTGTCAATATTTCGGCGAAGGACGGGGACGCCAAGAGGTCCGCCGACATCGCCAATTCGGTTGCCGAATCGTTGCGATCCGTCGTGCAGGATGACCTGTATGGCGGGAGCAAGGGGCAGTCGCCCATCAAGCTCACCGTCGTGCAGAAAGCCACGGTTCCGCAAAGCCCGAGCTCCCCGAAGAAGGGACTGTACCTTTCCATCGGCGTGGTGCTCGGTATTGTCATCGGCATTTTCGCCGCGGTATTGAAGGAACTGCTGAGTACCAAGGTCGAAGAGGCTTCCGACGTGCGCGGCATCGTCAAGGCGTCGGCTCTCGGTTCCGTGCCGAAGAACGATGTTCTGACGGGAACCCGACCCGTCATCATCGCCGAGCCCAACGGTCCGGTGGCCGAGGAATACCGCCGTATCCGTACGAACATCAAGTTCCTGCAGGCCGACAAGGTCCCCGGCCGTGGCCAGTTGCTGGTGATCTCCTCCACTTCGCCGAGCGAAGGCAAGACCACCACGGCCATCAACGTCGCCGCGGTGCTGGCCGAGAACGGTGCGAAAGTGCTGCTTATCGACGCCGATCTTCGCCACCCCTCCGTGGCCCATTACTTGGGCATCGAAGGCAATGTCGGCTTGGCGCACGTGTTGTCCGGCCAGATGACGCCGGTCGATGTGGTGCAAAGCTATTGGAAGCCGAACCTGCATATCCTGCCTGCCGGCAAGCGCCCGGCCAATGCCAGCCTGCTGCTGAATTCCGACATGATGAAGATGCTGGTCGAGCAGGCGCTGACGCAGTATGACTATGTGCTTATCGACACCGCGCCGCTCGCGGTATCGAACGATGGCGTCGTGTTCGGCAATTGGGCCAAGGGCGTGGTGCTCGTCACCGCGAACGGCATCTGCCGGAAGAAGGATCTTGAGGAGTCGATGGACGCGCTGCGTACGGCCAAAGTGCCGGTGCTGGGCTTCGTGTTCAACTTCGCCAACCCGAAGAAGAAGCACAAGAACGCGTACTACTACTATTACGAGGACGGTGCGAGACGTAGCACTCCTCGAAGGAGCGGAAGGAAGCACTGATTCCGCTGCCGGCATAAGACGACGCCCGCCCACGCGAGCGTCGTCTTCGCGTTGATGGGTGTTTTGAGGCTTATGTGCCGGCCCGACGAGTTCCGATATGTGAAGAGAATGCCATTGGGCGGGCAATGGGCGTGACGTTCAAGTAGACTATTCCACGCTATATGCCATGAGCAGTGACCATGAGATGTGATTGAGAAGAGGGTGCAAGGCGATACATGGACGAGCAGAAATTCACGGATGATTCCCTGAATCTCAGTTTTCCGGCGGCACAGGGACGTGCGGCTTCCGCCGATGCGCCCGAAGGGCATCAGGCTTCCCCTATTTTCCCGGGCGATATCGTCGACAGCTCGTGGGATTTCGAACCGCTCACCTTCCCGGATTTCGCGGCGGAAGCGGAGAAGGGGCCGCGTCATGCCGCTCCGAAGCGTAATATCCTGAGCGCGCTCGGCGGAGATAACGCGGACTCGTCGGGTACGAACGAATCCGAGAACCGCAATACCGATGAGGAACCTGATTCGCAGGGGAACACCACCGTATTCCTGCCGGAAACGGCATCCCAGGAAGGGACGCATCCTTTCGATTACATGCCCGCAACGCCGGTGGCCGTGGATCAGCGGTCGGACCGAGCGCAAGCTTCCGGCGGCGAACAGACAGTCACGTTGCCGCCGGTGAGCGGCGATGCCGAGGAATCGCAGAACACGAGCGAGCCGGAGGACTCCGGTTCGGGCTCGCGGCGTTCCGCCAACGGCAAGCGTGCCGAGGCGCGTAAGAAGAAGACCATCATCGCCATCGTGGTGCTGGCGATCGTGCTGGTGGCCGGAATCGGAGGCTTCATGCTGTGGAAGGGCGGGCAGTCCGGAAAGCATGAGGACGCTGTGGCCGCCTGTTCCCAAGCTTCCGAACAGTACGGCAAGGCGAAGAAGGCGCTGGATGCGGCGTTGAAGAGCGCCGAAAGCGCCCAAACGATCACCGCGTCGCAGGTTACGGACGCCACGACCATCGAGCAGCTGAAGCAGCAGGTGAATAATGCCGGGCAGTTCGGCGCGGCGCAAAGCTGCGCGGCGAGCCGTTCGCTGACCGAACTGAAGAACGGCGCCAAGACCATGGAAACGCAGACCGCCGAGATGAACAGGAGCGCCGAAGCGATCCGCAAGGCGGTTTCCTCGGTGAACGTCAGCAAGACGGCCAGGGATTTCAATTCGCTGAAGGATGCGGTCGCCACCGCCCAGGATCTGCTGAACAGCAGCAACGGGAACGTAAGCGACGAATCCGTGCGTGACGCGTTGCAGCAGGCCATCGACGCCGCGAGCACGCTGATCGACGGCAACAGTACGGACGACAAGGCCATCACGGACGCGCTGTCCGCGCTCGAATCCGCCAGCAGCAAGGTGCAGGACGCGATGAATGCCGATTCGCAGAGCACGGGCGACGATTCCGGCACATACGGTACGAACGGCACGAACGGTACGTACAACTCGACAAACGGCTATTACTACTATCCGAATACGAACCAAGGCGGCACGCAGACGACACCGAACAGCGATGCCTCCAACTCCAATAGCCAGCAGAACAGCGGAAACACCGACGCGTCTGGCTCCAACGGTGATACGGCGAATCATCCGTCGTCCGGCAACTCCGCAGGTACCGGCACCGGCACCGGTGGAAGCACCGACAGCGGCAATACGGGCAACGGCGGCACCGGTACCGGCAACAGCGGTACGGGCACCGGCTCCACCGGCGATCAGGGTACTGCTCAGTAACCGGCAAGCGGTGTGCCGCCCGGGAATCAATCCGGCAACGCGGCAGCGTAGTAACACGGCAGCGCAGCGCCGTGTTGCCGCCCCAAATGAATAAGCCAGTAGAGCATGTACAGTAACGCATCGCGCCCCGGCCATCGAACCGCATTACGCGGGTACGATGACCGGGGCGCGAGTCATACGCGGGCCGATCCGGCCGGTATGGCAGCCGGCGGGATCGGCGGATCAATGCTTAATGTTCGGGTATGCGGCGTTCAGCGCTTGCCGCCGTACAGGTCGCGGTCGATCACCTCGGCGAACACGCGGTTCACCGCCGGGCGCACGATCTTCAGGCTCGGCGTCAGGCATTTGTTCTCCTGCGTGAACTGCGTGTCAAGCACCACGAACTTGCGCACGGATTCGGCGCGGGAAACCGTGGCGTTCGCCTTGTCCACATACGCCTGGATCTCGTCGTGCACGGCTGCGTTCAACGCCAGGCGGTCCAGCGGCGTATCCGCGGAAAGGTCATGCTTGGGCAGCCACTGCGCCAAGGCCTCCGGGTCGAGCGTGACCAGTGCGCCGATGAACGGGCGCTGATCGCCCACCACCACGGCATGTTCCACGATCGGGCATTTCGCGATCTCCTCCTCCAGCGGAATGGGGGAGACGTTCTTGCCACCAGCGGTGATGATGATGTCCTTCTTACGACCGGTGATGATGATACGGCCCGCATCGTCGATGCTCGCCAGATCGCCGGTGCGCAGCCAACCATCCTCGGTGAACACCTCGGCGGTCTTCTCCGGCAGATTATGGTAGCCGCGGAACACGTTCGGGCCCTTGACCTGCAGTTCGCCGTCATCGGCGATGCGCACGGAGGAGCCGGGCGCGGGCTGGCCGACCGTGCCGATCACATTGTCGTCGACGCGGGTGGCGGCGAACGGCGCCGCGGTTTCGGTCATGCCATAGCCTTGGATCATCGGCAGGCCGATGCCGGAGTAGAAGTGCGCCAGATCGAGGGAGAGTGGAGCGCCGCCGCAAGCCACATAGCGGATGTTCGGGCCCAGCGCACCACGCACGGTGTGGTACACGAGCGCCTCATACTTGGCATGTTCCGCGATTTCGGCGATCGTATGCGATTCGCCGGCCTGCTCCTTGCGGCTCCACGTGCGCGCCGCCTCGGCGGCCTTCAGGAACAGGCGGCCCTTGAACCCCATGCCGGCCTTATGCGAGGCGGCGTTGTACACCTTCTCGAATACGCGCGGCACGCCCAGCAGGTAAGTCGGGCCGAAGCTGCGCAGGTCGGGCAGCAGCGACTTCGTGTCCGGCAGGTAGCCGACCACGCCGTCGTCGGAGGCGATGGAAGCGTACTGGATGAAACGGGCGAAGCAGTGCGCCAACGGCAGGAACAGCAGCAGACGGGGGTGATCGTCGAGGATCATCTCATGCAGCGCCTGACTGGCGGAAATCGTGATGCTCACGAAATTGCGGTGCGTCAGCTCGGCGCCCTTCGGCAGACCGGTGGAACCGGACGTGTACACGATGGTCGCCAGATCGTCGACATGCACCGAGGCGGCACGTTCGGCAAGTTCCTCGTCGGACACCGCCACGCCAAGACCTTCCAGCGCGCCCAAGGCGTTGCCGTCGATCATGAGGATCTGACGCAGGCTCGGGCAGTTGTCCTTGACGGAATCGAGACGGTCGTAGCGCTCGCGGTTGTCCGCGA
Source organism: Bifidobacterium pongonis (assembly GCF_019331805.1). Lineage (GTDB taxonomy): Bacteria > Actinomycetota > Actinomycetes > Actinomycetales > Bifidobacteriaceae > Bifidobacterium > Bifidobacterium pongonis. The sequence goes on from NZ_JAHBBE010000014.1 coordinate 5,907, forward strand.
TGGCGAGCTTGACCATGGAATCGTTCATGATGCGCTGGGCTTGGGAGGCGGAATCGGTGTCGTAGATCGGCACGCTCACCGCGCCGACGGCGGCCAGCGCGAAATCGAGGATGCCCCATTCGAGGCGGGTGGAGGAGAACAGCGTCACGGCGTCGCCCTTGGCGATGCCGAGCGCGATCAGACCCTTCGCCGCGGAGACGACGGACGCGTGGAATTCGCCGGCGGTGACGTCCTGCCAGCGCCCGGGACCGAGCTTCTTCGCCGCGATCACCGTGTCTTCGCCGGTGCGTTCGATGCGCCGGGTGAGCAGGGAGTAGATGGTCTGGTCGTCGTCCAGTTCGATGGAGACGCCGGGGGTGGTGTATTCGGAGAGCATAGATAGCCGCACTTTCTTTGTGTCATAGGCGATTTTGCCGCACTTCCTTCAAGGTTACGCTCGCGTAGGTTGCGACACGTTGTAGGGCGCTCCAAAAACCGGCTTCTCCTTTTGTGCGGTGCGGCATGGAATATGCGGCGCGGGCGTGTGGACCTGGAGCTATGGCGGCGGATGGGCGAGGGGACCGCCGTGCGTGCCCAAGGGGCGGGTGCACGTAACATAACGGTGCCTTTGCGAATTACAATGTGGTCGTGATGCTTGCTAGGGGCATTGTTTCCCCTAGCATGAGGAAGGACAGCCATTCAGGAATCGAAGGGAACGATTGTGGCCGAAAACCGAAACGAACTGAACAAGAATCTTGCCCAGATGCTTAAGGGCGGCGTGATCATGGACGTCACCACCCCCGAGCAGGCGCATATCGCCGAAGACGCCGGTGCCTGCGCGGTCATGGCTCTGGAGCGCATCCCCGCCGACATCCGTGCGGCCGGTGGCGTGAGCCGTATGAGCGATCCCGCGATGATCCGCGGCATCCAGGAAGCCGTGTCCATCCCGGTGATGGCCAAGGTCCGTATCGGCCACATCGCCGAAGCCCGCATCCTGCAGGCCATCGACATCGACTATATCGACGAGTCCGAAGTGCTTTCCCCGGCCGACGATGTGTACCACATCGACAAGAACCAGTTCGACGTGCCGTTCGTGTGCGGCGCCAAGAACCTGGGCGAGGCGCTGCGCCGCATCGCCGAAGGTGCCGCGATGATCCGCACCAAGGGCGAGCCGGGCACCGGTGACGTGATCCAGGCCGTGCGTCACATGCGCACGATGAACAAGCAGATCCGCGAACTCGTCTCCCTGCGTGACGACGAGGTGTACGAGGCCGCCAAGCAGCTGGCCGTTCCGTACGACCTGGCCAAGTACGTGCACGACAACGGCCGTCTGCCTGTCGTGAACTTCGCCGCCGGTGGCGTCGCCACCCCGGCCGACGCCGCCCTGATGATGGAACTCGGCGCCGAAGGCGTGTTCGTCGGCTCCGGCATCTTCAAGTCCGGCGATCCGGCCAAGCGTGCCGCCGCCATCGTCAAGGCCACCGCCAACTGGCAGGACGCCGATCTGCTGGCCGAGCTGTCCGCCAACCTGGGCGAAGCCATGGTCGGCATCAACGAGGACGAGATCGAAACCATCATGGCCGCACGCGGCGAGTGACGCGTCGTCCACGGCAATTCTCGCGAGGACGGGCAGCGGAAACGCTGCCCGCTCGTCTTACCTAAGCAACATCGGGAGCAACGCATGGTTGTAGCTGTTGAATACATTTCCAAGGAACAATCCGAAAACGTGGAATCCGTCAAGCATGGCGTGACCGGCATCCTCGCGGTGCAGGGCGCGTTCGCCGAACACGCGGCCATGCTCGACAAGCTGGGCGCGCCGTGGAAGCTGCTGCGCGCGGCCGAGGATTTCGACGAATCCGTCGATCGCGTGATCCTGCCCGGCGGCGAGAGCACCACGCAAGGCAAACTGCTGCGCTCCACCGGGCTGTTCGAGCCCATCGCGAAGCATATCGCCGAAGGCAAGCCGGTGTTCGGCACCTGCGCCGGCATGATCCTGCTGGCCAAGAAGCTCGACAACGACAGCAACGTCTACTTCGGCGCGCTTGACGCCGTGGTACGCCGCAACGCGTACGGTCGCCAGCTGGGATCGTTCGCCGCCACCGCCGATTTCGGCGACATCAAGGACTTCCCGCTCGTCTTCATCCGCGGGCCGTTCGTGGTGTCCGTGGGTCCGGACGCCACCGTCGAAACCGAAGTCGACGGCAACGTGGTCGGTCTGCGCCAAGGCAAGATCCTCGCCACGGCGTTCCACCCGGAGCTTACCGAGGATACCCGCATTCACGAGCTGTTCCTAGGCTTGTGAGATGCTTGTGAATCCAAAAGCGGATTCTTGCCCGCAGCGCTCGTCTTCATTACAGTCGGAGACGGGCGCTGCGTTTTCATGACGACGATACGGCTGCCGGCCATCACAGGTGGCGCCGTCACAACGGAAAATAGGTGGATATGTTCGATAAGCGGTTGTTTCGACTGGTCCCGGGCATCGGCCGGCTGATCGCCGGCAAGGTCGCCTGCCTATGGATCGGATTGGTGTGCAACATCGTGTTCATGATCACGGTGGTGGCGCTGTTCGGCGACGTGCTCGCCCCATGGCTGCAGGGCACGGATAACCCGCCCTTCGCCTGGATCCTCACGATCTGCGTCGTGCTGCGGTATATCGCCACGACCGTCGCCGCGCATCTGGGCACCGAGGCGTCCGAACGCGTCAAACTCGCCCTGCGAGGCCAGCTGTACCGCAAAATGCTGAAACTCGGGCCGTCGTATTCCACGCGCGTGAGCACGTCCGACATCGTGCAATCCGCGGGCGAAGGCGTCGAACAGATACAAAGCTTCTTCGAACTGTTCCTGCCGCAGGTGTTCTACGCGGTGCTCGCGCCCATCACCCTGTTCTTCTTCGTCTCCACGCTGAACACGCCGGCGGCATTGACGCTGCTCGTATGCGCGCCGCTTATCGTACTCATCGTCGGCATGGTGGCGATGAGCGCATCGCGTGCCTTCAAGCAATACTGGGGCAAATACACCGATATGGGCGCCGCGTTCCTCGACGATCTGCAAGGTCTGGAAACGTTGAAGGCCTTCGATGCCGACGACGGCGCCGCCCGCGATCTGGACGAAAAGGCGGAACGATTCCGCGTCATGACCATGAAGGTGCTGCAGATCCAGCTGCGCTCGCTGTCCGCGATGGATCTGGTGGCGTACGTCGGCGCGGCTTCCGGCATCGGCGTGGCGTTGTGGCAGTTCGCGACCACCAAGTCGCTGAGCGTGGCATCGGTGGTGCTGATCGCGATGCTGTCCGCCGAATTCTTCATCCCGCTGCGCCAACTCGGATCGTACTTCCATGTGGCCATGAACGGCATGACGTCCAGCAAGCGCATCTTCGCGCTGCTCGACGCCCCGGAACCCAAGCATGGCGAGGGAACGCTCGCCGGTGTGGGCAAATCCATCGTCGCCATCGCCTTCGACTCCGTGAGCTACACCTACGACGATGGCCGGCGCGGCGCGAAACGTGCGCTCGACGAAGCTTCCTTCTACGCGGCCCCCGGCCAGCTCACCACCATCGTGGGCGCGTCCGGCTCCGGCAAATCCACGGCGGCGGCGCTGCTCGCCGGGGCACGTTCCGGCTACACGGGGTCGATCATCATCAACGGCACCGAGCTCGCCGACCTGTCCGCGGAAACGCTGTCCCGCACGGTCACCTTGGTCGGCGCCCACAGCCACCTGTTCGCGGGCACGTTGCGCGAGAACCTGCTTTTGGCCAATCCGAAGGCCGACGACGCGGCGATGTGGCGTGCGCTGGTCGAGGCGCGTGTGGCCGCGTTCGTGCACGGGCAGCCGGGCGAACTCGATATGGTCATCGAACCGGATGCGGCGAACCTGTCTGGCGGGCAGCGCCAGCGCATCGCGATCGCGCGTGCGCTGCTGCACGACAGCCCGGTGTACGTTTTCGACGAGGCGACCAGCAGTGTGGATGTGGAAAGCGAGAACCTGATTCTCCAAACCATCTACGATCTGGCGCACGGGCAGCATAAGACGGTGATCATGATCACGCATCGCATGGTCAACGCCGAACGCGCGGACCATGTGGTCGTGTTCGAACGCGGCCATGCCGTGGAATCGGGAAGCCATGTCGGGCTGATGGCGGTCGGCGGCGCGTATGCGAAGCTGCATGAGGCGCAACGTTCGGTGGAACGCTTCGCGGATGTGAGCTCCGCCGAGAACGATGCCATCGCCGCGCCATCCGATTTCGCTGGTGCCGGGGCTCGCAGGCGTGCCGCCGCTGGCGGCGACGAGCCGAACGAACCGGAGACGCCTGAACTGCCCACCTCGAAGGTCGTGTCGCGTCTGCTGCATGAGGCTAGGCCGCTCGCCGGGTTGATGACCGCCGCCTCCGCGGCCGGAACGGTCGGCCATCTTGCGGCCACCTTCCTGCCGGTATTCGGCGTGGTCGCCCTGTTCGATCTTGCCGGTAAGCCCGTCTGGGGCATGAGTGCGACGGTGGCGGTCATCGCCATGGCGGTGTGCGCGCTGACGCGAGGCGTGCTCAGGTATGTGGAACAGTATCTCAACCACAATGTCGCCTTCCGTCTGCTCGCACTGTTCCGTTCCAAGGCGTTCGCCGCGCTGCGCCGTCTCGCCCCCGCGAAGCTTGCGGGCCGTGGCAAGGGCGATCTGATCGCCATGCTCACCACGGACGTGGAACTGCTGGAGATCTTCTTCGCCCACACCATCTCCCCGGTGGTGATCGCGGTGGTCACCACCATCGTGACCGTGGTCGTCGCCCTCACGCTGAATCCGTGGATGGCGTTGCTGCTGCTCGCCGCGCATCTGGTCGTCGGCGTGGCGGTGCCGCGGTTCTTCTCTGCCGGCGTGCGCAATCTCGGCCCGAGCATCCGTGGTCAGGCGAGCGAACTCGACGAGGCGATGCTCGACGACATGCGCGGATTGGGTGAGATCATCCGCTTCGGCCGTGGCGAGGAACGCGCCTCGCGCATTGAGGAACGTACGCGCAAGCTGTGGCGCGAGCGTGCGAAGCTCAGCCGGAGGAACGGCATGTTCTCCGGCATCGGCGGGGTCATGGTCATGCTGTTCACCCTGGCGGGTGCGGGCGTGGCGCTGCTCATGATCGCCCAAGGCGCGGGCCTCCAGCTGGTGATGACCGCGTTCGTGCTTATCGCCAGTTCCTTCGGGCCGACGTTGGCGCTCGCCGCCCTGCCTGCGAACCTCAGCCAGACCTTCGCCTCCGCGCGCCGCCTGTTCGCTTTGATGGACGAGGCTCCCGCCGTGGTGGAGGAGGGGAGCGAGAAGCCGAAGTACAAGGGCATGAGCATGAGGAACGTCACCTTCGCGTATGCGCAGGGCGCTGGCCCGGTGCTCGACGGGTTCTCGCTCACCGTGCCGAAGCATGGCGTGCTCGGCGTGCAGGGTGCTTCCGGCAGGGGCAAGTCGACGATGGTCAAACTGCTGATGCGCTACTGGGATCCGCAATCCGGCGAAGTGCGGCTGTCCGATTGCGGCCTGCCGCAGGTCGACGCGCATCATCGCCGCCGCGTGCAGGCGCTGATGAGCCAGGAGACGCATCTGTTCGACGGGACGATCCGCGACAATCTGCTGATGGCGCTTCCCGCCGGAGTCGCGGTGCCCGACGGGAACGGCCACCCGTCCGAGGCGTTGGAGCATCGTCTGCGCGAGGCCTGCCGTAAGGCTTCCGTACTCGACTTCATCGATTCGCTGCCCGAAGGGCTCGATACCCAGGTCGGCGAGCTTGGTGACCGCCTGTCCGAAGGCGAGCGCCAGCGTATCGGTCTGGCCCGCGTGTTCCTGCGCGAGGCCGACGTGGTGCTGTTCGATGAGCCGACCAGCAGGCTTGACGCGTTGAACGAGGCGATCATCCTGCAATCCATCGATGAGCTTGCCCACGGCGGTTCGTCCCAGTCGCATTCCTCCAAGCGTGGGCGTTCGGGCGGCGGTAAGGCCGTGGTGCTCGTATCCCATCGCGCGTCCGCCATGCGCATCGCCGACAAGGTGCTCAAAATGTAACGGATGCAATGCGAACATGTCGATGGGTGCGTAGATGAGCTGGTTCCGCCGAGGTGGCGGGGCCGGCTCGTTGCGTTTGATGTGCCTGATGCGCTTGACGTGGTCGTTGTGGTCGTTGCGGTTGATGGCGGGCGGTTTGACAGCAAGTGGTACAACTGTGTATCATTACCGATTGATACACAGTTGTACCACTTGGGCGCAATGAGATTGCAAAGGAACGTACTCATGGCAAATCGTAGAGCTTTCCGCTGGCCGTCGCTGCTGACCGAAGGTGGTCGCGGCATCGCATTCGGCGGCGACTACAATCCCGACCAATGGTCGGAGGATGTGTGGGACGAGGACATCAGGCTGATGCGGCAGGCCGGCGTCAACACCGTCGCCCTCGCCATCTTCAGCTGGGACCGCATCCAGCCCGAAGAGCACCGTTGGGAATTCGGCTGGCTCGACCGCATCATCGACAAGCTCGGCAAGGCCGGCATCGCCGTCGACCTGGCATCCGCCACGGCGACCGCGCCACTGTGGCTGTACGAAACCTATCCGGAAGTATTGCCGCACGACAAATTCGGCCATCCCATCAACGCCGGATCGCGCCAGTCGTGGAGCCCGACCAGCCCGGTATTCAAGGAATACGCGCTCACGCTGTGCCGCAAACTCGCCGAACGCTACGGCAGCAACCCCACCGTCACCGCCTGGCATATGGGCAACGAATACGGCTGGAACAACCGTTACGACTACTGCGATAACGCCTTGCACGCCTTCCGCGCATGGTGCGAGCGCAAATACGGCACCATCGACGCGCTCAACCGGGCGTGGGGCACCACGTTTTGGGGTCAGGAGATGAACGGCTTCGACGAAGTGCTCATCCCGCGCTTCATGGGCGCCGACTCCATGGTGAACCCCGGTCAGAAGCTCGATTTCGACCGTTTCGGCAACGACATGCTGCTCGACTTCTACAAGGCCGAACGTGACGCCATCGCCGAAATCTGCCCCGACAAGCCGTTCACCACCAACTTCATGGTCTCCACCGACCAGTGCTGCATGGATTACGCCGATTGGGCGCGGGAAGTGGATTTCGTCTCCAACGACCACTACTTCCATGAAGGCGAATCGCATATCGACGAACTGTTCTGCTCCGATGCGCTGATGGACGCGCTGGCGCTCGGCAAGCCCTGGTATGTGATGGAGCATTCCACCTCCGCCGTGCAGTGGAAGGATCTCAACACGCGCAAGCGCAAGGGCGAAACCGTGCGCGACTCCATCGCCCACGTGGCCATGGGCGCCGACGCGATCAACTTCTTCCAGTGGCGTGCCTCCGCGTTCGGCGCGGAATCGTTCCACTCCGCGATGGTGCCGCACGCCGGCGAGGATACGAGGCTCTACCGCCAGGTGTGCGAGCTGGGCGCGGCGCTGAAAACCCTTGGCGACGCGGGCGTGCAAGGCACCGAACTGGTGGCCTCCGACACGGCGATCCTGTTCAGCGCCGAATCCGAATGGGCGACGCGCAGCGAAACCCTGCCGAGCAAGAAGCTCAACCATTGGCATGACGTGCGCGACTGGTACCGTGCGTTCCTCGACGCCGGAACCCGCGCCGACATCGTGCCCCTGAAATACGACTGGAGCGGCTACCGGACCGTGGTGCTGCCGACCGTGCTGATGCTGAGCGGCGACGACGTGGCGCGGCTGGAACGGTTCGTGCGCGACGGCGGCACCGTGGTGGTCGGCTATGCGACCGGCCTGATCGACGAGAACTTCCACACGTGGCTCGGCGGGTACCCGGGTGCCGGCGACGGCGTGCTGCGCGACATGCTGGGCATTCGCGGCGAGGAATTCAACATCCTCGGCGCCGAAGCGGCGGGCGAGCCGAGCGAGATCCGCCTGTCCAACGGCATGACCACACGCCTGTGGCAGAACGACATCAACGTGGACGGCGACGATGTGGACGTACTGGCCACCTACGCCGGTGCGGAAGCCGACGAGTGGGATCTGGACGGCACCGCCGCGATCACCCGCCACGCATACGGCGAAGGCAACGCCTACTTCGTCGGTTGCGATCTGAACGTCGCCGACATCGCCGCGTTCATCACGACCGGCCTGCTGCCCGCCGAGCGCGATGATCGGAACGATTCGCAGCACGACGGGCCGCGGTACGATCCGGTCACGACGCTGCACACCGAACGCGCGAACGCCGAAACGACCTTCGACTTCTACCTGCCCCGCGGCAAGCAGGAGGCCACGGTCAGCGGCGTGGAAGGCGAGCCCGTATACCGTTTCCGCTGCGATGAGGGGGCGGAACCCGGAAGCTACGTCATCCACCGCAACGGCGTGCTCGTCATCAAACGATAGAATCGGCAGTACCAGTTGCCGGCAGGAGGCCGGCATCAGACGAATTCGGAGGCGGCTGTGAGCGAGACGGAACCCGGCAGGAAACGCGTCACCCTGCGTGACGTCGCACAGGAAGCCGGCGTCTCCCTCAAAACCGCCTCCAACGTCATCAACGACGCCGGGCGCATGTCCGTCGAAACCCGCGCCCGCGTGCAGGAGGTCATCGACCGGCTGGGCTACCGGGTCAACATGTCGGCGCGCAACTTGAACCGCAACAGCACCGGTGTCATCACTCTCGCCGTGCCCAAACTCACGCCGCCCTATCTGGCCGAACTCGCCAACCGCGTGATCGACCAGGCGCGATCCGACGGCTACCTGGTCTACGTCGTCACCTACGCCGGGGGAATGGCTGGCGGCGCGCGCGAACTGCTGCGCGGCTTCAACACCACGGTGTCGGACGGACTGATCCTCTCCATGTCGGAGGACGAAACCCTGAACGCGGAGGACCTGAAGGTGGATTACCCGCTGGTCGCGGTCGGCGCGCGCGACGTGTGGGGCGTGTGCGACCACGTGACCTGCGATGATGTGCAGGCCTCGCGCGAAGCGGCCTCATACCTGTTCGAACGCGGTTCGCGGCATTTGGCGGTGATCGGCAGCCGTGGCGTCTACGACGAGGCGAAGGCCGCGCAAGCCACGGACGGCAACGCCGGGCTGCGTTTGCGCGGTGTGATCGAAGCCTGCCACGACCACGGAACACGACTCGACCCGAACCTGGTGGTGGACGGCGGCGACTGGGCCATCGGCTGCGGCTACAAGGCCATCCAGCAGCTCCTGGACGCCGGTCGCGAATTCGACGGCGTAGTGGCGTTCAACGATCAGCTGGCCATCGGTGTGCTCTCCGCGCTCGCGGCCAACGGCATCGACGTGCCGGGCCAGGTGCAGGTGATCGGATTCGACAATATCGAGGAAGCCGCCTATCTGCAGCCGCCGCTGACCACCATGGATCCGCGGTTCGACGCCATCGTGCCCACCGTGGGCGAGCGCATGCTCATCCGCATCGCCGGGCGCGACGTCGCCCCCGAACTCATCCGCATCCCCTCGCGCGTGATCGCCAGAGCCACCACACGGTGAACGGCCGGGCCGGGCATCCTCCCGGCTGTGGCATACACTGCACAACAGAACGAGACGAGGAACGGGACGAACACGCCTCGCCGGTCGCGCATCACGACCAGGTATGCGAGCGAATCCCGCCGCAAGAATCCCATACGCATCCCATTGCGAACGAAGGAGCAACGATGACGAACCAGCATCCCAATCCGAACGCCGTACCGGACATCACCCTGAGCGACGGCAACGCCATCCCGCAGGTCGGGCTCGGCGTGCTGCGCATCGACGACGAAGGCGTGGCGCCGGTCGTCGAAAGCGCGTTGGAAGCCGGGTACCGTCATATCGACGGCGCCGCCGGGTACAACAATGAGGGCGGTGTGGGCCGTGCGCTCGCCGCGACCGGGTACAACACCGGCGAGCGCCGCGCGAGCCTGTGGGTCACCACCAAGCTGCGTGATTCCGAGCAGGGTTATGATTCCGCGTTGCAGGCCTTCGACCGTCAGCTTGGGCTGCTGCGCCTCGACTATGTCGACATGTATATGCTGCATTGGCCCACGCCGTTCGATTGGCGCAGCGGCGAGACGTGGAAGGCGTTCGTTAGGCTGCGCGAGGAGGGCCGCGTGCGTACGCTCGGCGTGTGCAATTTCCTGCCCGAACATCTGGATCGCCTGCATGAGGAGACCGGCGAATACCCGGCGGTGAACCAGATCGAACTGCACCCCACCTGGCAGCAGCGTGAAGTGGTCGCGTACTGCAAGGAGCATGGCATTGCGGTGGAGGCGTATTCGCCGATGGCCCGCGGCGCCGATCTCAATGCGGGTGACGGCACCATCGAACGCATCGCCGCCGCCCACGGTGTCTCCCCGGCGCAGGCGATTCTGCGCTGGCATATCGAGAACGGCACGATCATCATCCCCAAGTCCGTGCACGCCGAACGTCAGCGGGAGAACCTCGACCTGTTCGGCTTCGAGCTCACCACCGACGAACATGCGGCCATCGACGCGCTGGACGGGCCGACCCGTGCCGGCCATGATCCGCTGACCTTCACCTACGCCTGATTGGAGCGCTTGCACGGCGCCCGACCCTGAACGACATCGATAACCGCACGTATCCGAACGAAAAGGACGCCATGAACCGACGTTCACGTTTTCCCCGACGTCTGATCAACACCACTTCGGGCGGGTTCCGGGTGCTGGTGATGCTGTTTGCGGCCGCCGTGCTCGGCATCTGCATCGCGGTGCTGCTCACCAAGGTGAGTCCGGGTGTCGCCGAAATCACCGGCGAACATACGGCCACCGGTCAGGCGGCGGATGTGCTCGCCACCCTTGAGGTCAGCGACGCGGCCAACCCGGGCGGCTACGACCGCGACCTGTTCGGCTTCCGCAAAGTGGACGCCAACAATGACGGCTGCGATGTGCGCGAGGATATCCTCGCGCGTGACCTGACGGACGTGACCTACAAATACCGGGGTTCGTGCACGGTGGCCAGCGGCGTGCTGCACGACCCGTACACCGGCAAGACCATCACGTTCACGCGCGGCGTGAAAACCAGTTCCGCCGTGCAGATCGACCATGTGGTGGCGTTGGAGAACGCCTGGCGGTCCGGCGCGCACGCTTGGGATACGAGCAAACGGTACGGTTTCGCGAACGACCCGTACAATCTGCTCGCCGTGGACGGCCCGGCCAACCAGTCGAAGGGGTCGGCGTCCGCCGCATACTGGCTGCCCACCAACAGTGCCTACCGGTGCGAGTATGTGGCGCGTCAGATCGGGGTGAAAGCGAAATACTCGCTCAGCGTCACCTCCAACGAGAAGCAGGCCATGCTCGCCGTATTGCACACCTGCCCGGCCCAGGAGGTCCCGCAATCCTGACGGGATGCCGCGCATGTAACGTCGCCCGCGATTCCGGCGGCGCCGCGTTAACATGACGGCGCTATACCGTAAGCGATGCGAATCGAGGCGGTATGGAACGCGAGAAGGAAGACGGAGCGGGCGCGTCAGGCGCATTAGGGGCGCCGGTGCGGCGGGATGGCCGGGATGGTCGGAATGGTCGGAATGCGCCGCACGGGAACGGCTCGCACGGCGGAGGGGAATCGCAAAACGGTACGGAATCGCAAAGCGGCGGGGAACCACGCGGCCACGCGCTCGCAGGCATTCTCGGGCCGGCCTTCGTCGCCGCGGTCGCCTACGTCGATCCGGGCAATGTGGCCGCGAACATCACCTCCGGCGCACGGTACGGCTACCTGCTGGTCTGGGTGCTGGTTCTGGCCAATATCATGAGCGTGTTCATCCAATACCAATCCGCCAAACTCGGCGTGGTCACCGGGCGGTCGCTGCCCGAACTGCTGGGTAGCCGCATGAGCGACGCGGGGCGGTTCATGTTCTTCATGCAGGCCGAAGTGATCGCCATCGCCACCGATCTGGCGGAGCTCATCGGCGGGGCCATCGCCTTGAACCTGCTGTTCGGCCTGCCGTTGTTCGTCGGCGGGCTTATCATCGGCGCGGTGTCGACGGTGCTGCTCCTGCTCGAAGGCGGCCGCACGCAACGTCTGTTCGAGAAGGTCGTCATCGCCATGCTGCTCGTGATCACCTTCGGATTCATCGCCGGCCTGTTCATCGACCCGCCTGACCCGCTGCACGTCATGCAAGGGCTCGTGCCGCGATTCACCAATCGCGATTCCGTGATGATGGCCGCATCCATGCTCGGCGCGACCGTCATGCCGCACGCGATCTACCTGCATTCCACGCTGGTGAACGACCATTACGCGGGCGGCAGGGAGAAGCCGCCGGTCCCACGCCTGCTGCACGGCGCGAAAATCGATGTGGCGTGGGCGCTGCTGCTGGCGGGCACGGTGAACCTGTGCCTGCTTATCCTCGCGGCGAACTCGCTGCACGGCATGTCCGGCACCGATTCCATCGACGGCGCGCAGCACGCCATCGTCACCGTGCTCGGCCCGGTGATCGGCACCGTGTTTTCCATCGGCCTGCTCGCCTCATCGTTGAGTTCCACGTCGGTGGGCACGTACGCCGGTTCGGAGATCATGCACGGATTGCTGCGGATCAAAGCGCCGATGTGGGCGTGCCGTGTGGTCACCCTGGTGCCGGGGCTGGTGGTCCTGTGGTTCGCGCCGAACCCGACCGAGGCGCTGGTGATCGGGCAGGTGATCCTGTCGATCGGCATTCCCTTCGCCATCATCCCGCTGATGCGGTATACGCACGACCGCAGTCTGATGGGCGAATGGGCGGACGGTCCGGTCAGCCACGCGTGCTTCCTGCTGATCGCCGTGCTGATCATCGCGTTGAACGTGCTGCTGGTCGTGCTCGTGCTGTGCGGCGAAGCGTGAATGGTGTTTGGTCGGCTCGCAGACGGCTCAGTTGCGGGTTCGGCTATTGTGTGTGGGAGAAGAGTTTTCGAGGAGGCATGTGATGCAGCAACAGGATGGGGCGCCGCAGGCGTTGAACGCGCCCGGCGCGGCCAAACCGTTGAACCGTCCGGAGGAGATGCGGGCGATCCGCAAGGCGATGGATGAGGGCAAGAACCCGCTGACGGCCACCGACGTGCCGCGTTGGGAGGATCAGGTGGGCGTCAGCCGCATCGTGAACCGCCGCGTCCTCGAATTCGAAGTGCTCCCCACCCCTGCGCAGGTGCTGTCCGAACTGCCGTTGAGCGAACAGGCGCAGGAGATCGTCGCCTACTCGCGCGACGAGATCAGGGCCTGCCTGTACGGGCAGGACGATCGTCTGCTGGTCATCGTCGGCCCGTGCTCGGTGCACGACCCCGCCGCCGCGCTGGATTACGCGCGCCGTCTCGCCGCGTTGAAGGACGAACTGGACGAACAGCTGCTCATCGTCATGCGCGTGTACTTCGAAAAGCCGCGCACCACGGTCGGCTGGAAGGGCCTCATCAACGATCCGGACATCGACGGCAGCTGCAATATCCGCAAAGGCCTGCTGCTCGCACGCCACACCCTGCTGGACGTGCTGGGCGAAGGGCTCGCCTGCGCCACCGAATTCCTGGAACCGACCAGCCCGCAATACATTTCCGACGCGGTCAGCTGGGGCGCGATCGGCGCCCGCAACACCGAAAGCCAGGTGCACCGCCAGCTGGCCAGCGGCCTATCCATGCCCATCGGCTTCAAGAACGCCACAGACGGGTCCATCACGGCCCCGGCGGACTCCTGCTTCGCCTCCGCCCAACAGCACACCTTCTTCGGCATCGACCATCTCGGCCGCGCCGCCGTGGTCAAAACGCTCGGCAACCCCGACTGCCATGTGGTGCTGCGCGGCTCCACCAGCGGTCCGAACTACGGCACGCGCGACGTGGCCGACGCGCTGGACGCCATCAGGAAGCGCATGCCCGCCGACTCCGCCGCGGCGCACGGGCTCATCGTGGACTGTTCGCACGGCAACTCCGGCAAGGACGAGCACAAGCAGGCGCAGGTCGTGCGCGACATCGCCTCGCGTATCGCGGGAGGCGAGCGCGGCATCACCGGCATCATGATGGAAAGCTTCCTCGAAGGCGGCAACCAGCCGGCGGCCCCGCTCGACCAGCTGGTGTACGGCCAGTCGATCACCGACCGTTGCCTGAGCTGGGATGACACCGAACGGCTGCTGCGCGAACTCGCCCAGGCCGTGGCAGCGCGCCGCTGGAAGTGATTCACCGCATGGCCGTGTGATACGGCTGCGTGAATCATGCGGCTGCGCGGGCAATACGGCCATGCAGGGCGACTGCGCAATCAGGCCGACTGCGCAATCAGACTGACCGTGCAATCCGCTTGCGTGGATCCGATCACGCAGGCACGCAACGAAAGGAACATCTATGACCAGAACGATCGCCATCATCGGCGCATTGAACGAGGAGATCGCACACATCGCCGACGCGCTCGACGACGTCACGCACACCGAGGCGGCAAGCCTCGACGTGATCAGCGGCACGCTCGTCACCAACGCGGGGGAGAGGATCGCCGTGGCGGCCACCGTGGGCGGCATGGGCCTGGTCGCCGCAGCCGCCACCACGCAGCATCTCATCGACGTCTACCAGCCCGAATCGGTCATCTTCTCCGGCATCGCGGGCAACCTCAACAAGAACCTGCATATCAACGACGTGGTGCTCGGCGGCACGCTGCGCTACCTCGACACCGACATGCGTCTCGTGGGCCAGTGGAAGCCCGGCACCGAACAGGAGCCCATCGACGAATTCCAAGGCGACGAGCATCTGCTGGACGTGGCCGATCAGGCATTGGACGCGGCCGGCATCACGCATATCACCGGCGTCATCGCCTCCGGCAACTATTTCGTGGACGATCCGGCGAAGGTCGAGGAGGTCGTGCGGACCACCGGTGCCGACGCGGTGGAGATGGAAGGCACGGCAGTGGCCCAGACCGCGGCGCGTAACGGCGTGCCTTCGCTGGTGATTCGCGCGCTGTCCGACAACGCGGACACCGATTACGAGGAGTTCAAGGGCTTCGACGTGAGCGAGTACGCGAACACCGCCGCCGATCTCGCCGTCGACATGCTCAAGCGCCTGTGAACGGCGCGTCCGTAGGTGAACAATAGCTGAACTTCCGGCATATAACGCGATATCGCCGTCTTGGCTTCGCTACTGTGGTGAAGCGAACGTGTCCTTTGGGCAAACTCCGACGGTCGAAGAGGCGAAAAGCAACGTATGCAGTGGTGGCAGATTCTTCTCATGGTTGCGGTGGCGGCGGTGGCCGGCTTCGCCGCGTACCGTGCCGGCAGGGAGCGCGGCGAACGCCTTGCCCGTGACGAGCGTGCGGAACAGGCCGCGCATGACGCCGCCGACGAGCCGTTGTTCACTACGGACGGTTCGGTACGCGCGGGCGAGGAATCGTTCGTGCGCACGTTGCCCCAATCGGTGGCGCTGACGGACGGCAATGGTGCCGTGCGGTACATGCGCGACGATATCGAATCGTACGGTTTCGTCACGGCCGGCCGGGTGCGCGATGACGAAATCCTCGACATGCTCGCCCAGGTCGAGCGTGACGGCGTGACGCGCGAACGCGAGATCCATCTGACGATTGCCCCCTCCGGCGCGGGCGGAACGCAATCCGGCAAAGGCGTGCGCGCCGGCCAGACCGTTCCCACGCGCGACCGCTACCTGAGCGTGCGCGTAAGCCGCATCGCCGACGGCCTGTACGCGCTGCTCGTCGTCGACGTGAGCGAACGCCGTCATTTCGAGGAGATGCGCCGCGATTTCATGACGAATGTGGCGCATGAGCTGAAAACGCCGACCGGTGCCATCGCGCTGCTGGCCGAAACCATCACCGACGCGGCGGACGATCCGGACGCCGTACGCTATTTCTCCGGCCGGGTGAGCAAGGAATCCGCGCGTCTGACCGAACTGGTGCGCCGCCTGATCGACCTGCAGAAAATGCAGGACGCCGGGCGCACGCTCGAACCGGAACGCCTGTCCGCGCTGGCAGTGGCAAGGGCCGCCATCGACGCGAACCGCGTGCAGGCCGACCGCAGGCATATCGACATCGTGCTGTCGTTCGGCGGCGTGGTGCTGGGCGCGGAACCCGCGGAAGGCGAACCCGACGCGTGGATCGAATGCGATGAGAACGCGATCGTGACCGCCGTGAAGAACCTGGTGGAGAACGCCATCCACTATTCGCCCGAACACACCACGGTTCGCGTGGTGGTGAGCCATGACGGCGACGACGTGCGCATCCGCGTGATCGATCAGGGCATCGGCATCCCCGAATCGGCCATCGGGCATATCTTCGAACGCTTCTACCGCGTGGACCCGGCCCGTTCACGGCAAACGGGCGGCAGCGGCCTGGGACTCGCCATCACCAAGCATTGCGTGGAGGATTGCGGCGGCACGATCTCCGTATGGTCGCACGAGTCCGAAGGATCCACGTTCACCATCGAACTGCCGGCCGTGGCGGCCGCGCAGACGGCGGACGGCGTGACGGCGCGACGGTGACCGGCAAACGCTGCGAAACCGGCAGAAACGGCGAACAACCAAGGAAAGAGAGAAGGAACCGACCATGACGCGCATTCTTATCGTGGAGGACGAGGAATCCTACCGGGAACCGCTGGTATACCAGCTGACCCGCGAAGGCTACGAGGTCTCCGCCGCGGCCACCGGTGAGGAGGGGCTCGAACTGTTCACCCACGGTGGCATCGACCTGGTACTGCTCGACCTGATGCTTCCCGGCATCGACGGCACCGCGCTATGCCGCCGCATCCGCGAACAGAGCCGCGTGCCGATCATCATGCTGACCGCGAAAAGCACGGAGATCGACAAGGTGGTCGGGTTGGAGATCGGCGCCGACGATTACGTGACCAAGCCGTACTCCTTCCGCGAACTGTTGGCCCGCATCCGCGCGGTGATGCGCCGCAACCAGAACGCCCAGCAGCAGGGACCCGTGGGCGATGATGACGTGCCGCTGACCTGCGGCGACATCGTGATGCACGTGGGCCGTCATCAGGTCACCGTGCGCGGCGAATCGGTGTTCTTCCCGCTCAAGGAGTTCGAGCTGTTGGAATACCTGATGCAGAACAAGGGCCGCGTGCTCACACGCCACCAGCTGATCGACCGCATTTGGGGCGCCGATTATGTGGGCGACACCAAGACGCTGGACGTGCATGTCAAGCGCGTGCGCGCCAAAATCGAGGAGGAGCCGGGGCATCCGAAGTATCTGAGCACCGTGCGCGGACTCGGCTACAAGATCGACGAACCCGCCGTCTGACGGCATTGGCCGTGCGGCCATGCGAACGCTTCCCAAAGGGCTCCCGCAGGCGTCTTTCCGCACGGATTCCGCCCATCTTTCGCACGGATTCCGGGCCACCTTCGGAAGGACGGGAAGTGTTCATCTTCCGTTCATCTTTTTTGGCGTGAACGCCCCTGGCGGTTCCCTAGGCTTGTAAGTGTCCTAAGCACGGCCGCCCTCCAGGCTGGACCGTCAAGACAGATGACATGAGGAAATAGAAGATCATGAACAAGAATCTCATCGTTCGTTCGCTGGCAGCCGTTTCCGGCCTCGCAATGCTGGCATCCCTCGCCGCCTGCGGCGACAACACCGCGGCCACCACCGACTCCACCTCCACCAAGGACAACAGCGTGAAGATCTCCGGCGACTACGCCGGAGCCGGCGCCTCCTCCCAGCAGGCCGCCGTGGAAGCCTGGATCGCAGGCTTCAAAGGCACCAACCCGGACGCCAACATCGCCTACAACCCCTCCGGCTCCGGCGCCGGCGTGACCACCTTCCTGCAGGGCGCCACCGCATGGGCCGGCTCCGACAAGGCGCTCGCCGACGACGAAGTCGAACAGTCCAAGAGCGTGTGCGCCGAAGGCACCGCCTTCGACGTGCCGGTGTACATCTCCCCGATTGCGGTCGTGTTCAACCTCAAGGGTGTGTCCGACCAAGGCAAGCACGTCAACATGGACGCCTCCACCATCGCCAAGATCTTCGACGGCAAGATCACCAAGTGGAACGACAGCGCCATCAAGTCCCAGAACCCGGATCTCGACCTGCCCGACACCGACATCACCGTCGTGCACCGTTCCGATAAGTCCGGCACCACCCAGAACTTCGTGAGCTACTTCAAGGACGTCGCCCCGAACGACTGGACCTACGACCTGTCCGAAAACTGGCCGAACGAGGTCGGCCAGGGCGCCAAGGGCACCTCCGGCGTGATCAACACCGTCAAGCAGGCCGACGGCACCATCGGCTACGCCGACTTCTCCCAGATTGGCGAGCTGGGCACCGTGGCCGTCAAGGTCGGCTCCAAGTACACCGAGATCTCCGCCGATGCCGGTTCCAAGGTCATCGAGGATTCCGAACTCGCCGACGTCAAGGGCGATAACCGTGTCGTGGTGAACATCAACCACAAGACCGAAGCCGACGGCGCCTACCCGATCGTGCTCGTCTCCTACGACATCGTCTGCCCGGCCTACAAGGACACCAAGACCGCCGAATTCGCCAAGTCCTGGCTGACCTACGTCACCAGCGACGAAGGCCAGAAGACCGCCCAGCAGGCCGCCGGCACCGCGCCGCTGCCGAGCAGCCTGACCTCCAAGATCGCTGATTCCATCAAGGCGATCTCCACCAAGTGAGGCCTCTAGCCTGACGTTCCGAGCGAAGTCGGAGCCCTCCGATCCCCATGTAGGATGGGAGGAATCCGGCTTCGCTCACTCTGCTGAGTACACCCATTCGTTCCAAGGAGAGCTTGTGAGTTCGCAAGACAACACGGCCGAACGCCACAGCGGCAAAACCGCCGACAAGGTTTTCAAAGGCGTCGCCTATGGCTGTGGCATCCTCATTCTGCTGGTGCTGGCCGCAGTGGCGCTGTTCCTGCTGTTTCGCGCATGGCCGCTGGTCGGCGGCGATCAGAAAGCCAACAGCGACGCGATTTCCAATCTGACCGGCGGCAAAGCGACCAGCTTCTGGCAGTACGTCGGACCGCTGCTGTTCGGCACCGTGCTGGTTTCCGCGCTGGCCCTGCTGATTTCATTCTTCATTTCCGTGGGCATCGCCCTGTTCATTTCGCACTACGCGCCGAAGAAGCTCGCCACCGCGCTGAGCTACGTCATCGATCTGCTGGCCGCCATCCCGTCCGTCATCTACGGTCTGTGGGGCGGTCTGGTCCTCGTTCCCGCCATCTACCCGTTCTGGAACTGGCTGTCGAAGACCTTCGGCTGGATTCCGCTCTTCGCGGGTCCCGCCGCCAACCCGTCGCGTACCGTGGCCACCGTGGCCGTGGTGCTGGCGGTCATGATCCTGCCGATCATCACCTCCATGTCCCGCGACATTTTCCTGCAGACCCCGCGCCTGCAGGAGGAGGCGGCGCTCGCGCTCGGCGCGACCCGGTGGGAGATGGTCAAGCTCGCCGTGCTGCCGTTCGGCAAGTCCGGCGTCGTGTCCGCGTCCATGCTCGGCCTGGGCCGTGCGCTCGGCGAGACGATGGCCGTGCTGATGATCCTGTCCCCGGGCCTCAACTACTCGTTCAAACTGCTGCAGGCCTCGCAGAACCAGACCATCGCGGCCAACATCGCCGCGCAGTACCCGGAAGCGAACTCCCTGGGCGTTTCCGTCCTGATCGGCACCGGCCTGGTGCTGTTCCTCATCACCTTCGTGGTGAACTTCATCGCACGTAAGATCACCGAGAAAGCGAGCGCATGATGTCCGCAGCTGAAGAATCGCCCATGAGCGGCGCACCCGTCATCGATTTCGACAAGTTCAAGCCCACGCGCTCCTTCATCGCGGCGCGCAAGCGGAAGAATGCGGCCATGCAGCTGCTCATTTCGCTGGCTTTCATCGTCGCCCTCGCCCCGCTGATCTCCGTGCTGTGGACCACCATCGCGAACGGCGTCAAGAGGCTGAACCTCAACTTCCTGAGCTACAACATGACCGGCGTGGTCGGCGGCAACCCGACCCCCTCCGGCGGTTACGGCGGCGTGCAGCATGCCATCATCGGCACGCTGGAGATCACGCTGGGCGCCATGGTCATCTCCATCCCGATCGGCCTGATGTGCGCCGTGTATCTGGTGGAATATTCCAACCGCGGCAAGCTGTCGCGCGCCATCACCCTGCTGGTGGACGTGATGAGCGGCATCCCGTCCATCGTGGCCGGCCTGTTCGCCTTCTCGATGTTCACCGTGCTGATCGGCCCCGGCACCATCAACGGTTTCGAAGGCTCCGTGGCATTGTCGCTGCTCATGCTGCCGACCGTGGTCAAATCCAGCGAGGAAATGCTCAAGATCGTGCCGAACGACTTGCGTGAAGCCTCATACGCGCTGGGTGTCACCAAGCAGCGCACGATCACCAAGATCGTGTTGAGGACCGCGCTGCCCGGCATCGTGTCCGGCTGCATTCTGGCCATCGCGCGTGTGATCGGCGAAACCGCGCCGCTGCTCATGACCGCCGGCTTCATCGCCTCCACGAACGTGAACCTGTTCTCCGGCCAGATGACCACCCTGCCGGTGTACGTCTACCAGGAGTATTCCAAGCTGAACGCGAACTGCCCGGTCGGTGCGGACGCCTCCTGCGTGACCACCATTCCGATGGAACGCTCCTGGGCCGCCGCCCTCGTGCTCATCGTGCTGGTGCTCATCCTCAACCTCATCGGCCGTCTGGTGGCGAAGGTGTTCGCCGTCAAGACCGAACGCTGATCCTCGAAGTCGTAACCCAACAAACTCATAAGGAAAATCACATGGGACAACGCATTGATGTCAACCATCTGAACATCTACTACGGCAACTTCCTGGCCGTGGAGGACGTGAACCTCAACATCGAGGCGAACAAGGTCACCGCGTTCATCGGCCCGTCCGGCTGCGGCAAGTCCACGGTGCTGCGCACGCTCGACCGCATGCACGAGATCATTCCCGGCGCACATTGCGAGGGTGAGGTGCTGCTGGAAGGCAAGAACCTGTACGCCAAGGACGTCGACCCGGTGGCCGTGCGCCGCGATGTGGGCATGGTGTTCCAGCGCCCGAACCCGTTCCCGACCATGTCGATCCGCGAGAACGTGCTCGCCGGCGTGAAGCTCAACAACCGCAAGATCTCGAAGTCCGACGCGGACGATCTGGTCGAGTGGGCGCTGCGTGGCGCGAACCTGTGGAATGAGGTCAAGGATCGTCTGGATAATCCGGGCGTCGGCCTGTCCGGCGGCCAGCAGCAGCGTCTGTGCATCGCTCGCGCCGTGGCCGTGCACCCGCAGGTGCTGCTCATGGATGAGCCGTGCTCCGCGCTTGACCCGATTTCGACCCTGGCCGTCGAGGATCTGATCAACGAGCTGAAGAACGATTACACAATCGTGATCGTGACCCACAACATGCAGCAGGCCGCCCGTATCGCCGACTACACGGGCTTCTTCAATCTGAAGGCCGTGGGCCAGCCCGGCCATCTGGAGTATTTCACCGACACCACCACGATGTTCAACAATCCCCAGAACGAAGAAGCCGAGCGATATGTATCGGGACGTTTTGGCTGATCGGCGCAGCCGATCCGCCAAAACGTAGCGACAGCCCAGTGGGCTGTCGCCGTCGGCCCCGTAAGGGGCCGACCAGAAAGAGGTGCCCCGCGTGTCGCGCGGGGCTCTTTAATTGGACGTGAAGGCTGATCGAAGATCAGTCAAAACGTGGCGACAGCCCTGTGGGCTGTCGCAAGCCGGCCCCTGTGGGGTCGGCCAGTAGGAATGCACCCCGCGCAACCGCGCGGGGTCCCTTAATTGGACGTGACGGCTGATTTATCAGTCAAAACGTAGCGACAGCCTGGTGTTGTCATAATCCGCCCCGCACATTGCGCGGGGATTCGTATCCTCGTCTGTTTCTCGCCTGTTCCCATCTCTGTTCTCATCTCTGTTCCACAACTCTGCCATCCCGAATCCCGCACCGCTGCGCACCTCGCCCGGGCGGACGCCCTTCTCGAGCCCAAAAACTCCGCTACTTCGCTTATCTGTGGCGGATTCGGCGGGGTGGATTTTGCCAGGTGGCTTATCTATGGCACTCATAGGCGGATATTCGAAGTATCGTCGTTGGAATTCAGCGGCTCGTACTTGCGATATTCCGTTGCAAGTGCCATATATAAGCCACCTGGTTGTTTGAGGAAGGCCAAATCCGCCATATATAAGCGAGTTAGGCGAGTCCGCGCATATCAGATGCCCTTTGGCGGGCCGGAAACCGGTGTTCGGGCCGCCTTGCGCGGGGGCGCGGCCATCCAGGCAACCTCCATGACCCATACCGGTGCTAGTGTGGGCGCGTCCGGAACTTACGTTCCACGGCGAGTCGCGATTCTCGCCGGGCGTCGGCGCATCGCCGTCGTCCTATCAACCCAAGAAACAGAGATAGAGATAAGAAAACAATGGAAAAGTTCTTCCATCTGAAGGAGAACGGCACCACCGTGTCCACTGAGGTCATGGCCGGTCTGACGACGTTCTTCGCCATGTCCTACATCATCATCGTCAACCCGCAGATCCTGTCGAGCACCGGCATGCCGTGGGGCGGCGTCTTCCTGGCCACCATCATCGCGGCCATCATCGGCACCCTCGTCATGGGCCTGTTCGCCAATGTCCCGTACGCCCAGGCTGCGGGCATGGGCCTGAACGCGTTCTTCACCTACACGGTCTGCTTCGGTCTTGGCTTCAGCTGGCAGGAGACGCTGTGCATGGTGTTCCTGTGCGGTTTGATCAACATCATCATCACCGTCACCAAGATCCGTAAGATGATCATCAAGGCCATCCCCGAGGTGCTGCAGAACGCCATCGGCGGCGGCATCGGCCTGTTCGTGGCCTATGTGGGCTTCCTGAACGTCGGCTTCTTCACCTTCACCACCAAGTCCGACGCCAAGAACGGCGACACCGTGCAGGCCACCCCGGGTCTGGCGGTGATGAACAACCCGACCATCTGGCTGTTCCTCATCGGCCTGCTGCTGGCCGTCGTGTTCACGGTGCTCAAGGTGCGTGGCGGTATGCTGCTCGCCATCGTCGTCACCGCCATCGTCGGCATTCCGATGGGCCAGACCACCATGGCGAACTCCGTGTCCATCGCCGACACCTTCGCCCAGTTCCCGCAGACCTTCGGCGTGATCTTCACGGCCGACGGCTTCCCCGCGTTGTTCTCCGACATGTCGAAGCTGCCGATGATCATCCTGACCATCTTCGCGTTCTCCATGTCCGACACCTTCGACACGATCGGCACCTTCATCGGCACCGGCCGTCGCACCGGCATCTTCTCCGCCGAGGATGAGAAGGCCCTGGAGAACGGCTCCGGCTTCTCCTCCAAGATGGATAAGGCCCTGTTCGCCGACTCCATCGCCACGTCCATCGGCGCCATCTGCGGCACCTCCAACACCACCACGTATGTGGAGTCCTCCGCGGGCATCGCGGCGGGCGGCCGCACCGGCCTGACCTCCGTGGTTGTCTCCGCCTGCTTCGCCCTGTCCATCTTCCTGTCCCCGGTGATTTCCGCCGTGCCGTCCGCCGCCACCGCCGGTGTGCTGGTCGTCGTCGGCTGCATGATGGCGTCCTCGCTCAAGGAGATTGAGTGGGGCGATATCTCCGAGGCCATTCCGGCGTTCTTCGCGTCCGTGTTCATGGCGTTCAGCTACTCCATCTCCTATGGCATCGCCGGCGGCTTCATCACCTACTGCATCGTGATGACCTGCAAGAAGAAGGCCAAGGAGGTCCATCCGGTGATCTGGGTCGTGGCGATCCTGTTCATCCTGGACTTCGTGGTGACCGCTATCCTGTGATAGCGGCCGGCCGGCTCGCCTCCCGCACGGTTGTGCACACCGCGTGATTCGTATGATTCGTATGATTCGCGCGGTCCGTGCGGGGGAGCGGTTCCGGTTCCCATATACGAGACGCGGCGCGTCCGATTCCCTTGGTGGGGGAGTCGGGCGCGCCGCGTTGTTGTGTTTTGGAGGGTTCGGTTCGCGTATTTCAGCTGGTGTGGCCGATGGCGCCGACGAGGGCGCTCATCCAGTCCAGCAGGCTGCTGTAGGAGCTGGGCATCTGTTCGCTGACTTCGATGATGGGCACGTCCGCCTTCTTCGCGGCGGTGGTGATCTGTTCGGTGGCGGCGTTGGATTCCTGCGTGTTGAGGATGAGCATGGAGATTTTCTTCTTGCGTAGCGCGTTGATGAATTGCGTGATTTCGCTGGGCGTGGGTTCGCTGTCGTTGGCGGTGGATCGCGCGTAGCCGGTGGGCGTGCGGTCGGTCATGCCGAGGTCGTCGGCGAGGTATCGCGCCACGGATTCGGTTGCGCCGTACGTCATGCCTTTGGTCGCTTCCCTGACTTTGGCGATGCGTTCTTCGAGTTCGGTTTCCTTGGCGTGCCAGGACTTGTTGAGTTTGGTGAATTCGTCGGCTTTGCCGGGCATTGCCTTGCGGTAGGCGGCGGTGATCGCGTCGGCGGTTTTCGTGCGGACTTCGGCGGAGAACCATACGTGCGGGTTGTCGCCGTCCTTCTTGCCGCCGATTTCGGCGGCGTTCACCACGGTGGCGTTGCCGTTCGCGGCCGCTTTGACCGCCCAGGCGTCGTAGTCGGCGCCGTTGACGATGTCGACGGCGGCGTTGTGCAGCCGGTTCACGTCGGCCGTGGTGGGTTCGTAGTCGTGCGCCTCCGCGTTCGTGGAGTTGATGATGCTGTTCACGTCCACCAGGTCGCCGCCGAGTTCCTTGGCGAGCGTGCCCCACTGGTTCACGGACGCCACGACGCTGATCGCGTCGCTGTTCGCACTGTTCGCGTTGTTCGCGCCGTTTCCGCCGTTTCCGCCGTCTGCGTTGGTCGAACCGCATGCGGTTGCGGTCAGTAGCAGTGCGGCGCAGGCGGTGATGGCGGCGAGCGTCTTGCGTATGCGGGTCATGGTTCTCCGTTTCCTCGTTCCTGTGATGCGTGATTGCGGCGGCATGGTTCTTGCGCCGCGGTTCCTGTGGCGCGATTTCCGGCGCATGGTTGCGGTGCCGGTTTCGCGCCCCACGCATTCGCTTATGCCACCATAACACAAAATGAGAACCGTTATCAATAATTATCAATAATTATCACTAATTGGCGTGCCGGTGCGTGTCCGCCGTATGTGCGCGGCGAAGCGACGGTTGGGGGCGCGGCCTAGAGTGAATGCCATCACGAACCGGATAGGAAGGAACGGGGGAGAGAACATGACCAAGCCGTTGGTCGAAGTCAGCATCACCACATGGAGAAAGAACCGCGTCTCCGCGGGCAGCGAACATGGGCGCGTGCTGCTGATGCCGGGCACGGGCTACAACTGCGACCGACCGCTGCTGTACTGGTCGGCGCAGGCCCTGGTGGAGGCCGGATGGCGCGTGGATCGCATGAACGTGCGCAACGCCTCGGACGACCTGTCGGTGGTCACGCCGGTGATCAACGACGCGATCGACGGATGGGTGGAGCGCGTGCGCAAGGAGGATCGGTCCGGCAGGCTGATGCTCATCGGCAAATCCCTGACCACCCTGACCTACCCGCATGTGGCGCGCGAGCACGGCCTGCCGTTCGTGCTGCTCACGCCGGTCATCAATCCGGCCGACTTCGATCCGACCGACCAGATCATCCCCATCGAAAGCGCCGAAGGCGACGTGGCCTACCCCGGCCCGGACCCGCTGATCTGCGCTGGCACCGCCGACCCCTTCTACGATCGCGCCAAGGCCTACAAGCTCACGTCCCACGTGCACGAATACCCGGACGCCAACCATTCCATCGAAGTGCCGGGGCACTGGCGCCGTTCCCTTGACTACCTCAAGGAAGTCACCGCATCCGTCGCCCAGTACGCGGCCACGCTGTAATCCAGCCAGTTCCGGCACCGCCCGCCCCGCGCGACACGCCGAAACGCCCCAAGTCGGGGCGGGTGCGTATTCTGGCAACTCGTAAACCACAGACCGTTGGTTGAGCTGCGCGAAAGCGCCGCTCCGAAGTTTGGTTCGCCAAGCCAGCGCAGGTTGAGAGATATAAGCCCATTTGCGGGCTGCCGGAAACGGCCTTATGTTGCTCTGCCTGTGCGCAGGGCTTTTTTATTGCCCAGCATGGCGACGAACCTCAAGTCAACGGCCGACTTAGGAAGGAACGCCATGAAGAGGCCCGAAAAGGAAGCGGTGGTCGCTCAGCTGACGGACGAATTCCGTTCCGCTGACGCTGTCTACCTGACCGAGTACCGCGGGCTTACCGTTCCGCAGATCTCCGATCTGCGCGAAAAGCTAGGCCGCGATACTTCCTACACTGTGGCAAAGAACACGCTGGCACGCATCGCCGCCAAGGAAGCGGGCATCGAGGGTCTCGACGAGATTCTCTCCGGCCCGACCGCCATCACCTTCGTGCATGGTGACTTCATTGCGGCTGCCAAGGTCATCCGTGACTTCGCCAATGACAACAAGGCCCTCGTCATCAAGGGCGGTTTCGCAGACGGAACCGTGTACGATGCCGAAGGTGCCAAGCAGCTGGCAGACCTCAAGTCTCGCCCGGAACTGCTCGCGGAATTCGCCGGCGACATCAAGGCTACGATGTCCAAGGCCGCGTACCTGTTCAACGCTCTGCCGACCAAGGCCGTGCGTACGATCGATGCGCTGCGCGAGAAGCAGGAAAAGGCTGCCTGATTCACTTGCGGCTTGCCGCATGAATCAAAAATTGCAAAGAAAATAAATTTTCAGGTGACGGTCACCTCTTCAATTACAGCCCGTCACCAAGATTGAAAGGAAGCCATTATGGCTAAGTACACCAACGATGAGCTGCTCGAAGCTTTCGGTGAGATGACCCTGGTTGAGCTCTCCGAGTTCGTCAAGGCCTTCGAAGAGAAGTTCGACGTCGAGGCTGCCGCTCCGGTCGCCGCCGTCGCCGCTGCCGCTCCGGGCGCTGCTCCGGCTGCCGAGGAGAAGGACGAGTTCGACGTCATCCTGTCCGCCGTTGGCGACAAGAAGATCCAGGTCATCAAGGCCGTGCGCGCCATCACCTCCCTGGGTCTGGCCGAGGCCAAGGCTCTCGTGGACGGCGCTCCGAAGCCGGTTCTGGAAGGCGCCAAGAAGGACGACGCCGAGAAGGCCAAGGCTCAGCTGGAAGAAGCCGGCGCTACCGTCGAGCTCAAGTGATTCGCGCGGCATAAGCCGCACTTCACAGCTTTCCGCGAAACCCCGCACCTGGTTCCAGGTGGCGGGGTTTCGCCGTTAATAGGAGAAGTTGTTAATTCCTGAACATTAATCCCACAAATGGGATTGCGGCATGACACAATAGGAAGAGTGTCTAATCGCGAAGAAGGAGGCTATGCGGTGAGTGCTGAAACGGCGTGCCACTGGCAGGTAACGGTCAACGGTGGCCAACAGATCACTGTTCATCCTGGGGAAAACGTTGAGATTGGACGTAAACCACTGAGGCCACTGCCGGATGACGGCACGAAGCGCATGGAAGTGCCGGATCCCACCAAATCCATGTCGAAGCGTCACGCGCGTTTTTCGGTGCGTGGCGACGGTCAGGCCATCCTGCATGATCTCGATTCGACCAACGGCACGTACGTCGTGCGCGACGGCGGCGATCTGATGCGCCTGCCGGGGGACGACGACTATATTCTTCCGTATTCGCCGATGCGCATTCAATTCGGCGACGTCGCGGCGGATTTCGAGCGCGTGGATGCGCCCGAACAGGAGCCCGACAGCCCCGTCTCGAATCTTTTCGACTATTCGACACCCATGGCCACGCATCAGGAACCGGACGCGACCGACATGTCCGTCGATCAGATCCTCGACCTGCGTGCCGGAGAGCCGACGACCACCTTCCAATCGCAGCGTCCCAAGGCGCAGCGCAAGCCGGTGCTGAACGGCAGCGAGGCCGCGGCGTCTACGCCCGAGCAGCCGCAATACCCGTCGCCGTACCCGGTGCAGCCGGATCAGCAGTGGAGCACCCAGCCGGTCGACGTGAACGCGGTGGAACCGCAGCAGTCCGCCGAACCGAAGCCCATCGTGCGGATGCCGGCGCAGAGCCAGCCCGTCGAGGCGCCGCAGCAGGCCAAACCCGCCGAATCCTCCGAATCGGTCGACTCGGTTGAATCGGCCAAGCAGCCGGAACCGTCCGAGCCGTCCGAACTGTCCGATGCGCAGCTTGAGGCGCAGTACGAGGCCCAGCTTGATTCGCCGTATGGCCAGCATCGGGCGCAGGAATACGACCAGCGTTACGACCTGCAGGATGCACAGCCGGCGGAACCGCAGCAGCCCGCATACCACGAGGAGAAGCCGGAGGAACCGACGGAATCCGCGGAACCGGTACAACCGCTCTTCCCCGAGGCGGGCACGCCTGAGCGGGACCGCCCGGTGCCCAACCTGTTCGAAGGCGTCGGCATCAACCAGCCCGAACCGCAGCAGCGCGGCGGCAACACCGCTCCCGCATGGGGAGCTGGGCTTCCCGATCACGGCGGCAACGGCAACGGCAACGCCAATGCCACCGCCGCCGGAGCGCCATACGCCAGCGCCGCGCAGTCGGAACCGACGTATGGCCGCGACGGTCGCCCCGAGCCGGAACCCGAAACGGCGATGTTCCGTGAGGCCCGCCCCGTCGTGTTCACCCCGATGTCGGACGGCGGCGACAGGCGCGACGCCACCGGTTTCGCCGGCAACATGGGGCAGATGGACGCGAACGGCGGATTCACCCCCGCGTTCGAACCCGGATCCGTATTCGACAAGGTCGCCCGCGGCGAATTCGACAAGGCCGCCGAGCCGGTCGTCGAAGTCGACGGTCTGAGCTCCGAGGAGGCGCGCCGCACGCCGGACATGACCAAGCAGTTCGAAATGGCCCGTCACGCCGAACTCCTGCCGTTCCTGGCCATGAACCCCTCCCTGTACGACGACCTGTACGCGTGGCTCGCGGCTCAGGGCGACAAGGACATCGATGAAGCGCTTGCCAACAATCCGGGCTATCAGGATTACCGCAAAGCAGTAGGAAAGTGATCGGATACATGAGTACGCAATCCATGCTTGACCAGTTCCAGAAATGGCATGACGATTACCGTGCCTCCCTGGCGCCGTCCCCGCTGGAGGACATCAACCAGCTCAGCGCCCAGCTCGACATGACGCATGCGCATCCTTCGGGCGTGGCCCAACTGTTCGCGGCCGGTCACGTGACGTTGGAATCGATGTTCCGCGACAACGGCATGCTGCGCGCGGCCGAACGCCGTTTGGGGCGTGTGCTGGACAGCCAGGCCGCCAAGAAGCGCGTGAGCGGCGTGGCGGAACTGTCGCTGATCGTCGGCGTCGCGACGTGGAAGGGCAGTGCGTTGCCGGTGCTGCTGTACCCGGTCGAAGTGACCCGTAGCGAACAGCTTGGTCACTCGTCCCTGAGGTTCACCGGCAAGGTGTCGCTGAACTCGGCGCTCGTCTCCAGACTGCACGCGTCCGGCGTCTACATCGACGAGGACCGTCTGCTGGACAGCTCCAACTATCGTTCCGGTTCCCCGGAAACCTCGGCCATCTTTACTTCCATCACCAATGACGCCAAGGCGCGTATCGACGATTTCTCCATCGAACGCCGCATCATCCTCGGCTGCTTCATGGAGCCCTCCGCCCTGATCCTCGCGGAAACGCAGCGCATCATCGACAGGCTCGGCGGCGGTCCGAGCGGTAACGTGCTGCTCGACGCCCTTGCGGACGACGAACGTTCCCGCGCCGAACTGGGCAAGGCATCCATCCCCGAATACAGCCCGTTCGATGCCGATCCGCATTCGGAATACGAGGTGGGCGACGTCGACAACACCGTGCGCTATGCCGCGCAGCTGGCGGCGGCAGGCCGCAGCATCGTCGTGGACTCCGCATCCGGCAACGACACCGCCGAACGTGCGGCGGCCATCGCCTCGCGCTGCGTGATGAACGGACGTTCCGTGCTGTACGTGCCGGGCGTGGCGGAACAGAAGCGGCATTTCCTGCAGTCCATGCACGCCAACGAGATGACGGGCATGGTGCTGGATATCGCCGATGAGGATTCCAACACCAGCATCGACCGTCAGCTGATCGCCGCGGTCGGATTCCAGGCCGGCGTGGCCAGCCAGCATTTCGACCAGCTGTCCGATGAGCTGGTCGGCGTGCGCTCCCGTCTCACGCGCTACTTGGGCGACCTGCACGGCGTCAACGAGAAGTGGGGCGTCTCCGCCTACCAGACCATCCAGAATCTGGCTTCGATCTCCATGTACCCCACCCATCCCACCACGCATGTGCGCCTTTCCGAGGCCTCCGCACGCCAGATCGGCGGGAACCTGGACGAGTGGGCGGCCAAGCTCCAGCGTGCCGGAGAACTCGGCGAATACACGCTCGGACCGGACGACACCGCCTGGTACAAGGCTTCGATCACCAACGAGCAGGACGCGGTGAACGCATATCAGCGCGTGGTCGACCTGCTGCAGAAAGTGTTCCCCGCGGTGCGCGAGCATGTCAGCATCACCGCGCAGACCTGCGGATTCCCCGTGCCGACCACGGCCCGCGAATGGACGCGCCAGATCACGGTGCTCAAGAACCTGAGGCGCGTGCTCGACGTGTTCCAGCCGGAGATCTTCGAACGCGACATCGACGCGATGATCGAGGCGAGCAAGTCCAAGGAGCAGCGCAAGGCCGAAGGCACGAGCATGGGCTTCTGGGAGCGCCGCCGCCACGTGCGCGAGGCGAAGTCCCTGTTGCGCGTGGGCGCACAGGTAGAGAACCTGCATGACGCGCTCATCGTCGTGAAGAAGCAGGGCGAGCAGTGGCATGCGCTGGTCCCGCATGGCGGCTGGCCCGTGCTGCCGCAGCGTCTCGACCAGATGATCTCCATCCAGGAGACCATGTCCGAAGACATCACCGCCCTCGACACCGTGCTGAGCACCACGCCGCGCGGCGGCGAACTTGAGGCGAAGGATTTCAACGACGTCGAGGAGCGGCTCAAGGGGCTGTACGACGACCACATGTCCCTCGACACCCTGCCGGAACGCTGCTGCCTCGAAAACGAATTCCAAGCGGCCGGTTTGAACGATCTCGTGGCCGACCTGAGCGAACGTCAGGTGGGCATCGACGCG
Source organism: Bifidobacterium pongonis (assembly GCF_019331805.1). Lineage (GTDB taxonomy): Bacteria > Actinomycetota > Actinomycetes > Actinomycetales > Bifidobacteriaceae > Bifidobacterium > Bifidobacterium pongonis. Next base: position 36,844 of record NZ_JAHBBE010000014.1, read on the forward strand.
GTCGGCGCCGAACTGCAGCTCGCATGGTGGACCACCGTGTTCGAGGACATCGTGCACTCCTCGCCGATCATCTCCAACCAGGATGGCTCCTCGCTCGCCTCGGTGACCGATCGTTTCGAACAGGTCGACGTGGAGCATGTGCGTTCCATCGGCCCGATGATCGCCCAGGAATCCATGCGCAGGCTGTGCGACCTGCTGTTCTCCCGCACGCAGGAAGCCAACATGCTGCACACGCAGCTGGCCAGCCAGACCAAGGTGACGTTGGACAACATGCGTCGCAGCCATGCCGAGATTCTCGCCGCGTCGAAGCCGATCCTCATGGCCACGCCCGACACGCTCGCCTCCCTGACCGAGCCGACCGTGCTCGCCGATGTCGCCATCGTCGACGCGTGCGCGCACATCCCCGCCATCCAGTTGTTGAGCATCGTCTCGCGCGTCAAGCAGATCGTGATCATCGCGCATCGCAACACCGTCACGTGCGAAAGCCTCAAGCAGCTGATCGACGTGCTGCCCCAGATCGAGGTCAAGTCGCATCCGACCAAGCGTTCCCTCGCATTGGCGGCCTTCCTTGAATCCGAAGGCTACGGCGAAGTGCATTACGATGCGTGCACCGAACCGGTCCGCGGCCATGTAACCTACCACGGTCTGGATGCCAACGGCACTCCGGTGCTCAACACCGGTTTGGTGGAATCCAGCCAGCAGGAGATCGCCGAAGTCGTGCGGATCATCACCGAACGTGCGGCCAGCTTCGCCATCGTGCCGACCACGTACATGCTTACCGTGGTGACGCTCACCGACTCCTTCCGCATCAGGCTCGGCGCCGAATTGAAGGCGCTGGCCGCCAAAGACAAGGCCATGGGCACGTTCCTGCGCCATGTGCGCCTGATCGGCATCCACGAGGTCGCCGGAGCGCAGGCCACGGATGTGATTCTGTCGCTGTGCTACGCGAAAACCGCGCACGGGCGTCTGCTGCAGCAGTTCGGCGCGCTGGAGGAGCCCGGCGGGCGCGGCATGCTGCTGGACGCGTTGGCGTTGGCCGACCGCAACGTCGACATCGTCAGCGCCTTCGGCCCGGCGGATATGGATGACGAACGCATCCACCAGCCCGGCGTGAAGCTGTTGAAGACCATGCTGACCTGGGCGGAGCGTTTGGATGATGACGATATCCGTCCGACCGAATCCGAATACGGCCGCAACGTGCTGCTCAACGATCTTGCGGATCGCATCCGCAACCGTGGCCTGAACGTCGCCGTGAACTACGGGTTCAAGCGCGGCATCACCATTCCGATGGTGGTCGGCTTGAAGAACAAGCCGTTCGCGCTGGCGGTGCTCACCGATGACGTCGATTTCATGTCGATCCAGTCCACGCGTGAACGTCACCGTATGTTGTCCGCCGACCTGATGACGCTGGGCTGGTCCGTCGCCTCCGTGTGGAGCGTGGGCGCGTTCGTCAACCCGGAGAAGGAAGTCGACCGACTGGTGTCGCAGCTCGCCGACCTGTACCGGGGCATCGAATGAGCGGGGATACGCAGGCTACCGGGGATGCGCCCCAGGCATACAGCGCATCCCGCCGCACGCCGCGCAAACATAAGCGCGTGGTGAGGCAGGGTACGGAACTGTTCGATGCGGATGGCGTCAAGCTGGAACCTTCCGACATGATGACTGACCGTCAGCGCGAAGCGGATGATGACAAGCGCATTCTCACCGAACTGCCGCCGCATTGGGCGCAGTTCAGCGAGCGCGGGCACTGAGTTCGCTTCGCTTCACCGCGTGAAGTGGATGTTCATGGTATATGCATGAAGCCTCCCCGTCTCTTTCGATTCCGGTGTTTCGGGATGAAAGGGACGGGAGGCTTCATGTTGTTGTGGGTTTGCCGCATCATTACTGGCATTAGCGGTCCATCAGGCGAATCGTCTGATGGACCGCAAACGGGTTCTCACCTACTCGCGTTGACGCCGTGGCGAGACGCCGGTCTTGGCCACGGCCAAGACCGTGATTCCCGCCAAGGCGAGCGCCGCCGCCAGCATGAAGGGTGCTGCGGCGCCGGTTCTCGTCAGCGTTTTGGCGGTGTGTGCGGCGTTTGCGGCATTGCCCTGCGGCTGGCTTCCGGGCGTTGACGGTTTGCCTGGTTTGCCGGGGTCGCTGGGGGTTACGGGCGACGAGGTGTCGAGGATCTTCGTCATGGCGTAGTCGAGTTGAGCTCCGGTTTCGTCCGTGTCGAGGGCGACGTACGCCCAACGGCCGCAAAGCCATCCGGTTGCCTGCTGCCAGGAGTCGGTGCCGGAGACGCTCATCGTCGCCATATCCGGGGAGAGCAGCGTGGTGATGGTCCGTCGTTCGCTGGTCAGATCGCTGCGTTGCTGGTTCACCAGCGCTAGGTAACCGTTGGACGACGCTTGAAGGCTGAGCGTGTTGGAATAATTCTCGTCAGACAGGCTCGGGTCGTTCAATTGCAGGCGCTTGGTCTGCTTGCCATTGGTGTCGAACCGGGTGATGAAATACCGTGGCATGGCGTTCTCGGGTTCGAGCGTGACCGCGTACGTCGCATCATCCGTGGCGATTGCCGCTTGAACGTCATAGGTTTGCGCTATGAAAACCGAGCGCGTGGACGGCACGATATCGTACGTCCAAGGTTCCTGCGCGGTCGACGATTCATTGCCGCGCGACAGGATCGCGCGTTCCAGCGCCTCGCTCTGCACGAACAGGATGGAACGTCCTTCCTTGCCCGTCACGGGATCGGTGTCATACCCTGCGCCGGTTCCGGTGAGCGGCACGATGGCCGGCATGCCGTTCTGGGTCTCAAGCAGCTGCGCAACGCCCTTGGAAGAGGTGATGTTCACGGTTCCGTCGCTTTGCGGGGTCTGCATCACCGTTTCGGAACCGGTGTAATCGTATTTCGTCACATACAGTATGCTGTCGCCGACGCGCAGGAACGATTGCGCGGGCTGCGCGGTGCCGGAGTGGGCGATCACCTTGCCTGAAGGCATGTCGATCCAATAGGTCAGGTAGACGGCCGTGGGGCTGAACGTGTCGAAGGTCGCTTCGAGGATATTGTTCCGCAGACTGATATGGGAGAAATCACTGACCGGCGACCTGCCTTCGGCGAGCGGTATCTCCTTGACTGTGGGGGCGGCGAGATCCGTGTCGCTGAAGCTCACGATATATAGCGTCGCGTCGATGCGGACCGCCATATACTGGTTGCCTTGATCGTCGGAGAACATGTGCGACGTGGTGGATATGTCGTAGGAATGCTTTCCTCGCCATGCGTAGGTGCCGGTTTTCTCGATGTTCTCCACCGGGCCTACCTTGACCGGCACGGTGATGCTCTTGGAGGTAATGGATTTGCCGTCCTCGGTGCCGATGATGAACGTTCCTTCGGGGAAGGTGAAGGAGCATGAGGATGTTGTGGAGAGCGTTCCGGCGGGCAGTCGGTAATCAAGCGTGATGGTATCGCCGTCAACGCTGAATCTGGTGTCGAAATCCTTGCCGTCGACGGTGATGGTCGCCCGGGAATACGGATCCGCCTTCACCACCCGTGCGCTGGCCTTGAGCTGGTAGGAGTCGGCACCGATGATGCCTCTGCTCATGAGTGTGTCGGTGATGGCGAATTCGTCCGGCTTGGTCTGGCCGCTGTCGTTATAGGTGATGCTGACGGTTGCACCAAGCGCGGTCATATTGGTCACGGTGAGGTCAATGCCGGTGAAGCCCGCGGCCGCCGTTTCCTGGAAATTCGTCGACGGCATGGTCGAACCGTTGATATGGTCGCCCTGACGTAGATTCCCGGAGTCGCCGTGATCGGGTGCCTCGGTCATATCGACAAGTTCGATGAGCTTGTTGTGCGCTTCGGTGGAACTGATATTGGAATGGGTGAATATTCCATTATCGCCCAGTTCGGCCTGCACACGGTAAAGGCGCAGCGCCGAATGCTTCATGACGATCTGGTTGCCTACGGCGTCGTCGTATTGCAGCACGTAATACGACGAGAACTTGCCCTTGGGGCCCAGCAGTGCCGGGTCGGCGGAAATCGCCACGATGCTGCCCTGCTGGCGCATGTCGTTGTAATTGAGCGAGGTGACCGCCTGGCTCACCGAAGCCATATGCTCGACGTCGGCGTTGCCACGTTTCACCGTCACGCCGTCCGGGCGCACCACGATGCGCGTCACATGGTCGTCGTCGATCCAGCCCAGCAGCCATTTCGAGAATCCGCAATGATCGCCGATGTTGTTGTTCATGATGTCATCGGTGCCCATGCCTTTATTGGGGGTTGTTGTCGACGTGGGACTGGCGTAATAGTCGGCAAGGCCGAGCGCATGGCCGGTCTCGTGGATGATGGTTTTCGCCCCCTCTGTCGTGTTCGAAGGCTGGTGCAACGTGGCGATGTTGCACAATTCCTTGCCGTCGAATGTCAGACCTTCGCTGGCGTTGGTCTCGTAGCTCCACCACATGCCGTGCCAACCGGTGTTCGGCCCGGCGAAATGCATGTACACCAGATCGATGCGTCCGTCATCGTTGCCGTCGAACTGGCTGAAATCGACGGTGGCATCGAGGGCACGCAATGCCTCCAATATCACTTCTTCGGCACTGCCGTACTCGCTGCGGTTGCGCGTGGCATGGTAGTCGAATGCCTGACCGGTGAAGCTGAGCTTGCCGTAGGAGGAGCGCTGATAGTAGGAGTTGAGGTTGTCGTAGGGGGCGGAACCCTGATTCGTGCCGTCGATAAGCGACTGCAGCGCCTCCAGGCTGTCGCCTTGTGCGAATTGCTGATCCGGGAAGTCCACGCGGAGGGCGACCACCTTGGCCACGCCGGTGCGTCCGAGCCCGACGCGCTGGCCCATGCCGATGGGTTCGGGGCTTTTCTCGTTGGGATCCTGCGGGTCGAGCGACGTGTTGAGCGGCGCGTCGTTCGTCAGCATCGATACGCTCGACTGGTCCGTTGCCGTCTGCCCGGTTGTGCTTTGGCTGGTGCCGTTTGCCGCGGCCTGATTATCGCCGCCCTGTTCCGCCGCGCTCTGTTCCGCGGCCTCCTGCGCCAACTGTGTCGCCTGCGCGGCGGCGGCCGCATCATTCGACGTGGTGCCGTCCGTGCCATCCTGCGCTCTGGCGGGCACGCTTGTCAGAGCACACCCGCATACCAGCATCGCCGTGGTCGCGATCATCGCCGCGATGCGCTTAAGGCGTGCGGCGCCCGTACTATTCCCTGTTCCCATGGAATTCCCCCTTTTCGGTTTCCCTGCATCCCCTCGAATCATCATTGCTGGAAGGCGCTCCGGGTTGGATACGGCACCATGGTAGCCCATGCGGCACATGGGCCACGTTTCGCTACTCGTGCACCGCGACGATCACCCCCGTTTCCGCGGCCGTCATCACCCGCATCGCGATGTCGGGCTCCACGATGAGCGACAGTGTCTCCCGGCCGCGCTCGCGCCCGATCTGTTCATCGTCGTTTCGCCCAACCTCCATCACGGTCGCGCGTTCCGCCAGCGTACAGGCGGCGGGTTCCGCCGAACCCGCATCGGTCCCGCTCGCCGGCTCGCAGCCTGATGAGGACACGAGCGACACGGTGTCTCCCGGTATCAGCGCTTCGACGTTGTTCGCCACGGCGATTTCAAGCACGGTATGCCCCGGCATGACCGTGGGTGCCTTGGCCACGCTGCTGCCATACAGCAGTTGGCCGGCTTCGATATGCGATTGGGCGATGCTGCCTTCCGCTTCGGCGGCGCTGTGGAGCGCCCCGTTGACGATGGGGGATGCGGGAACGCGGGTCAGGGCGACGTCGCCTTGACGGATGGTCGTGCCGCGTGCGATGGATGAGACGGCCGTAACGACCGTGTCCGTGCCTGTGATGGCGTCCAATGCGTGCAGAAAGCCGAATACGGCCATGCAGATACAGAGTATGGTGGCGATCCGCGCGAGCTTTGCGCGTCGCCTGCGAGCCCCCAGCGTGGGGGCGGTAAGAGGGGACCATGGCGGTGCGTTGACGTTCTTCATACCGCCATGGTCGGGGAGGGGCGGCGCGGGCGCAAGCCCGAACGACCGTTGTGGATTACTCCCTCCCGTTTCTTCACCGTTCGTTCACAGCAGGCCTACAAGTGGCCCATAAGCGATACGGCCGCAAAACCGCAAAACCCTATAACCGTAAAGCCGCGAACGAACCGAATAACAGGCCGGAGCCGCGCTCAGCTCTTGTCGGTGTGGTAGAAGCCGGAGCCCTTGAACTCGATCGGCACGGCGGAATACACCTTGCGGACCTGCTCCTCACTGCATTCGGGGCAGACGGTGATCGGATCGTCGGTGAAGGACTGGTACTTCGTGAAGTCGTAGCCGCAGTTCTTGCAGCGGTAATGATAGGTAGGCATGTCACTCCTCCTGGAAAGACGTCTTACTCGGGTTGCAACCGTTCATATCCTAGTCGTTGTCCTGACACGTGCCGCCATCGATTCCGCCGTTCTCTCCGGCGGTGGGAACAGCGGCGCGAACGGCGGGAACAGCGGCGGGAGCGGCGATGGGCGCATAGCCGAGCGGGGTGAGCGTGGCGGTCACGGGAACATCGTGCGATTCGTGCGGGAGCTGCGCAACGCCCGTTTCCCAAGGCCAGCACACGGCGACGAGCGGCGTTCCGGGCGTGCAATGCGCCAGTGCGCGGTCGTACCAGCCGCCGCCCCTGCCCAAGCGGGTTCCCGAGGCGTCGACGAGCAGGGCGGGCAGCAGCACCAATGCCGCGCAGCCCAGGATGTTCGCGTTCAGCGTAGCCCCAGCGGGCTCCTGCGGTCGGCGTTCGCCATAATCCTCAAGCGGCGTATCGCCGAACTCGCCCCAGCCGATGTCAAGCCCCGTGCCGAGCCGCGGCAGCAGTATGCGGTGCCCGCGTTCGGCGAGCGCATGCAGCAGCGGCCTCGTCTCGACCTCCGAACCCATGGAGACGTAGGCGGCCACGGTGCATGGATGGTCGGGCAGCGGCAGCTCGCCGATATGCCGCGCGAGGGCTTCACCGGCGTGCAACCGTTGCGCGGCATCGGTCGTTGTGCGTCGCGCGATGGCGTTCCTGCGCAACATCCGTTTCGTTTCGTTCGTTCCCATGCCTGTCAGCATACCGGCGGTGCGAGGTCTTCCCAGATCTTCCTAGGTCTTTCCGCTCCGCCCTTCCCGCAGTCCCCGCCGTTCGTCTTCCGACCGCCGACGCCGTTTGTCGTGCGAACGATGGCACAATAGGGGCGTGTCAATACTGCAGACCCTGCGCGGCGTTTTCGGGGCGACGTCGCCGAACGCCATCCACGTGCCGATCGAACTGCACGCGCCTATGGGCGGTGTACCGATTTCCCTACGCACCATGGATATGGACGATGCCGACGAATGGAACAGCGTGCGCTGGCATAACACCGAGTGGCTCAGACCGTGGGCCGCGGGCGATCCGATGCACGGTGCCGGCATGACGTTCGAACAGTGGGTGCGTCGGCAGCGCCGCGACGAGGCGTGCGGTGGCGGCGTGGTGTTCCTCATCGAATATCACAAGCGTATGATCGGCCAGATTTCGCTCGGCGCAATCAATTACGGCGCGATGCGCAGCGGCGTGGTCGGCTACTGGGTGTCGGAGGATTACGCCGGTCACGGCATCGCCCCGATGGCGCTCGCCATGCTGGCGGATTGGGCCATCGGCAGTCCGGACGGTCCGCAGCTGCATCGGCTGGAAATCGCCATTCTTCCCGAAAACCAGCGTTCCCTCGCCGTGGTGCGCAAGGTGGGTGCGCGTGATGAGGGGGAGAAAGCCAACTACATGTACGTGGACGGGAGTTGGCGCACGCATCGGACCTTCAGTCTGCTCGCCGAAGACCTGGGCGATGGCTTTGAATCACGTCTCATATCACGACATGCCGAATGGGAAACGCGGATATTGTGACGGCGTTGTCCTATTCTTAAAGGTTATGGAATACGATTCGCTGAGCACGGTCATCGTGGCGGTAATCGTACTCTTGGGAATCGCGGTCTGGCTGCCCTTACGAACGTCCACCAGCATGAAGCAGGTGCTGGAACATCGTGCGGACAAGTTTTCGACTTCGTTGCATCTTGTGGATGAGCACAGCGGAACACGGTTCAGCGATGGCCGGACACATATGGAAGGGGTTGGGATGCAGCCGAACACGAGGCAGCCGGGCGTGCCGACGGCGGAACGTATCGCTCAGGTGCGCAGTCTGCGTCGGGCGGCGATCAGGCGCCGTCGCATCATCGTCGTCACGTTGGCGTTGATTACGGCGGTGGTGCTGGTTTGCGCGATCGTACTGCGGTTCAGCCCGTTGTATGCTCTGATCCCCGCGGCCGTGCTGGGCGTCGTGCTGGCGCTGGGTGCCCACGCTTCCAAGCAGGCCCGTGAATGGGAACATGAATTGTCGCTCGCCCGTAAGCGTGCGGCCGGCAATAAGGCCGTAGCCGAGCGCAAGGCGAAGCAGAAGGCTCTTGCGGATCATGAATCGCAGCGTGCCGCGGAGAACCAGGAGTCGAAGACCGCTGAGAACGAGCCTCCGACCTATGAGATGGAGCAGCGCGAGATTCGTCAGGTCCTGCGCAAGGCGCAGATGGAGCAGCGCAAGGCGTTGCAGGAACATGCCGCGCAGAGGAATCCGGAGCAGCAGGCGCCGGAACAGCATGTGGAGCAGCAGGTCCAGTCCCAGGTGGTGCCCGTCGCCGAAGCGGCGGAGAAGCCGCTGCCCGAGCCCCGTTCCGAATCCGAAGTGACCCGCGAGGCCGGGTCCCAGGACCTCATCTCCTTCTCGCTGGGTGCGCCGCGCGAATCCGACGTGAACGATGCCGAAGCGACCGAGGATCCGCAGAGCTTGGAGATCAAGTCCGCCCGTCAGGTGGCCAAGGCCGAGCCCGTGGATACCGCGGAGCGCAAGGCGCTGGCCGCAGAGGCGAAGATGGAGACCGTTCCCGCCGCCGAGGCGAAGAAGGCTGATTCGGATGCCGCGGATAAGTCGGATGATGCGGAATCCGCCGAGAACCGTACCTCCGCCATCGATTCCTTCCATAAGGCCGAGCAGGAGGCGCAGGTCGCCGTTCCCGCCGCCACGTCCGATTCCCTGGGCAATGGTCTTGAGGAGATCCTCGCGCGTCGCGTCGCCGCCAAGTGACCGGTAGGCCGGGAGCCTGTTGGGCCGTTAGGCGGGCAGTCGCCGGCGGTGTGCACGGAATTTCTCTCACAGCGTTAGCACTCGAGTTGGCAGAGTGCTAAAAATCGCGCTACGATATGTTCCAGTGCTTGAAACCACTCAGGTGATCGTCAGCCTCTTGGGTCCGTTTCCTGGCGCAGAAACACTGAACTACTAACGAATACGAGGTGACCCACAGTGTCGATTAAGCTCACACCGTTGGAAGACAAGATTATCGTCAAGCAGGCTGAGGCCGAGACCCAGACCGCGTCCGGTCTGTTCATCCCGGACAACGCCAAGGAGAAGCCGCAGCAGGGTGAAGTCCTGGCCGTCGGCCCGGGCCGCCGCAACGATGCCGGTGAGCGTATCCCGGTGGACGTCAAGGTCGGCGACAAGGTGCTGTACTCCAAGTACGGCGGCACCGAGGTGCACTACGAGGGCGAGGATTACCTGATCGTCGCCGCTCGCGATATCCTGGCCATCCTCGGCTGAGATAAGGATTTTTTCGAGAAAACCCCGCAGTTTTTTGCGGGGTTTTTCCGTTGAAGGGCGCATTCGCACACCCGCTCAGGCCGCGGAATTGCTTGCAACACGCCGTAAAGACGCGCCAAGTTGCGAAAGTCTGCGAGACATGGCATATTATTCGAGTTGCCTGTTGAGGTTCAGCCAAGACAGGGAGCAAGACCTGGCGGATTTCCCAAGCGGTCAAAGGGAGCTGACTGTAAATCAGCCGCTTCGTGCTTCAGTGGTTCGAATCCACTATCCGCCACGCCCCGATAGCTCAGTGGTAGAGCACTTCCTTGGTAAGGAAGAGGTCGTGAGTCCAATTCTCACTCGGGGCTCTCTGGCGGGGTAGCTCAGCTGGCTAGAGCGTACGACTCATAATCGTAAGGTCAAGAGTTCGAGCCTCTTCCTCGCTACAAATTGCGCCCGTTAACCGACGGGCGCTACTAATGACTACAGAGGTGAATGAACATGGCTAAGAGCGCCGACATCCGTCCCGGCATCACGCTGGCATGCACCGAGTGCAAGGAGCGTAATTACATTACGACCAAGAACCGTCGTAACACTCCTGATCGCCTTGAACTGAAGAAGTTCTGCGCTCGCTGCGGCAAGCAGACCGTGCACCGCGAAACCCGCTGAGTACACACAATGCTTTTCAAAGACCCGACCGATTCGGTCGGGTCTTTTTGTATGCTGGCAGACATGACTTCTTTTGCAGACATCACCACCATCGCGGTCGGCGGCGAAATCGACCGTTTCATCGAACCCACCACGCGTGTCGGCGTCATCGAAGCCGTGGAGGACGCCGATTCCAAAGGCCTGCCGTTGTTCGTGATCGGCGGCGGATCCAACGTTCTCGTCTCGGATGAGGCGTTCCACGGCGTTGTGGTGCGTGATGCGCGCCGTACGATCACCGTTCCGGACGAGGCGGCTCCCGTCGAAGGCGACGACCGCACCGTGCACGTCAACGCCGAAGCCGGCTGCAATTGGGATGATTTCGTCGATTTCTGCGTCAATCTCGGTTTGGAAGGCGTCGAAGGCTTGTCCGGTATCCCCGGCACCGTCGGCGCGTCCGTGGTGCAGAACATCGGCGCATACGGCCAGGAGGTCGGCTCCAGCGTCGAATCGGTGGAGGTGTGGGATCGCGCCGAGAAAACCACCAAGGAACTGCATGCCGATGATCTGCGATTCGGCTACCGTATGAGCGCCCTGAAGGAAAGCATGTACCGGGCGCCCGCGGTGCCGGCGGACGCTTTCTTCCCCACGCCGCGCTACGTGGTCCTGTCCGTCACCTTCGCGCTCAAGCACAGCCCCACCGGCGTGGTCGGGTACGGCCAACTCGCCAAGGCACTGGGTGTCGAGGTCGGCGATCGCATGGCCACCAAGGATATCCGCAACGCCGTGTTGAAGGTGCGTGCCGCCAAGGGCATGTTGGAGGATGCCACACGTTACACCGAACCCGCCATGCGCGGCGCCAAGCGCGACGAACTCGTCGGCGTCGCCCTGCAGGCCCAGGGAAGCGCCGCCGATGCCGACAGGCACAGCTGCGGCAGCTTCTTCATGAACCCGATCCTGACCGCCGAACAGGCGGCCACCCTGCCGGACGACGCGCCGCGCTTCGACGCGACGCTGCCGGACGGAACGTCCGGGATCAAAACCTCCGCCGCATGGCTCATCGACCACGCCGGGTTCCACAAGGGCTTCAAGGTCACGCCAAGCGCCAAGGCAGGCCTTTCCACGCTGCACACGCTCGCCCTGACCAATAGGGGAGGAGCGGGCTCGCACGACATCGAAACGTTGGCGAGAACCGTGCAGGACGGCGTGGAACGCGCCTTCGGCGTGCGGTTGGTCCCCGAACCGGTGGTCGTGGGCTTCTCGCTGCGCTGACGACGGACCGGGGTAACGGACCGGGATAACGGACCGGGGTAACGGACCGGGTGGCGGGCCGCGGCGCAATGTTGCGAACGCAGCCGCCACCGGGTTACGCGGTGGTGCTACAGTCACTATCCGTTCGCATCGGAACGATGAGGGAAAGAGTTTCGGAAAAGAGGCCGGCAGTGAACATATTTCGTAAGAAGTCCGTCGAGCAGACGCTCGCGGAAACCGAGGAGTCGGGGCATAGCCTGAAACGCGACCTCACCTGGTGGGATCTGGCCATCATGGGCGTGGCCGTTGCCGTGGGCGCGGGCATCTTCTCCATCGGCGCTCAGGCCGCGGCGTTCCATGCCGGTCCGGCCGTGATCATCAGCTTCCTCATCGCGGGCATCGTGTGCGGCGCGGCGGTCATGTGCTACGCCGAATTCGCCTCGATGATCCCCGTGGCCGGTTCCGCATACACCTTCACCTACACCACGGTGGGCGAGGTCGTGGCATGGATCATCGGATGGGATCTCATCCTGGAAATGCTCATGGCCGGTTCGGTCGTCTCGAAATACTGGGGCGTGTACCTGAACGACTTCTTCCGATTGGTGGGGTGGAACATCAACACCAATATCGCCATCGGATCGTTCCACATCGATCTCGCGCCGCTGGTCATCGTCGCGTTCTTCACCGTACTGCTCGTATTCGGCACCAAGATCGGCGCCCGCGTCGACGGCGCGCTGACCATCCTCAAGATCGCGATCGTGCTGTTCGTGGTCGTCGTCGGCTTCTTCTACATCAAGGCCGATAATTTCACCCCGTTCATCCCCCCGAGCGAACCTGCCGCAACCGACGGCACCTCCGGTGTCAGCGCCGTCATGAACCAGCCGCTGTGGCAGTGGGTCACCGGCATGACCCCGACCATCTACGGCGTGACCGGCATCCTTTCGGGCGCGGCGCTCGTGTTCTTCGCGTTCCTCGGCTTCGACGTCGTCGCCACCACTTCCGAGGAGGCCATCAACCCGCGCAGGAACGTGCCGCTGGGCATCGGCGTGGGCATGGGCATGATCATCGTGCTGTACACCCTCGTCGCCATCGTCACCACAGGCATGGTCTCCTACAAGGATCTCGCCAAGCAGGACAGCCCGTCGCTGGCCACCGCGTTCGAGATGGTGGGCGCGAACTGGGCGGCCAAGATCATCAGCTTCGGTATTGTGATCGGCTTGGCCACCGTGGTCATGGTGCTGCTGCTGGGCGTCACCCGCGTCGTGTTCGCCATGAGTCGTGACGGCCTGCTGCCGCGCGCGATGAGCCGGACCGGCAGCAAGGGCACCCCGGTGGGCCTGCAGATCGGCGTGGGCGTGGTCATGGGTCTGATCGCGGCATGTTCCGACGTGGACGTGCTCGCCGATATGGTGAACATCGGCACGCTGTCCGCCTTCACCCTGGTCGCCATCTCCGTGCCGATCATGCGCCGCAAGCGCCCCGACCTCAAGCGCACGTTCAAGATGCCGGGCAATCCGTGGGTTCCGATCCTCATCGCGGTGGCGAATCTTTGGCTTATGGTGAATCTGAGCGTGCTCACCTGGATCCGTTTCGTGGTCTGGCTGCTCGTCGGCTTCGTCATCTACTTCGGGTACGGCTACCGCCATGCGCGTCTCGGCACCGGCGAGCTGGCTGCGGTCGACGGCGCGGACGCCGGGGCCGCAGGAAGCGACGAAACCGGCAACGGGGGCGCGAAGGCGCCGGAACTTGCCCAAGCCGGGGAGTAACCTAGAAAATAGCGTTTTTCCAAGGAGGTAGCCATGCCATACGTTATCGCCCAGCCTTGCGTGGATGTCAAGGACAAGGCATGCGTGGACGAGTGCCCGGTCGACTGCATTTACGAGGGTTCCCGTTCGCTGTACATCAATCCGAACGAATGCGTCGATTGCGGCGCATGCGAACCTGTGTGCCCCACCGAGGCCATCTTCTACGAGGATGATCTGCCGGACGAGTGGGCCTGGTACAAGGATGCCGCGGTGAGCTTCTTCGCCGAGGTCGGCGACCGTGGCGGCGCCGGCGGCGAAGCCATCGGCAAGGATCCCGAGCAGGTCGCGGCTCTGCCCCCGCAGAACCAGTGATTCGGCTCCACGAATCGTAAACGCCTTTCCTTCGGGAAAGGCGTTCTGCTACCCAAGGAAGGAAACACATGGGTTTTCACGAATTCTCCTCGCCCTACGACTGGTCCCGCATCGCCGCGTACAAAGCGACCGCCGCCGAAGCGGACGGCGGCATGATCAACCTGTCCGTCGGCTCTCCCGTCGACCCGGTTCCGGCAAGCGTGAAGCGGGCGCTCGCCGAGGCATCCGACGCGCCGAACGCGCACGGGTACCCCGTCACCGTCGGCAGCGCCGACCTGCGCGACGCGATCCATGCGTGGTTCCGTGATCTGCGCGGCGTGGATTTGGGCGCGGTGAACGCCGGCGTGGTGCCCACGGTCGGTTCCAAGGAGGCCGTGGCGCTTATGGCGAGCCTGCTGCGGCTCGGACCCGGCGACGTGGTCGTGCAGCCCAAGGTCAGCTACCCGACCTACGAGATTGGCACGCAGCTGGCCGGAGCCACCGTACTGAAGGTCGACGACGTCGCGGACGTCGACTCCTGGGTGGATGTTCCCGGCGTCAAGGCCGTCTGGGTCAATTCGCCGTGCAATCCCACTGGTGAGGTGCTGGGCGCCGATTGGCTCGCGGGCATCGTCGCGGCGGCGCGTCGCATCGGGGCCGTGGTGCTGTCCGACGAATGCTATGCGCTGATGGACTGGCGTCAGGCAGGTTCCGAAGTCCTGCACGAGTGCGCGGGGGAGAGCGGCCGGGAGACCGAACGCGGACTGTCCTGCACGCCGTGCGCCCTGCAACCGTCGGTCTGCGAAGGCACCGCCGACAATATCCTCGTGCTGTATTCGTTGAGCAAACAGAGCAATATGGCCGGTTACCGCACCGCGTTCATCGCCGGTGACCATCATCTGGTGCGTCGCATGAGCGACTACCGCAAGCAGATCGGCCAGATCATCCCCGGCCCGGTGCAGGCGGCCATGGCGGCGGGCCTGCGTGACGTGGAGGCCGTGCATGTGCAGCGCAAACGCTATCATGAGCGTCTTTCGCGCCTGGTGGAGGCGCTGCGGGCGTACGGTTACCAGGCGTCCATGCCTGACGGCGCGCTGTACGTGTGGGTCAAGGCGCTGAACGGCGACTGCTGGGCGGATATGGCCGAGCTCGCCGAACTGGGCATCGTGCCCAGCCCCGGCGAATTCTACGGAGCCCCGGAATACCTGCGTTTCTCCGCCACGGCCAGCGACGAGGCCATCAACGGCGCATGTGCGCGTCTCGCCTCGGCCAAGCGCTGATCGCACGCCGATCGGGCGGCGATCGGCCGGCCGGCCGGGCCACGAATCGCCGAAGTCCGGTCATGGTGTAAACTAGGTTGAGCCTCTACGCGGCGTTACGTCACCGAACTCCCCCAGGGCAGGAATGCAGCAAGGGTAAGTGGCCTCTGGCGGGTGCGTAGGGGTTTTCTTTTGTCTGAAAGCGTATAGGCGAATCACGCATACGTGCCCGTGCGTTCGTATGCATTCCTGTTAATGTCCTGTAATGTCCCGCAATGTCGCGCGATGCCGTCCAGCAGCCATCTCACACTGTGTCGCACAGTCGTCCCCGCAATCGGGTGCGTGCACTGTTCCGCTAATGCACTACTCTTAAAACCATGACCGACGAACATACCCCAATGCAGCCAGAAATCCGAGATCCCCAAGCGCCCCTGAACATGCTTGGCGGTTTCGGGCAGACCGGACCCGCGGTTCCCGCCCCCGGAATGCAGGCATCGGCGCCAGGGCTGTCGCTGTCCGACTTCGAGGACGAAGGCGGGCTGGACGACGAGCCCGAGGAACTGGAAGCCATCGGGTACGTCGATCCGTTGAACGTCCGCCCGCGCACCTCCAGCAGGGTGCTGTGCGCGGTATTCGGCGTGCTGATGCTGATTCTCGCCGCCGTGGCATGGTGGCTGGGCGTGCGCACGGAATCCGGCCAATCCTACGACGATATGGTCGAAAGCGCGTTCGCCACGATCGTTCCCGGCTGGGTTTCGTCCGTGCTGGGCGTCGGCACGCATCTCATGGTGCTTATCGTCTCCGTGATCATCACGGTGGCCGCGCTGGCCATCGCGGCGGTGCGCAGGCGCTGGTGGCTGGTCGGGCAGATGGTGGTGTTCGCGGCGATCTGCGGATGCGCATCCCTGCTGAAATACGTGCTGCCGCGCCCGTTCATCATCAAAACCGTCATCGACAACGCGCATAATTCCGCGCCTTCCGGGCATACCATCATGGGTATGGTGTGCGGCGTGATGCTGGTCTGCGCCGTTCCCGTGGCATGGCGTTGGGTGGCGTCGCTGGTCGCCATGGCGTGGGGGCTGTTCGTCGGATTGGCGGTGGTCTGCGGTAAATGGCACCGTCCGACCGACGCGGTGATGTCCATGCTGATCGTGGGCGGCGTCGCCCTGATCATGCTCGCGTTCACGCGCACATCCGGCATGGATGCCCTGGGTACGCGTCGTTCCTCCGCCGGTGTGCAGGTCATCGTCAGCATCGCCATCACCGCTGGTCTGTTCGCCTGCCTGTTCGCCGGGTACATCATCTGGCAGGTGATTCCGGGCCTGACCATCAGCGCGGCCTGGGCCAAAACCGACGCCGTATACTCCGCCATCTTGCTCATCGCCGGCATGAACGCCGTGGTGCATGGCATGGTGTTGGCGCTCCGCCAGCTCACCGCATCCCCGTTGAGCCGGACGGGCCTGGTGGGCGAGCCCCCGGCGCCGCCGAGGAGCCGCGGCTGACACGCGGAACGAACGGCATGGGCCGAACGTCGCGGGAAGCATGGTGCGCGGGCTGACCACATGTCGTGAGTATTATGGCTTCACGAAAGCAGAATAATAAGGAGAGGGAATGGCAGACGGCAGCAAGCTTGTGATCGTAGAGTCTCCTACCAAGGCGCGCAAGATCGGCGGGTACCTGGGGGACGGCTATACCGTCATGGCGTCGGTGGGGCATATTCGTGACCTCGCGCAGCCCAGTCAGATACCCGCGGCGGACAAAGAGAAATACGGCAAGTTCGGTGTGGATGTCGAAGATGGGTTCAAGCCGTACTACATCGTCGGCAACGAGAAGCGCAAAACCGTCACCGAATTGAAATCCGCCCTGAAGAAGGCCGACGAACTCTACCTCGCCACCGATGAGGATCGCGAGGGTGAAGCCATCGCATGGCACTTGGTGGAGACGCTCAAGCCGAAAGTGCCCGTCAAGCGCATGGTATTCCACGAGATCACCAAGAACGCCATCAAACAGTCCCTCGAACAGACCCGCGACGTCGACGCCGACATGGTCGATGCCCAGGAGACCCGTCGAATCCTCGACCGCCTGTACGGCTACGAGCTGTCGCCGGTGCTGTGGCGCAAGGTCGGCCCCGGCCTGTCCGCGGGCCGTGTGCAGTCCGTCGCCACGCGACTCATCGTCGAGCGCGAGCGCGAACGCATGGCCTTCATTCGTGCCTCGTACTGGGATGTCGTCGCCAAGCTCGTCGCGCCGGACGCGCAAGGTTCCGACGTCGACTTCGACGCGCGCATGGTGTCGTTGGGCGGCAAGCGACTGGCCGGTTCCAAGGATTTCAGCCCTGAAGGCAAGCTCATCGCATCCGCCGAGACGAATGAGGTCCGCCAGTTGGACGAGGCGAGCGCCGCGGCCGTGGCGGAAACGCTGAAGCACGCGCAATTCACCGTGATGTCGACGGAATCGAAGCCGTACCGCCGCCACGCCCTGCCCCCGTTCACCACGTCCACGCTGCAGCAGACCGCGGGCAACCGTCTCGGCATGAGCTCGCGTGCCACGATGCGTGCCGCGCAGGGGCTGTACGAGAACGGTTACATCACGTATATGCGAACCGATTCCGTCGTGCTTTCCAGCGAGGCAATCGCCGCGGCCCGCACCGCCATCGAAGAGCATTTCGGCAAGTCCTACCTGTCCGAC
This sequence comes from Bifidobacterium pongonis, assembly GCF_019331805.1. Lineage (GTDB taxonomy): Bacteria > Actinomycetota > Actinomycetes > Actinomycetales > Bifidobacteriaceae > Bifidobacterium > Bifidobacterium pongonis. Next base: position 54,397 of record NZ_JAHBBE010000014.1, read on the forward strand.
GCGCCCAAGCAGTACGTCACCAAGACGGCCGGTGCGCAGGAGGCGCACGAATGCATCCGCCCGGCAGGTTCGCGCTTCCACGATCCCGACGAGCTCGCGACCAAACTGCCGAGCGACCAGCTGAAGCTGTACACGCTGATCTGGCAGCGCACGTTGGCCTCCCAGATGGCCGACGCCACCGGTTCCACCGCCACGGTGAAGATCTCCGCGCCCGCAGGCGATGAGGGCGAGGCCATTTTCCAGGCTTCCGGTACGGTCATCGACTTCCCCGGCTTCATGAAGGCCACCGGCGAGGGCCGCGCCTCAAGGAACGACGGCGCGAAGGGCGAAGCGTCCGCATCCCTGCCGCCGATGCATACCGGTCAGCAGCTGGATGCCACGGACGTTCAGGCCGACGGCCATGAGACGCAGCCTCCGGCACGATACACCGAAGCTTCGCTCGTCAAGGATTTGGAGAAGAAGGAGATCGGCCGTCCGTCCACGTACGCGTCGATCATCTCCACCATCATCGACCGCGGCTACGTGTACGAACGCGGCCGTGCGCTCATCCCCAGCTGGCTGGCGTTCGCGGTGGTCAAGCTGTTGGAGACGAAGTTCCCCAAGCTGGTCGACTACCAGTTCACTGCCGATATGGAAGCCGGGCTCGACGAGATCGCGCACGGCAAGCAGACCGGCCGCGAATGGCTCACCCGCTTCTACTTCGGTGATGGCGACGCCGCCGCGACGAACGCCGACGAAGTGCATGAGGGTCTGCAGCGTCAGGTGGCGCAGCTGGGCGAAATCGACGCGCGAGCCATCAACACCATCGAAATCGGCGACGGACTGCATGTGCGCGTCGGCAGGTACGGCCCGTACCTTGAGGACACGGCGCATCTCGACGAGAACGGCAATCCGAAGCGCGCCGCGCTGCCCGACACCATCGCGCCCGACGAACTCACCGTCGAGGTGGCCCGCGATCTCATCGAGAACCATGCGGGCGGCCCGCGTGAACTGGGCCGCGACCCGAAGACCGGCGGCATGGTCGAAGTGCGCAACGGCAGGTTCGGCCCGTACGTGGCCCTGCTGCCCGTTGAAGGCGCGGAAACCGAAACGAAGGCCGCACCGGCCAAGGGGTCGAAGAAGTCCGACGCCCCGCGCCCGAAGATGGCCAGCCTGTTCAAGACGATGAGCCCCGAATCCATCACGTTGGACGACGCGCTGCGCCTGCTGAGCCTGCCGCGCGAAGTCGGCTCCTACGAGGAAACGAACGCCGAAACCGGCGAGATCACCACGTCCACGGTCGCCGCGAACAACGGCCGCTACGGCCCGTATCTGACCAAGACGAAGGCGGACGGGTCCACCGAGACGCGCTCGCTGAACTCCGAGGACGAGATCTTCACCGTCGACATCGAGACGGCCAAGAGCCTGTTCGCGCAGCCGAAGTACCGTGGCCGTGGCCGCGGTGCCGCCAAGCCGCCCGTCCGTGAGCTCGGTACCGATCCGGAAAGCGGCAAGCCCGTGGTGATCCGCGAAGGCCGGTTCGGCATGTACCTGACCGACGGCGAAACGAACCGTACCCTGCCGAGGCAGTACGATCCCGCGACGATCAGCCCCGAGGACGCCTACCGCATCCTTGCGGAGAAGCGTGCGATGGGACCGGCGAAGAAGCGCGGCGGGCGCCGTGGCACCAAGAAGACCGCCGCCAAGGGTTCAGCCAAGAGATCTTCGGCCAAGTCCACGTCCAAGAAGACGGGAACGGCGAACGGCGTCGAGGCGAAGCGTGCCGAACGTCGCGCCAAGGTGAAGGAGCTGGCCGATCAGGGGTGGGCGAACACGCGTATCGCCGTGGAACTCGGTTCGACACCGTCCACGGTGAAATCCGACATCACTTGGCTGGTCGAGAACGAAGGCTATGAGCGCCCGGCCGTGGTACCCAAGGGTTCGGCGAGGAAGTGACGGATTTCGGGCATATGCGAGGCGTATTCATCACCTTCGAAGGCGTTGACGGCGTGGGCAAGACCACGCAGGTCGAACGGCTGCGCGACTGGCTCGAATCGATGGGGCGTGAAACCGTCGTGACCCGTGAACCGGGCGGCACGCCGCTCGGCGGGGCCATCCGCAGGCTGCTATTGCAGGGCGTGCCCGACGGTTCCGCCGACATCGCCCCGCGTGCCGAGGCGCTGCTGTTCGCGGCCGATCGCGCCCAGCATGTGGCCGAAGTGATCCGCCCGGCGTTGGAACGCGGCGCGGTCGTGATCAGCGACCGCTATATCGACTCCTCGCTGGCCTACCAGGCGGGCGGGCGCGAGCTCACCGCCGAGGAGATCCGCTCGTTGAGCATGTGGGCGACGAACGAGCTGCTGCCCGACCGCACCTTCCTGCTGGACATGGACCCCGCGCTGTCGCACAAGCGTCTCGGCCGAGCCGAGGATCGCATGGAATCGGCGGGCGATGATTTCCAGAACCGTACGCGCCATGCTTTCCGCGATCTTGCCGACGCCGAACCTGGCCGTTTCCGGGTGATCGACGCTTCGGGTACGGTGGAGGGCATCGGGCGGACCATCCGCGCGGATGTGGAGCGTCTGCTGGCGGAGCCGCACAACCCGTGAGAAGGGCGGATTCATGAGCGTTTGGGATGAGATCATCGGGCAGAAGCCGGTATGCGACATGTTGTCCGCAATCGCGACGGGCGACCCGTCCAAGCTTGCGCAATCATGGCTGATCTGCGGACCTCCGGGTTCCGGCCGCTCCAATCTGGCACGCGCGTTCGCGGCCGCGCTGGAAAGCCCCGATCATGGCCTTGGCGACGAGCCGACCCGCGTCACCTCCCAGGTGCTCGCAGGAACGCACCCCGACGTGAG
>NZ_JAHBBE010000015.1 GCF_019331805.1 Bifidobacterium pongonis
GTGCGTTCGGTGTTGCGGATCGATTGCGGTTCGGTCATTGCCGTCCCTTCCTGACAAACCTGAAAACGTGGAATCTGGGAGTCTGAAAGCCTGAAAAGTGTGGGAGTGCCGGCGGCGATGCGCGGCAGCCTATGGAACGGCCCCGCGCCGGCGAATGCCTTCATGCCGGCGGCGGGGCCTTGACATCAGTGGTTGAGGATCAGGCTCATGGCCTCGGCGCGGGTGGCCGGATTGCGCAGCAGCCCTCTCACCGCGGAGGTCACCGTGCGCGCCTCGGATTTCTTGATGCCGCGCATCGACATGCACAGATGCTCGCATTCAGTGACCACGATCACGCCGCGTGCACCCGCGTAATCCACGAGCGCGTCGGCGATCTGCTGGGTCAGACGCTCCTGCACCTGCGGGCGTCTGGCATACACTTCGACCAGACGGGCCAGCTTGCTCAGTCCCATCACGCCGTTCTTCGCGGGAATGTACCCCACGTGGGCCACGCCATGGAAGGGCAGCAGGTGATGCTCGCACACCGAATACAGTTCGATGTCCTTGACGAGCACGAGTTCGTCGGTGTCCACGTCGAAATGCTTTTCCAGCACGTCGGCGGGCGAGGAGTCGAGCCCCGCGAAGATCTCCCGGCACGCCCGAGCGATGCGGTCGGGCGTTTCCAGCAGACCCTCGCGGTCGGGGTCCTCGCCTATGGATTGCAGGAACAGGCGCACGGATCTGCGCACACCTTCCTCGTCGTACGGCCTGACGGCGTCGCCGATGCCATGCTCCCGTTCGGTCATACCGTTACTTCTCCTCGGTCTTCATGCCAACGGAACGCTTGAGCGATTCGGGGATCTCCACCGGGGGCTTGTCCGAATCGGGGCGGTTCTCGTTGGAGAGCCACACCTTGCGCTTCGGCGCCTTCTTGATGGGTGCGAAGATCTCGGCCAGTTCCTTCTCGTTCAACGTTTCCTTGACGAGCAGCTGACGGACGAGTTCGTCGAGGATGTCGCGGTTTTCGTTGATGATCGTCCACGCTTCGGTGTGGGCGGTTTCGACGAGCTTGAGCACCTCTTCGTCGATGGTTTCGGCGATGCGGTCGGAATACTTGTGTGGCGCGAGACCACCCATGTCGCTCTGATCGTCGTCCTCGGTCCACTTGATCGCGCCTAGGCGGTCGGAGAAACCGTATTCGCCGACCATGGTGCGGGCGATGTTCGTGGCCTTTTCGATATCGTTGGAGGCGCCGGTCGTCGGATCGTGGAACACGATCTCCTCGGCGGTGCGCCCGCCCATGGCGTAGGCCATCTGGTCGAGCAGCTGGTTACGCGACTGGGAGTAGCGATCGGAGGTCGGCATGACGGCGGTGTAGCCGAGCGCACGGCCTCGCGGCAGGATCGTCACCTTGGTCACCGGGTCGGTGTCGTTGAGTGCGGCGGCGACGAGCGCATGGCCGCCCTCATGGTAGGCGGTGTTGCGCAGCTCCTCCAACGCCATGCCCTTCGACTGCTTCTTCGGACCGGCCTGGACGCGGTCGATGGCCTCGTCGATGGCACGGTTGTCGATGAGCTGGGCGCCGGCGCGTGCGCACAGCAGCGCGGCCTCGTTGAGCACGTTGGCCAGGTCGGCGCCGGTGAAGCCCGGGGTACGGACCGCGACCATATGCAGGTCGACGTCCGGCACGAACGGCTTGCCTTTGGCATGCACCTTCAGGATCGCCTCGCGGCCTTCCAGATCCGGGGCGGCCACGCCCACCTGACGGTCGAAACGGCCTGGGCGCAGCAGTGCCGGGTCGAGCACGTCGGGTCGGTTGGTCGCGGCGATGATGATGAGGTTCGTATCGTTGTCGAAGCCGTCCATTTCGACGAGCAGCTGGTTGAGCGTCTGCTCGCGCTCGTCGTGGCCGCCGCCCATGCCGGATCCGCGCTTGCGGCCCACGGCGTCGATCTCGTCGATGAAGATGATGGCCGGGGCGTTCTTCTTCGCCTCGTCGAACAGGTCGCGCACACGGGATGCGCCGAGGCCCACGAACATCTCCACGAAGTCGGAGCCCGCCATGGAGTAGAACGGCACGCCGGCCTCGCCTGCGATCGCTCGCGCGAGCAGCGTCTTACCGGTGCCGGGAGGGCCGTACAGCAGCACGCCGCGCGGAATGCGGGCGCCCAGCGCCTTGTACTTGGAGGGATCCTTCAGGAAGTCCTTGATTTCCTCGACTTCGGCCAGGGCTTCGTCTTCGCCCGCCACATCGGAGAACTTGGTCTTCGGCGTCTGCCCGTCGAGCAGCTTGCCGTTGTTTTTCTTGCCGCCCATGCCGAGCATGTTGCTCGCACCCATGCGGCTCATGAGGAACCAGGCGAACGCGAAGAAGATGATGAACGGCAGAATCGACTGGATCAGGTAGGCCATCATGCTGCTGGATTCGATGTCGGCGCTCCAGCCCTTGGACGGATCGGCCTTCTCGACTGCCTTGACGATATCCTGACCCTGCGCGAACGTGTAATAGAACTGCACGTTCTTGCCGTAATTATGCGTTTTGCCGGTCTCGCTGTCACGCTTGGTGTAATCGTTCTTCAGCTGCAGCGTGACCTTCTGCTTGTTGTCGACGATCTTGGCGTAGCTGACCTGACCGTCCTTCAGCAGTTCCAGACCATCCTTGGTGTCGATGGTCTGCGTGCCCATGCCGGTGAACATCTGGAACATCGTGATCACGAGGATGACGATCACAACCCCCCACAGCCATGGGGACTGCCAGAACGGCTTGTCACCGCCGTTGCCGCGGTTCGGCTTGTTGCCGTTGCCGCCGTTGTTCCCGTTCTGGCGGAACGGGTTGTTGAAGGGGTTGCCGTTGTTGTTCGGCTGCCCCGGTCCCTGAGGGAAGCTCATGCTTGTTCTCCTTGATACACTTCGGGCTTCAGCACTGCGATGGAGTCGAGGTTGCGGTACCGCTCGTCGTAGTCGAGACCGAAGCCGACGACGAACTCGTCGGGAATCTCCAGACCCGGGTACTTCACATCCACCTCGACCTCACGGCGCGAGGGCTTCTCAAGCAGCGCGAAGATCTCGACGGACGCGGCGCCGCGTCTCTTCAGTTCCTCGACCAGCCACGCCAGCGTGCGTCCCGAATCCACAATATCCTCAACGATGAGAATGTGCCGACCGCGAACATCGGTCGACAGGTCCTGACGGATCGTCACGGTACCGGACGACTTGGTTCCCGAACCGTAGCTCGACAGGCTCATGAAGTCGAGCTGGCACGGGATGGACATCTCCTGCGAGAACACCGCCAGCGTATTGATCGCGCCCTTGAGCACCGCGATGAGCAGCGGATCCTTGTCCGCATAATCCTTGCTCGCCTGCGCTGCAGCCTTGGCGATGATGGTGTGGATTTCCTCTTTGCTGACCAGCTCGTGGTCGATATCTTCTTGTACATCAGCGATTCGCATGGGCACTATATTGTCACAGGCGAATGACGTGTTTCTAGCCGTTACCTGAAGAGAAGCTGGGAGAAACCGGGCGAATTTACAGCTTGGCGAGTCCGGCGACGAATTCGTCGATGGCGTTGTTCGCAGCCCACGGATCGTCGGAGCCGTTGACGAGCACGGCGAACAGCAGTACGCCGCCATGTTCACGCGAGACGTTGCCCGCCATGGTGCGCACTCCGCTGAGACTGCCCGTCTTGACCCTCGCAAGTCCCTTCACGCTGTCGGAAGCGGCCCTGCTGCGGGCCGTTCCCGTCAGGCCGGGCACGGAAAGCCCTTCGAGTTCCGCCGCGCCGCCACCATCCGTGGCGACGAGCGCACGTTGCACGCCCAGCAACGTGGGGATGCGCAGACGCGTTCCCGCACCCAAACCGGAACAGCTGGTCATCTGCAGACCGCCTGTGGGAATGTCGTGTTCGCGCAGCACCTGCGTGACCGCCTGGATATCGGCATCCATCGAATTGCCCAAACCGAGCTTCAACGCGGTGAGCCTGCCGAACAGTTCGGCGAGCGTATTGTCGGAATGGCGCAACATGAACGCCATCACCTCATTCAGCGGAGCCGAGCTGACCTTGGCGATGCGGGCCGAGGCTTCGGTGCCGCTGATGTCGGACGAATCGGTGATCGTAATGCCCTGCTGGGTGAGCAGGGTTTTGAACGTGGCGGCGGCGTCGCTCGCCGTGGTCTGAGACAAGGTCGGATAATCGGTGAACGCATCGGGGTCGGCGCTCACACCGTAGCGGATGCGCCCGCCGTCCACAGCCATGCTGGACAGTGGCGTGTACATCGCGCTCGCCTCGTTGTTCTCCTCCACCGCGCTGGAAATGCGGTCGTTGCCGAACAGCGTATCGTCCACGGCGAGCGCCACCTGGCTGATGCCGCGTTGGCCGAGCGCGGCGGCCGTGCTTTTGGCGAGCGTGGTGAGCCCCGCGCGACCATTGACATGGGAGGAATCGTTTTCGCCCGATCCGAGCAGCATGTCGCCGTGGCCCTGCAGCACGATGGTCGGCGTGGTATCCGCGTGGGTCAGGTAGACCTCGGTATCCAGGGTGCCGCTCATTTCCAGCGTCTCGCTGGCGGCGAACGCGGTGAGCGTCTTCGTCGTGGAGGCCGGTTCGCGGTCGGTGTTGACGTTCCGCCCGGCCACCACGGTGCCGTCGGCGGAGGCGATGGCCACGGAAAGCCCTTCACCCACGCCATCCGCATTGGCGAGCTGTTCGATGAGTGCTTCGGCGCGCGTCTTGTCGATCGTCACGTCATGATTCGCCTTGCCTGCCACCGCGCCCGCGGCGATCGGCTTGGGGATGGCGGTGTAGGTGCGGGTCGGCGCGGCTTTGGAGGTGAGCAGGCCCGGCACGATATCGTGGATGTCCGCGATCGTATAGCCGATGCACATGGCGAGCGTCGCCACCACGCTCACCGATACGACGACGATGCGATGGTTCGGACGAGCCGATGCCCTGCGAGTCACGCTGCCTCCCTACCTGCGTTTACGGACTACTGCTGCAGGGATGCGAACTCCTCCAGAGTGGACAGGATCTTCGGCATCCGAGCATCCATCAGCTTACCGCCCAGCCATGAACCAAGAAGCAACACGGCCAGTCCGTTGACCAGCGACACGGGAATCATGATCCACATCAGGCTCTGGGCATTGGCGATAAGCAGCAGCACCGCAACCGCGGCCCCCGGCAGCACCGTCACTATCGAAGCGACGATCTGGAGGACGGGGAACAGGAATTGCGAGATGCCACGCCCCTGTGCACCCGAGAACGGGCGGTCCATCGCCGACACCGGGTACATGAACGCGCAGGAGGTGACCTCAGCCACGCCGATGCTGCACAGCCCCACCGATATGGCCGCCACGGTGTAGATCAGCCCTTCGAGAATATGCTCCGGCGTCTTCCAATACCCGGTGACGATGAAGGCGAACAGTGTGAGCAGCAGGGTGTAAACCGTGATCATCGCGACGTTCACGCGCGCACGACCAAGACGGTCATGCCATCCGCGCACACCGCAAATCGCCTCCATGTACGTGCCTCGGCCGTCATACGCGAGACCGTTGCCTTCGCAGATCATCACGAACAGCGGGCCAATGAGCAACGCCTGCCATACCGCGTCAGGCGACTTCGTGCCACGGAAGACGGCCATCACGACAAGCAGCAGCGGGATGACGAGCATCGAAATCTGCCGCACATCCTTGCGCATGTAAATCGCCAGACGTGCACCGACCGCGCCGGAAACGTTGTCGGGCACGAAACGGAACATGCCGATGCCCTTCGCGCCACTCGCGGCCTTCATGGTCCGCGTGCCCGAATCCGCCCTGGCCTTGCGCAGCTGCCACACGCACAGCCAACGGCAGAACACCCAGGTCGCGGCGAGGACGAGCAGACGGCCCACCAGCGCAAACCACTGCCCATCCGCCACATCGAACGGAATCTGGAACGCGGCGGCGAACGGGGTCCAGGCCAACACGTTCATTGCGCCCGTCGCCCGCGCCCCGCGCATGAACAGATCGGCATAGTCCACGTCGAACATGTTGGGCAGCTGGCTGAGGACCATCAGTATGACGAACACCACCACATACAGGACGTTCTTGCCCCTTTTCGAGAAACGCACCGAGGAAAGCGCCGTGGTAAGAATGCGCAGCAGCGTGAATATGGTGATGACCGCCAGGAACGCGCTCACCACGCCGGCCACCATCACCGCCACGCCAACGGAACGGTACGCGGGCACAACCGCCAGTAGAGAGAACAGGATTGTCAGCCCCGGCATACCGCAGATGGCGGCCGCCAGCAGGCCGGCGGAAAGCGCGCCATCCCTGATGCCGAAAAGCTCGAATTTCGACGCGCTCAGCACCTCGCCCTGGCCAAGGCTCATGATCTGCATGAGCAATCCGCCGATCGACAGCACCGCGCCGACCATCAGCATAACGGACCGCATGCTTGCCAAACCGGCGGCGTCCAAAGCGTTCATGGTCCAGCACAACGCGCCGGTTCCGGCCACAATCGCCAAGGCGAACAGCGCACCCAGCGCATACAGCGCGATGCTCATCGGTTTGCCGCGCATGGCGGATAGGTACATCGTCCAGCGCAGGCGGACGATCGATGCGATTTCGCTCATCGGGCACCCCCGTCGAGCCAATCGAGATGCGCGGCGGCATGACGGCCGCCGACCAGCTGCAGGAAACGATCCTCAAGATCCTGACCGGCGGCGACCTCGTCCACCGTGCCGGAAGCGCACACATACCCCTTGTCGATCACCGCCACATGAGTGCACATGCGTTCCACCAGCGCCATGACATGCGAGGAGATGATGACCGTGCCGCCCGTCGCGGCGTATTCGAGCAGAATATCCTTCAGATTCGCGCTGGACACCGGGTCGACGGCTTCGAACGGCTCGTCGAGCACCAGAATGCGCGGGCTGTGGATCATCGCGCTCGCCAGGCAGATCTTCTTCATCATGCCGGTCGAATAGTCGGCGACCATGACGTTGGCGGAATCCTGCAAGTCGAAGGCCTTGATCAGATCGTGCGCGCGGGTGATGGACTCCTTACGCTTCATGCCGCGCAACATGCCCGCATAGACGAGCAACTGCATGCCGGTGAGCCGGTCGAAGATCTGGCTCGGTTCGGGCATCACGCCGATCATGCGCTTGGCGGCGTTCACGTCGCTCCACACGTCATGGCCGAAAATCGAAGCGTGGCCGGAATCGGGGGTCAGCAGCCCGGTGAGCATCCTCAGCGTGGTGGTCTTGCCCGCGCCATTGGGGCCGACCAAACCGTAGAAGGAGGAGACGGGAATATCGAGGTTCAGATTGTTCACCGCGGTTTTGGTGCCGAAGCGTTTGAACAATCCGCGGATGGAAACCGCCATCCGCGCGTCGGGGGCACCATTGCCCTGTGGGGTGATCGGATTATTGGGAACTGCTGTCATTTCGCTCATAGCGTTAATCGTAACAGCCGAATGCAATCGTTCCACCCCCGAATCGACGGGTGTTGACCCGAACCGGCTTGGCGGAGTTCAGCCCTTATGCTCGATGGGCTTCCACTGCACCTTGGAGAAGATGGCCTGAAAGGAGATCGGCACATAGCTGAACATGTAGATCGGGAAGCTCAGCACGTAGGCGAACAGCTCCTTGTTGGTCGCGCCGATCTGCCTGCGTTCCACGATGATCGTCAGGGCGGCAAGCGCCATCATGCCGAGCACGGACAGCAGGATGCCGCTGCTCCAGCCGGTGACGGCACCCAGCTGGCTCTGCCAGGTGACGAACCCGCAGGCCGCGAAGATGATGCCCATGACCACGCGGATCACGCCGAGCACGGTGAACGGGCACAGCAGCAGGGTGAAATCGACCGCGGAGAAGTCGCGTTCGCGCACGGCGCGGCGGATCAGCTGCGGGCCGTAATACCGGAACACCTGCAGGAAGCCCTTGCTCCAGCGCAGGCGCTGACGCCAGCTCTGCGCGAAGGTGACGGGCTGCTCGTCGTACAGGATCGCGTTGCCGCAGTAGCCGACGCGGTCGCCGTGCAGCACGGAATCCATGGTGAATTCGAGATCCTCGGTAAGCAGATGGAACTTCCACCCCTTGTTGCGCTTCATGATCTCCTTGGAGAACATGAAGCCGGTGCCGCCCACATGACAGCTGGAACCGAACAGCATACGGGAGTTGTTGAGGAATCTTGATTCGCGGATGAACCACAGCGCGGAACCGGAGGACACCCAGTTGTCGGCCAGATTCACCGAATTGCGATAGCTGGTGAGGATCTTGAAACCGGATTGGAAGCCCTTGTTCATCTCCTCGAAGTAGTGGCGGTCGAGCTTGTTGTCGGCGTCGAAGACGAAGTACGCATCGTATGCGTCGGACAGTCCGGCGTCGATCATGTGGTCAAGCAGGTAGGTGAGCGCGTAGCCTTTGCCCACGAGTTCCATATTGTGGCGTTCGACCACATGGCAGCCCATGTCGCGCACGACCTTGGCGGTGTTGTCGGTGCAGTTGTCGGCCACCACCCAGATGTCGATGAGTTCCGAAGGGTAGGTCTGTTCGTGCAGGCAGTTGATGAGGTTGCCGATCACGTTCTCCTCGTTGCGTGCCGAGATGAGCACGGCATACCGCTTATCCATGGGTGCTTCGGGGAAGGTCACGGGCTTGGCGAACAGCGACGCCACGATGCACACGCCCTGATAGATCATGCCGACCGCGCCCACGACGAACAGCAGCACGTCAAGTACGGTGAGCAGTACCATCAGCGCCACCCCTTCCTTGGATTGCTGGATACGTCCGGATCGTTGACGGGCTTGGTTGCTTCGTTCGATTTTTCGGTTTCAGCGGATTCGGCGGTTTCGACCGATTCGACCGGTTCAGTCGCTTCGTCGGATTCGTCCGATCCGCCGACTTCGACGCCCTTCAGCTTCGGCTTGCCGGCATTACCGGCGCCCCCGGCTCCCGCGGCGTTCTTCAGCACATGCTTCGGAATCGCCACCGTGGCGGATTCATCCTCCATCCCCTCACGAAGCTCCTCGTCGGACATGGAGTAGAAGATCTCCTGCATCTGGCGAATCTCGTCATCCACATGCACACGGTTCGCGGTGCCCTTGACCGCACGCGGAATGGCATGGTTGATGGGCTGGATCACATGCTCGTTGAACGCCTCGCTGGCCTCGACCACCTTCGACTTCTTCTTCGGCGCGGGATCATCCATCAACGGCGAATCCACCAGATCGTACCGTCTGGTACCCGCATGCACGATCACCTGGATGGAAGCGGCGATAGGCAGCGCGAGGAACGCGCCGATCGCGCCGAACAGCGAACCGAAGAACAGCACGGAAATGAACGCCACGGCCTCGTTGATATCCATGGTGCGCTGCGAAATCTTCGGCAGGAAGATGAAGTTCTCGATCTGCTGGTAGATGGTGATGAACACGATGACGGCGATACCCGCCACCAGACCGTTGTTCCCCCACGCGAACAGCACCGGTGCGGCGCCGCCCACGAAAGTGCCGACCATCGGGATGAACTGCGAGACGATACCGCAGAACAGCGCCAACGGCAGCCAGTACGGCACGTCCATGATCACCAGGAAGACGCCGGTGAAGAATGCGTTGAGCGCGGCGAGAATGGTACGGGAGAACAGGAAGGACGAGATCTGCTCCTGGGCGACCATCCACACGGTGAGGATGCGGCGCTGCGCGGAAGGCGCGAACCACTGGCATACGGAACGGCGCAGCTTCGGGCCCGCCGCGGAAATGTAATACGTGACCATCAGAATGGTGGTGATGTCGATGAACGCCGCGGAAACACCGGAAACGGTGTGCATGGCCTGACCGGCGAAATCGGACAGCCAGGAGGTCTGGATGTTCTTCAGGATCTCCGGGCCGAGATTGTTGATCTCCGGCAGCGTGAAGGACAAATGCCGTTCGATCAGCTCACGCGCCTGCTCATACATGTCGGGAAGTCCGGAAACCAACGCGATCATCTGCTGGATGAACATGTTGCCGAACAACAGCAGCAGGACGCATACGGCGACGATCACCACGGCGAACGAGAACAGCGACGCGACCACACGGCTCCAGCCGTGCGCCACCAGGCCCTTCACCATCGGTTCGATCGCGAGCGCGAGGAACAGCGAAATCAGGATGTCGTAGATCAGGTATGCGACCGACCCCCACGACCGCCAGCAGTAGGTGAACAGCACTATCGCGATGGCCACATACAGCAGTGCCCTGCCGAACCATTCCGGTGGTCGTCTGTCATCGCCCTTCGCGGGGAACAAGGTTCCCAAATCCCATCGCAGGCTGTCCTGCCTGCCGTTTTCAGTCTCTTCGCATTCGTTCGTGCGTTCGCTCATGGCACCCCATTGTAGCGATGAGGGCTGTACCGCCAATACCCCGATTGTTCGACGAATGGTGTACGCACGACTATTTATTCTGGAAAGCATGTTGAATGTCTCGATTATCATCCCGGCGTGGAACGAAGAGGAACGTATCGCGGACTGCCTGACCAACACCATCCGCCAGACCGTAATGCCCCACGAGATCCTGGTGGTCGACAATCGCAGCACCGACTCCACCTGCACGATCGTGGAGGAATTCATGGCGCAGCATCCCGAAGCGCCGATCCGACTGCTGCATCAGAATGATGAACAAGGACTGATCCCCACCAGAAACTACGGGCTCGACGCCGCCACGGGCGACGTGCTCGGCCGTATCGACGCGGATTGCATGCTCAAACCCGATTGGGTCGAAGTCGTGGCCGGCATCTTCACCGAAGACAGCGACGCCATGGGCGCGACCGGCCCGGTAAGCTACTACGATATGCCCGCCCGCCGCATGGCGCTGCGCGGCGACGACCATGTGCGCCGCCACTCCTACCGCGCCGACGACGGCCAGGTGCTGCTGTTCGGCTCGAATATGGCGTTGCGCGCCACCGCCTGGAAGCAGATCAGGGACGAGGTGTGCCGCGACAAATCCGACGTGATGCATGAGGATGTGGACGTGTCGCTGCATCTGCTGGGCCGCGGGTTGAAAACCGTGTACTCCAAGCGCATGGTGTGCGGCATCTCCGCGCGACGCATGTATACGTCGCCCATCTCGTTCCATAATTACATGAAACGCTTCCGCAACACCTTCGAGGCGCATCCGGAGCATTGGCGCAACCACAAGTCGGAGCACACGCTGTACATCATGTACCCGTGGCTGCACGTCCTGTACCCCATGTACCAGAAGCTGCTCGAGGTGCGCGACATCAACCCCGCCGAACGCATGTGGTTCGATATGCAGACCGAACTTGAGGAGAAGGACGATCTGCAGGACATGTGATGCCGGTTGATGCGGCAGTCGGTGCACGGCGCCTGCCAGTACGCGAACGGGCCATGACGGTATCGTCATGGCCCGTTTCCTTATGCCCAACGCGCTTCGCTTGGCCACCATCGGCCGCCAGCGAAGCGGAGGCTACGCGCGACCGGCCGCCGCCCTACGGGTTTCGACCGCGTCCGCCAGCGTATGCAGCAGCTGCTCGGTACGATCCCACGGAATGCACGAATCCGTGACGGACTGACCGTACACCAGACGCTCCAACGGCGCAGGCTTCTGATTGCCCGCCACCAGGAAGCTCTCCATCATCACGCCGAGAATACCTTGTTCGCCCTTGGCGAGACGGACGGCGATCTCCTCGACCACCTCGGCCTCACGCACCTCATCCTTACCGCAATTGCCATGCGCCGCGTCGATGATCAGACCATGCTCGCTCGGGCCGGTCGCCTTCGAACGGTGCAGTTCATCCAACGCGCGCTTCACCGATTCGGCGTCATAGTTCGGACCGCTCGACGAACCGCGCAACACCAGATGACAATCCGGATTGCCCTTCGTTTCTGCCGAAATCACACGCCCATCCAGATTGATGGACAGGAAATGATGCTCGAACGCGGCCGCGTAGCAGGAATCCGCCGCAGCCTTGACCGAACCGTCCGTGGAATTCTTGAACCCGACCGGCATGGACAGGCCGCTCGCCAACTCGCGATGCACCTGGCTCTCCGTATTACGCGCACCGATCGCGCCCCAACTGATCGCGTCGCAAATATACTGCGGGGTGATCGGATCCAGCCATTCGGTGGCGATCGGCAAACCCAACGACAGTACGTCGGTCAGCACCTTACGCGCCTCCCACATGCCCTTACGAATATTGAACTGGCCGTCAAGATCGGGATCGTTGATCAAGCCCTTCCAACCGATAGTGGTACGCGGCTTTTCGAAATACACGCGCATGACGATCAGCAGACGATCGTTCAGTTCACGCTGCACCGCCGCAAGACGCTCGGCATACTCGTGCGCCGCCTTGGGATCATGAATGGAGCACGGGCCCACAATGACCAGCAGGCGATCGTCACGGCCACGCAGCACGTCGCGGATCTCCTGACGCGACGAACGCACCAGCCGGCCCATCTCCTCAGTGAGCGGCAGCTCGCGCAGAAAAGCGCGCGGGGCGGGAATCGGATCAAGCTGACGAATATTGACATCCACCGTCTCGGGAAAGACCGCCTGCTCCCCCAAACGACGCTTATCTTCGGAACTATCCGGACCGCGCAACGCTGCCATGCCGACTCTCCTTCCTCGCATACCTTCGATGCCTGTAATGCTACACAATGCGTTGATGTGATTATGGTGCGCTCACGCACCGAATTCACCACAATAGTTCATCGGCCGCGCAGAACATAACCATCGACCGCCTACCGGAACGACAAGGCTCCATCCGCCACGGCGGATGGAGCCTTCACCCTACGAGAGATAACGGCCCACAGGACTGTCTCTTATGCCAGAGCTCCCATCGGATCCCAAGCGGGCAGGGAGATGGCGGGCTCGTCCAGAGCGGCCTGATAGTCGGCGGGCAGCAGGGCCTTCGGCACGGCCACCTCGTACACGTATTCGGTGAACCAGTCGTCGCTCATCGTGAAGTAGCCCTTGTCGGCGATCTTGGAACCCCAGGAGTTCTCCACGCGCCAACGGCGGGTGGAACCATCCTCGGCCACATCCACACCGGCGAAGGCCATGGCGTGGTTCATGGCGGAATCGGCGAAGCGCACGCGCTCCTCCTTATCCAGATCGAAATCGAAATCGTACAGCTTGCCGTATTCGAACAGGTCGGTGGCCCAAGCGCCGTTCTCACGATCCATGAACGGGTGGCAGTCGGCACCGAACCACACCGGAATACCCTCCTCGACGAGGATCTTCTTCACGCAATCCTTCATGAACTGGTTCGGCACGTTCAGATACTCGGTGGCGTCGCCGCCGGCCACATTGCCCAAATGCTCGATGGCGATCTTCCTGCCCTTCGGGTGCTCGGCGCGCGGATCGTCCACCAGGCACACGTAGCTTTCCAGATCGGCGGAGCCGACATACTTGTTCCAGAACTCCTGCGGCGTGATCTCGCCGTCGCGGTGGAATACGCCGTCCTTGTCGGTCCACTCCCAGTCGAAGGAGACGGATGGCTCGCCCAGGTGGATGGTGAGGATGCGATGGCCGGCCGCGGTGGCTTCGGCGATGATGCTCTCGACGTCAGCGCCCTTGGCGTACATGCGGGCCACGGCGGTGTGCAGCATGTGACGCAGCTGCGTGTTCATCTCACCGGTGTTCTTGGAGGATTCGGTTTCCGGGAACAGGTCCTTGGGAACGGCACCATACTTCTTGTAGACGTTCATGGCCATGGTCCACTGGCCGCCGTCGCCCATCACATCCTGCAGCAGGTGCTGCATGAGGCGGGAATCGGCGGGCTCGCCGGCCTCGATGAGCGCGGCGACATCCTTGAGGAAGTAGTTGATGCGCTCCAGCTTGTCGTAGTACATGGCGTAGTTCTGGGAGAACTCGAACTCCTTGAGGCCGAGGTTCTTCTTGGCCACGAAGCGGGCCACGTTCAGCGAGCTGAACAGCCAGCAACGACCGGAACGGTCCTGATGGGTGGCTTCACCGTTGTCGACGACCGTGGAGAACCTGCGCTGCAGCAGACGGGCGCGGTCGTAATTACGCGCCACCTTGTCCACTCCGGCCGCGGTGACGGCGTTCATCGCCATGCGATTGGAAGCGCCCGCCTCGAAGCCTTCGCGCAGGCCGGCAAGGGCCTCGGCGCTCAACGGCGTGATCTGTGCCATATGAATGCTCCTTCACTCAAAACATCGCGGCACCCGGACGCGGGAAAGCCCGGGCCGGATGCCGCCGAATGCATATTGATGGTTATGGTTTGATGCCCAGCCTACCATCATCGCCGGCTGTTATGAAAAGCCCCTTGCGCGGGCCGGATCCGGCATTGCGCAAGGGGCTTGGGAACTGGTATGCGTGGTGTGGCGGAAGATTACTCCTGCGAGCCTTCGTTCTCGCCGTTCTCGCCGCCTTCAGCGGTTTCCACGGCTTCGGCGGCTTCGGCGGCGGGCTGCTCGTTCTCGCCCTGCTGGACGGGAGCCTGGGCGGCGGGAGCTGCGGGCGCTGCGGGAGCATCCATGCCGTCACCGGCGAGGAATCCCGCGAACGCGTTGGAGAACATGGAGCGCAGTTCACCCACACGCTGCGTGATCTGGGCTTCGCGCTGCTGCAGGTCGCTGATGCGCTTCTTGAGATCCTCGATCTCCCCCTGCGCCGCCTGACGGCGTTCGTCGATCTGGCGTTCGACCTCATCCTGCGCGTTCTTCAGCATCACGTCGACCTTGGCGTCGGTGTCGGTACGCTTGCGGGTGGCGTACTCGTCGGCCTCCTGACGTGCGGTCTTGGCTTGGCTGATCAGCTCGTCGGCTTCCTTCTTGGCCGCGGTACGGCTCTCCTCCAAGCTCTTGAGCAGTTCGCTCACCTTCTTGGTGGCTTCCTCCTGCTGGGCGGCGATGTCGGTGCGAATCTGCTCGACTTCGGCGGTGACCTGACTCATGGTCTTGGTGCGGTGCACTTCGGCCTCGTCGGTGATCTCCTGGGCCTTCGTCTGTGCCGCGTCGGTGATTTCGGCGGCCTTGCGCTGCGCATCGGTGGTCATCTTGGCGACCTGCTCGCGCACGTCGGCAAGCTTCTTGTTCGCTTCGGCGAGCGCGGCTTCGATCTGGTCGTTGGCCTCGTTCTTCAGACGGGTGAGCTCCTCGTTGGTGCTCTTGCGCTGGTCGGCGATCTGCTGGACGGCGTCGGCCTTCATTTCGGCGATCTCACGTTCCTGGGTGGAACGTTCGGAGGCGAGCTTCTTCGTCTGCTCCTCGCGGGCGTTGCGCAGTTCGATTTCGACGGTCTGGCGCTGCTCGGTGACGTTCTTGGCGGTTTCGGAGCGCAGATGCTCGGCGTCTTCCTTGGCGGAATGGGTCAGGCTTTCGGCGTCGTTGTTGGCGCGGGTCAGGATGCTGTCCGCCTTGGCCTTGGCATCGTCCACGATGCGCCGGGCGTCGAGCTTGGCGTTGTTGATCAGGGTCTGTGCCTGGACCTGTGCGGCGGAACGGGTGGATGCGGCGTCGCTCTTGGCACGTTCGAGCAGTTCGGCGCTCGTCTGTTCCGCGGAGGACAGCATCTGCTGCGCGTTCGCGCCCAGCGAGGAGAAGCTGCTGCCGGACTTGCTCTGGCGGGCCTTCTCCTGTTCGAGCTGCGCCTGCAGCTGAAGGATCATATCGTCATTGGACGCGATCTGCTCGCGCATATCGGCCAGCGTCTTCTGTGCCGAAGCGAACGCCGCGTCCACCTTATCCTTGTCGTATCCCCGCAAGACAACCGGGAACTGTTCCATGCTCTGATCCTTTCCGCCGAAAATCCTTCGTGGCACATATCCTACTCGACTTTATCCACGTAAACACGTAAAACACTACTTCATATGTGCCCGCGAATCGGCGAACGTCTTGCACTTTCACACAGCCTCGACCGCATGGCGGCTGCAGGGCGTGATTCAGGCGATGAGAATGTCCTCGCTGGAGGGGCGCATGTAGTATTCCACGCTTTCGCGTACCACGTCGGCACCGGCCTGCACCAGTTGGTTCATCGGCAGACCATGCTGCGGGTGCGGCTCCTCGTTGACCAGCGGCAGGCTCACGAATCCGGCCAGCACCTTCTCCTGCGAGGATGCCCAGTTCAGCAGGTTGTAGAACAGGGAATTGCACACGAAGGTGCCGGCGTCGGAGCTGAGCGTGGCGGGAATGGAATCGTGGGTGAACTGGCTGAGAATCGCACGCAACGGCAGCCTGGTCCAGTAGGCGGCGGGGCCGTTCGGGTCGATGCGCGCGAGCTTGGGAACGGCGTTGTCGATGTCCGGC
Organism: Bifidobacterium pongonis; assembly: GCF_019331805.1. GTDB lineage: Bacteria > Actinomycetota > Actinomycetes > Actinomycetales > Bifidobacteriaceae > Bifidobacterium > Bifidobacterium pongonis. Next base: position 16,216 of record NZ_JAHBBE010000015.1, read on the forward strand.
CTGTTGGCGTCCATGAGATTCGTGGCGCACCGTTCCAGCATCACGCCGCGGGCCGCACGCTTCAGCCCGGTGGCGATGACGATGTTCGGCTTCGCGGATTCGATGGCCTGTTCCAGCATCGGCCATGCCTTGGCGAAACTCACCGGCAGGCTCACCGCGCTGATGGCGAGCTCCACGCCGTCAAGCTCGCCGACGCCATGCTCCGCCAAGGCTTTCGGCACCTCATGGGAGGGATTGACGTCGACGCCGTCGTAATGGTCGAATCCGGAAATCACCACGCTGATCTGCTGCATACGCCCAGTCTACCGTTCCTCAGTTGTGCTCAGTCGCTCAGTGGGCCACCGCTTCACGCAGGATGGCGTGCATGCGGGCGCGCGCCTCCTCCTTGGTGAGCTGGTGCGTGACGCTCGCCGCGATGCGTTCCGCCGTGGGCAGATCGGCGAGCGTGGTGACCTTCAGGTTCGTTTCGCTGCCGGCCACGATGGCGACCGGTTCGTCGGGCAGGTAATCAACCACCACGCGGGTGTCGTCGGTCGGATGGAAGTCGGGATCGCCCGCCGCCAGCTCGTAGGCGTGGTGGATCGTGCCGAAACGGAACGACTGCGGGGTCTGCGCGCGGAACGTGTCGGCGCGGTCCGGCACCGAGGCGATCACCTTGCGATCGCCCGCGTCGCGCGTCAGCAGGATGGTGTCAGTCGAAGCGAAGGCGACGGTCGCGGCCGTGAACTCGTCCAGCGCGTCGATCGAATCGTCGATCGACTCCTGCGAGACGAAGGGGCGTACGGCGTCGTGGATGAGGATCTTCGCGCTTTCGGGGATCCCCGCCTGTTCCAGCACATCCAACGCGGCCATCGTACTGTCGGCGCGTTCGGCGCCGCCGTCGATCACCATGCGCACCTTGCCGTACCCGGCTTCGTCGATAAGCCCTTCGATGCCGTCACGCACCTTCGGGTTCACCACCACCACGATGTCGCTGACGCGGCTGTTGCGTTCGAACGCCTCGATGCTCCAGCACACGATGGGCTTGTCGGCGATGCAGACCAGCTGCTTGGGGTTCTCCGGGTCGAAACGGGTGCCGAAACCGGCCGCGAGGACCACGGCCACCACGGGCACCGTCTGCTGCTTCTTCTCTTCTTCTTGCATAGTTCTCCAACCTATGCCGCGCCGAGGCTTTGGGATGGGCGCGGGCGTTCGTTCTGCACGGAATCTCCGTCCGCCGTTCGGGCATTCGGATGTTCGGACATTCGGACGTTCAATCGTTCGACCGTCGGACCGGTAAGCCGATGGGCCGGTGGCCGTCAGCTGCGCTGGATCAGCGCGAGCATACGCCCTTCATGGGTTTTGCCGGCGAGCGAAGCCCTGCGGTGCGAATACCACAGCGGGTTCTCCACGGTGCACATGCTGCGACGAATCGCGCCGATGCGCTCCTCGAGGCTTGCGGGCCCTTCGCCGTCGGTGGCGCACAGTTCGGCCAGTTCGGCGTCTTCGCTCAGGTACTGGGTGGCCGCGTTGACGCGCGGGCGCGATTCGATGATGTTGTCGGCCACCACGCCGGCTTCGGCGAGTTCGCTCAACGCCGCGGCGACGATGTTGATGCCGGTGCCGCCGAAGCGGGTGAGCGAGAAGCTGCCGGGGAACTGCGCGTCGAACTCGTCGGCGATCTCGTCGCCGGTCTCGTAGCAGTCGCCGCAGATGCGCGGGCCGAGCGTGGCCACGATGCGCTCCGGAACCGCGCCCTTGGCCTTCATCAGTTCGACCGCCGAACCGATCACGCCCTCCTGCAGGCCTTTGCGGCCGCAGTGGGCGACGCCGATCACGCCGGCCTGCGGGTCGGCGAGCAGCACGGGCAGGCAATCCGCGGCGAACACGCCCAACGCCATGCCCTTGCGGGAAGTGACCTGCGCGTCGGCTTCGATCACCGTCACGCCTTCGGGCGTGTGCCCTTCGGCATCATGGGTGCCGGAGAAATCGTAACCGAACGGCGCGTTCCTGCCGAACACCTCATCCACGTCGACGGCCTTGCCGGAATGCACCTGCGAAATGATGCTCAACGGTGCGCCGACCGCTTCGGACAGCGCGATACGGTTCGACAGCACGGCTTCGGCGCTGTCGCCGCCCTTGCCGCCGAGATTGCAGTTGCCCCACTCCCCCGAGCTCAGGCCACCGAGTCGCGTGGTGTAGGTGACGGTGACGCCCTGCGCGAGGGCGATCGGGATGGTGACGGGAATCGGGCGTCCGGCCTTGTCCGTGGAGCTGATGGTGGACGAGTCGAGGATCGCGTCGTCGTATTCGGTCATGCTGTGTTCCTTCGCTTGTTCCTTCGATGATGGTGACGATAGGTGGGTTTGTCCGTGTGGGCACGGCGAGGCTATTCGGCCTTGAGCGTGGCGTGCTTAGTGCGCGAACGGATGGCGGTGTTGGCCGGGATCTCGTGCGGGCAGGGGATGGAGAACACGTGCGCCGGATTGTTGATGGCGGCGACCGGCACGCCGTCCGCGTCCCGCAGCCCGGAATCGGGGATGGTGTAGGCCAGCGGCGGCTGGCCGGCGAGCAGGAATTCGACCTCCTGACCGGGTTCGATCTTGTTGCGGCTCATGATGGTGAGCCTGCCGCCGCCGTCCGGCGACCACGAGATGGCTTCGCCGACCACCAGCCAGGAGCGGAAATACCCGGCGCGGTCGGTGCGCTGCTGCACCTTGCGCTCGGGGTAGTAGAAGCCCGTGGAATAGTCGCGGTGAGCCACCTTGTAAGGCTCCTCCTTCAACCATTCCGGCAGTTCAACATGTTCGGCCGGTCGCACGGCGGCATGATGCCAGCCTTCGGGCAGGATCTCCGCCGCGGTGTTGGACTTGCGGCGCGTGCTGCGCGCATGGTAGCTCAGATCACCGTCGTCGGCGTTGCCGATATTGGCGGTGCGCGCCGAACCGACCTGCGGCGCGGCCTGACCGTCCTCCGCATCGGGCACGCCCGCGAAGGCCTTGTCCGCGTTACGCGCGATGTCATCCTGGGCGGCGGCGCGGTAATCGGGGTCGCCGGGGCGGATCACGGCGTCGTGGAACGGCTTGAGTACGTTGCCATCGGCGTCCTCGAACCCGCGCGCGACCATGTACAGGTCCACCGCGGTGCGGTAGGCGTTGGTCATCGCGGCGATGTAGTAGGCGCTTTTGGACCGTCCCTCGATCTTGAGACTGGTCGCGCCCGAGTCGATCAGATCGTCGACATGTTCCAGCATGTTCATATCCTGCGAGTTGAACAGGTACGCGCCGTTCTCGGTCTGTTCGATGGGGAAATACTGGCCGGGGCGCTTCTCCTCCACGATCGAGTACTTCCAACGGCAGGGCTGGGCGCATTCGCCGTGATTGCCGTCACGGCCGGTCAGATAGTTGGAGAACAGGCAACGGCCGGAGAACGCCATGCACATGGCACCATGCACGAAGCATTCGATATCCATGTCGTCGGGGATGCGAGCGCGGATGTCGCGCACCGCCTGCAGGTCCATTTCGCGGGCGAGCACCACGCGCTTGGCGCCAAGCTCGTAGAAGGCGCGTGCGGCGCCGTAATTGGTGATGCCGGCCTGCGTGCTCACATGCAGTTCGAGTTCCGGCGCGACCTCACGCGCGGTCATCATCACACCGATATCGCTGACGATCAGCGCGTCCACGCCGGTGTCTTTCAGCTGGCCGAGATAATCGCGGATCGCCTCGACCTCGCTGTTGCGCGGCAGCACGTTGCAGGTCACGTAGACGCGTGCCCCGCGCTCATGCGCGTAGCGTGCGCCCTCCTCGAAATCGTCCAACGACAGGTTCTTCGGCGCGCTGCGCATGCCGAACGCCTTGCCGCCGCAGTACACGGCGTCCGCGCCGTAGTCGACGGCGGTTTTGAGTCCTCGCAGATTGCCTGCCGGGGCCAACACTTCGGGCTTGTTTCTTCTATGCACGTTCATTCCTCGTACTCGACGTAAAACCTTCCATATTGTACGGATTGGAGTGCACAGCGCGGTGCCGGCCCCGTCCGCCCCTGCGGGGGTTCGGGCAATCGGTCAGCCGAGGAACTCCAGCTCTTCGGGGCTGAGTTCGAGCTCGTCCGCCTTAAGCGAATCGAGAATGGTTTCGGGGCGGTGCGCACCGGGGATCACGAACATGTGGTCGCCCTTGGCGAGCTCCCATGCCAGCACCACGCGCTGGTAGCTCACGCCGTGCTCGGCCGCGACCTTGCGGAACGGGTCGAACAGATGCTCGTCGTACGGGTGACGGTAGCCGCCGAGCGGGCTCCAGCACACGAACGCCAGTCCGAGCTCACGGCAGTAGTCGAGCGTATCCTGCGTCTCCAGGTGGATCGGCGAATACTGGTTCTGCACGGCCACGAGCTTGTCGCCCAGGATCTCGCGGGCGATGTCGAGCTGTTCGATGGTGACGTTGGAAACGCCGGCCCACTGGGCCACGCCCTGGTCAAGCAGGGCCTTGATGCCCTCGCAGGACTCGTTGTACGGCACTTCGGGATCGTGACGGTGCAGGTACAGCAGGTCGATGGAGTCGACGCCAAGCGCTTGGGCGGACTGCTTGCCGTATTCGATGATGTGTTCCGGCTTGCCGTCGCGCGGCCAGATCGGCTTGTCGCCGTCCCAGGCACGCCTCAGACCGACCTTGGTGGCCACGGTGACCTCCTCACGCGGCCCCTTCCACGTGTCGAGCGCCTCGCGCACCAGCTTTTCGCCGGTCTGCTCCTCCTCGCCGGGCGTGTAGTAGGCCCATGCGGTGTCGATGTGGCGGCATCCCGCGTCCAGCGAGGCGTGCAGGGTTTCGATGCCGACGTCATGGCCACGGTTGTTTTCGATGGTCAACGGCATTTCGCCGTGCCCGATGGCGGTGGTGTGGAACGGTCCGAGATCTCGGAACAGGGTCATGGGATTCTCCTTACGGTACGCGTTTGACGGTTGTGTGCGCTGTGTTCCAGAATACTTGCGCCCCACGGCATGAGGGTGCGCCCGACCGGACCCGCTCCCCTCGCCGCCGCGCACCTCCATCTTCCCGGAAACGCACTGTTCCCCGGTGCGGATATTCCACACCGGGGAACAGTCGGGGCCGGGCAATCGCCCGTACTATCAGCGGGCGCCCGAGGAACCGCCGCCGGAACCGCCGCTCGAACCGCCGAATCCGCCGCCGGAGAACGAACCGCCGGAACCGCCGCTGCTGCTGGACGGGGCCGCGGCGCTGATGGTGCTGCGCACCGCGGAGAAGCCGGAATCGATCTGCGTGCCGATGTCGAACATGCCCGCGGAACCGCCGAATCCGCCGCCGAATGGCGTGCTCGACGTCGAATCGGAACCCCAGTACATCGGGCTGTAGCTCCAGTACCACATCGAACCGGCACCGTTCGCGTCCAGCCATTCCTGGTCGCGCACCTGCGGGTAGGCTTTCGCAAGCTCCTTCATCACACGCTCGGAAATGCCGAACGCCGCCGCATACACCAGGTACCAGTCCCACATCTTCAGATCGGCGGAACCGCGATCGGAGAAGTCGGAGAAGTCCTGCATGTAGTTGCGCAGGCCGAGGCATTGGCCGGCGTATTCCTGACCGGCGGGCGTGACCGTTTCGGACGCCCCTGCGCAATCGCAGAACACGCCGATCAGGAACATCGGCATGCCGATGAGGAAGCCGAGCACGAGATTGCCGATGAAGAAGCCGTTGATGCAGATGATCAGGCCGATGATCGCGGCGATGCTTCCCGGCAGCATGTACCGCCATGCCGACTGGCTGGTGGCGCCGAGCAGCGCGAATTCGGTGTCGCAGGCGCTTTCGAAGGCTTCCAGCTCCCTGTAGCCGGAGGTCCAATCCTTGCAGGCGTCCTTCATCTGCTTGAGATCGAACACCGGGTAGCCCACGCGCGTCGAAATGCTGATCAGCAGGCGCAGGCACTTCTGTTCGGACTGGCTCAGGTTCAACGTCCCGCGGTTATGCAGCGCATCCGGCATGATGACGATGGTGCTCGTCTTGGACGAGGCGAGCGCCTTGGTGCCGTCGGACGCGATCATGTGCGAAATCTGCACCGGGTCGGCGGTGCTCATGTCGATGCCCTTGTAGTTCGAAGCCGGGCCCGGGTAGATCGCGATGGCATGTTTGGCTGCGAGCGCCAGTATCGTGGCCGTCATGGAGCGGGAGGACTGGGTGCCCTTCGCTTCGCCGACGATGTCGATCATGCGGGCGGCTGATGCCGGGGACAGCGACGGGCGGTCACGCCAGTATTCCAATCCTCCGCGGTAGCGCGAAGCCTTGTTGGACTGGATCACCGCGATGATCGCGAGAACGCACGAACCGATGCCGACGGCCAGCGAAAGAATCCAGATGACGACGCGGATGACGGCCTTCTTATGCTGGCTGTCGCGCCAAGCCTTCTCCTGTTTCGCCTCATCGGCCTTCAATGTGTCGAGGTGATCGGTTAATTCCGTCCTGGCGACATCGGATGCCACCGCACTGTCGAAGGCGGCGACCACGTCGACGTACTGTTCGGACTTCAGATCGTATACGGTGAACCGCAGTTCGCCTTGCTTGCCGCGTTCCGTTTCGGAATTGTTCTTGGTGTGCAGCCAACCCCACGAGTTCTTCGCGTCGATGCCGTCCGGGAATCGCACGACGCCCGTCACCTTTGCGGCGGGGATGGTGTTGGTCGGGCCGATCGGCTCCCATTGGAAGCTGGTGATGTCCTTGTACTTCGTGGCGACGCCATGGAAGGTCATCTCCACGTCGAATTTCATGCTGTCGGCCTTGACCGTGTATGGGATGTTCCAGCCGACCTCGACGGTTTTCGTCGTCCGTTCCTGCGCGTTCGGATCCAGTCCGTCGTTCTGCGTGTCGAACGGTTCGGGGTAGCTGCTGCCGTTCGTCACATCGGCGATATACCAATGGTTCGCGAACTTCGAATCCCACGTGTACTGATCCACCCTGTCGGGGTTCTGCGGGTTGATCTGGCTGTATTCCGCGCCCGTGGTGGTGTTTTTGACCTTGATGTCGGTGATGTTGGTCAGGTTCGTGCTGTCCAACGTGTACTGCCAGTACAGCTGCCGCCAGTATTTGGTATGGCCGTTGTCGTCTTCCCTTTTCTTGAAGTGGTAGTCGATGTGCTGCACGATCTTCAGATCGCCGTTGGTTTGCACCGTCGCCTCGTAATCCAGGCTCCGGTAGCTCGCCGACGCTTCATCGTTGCCGTCGAGCCAGACGAACGCCACCATGAACGCCGCGGCCAAGGCTGCGATGATGGCGGTGACCACCGCCTTGATAAGCCTCTTCCTCATCCATTCTCTCTTCCCTTGCGTTGTCGAACGGCGGTTGCGTACGCCGCATCGCGGCGGGTGCCTCTTCCCTTGCACCCGCATCCGTTGCCGAGCCTGCCCGGCACCGTGGGGCGCGACTCCCCCTTGCGTCGCGCCCGAATTCCCCAAGGCTGGCTTTGCGATTGCGGGCCTTGGGGAATCATGAAACCGGAATCACCGGAATCCGGCGAACCGTTGGAACCAGTGAACCGGTGGAACCGTCAGAACTTGACCTGCGGCACCGCGCGGTCGGCTTCGGCGATCTGGTAGTGATCGGCCTGCTTGAAGTGGAACAGCGAGGCGATGATGTTGGTGGGCACCGTCTCGATCTTGGTGTTGTACTTCTGGACCACGTCGTTGTAGAACTGGCGCGCGTAGGCGAGCTTCTCCTCAAGCGTCTTGAGCTGGGACTGCAGGTCCATGAAGTTCTGGTTGGCCTGCAGCTGCGGGTACGCTTCGGCGGTGGCCTGCAGGTTGAAGATGGCGCGGGAGAGGTCGTTTTCCGCCTGGATGCGCTGCGCCGGGTCGGCGTTCGGGTCGGCGGCGACCTGGACGGCCTTGTTGCGGGCCTGCGTCACCTGGGTGAAGACCTCGGATTCGTGGGCGACGTATCCTTTGACCGTCTCCACGAGGTTCGGTACGAGGTCGGCGCGCTGCTTGAGCTGGACGTCGATCTGCGACCATGCGTTCTTCACACGGTTGCGCAGCGCCACGAGACCGTTGTATGCGCTGATCGCCCACAACACGATCAGTACGACCACAACGATTGCGATGATAACGGCGATGTTCATAGGCAAGTTCCTCCTTGCAAATCGAGACAACGATTTCATTATCGCATACGCATACGAAAACGCATACCGTGGAAACCGCGCCATTCCACGCCTTGGGAAACGACCCCGGGAAACGAACCGGGGCCACCCGCCGGAATCTCTTCCAGCGGGTGGCCCCGATATCAATATCATCACCGTTCTTCACGGCCGGTGACGCCGTGCATCACTGGCCGTGAGAGAATCTCAATCCTCAAATGCTGAGCCGTCAAGCAGGAAGCCCAGTGGGCTTCCCGTAGGCGAAGTGAGCAGCTCCGCTGCGAAGGATCCGTGAGAAGACGTCAGTCTTCGAATGCTGAGCCGTCAAGCAGGAAGCCCAGTGGGCTTCCTGTAGGCGAAGTGAGCAGCTCCGCTGCGAGGGATCCGTGAGAAGACGTCAGTCTTCGAACGGATCAAAGTCGCGACGGACGCGGCGACGCGGACGCTCGGTGCGCTCTTCGCGCTCGGAACGGTAATCGTCGTAGTTGTCATCGGTCGCGTAACGCGGGTTGCGGTCGGAACCGCGGCGGTTGCCACGGCCACCACGGCGGTCGTCGCGATCGTAGTCGCGATCGCGGTCGCCACGGTCGTCGTAGGAACGACGGCGACGCGGACGATCATCGTAATCGCGATCATCGCGGTCGTCGTAGGAACGACGGCGACGCGGACGATCATCGTAATCGCGGTCGCGATCGTTGTCGCGATCCTCATGACGGCCACGACGCGGACGATCATCATAGTCGCGGTCGTCGCGGGAACGACGGTCGTCACGGCGATCGTCATGACGGTCATCGCGACGGTCGTCACGGCGGCCACGGCCACCACGATCGCCACGTCCGCCACGGTCACCGCGATCCTCACGGTTGCCACGGCCGGAGTTGGACTCCTGCTCTTCGAAGCCCGGGATGGCGAGGCTGATCTTGCCGCGATCGTCGACGCCCTGCACGACGACCTCGACGGTGTCGCCTTCCTGCAGCACGTCCTCGACCTGATCGATGCGTTCGCCGTTGGCGAGGTTGCGGATCTGGGAGATGTGCAGCAGACCGTCGGTGCCCGGGGTCAGGTTCACGAACGCGCCGAAGGACGTGGTCTTGACGACCTTGCCGTTGTAGGTTTCGCCGGCTTCCGGAACGTGCGGGTTGGCGATCTGGTCGATGATCTGCTTGGCCTTCTCGGCGGCTTCGCCACCTTCGGAGGAGATGAACACGGTACCGTCATCCTCGATGGCGATTTCGGCGCCGGTGTCTTCCTGAATCTGGTTGATCATCTTGCCCTTCGGTCCGATGATCTCGCCGATCTTGTCGACCGGGACGGTGGTGGTGATGATGCGCGGAGCGAACTCGCTCATCTCGGCCGGGCCGTCGATGCACTCGTTGATGACTTCGAGGATGGTGGTGCGGGCTTCCTTGGCCTGCTGCAGGGCGGCGGCCAGGATGTCGGCGGGGATGCCGTCCAGCTTGGTGTCGAGCTGCAGGGCGGTAATGAACTCGGAGGTACCGGCGACCTTGAAGTCCATGTCGCCGAACGCGTCTTCGGCGCCCAGAATGTCGGTCAGGGTCTTGAAGATGTGCTTGCCGTCCACATCACCGGACACGAGGCCCATGGCGATGCCCGCGACGGGGGCCTTCAGCGGCACGCCGGCGGCGAGCAGCGACAGGGTGGATGCGCACACGGAGCCCATGGAGGTGGAACCGTTGGAACCGATGGCTTCGGAGACCTGACGGATGGCGTACGGGAACTCCTCACGGCTCGGCAGCACGGGCACGAGGGCCTTCTCGGCGAGGGCGCCGTGGCCGATTTCGCGGCGCTTCGGGGAGCCGACACGGCCGGTTTCGCCGGTGGAGTACGGCGGCATCTCGTAGTTGTGCATGTAACGCTTGGACTGCGGGCCGGACAGGGAGTCCAGCTGCTGTTCCATCTTGAGCATGTTCAGGGTGGTGACGCCCAGGATCTGGGTTTCGCCGCGCTGGAACAGGGCGGAGCCGTGCACGCGGGGCACGATGTCCACTTCGGCGGACAGGGTGCGGATGTCGCGCAGGCCACGGCCGTCGATGCGGTAATCCTCGGTCAGGATGCGGCGACGCACGATCTGGCGCTGCAGCTCCTTGAAGGCGTTGCCGATTTCCTTTTCCTTCTCGGCGTCGTCCATGTCCTCGAACTCGTTGGCGAGGGTGGCCTTCACGCCTTCCTTGATCTCCTTGATGCGATCCTGACGCGGCAGCTTCTCCGCGATGGTCAGGGCCTCATCGAGATCCTTGTGCGCGATCTCGTCGATGCGCGCGTACAGCTCGTCGGTGTACTCCGGGAAGAGCTGGAATTCCTTGGTTTCCTTGGCGGCCTTCTCCTTGAGCTCGTTCTGGGCTTCGCAGATCACCTTGATGAACGGCTTGGCGGCTTCCAGACCACCGGCGACGACTTCCTCGTCCGGCTTGGTCTGGCCTTCGTCGTAGATGAGGTGCCAGGCGTTCTTGCCTGCACCGGCTTCGATCATGGCGATGGCGACGTCACCGTTCTCGATGACACGGCCCGCGACCACGATCTCGAAGACGGCGCGTTCACGCTGCTCCCAGGTCGGGAAGGCGACCCACTGACCGTCGATGAGGGCCAGACGCACGCCGGAGACCGGGCCTTCGAACGGCAGGCCGGAAATCATGGTGGAAGCGGATGCGGCGTTCAGCGCGACCACATCGTAGGCGTCCTGCGGGTTGACGGCGAGAATGGTCTCGACGACCTGCACCTCGTTGCGCAGGGTGTGCGGGAACAGCGGACGCAGCGGACGGTCGATGATACGGCAGGCGAGGATGGCCTCGGAGCTCGGACGGCCTTCGCGGCGGAAGAAGGAGCCGGGAATCTTGCCCGCGGCGTACATCTTCTCTTCCACGTCGACGGTCAGCGGGAAGAAGTCGTAGTTCTCCTTCGGGCTGGAACCGGCGGTGGTGGTGGACAGGATCATGGTGTCGTCGTCCAGGTAGGCGGCGACTGCGCCGTCCGCCTGCTGGGCGAGACGACCGGTTTCGAAGCGCAGCGTGCGCTTGCCGAACGAACCGTTGTCGATAACGGCTTCTGCGGCCTTGATTTCAGGACCCTCCATGGGGCTACTCCTTTGTGTTTTCCTAATATTCCTTCAAACAGCCCTCTTCAGCTGGGCAAGCTCTTACATTCGCAATGTTCACAGCCCCTTGGCTGCGTTCCTCGTGTCAACCTCTTCAGTCGGGCTTGCTGTTCTGGCCTGTTCCTTCGGCCTGATCCTCTTCATCGCCCTCGTTTGCGTTGTTGCCGTTGGCAGCGTATGTAAAACGCCCGAGCGCCTATGGGCGCCCGGGCGGAAGTCTGAATTATCGACGCAGACCAAGCTTCTCGATCAGCGCACGGTAACGGTTGATATCGGTGCGCTTGAGGTAATCGAGCAGGCTGCGGCGGGAACCGATCATCATCTGCATACCACGGCGGGAGTGGTGATCGTGCTTGTGCTCCTTCAGATGCTCGGTCAGATCGGCGATGCGCTTGGAGAGCAGGGCAACCTGGACCTCCGGGGAGCCGGTGTCGCCCTCGTGGGTCGCGAACTCGTTGATGATCTGGGTCTTTTCTTCAGCCGTCAGTGCCACGGCATCCTCCTTGTAGTCATTTGTTGCGCGGTGCTCCGGGCCCAATGCACGAAGCGCTCTCTATCCGCGGGCGTTTTACGCCAATCAGGCAGTGTAGCCGCAACCCGAGACGAACCGGCGATGCCTGCCGGGAGCGGGCGAACAAGGGCGCAAATACGGCAAAACCGGCCTTTCGGCCGGTTTTGCTTGGTTAAAGATCATGCCGGATGAGCAAGAGACGCTCGGACGCCCAAAGGCAATTGGCCTTGCCCGCAATCAGACGAATCGAATCGGAAGGATAAACCCGCCTCAACAATCCCTACGGCCAACGGGCCTTTCCGGCAATTGCGGACTCGCGCGTTCGCGCGAGGCTCATCGTTACCCTCGCTCGGCTATCGCCTCGCTCGGGCAAGGCCCTGTGAGAGGCGCACCGCGCCTCTCACAGGCCGTTCGCGGCTAAATGATGCCGCGATCGGCCAACGGGCCTTGCCAATCAGGGTATTCACCTTCGCGGGCGGATTCGATCGCCTGCTCCGGCTCCTGCTTGATGGGGAGGGTCTTCGGCTTGAACGGGAACTTCTCGGCGCGCATACGCTCGTATGCGGCGATATCATCCTCATGCTGCAGCGTCAGGTCGATGTCGTCGTAACCGTTCATAAGGCGCCAACGCACGTAATCGCCCACTTCGAACGGCAGGGTCACGTCGCCGCACGTCACGGTGCGGTCCTCCAGGCTCACCGTCATCGTGATGCCCGGCTCCTCCTCGAGGAGCTTCCACAGCAGTTCGACGGATTCCTGAGGCATGATGGCGGCCAGCACGCCGTTCTTGGCGGTGTTACCGTAGAAGATGTCGGCGAAGCTCGGCGCGATGACCACGCGGAAACCGTAGTCGTGCAGCGCCCACACGGCGTGCTCGCGGGAGGAGCCGATGCCGAATTCGGGGCCGGCCACCAAGATCTGGCCCTTGGCGTATTCGGGCTTGTTGAGCACGAACTCCGGATCACGGCGCCATGCGTAGAACAGGGCGTCGTCGAAGCCGGTCTTCGTGACGCGCTTGAGGAACACGGCCGGAATGATCTGGTCGGTGTCGACGTTGGAACGGCGCAGCGGCACGCCAACGCCGGTGAGGGTGGTGAGTTTTTCCATATTCGAAAGTCCTTTGCTGCGAATCCCCTCCCAGCGGAGGGGCATCGATGGGTCTAGAGGTCGGCCGGGGAGGAGATCGTACCGCGGATGGCGGTGGCGGCGGCCACTGCCGGGGACGCCAGATGCGTGCGGGAGCCCTTGCCCTGACGGCCTTCGAAGTTGCGGTTGGAGGTGGAGATGGAGCGTTCGCGGGCGACCATCTTGTCGGGGTTCATGCCCAGGCACATGGAGCAGCCGGCGTTACGCCATTCCGCACCGAAGTCCTTGAAGATCACGTCGAGACCTTCCTTCTCCGCCTGCAGGCGCACGCGGGAGGATGCCGGCACCACGAGCACGCGGTGGATGTTCTCGGCCTTGTGATGGCCCTTCATGATGGACGCGGCCACGCGCAGATCCTCAAGACGGCCGTTGGTGCACGAACCGATGAACACAGTGTCCACGGCGATGTCCTTGATCGGCATGCCCGGCTTGAGACCCATGTATTCGATGGCGCGGCGGGCGGCGTTGCGCTCGGTTTCGTCGGCGATGGATTCGGGATCGGGCACGGATGCGGAGATCGGAGCGCCCTGACCGGGGTTGGTGCCCCAGGTGACGTACGGTTCGAGATCCTCGGCCTTGATGGTGACTTCCTTATCGAACACCGCGTCGTCGTCGGTCTTGAGCGTCTTCCAGTATTCGACGGCCTTGTCCCACATTTCGCCTTCCGGCGCGTGCGGACGGCCCTTGAGATAGTCGAAGGTGATCTCGTCCGGCGCGATCATGCCGGCGCGTGCGCCCGCTTCGATGGACATGTTGCAGATGGTCATGCGGGCGTCCATGGAGAGCTTGCGGATGGCTTCGCCACGGTATTCGATGACGTAGCCCTGGCCGCCGCCGGTGCCGATCTTGGCGATGATGGCGAGGATGATGTCCTTGGCGGTCACACCTTCGGGCAGGTCGCCTTCGATGTTGATGGCCATGGTCTTGAACGGCTTGAGCGACAGGGTCTGCGTGGCCATGACGTGTTCGACTTCGGAGGTGCCGATGCCGAAGGCCAGTGCGCCGAACGCACCGTGGGTGGAGGTGTGCGAATCGCCGCACACGATGGTCATGCCCGGCTGGGTGAGGCCCAGCACCGGGGCGAAGGCGTGCACGACGCCCTGATCGGCGTCGCCCAGCGGGTGCAGGCGCACGCCGAATTCCTTGCAGTTCTTCTCCAGCGTGGTCAGCTGCAGCGAGCTGGTCTCGTCGGGGTTCGGCTTGTCGATGTCGACGGTCGGGGTGTTGTGGTCCTCGGTGGCGATGAGCTGGTCAACGTGGCGCGGCTTGCGTCCGGCCAGTCGCAGACCCTCGAACGCCTGCGGGCTCGTGACTTCGTGCATAAGCATCAGGTCGATGTACAGCAAATCGGGCGCGCCGTCGTTGCCCTTGCGTACCAAATGATCGGCCCAGACCTTTTCGGCCAGTGTCGTTCCCATGGAAATCCTCCTGAATTTTCACGCTAACTCTTGCGTTTGCTTCTTGTTCGTGGTACTAGCCTATGGTGCACTCCATCTATCGCCCCTTGTGCGGTCGGATATTGAGATATGCCGGAGCAGACCGAACAGTGAGATATTTCCCGATTTGCGATTTCACTATGTGAGATGGCATAATCGCCTTATTATGACATTTGTTGAGAACGATATCACACCGCAGAACGGCGAATTCGCCCCCTCCGATCAGGCTTCGGCCTCCCTGCCGAAGGACAATGAAATCCATTCCGGCGTTGGAGTGCTTGACAAAACCGTCAAGATCCTCGACGCTCTCGAATCCGGCCCGTCCACGCTCGGCCAGCTGGTAAGCGCCACCGGTCTCGCCCGACCCACGGCGCATCGTCTGGCCATCGCGCTGGAACGTCACCGCTTCGTGCTGCGCGACCAGCATGGCCGATTCGTGCTCGGCTCGCGTTTCGCCGAACTCGCCGCGGCCGCCGGTGAGGATCGCCTGCTCACCGCCGCCGGACCGATTCTGCAAACGTTGCTCGACCGCACCGGCGAATCCGCACAGATCTATCGCCGTCAGGGCGATCAGAGAGTGTGCATCGCCGCCGTCGAACGCGCGTCCGGCCTGCGCGATTCCATCCCGGTGGGCGCCATGCTCTCCATGGAGGCGGGTTCCGCCGCGCAGATCCTGCTCGCCTGGGAGGATTCCGACCGTCTGCATCAGGGGCTGCGCCACGCGAAGTTCAATGCCGCCAAGCTCGCACAGGTGCGCAAGCGCGGCTGGTCCGAATCCGTCAACGAACGCGAGGAGGGCGTCGCCTCGATTTCCGCCCCGATCCGCAACGCCTCCGGCCAGGTGATCGCAGCCATCTCCATCTCCGGCCCGATCGGCCGTATGGGTACCGCCCCCGGCCGCCGTTACGCGCCGCTGGTGATGGCGGCAGGCCGTTATCTCACCGACGCGCTGATCAAGGCTTCCGCTGGTCGCTGACCGGCACTCCGCGCACAACACGCATATCACGCCATATCACGCATAAAAGAAGGCGTGCGATTCCACACGGAACCGCACGCCTTTCGTGTACTACCGCCACCCCTACCTTCCGGCGGCGTGGCATCGTCACTTATGCCCGAACGGGGCAAGCAGCCGCGACAGCAGGGACGGCTTGCGCAGCAGGTCGTCGCCTTCGCCATCCTGCGGAGGCTTGGCGTTGATCGCGTACGTGTACGCCTTCTTGGAGCTCGGCTTGCCGACCAATTCGCCGAAGGTCAGCAGCTGCGTGCGCAGCTCGTGCGGGTGGCGGATGTCGAATTCGATGAGCCTCGTCGCACGATGGTCCGGAGCCGGGCCGTACGTGTCGAATCCGCAGGTCGGCGTGGCGAGCAGCATCGTTCCGTCGATTTCACCGACGAAACCGTTGCGATGGTCATGACCGGCGCTGATGCCGATAAGACCGTCATGCAGCAGATCGAATTCCTCTGATTCGTCGGGGCAGCTGATGCCCTCCCCCAGGTATCCGCCCACTTGGGTTCGTTCGCCGTCCAGCACGTAATAGCGGTCGGCATGCGCCCGATACCCTTGCATGGCGTACGGCGCGTTGGCTTTGGCCGGTTTGAGCAGATCATAGTATTGCGGGACCGGCATGTGCTGGAACAGCATCATCCTGACGCCCAAACGGTGCGGCACGGCCTTCAGGAACGCCAATGCATCGCCATCGGGGGCCGCGAATCCGCCGCCATGCGCGTACCCGCCGGAATCCAGCAGCGCCAAGGCGAGCACGTTGGCCGCGCCCTCCAATCCGAGTACGGGCAGCGCGAAGGTGCCCGGCCCGAACGGAACGACCGCTTGCTTCGGCAGCAGGCTCTCCCCCGCCTCTCGCGTTTCCGATGCCGCCGAAGCCCCCGCGGCATCGCGCGGAGCCGGATTCAGGCAACCGGGGAACGAACGGTAGATTTCGTCGAGCTGCGCGTTGGTCAGCCCGCATTGGGCATCATGGTTACCGTAGGTGACGGCGAATGGCACGCCGCGTTCGATCAGCGGTGTCAGGAACTGTTCGATGGCGCCGCGCACCTGCTGTTTGGTGCGTTCCAGCGCCTCGCTCCCCGCCTCCTGCGCGTTCCACGGGCGTTTGACGAACGTTTCGGTGAATGCGGGATCGAATCCGGCGATCTGATTGCCGGTGAACACGACCAGATCGGGGCGGACGGTGTCGAGCGATGCCGCGATGAGCGCGACGGTGTCTTTCGAGACCTTCGCGCCATCCTGGATATCGGAGACCTGCAGCACCCTGAATTTGCCGGAATTATGGAATTGCAGCCGCCCCAGCCGTGCGGACACCGATACCGGGCGATGGTCGCCTTCTTCGGCTGGCTTGATCCTCGGCGTATTGGACAGGCCTTCTAGCATGTGCTGCGATTCCGTCATGCCCTCCACTGTAACCCATCGGCTCATGGATTCGCGATGCGAATTCCCGTGAGAAACAAAAAACCCTCGCGAATTCGCGAGGGCTATTGGCTGGGATGCCTGGACTCGAACCAAGAATGGCTGAACCAGAATCAGCTGTGTTGCCAATTACACCACATCCCAATTTGGCAGGCGTGGCAACTTCGAAAAGTTGTCCGTCGTACCCCCAACCGGATTTGAACCGGTGTTGGCGCCGTGAGAGGGCGTAGTCCTAGACCGCTAGACGATGGGGGCTTAATTTATTCGCTGTGGTTCTCGGCTGTGCCGTGTGAACCGCAACGAGTGATTAATATACGCGGATTGCCAGACGTGCGCAACTTACGGCGTGTCGCCTTGATTTCCAACGGTTTTCATCATACGTAGCCACTGCCGGCGCCAAGCCCGAGGCGTGAAAACGGGAACGTATTCCGGGAAAATCCGCGTGCCCGCGTAGGCAAAGACGGGGAAAACGAGTGATGGCCGGCGAACCACCAGGATTCGCCGGCCATCATCAGGCTCGGTTCAGCTAACCGTGTTCAGAGCGGGCGCGCACGCCACGGCGTCACAGGTGCTCGCGCAGACCCTGCAGACGAGCCATGGAAACCGCCTTGCCGACGATCTCCATGGATTCGAACAGCGGCGGGCTCACGCGGCGGCCGCTCATGGCCACACGCACCGGACCGAAGGCCAGACGCGGCTTGTAGCCGCCTTCCTCGACCAGCGCCTTGTTCAGGGTCTCGTGCAGGTTATCGGTCTTCCAGTCAGCCTCGTCCACGCCTTCGAGGGCGGCGATGGCCTTGTCCAGCACCTCGGGGGCGGATTCCTTGAGCTGCTTCTTGGCATCGGCGGCGGGCTCGATGTAGCCCTCGGTGGACAGCAGGGAGCCGACCATGCCGGCGACCTCGCCCAGCAGGCGCACGCGCGGCTGGACGAGCGGCGCGGCGGCGGTGAGCACCTCACGCTCGCGGTCGGTGAGCGCATCCCAGGAGTCGGCGGACACCACACCGTCGCGGTGCAGGTACGGCACGGCGCGGTTGAGGAAGTCCTGCGGTTCGAGCATGCGGATGTGCTCGGCGTTGATGGAGATGGCCTTGTCGAGGTCGAAACGGGCCGGATTGGCCTTCACGTCGCGCACGTCGAACTTCTCGATCATCTCCTCCATGGAGAACACGTCGCGGTCGGGGGCGATGGACCAGCCCAGCAGCGCCAGGTAGTTCAGCAGGCCTTCGCGGATGAAGCCGTTGTCGCGGTGCAGGAACAGGTTGGACTCGGGGTCGCGCTTGGAAAGCTTCTTGTTGCCCTGGCCCATCACGTACGGCATGTGGCCGAACAGCGGCATCTCCTTCGCGATGCCCAGCTCGATCAGGTAACGGTACAGCACGATCTGACGCGGGGTGGAGCTCAGCAGATCCTCGCCGCGCAGCACCACGTTGATGTTCATCATGGCATCGTCGACCGGGTTGGTCAGGGTGTACAGCGGGTCGCCGTTCGGGCGCACAATCACGTAATCCGGCACGGAACCGGCCTTGAATTCGATGCGTCCGCGGATCAGATCGTCGAAGGCGACGTCCTCGTCGGGCATGCGGATGCGCAGCGCGGGCTTGCGGCCTTCCGCACGGAAGGCGGCCTTCTGCTCCTCGGTGAGGTTGCGGTCGTAGCCGTCGTAGCCGAATGCCTTCGGACGACCAGCAGCCACATTGCGGGCCTCGATCTCCTCGGGGGTGGAGAAGGATTCGTACGCATAGCCGGCTTCGAGCAGCTTGGCCGCAACATCCTTATAGATGTCACCGCGCTCGGACTGGCGGTACGGGCCGTCGGGGCCACCGACGTTGATGCCCTCATCCCAGTCGATGCCGAGCCAATTCAGGGCCTCGATGATCTGGTTGTAGCTTTCCTCGGAGTCACGCTGGGCATCGGTGTCTTCGATACGGAACACGAAGGTGCCCTTGGTGTGGCGTGCTTCGGCCCAGTTGAACAGGGCGGTACGGACCATGCCGACGTGCGGGATGCCGGTCGGGGACGGGCAGAAGCGCACGCGAACGTTTTCGGGAAGTTCTGGTTTGTTGTTTTCAGCTTCAGTCATAGGCTCCATTGTGCCGCGCAAGAGGGACGAGCACGGCGGCGGGCGCGATGTACGATCGCCGAATCGCCGCCAGCGGCTTTCAGTGAACGTTCAGGAAACATCCGGAAACTTTGCCGGCCACTCCAAGTGCCGGTACCGGCAACCCCCTCGTTCCTTTGTACAATGGAGAACGATCACAGCACTACGGCCATTCAATCGAAGGGAAGATCATGTCGAATCCAAACATCCCCCCGCAGCCTCAGCAGCCAGTCGCACCGCCGCAATACGCTCAGGGCGCACCGTATAACAACAACACCCCGAACATTCCCCCGTCCGGCGCCGTAGCCGGAACCGTGCCGCTGGACCAGCCGTATTACGGTTGCTCGTTCACCGAAGCGTTCCTTCGCTTCTGGAAGAAATACGCCACCTTCAAGGGACGCGCGTCCCGCAGCGAATTCTGGTGGTTCGCGCTGGCGAACGTCATCATCGTGATGGCACTCGGCGTCATCGCGGATTATGTGGATCAGCTCAGCTTCCTGCCCGGCCTGTGGGCTCTGGCGACGGTCGTGCCGACCATCGCGCTGGGCGTCAGGCGACTGCATGACACGAACCGGTCCGGCTGGTGGCTGTTCGGCTACTACGCCGCGATCATCGTGACCGTCATCGCCGGTATCCTGATCGCGGCCGGCACCATCGGCTCGCTGTTCAGCAACCGCGCCTGCTCCATCGCCATGTACACCTCCGGCGCGTTCGACGGCATCATGCCGAGGAGCATGAGCGGCTGCACCTCGTCCGAAACCATCGCGTCGCTCGGCATCACGCTGCTGGTTTGCGTGGCCATCGTCATCGCGCTCGAAATCGCGTACATCGTGTTCATGGCATCCGCTTCCAAGCCGGAAGGCGCACGTTTCGACGAGAACCCGCGCTTCCCGCAGCCCGCCGCACCGGCCTACACGGCACCCACCTACGGCGCCCCCACCTACGGCAACCAGCCCTACAACGCCCCGACCTATGGCGCTCCCACCTACGGCCAGCAGCAGAATCAGGCTCCCGCATACGGCGCTCCGGTCTACAGCACTCCCGCCGCGCCTGCGGCTCCTACCGCTCCCGCAGCTCCCGCAGCCGGCCAGCAGTTCCAGCCTTATCAGGCTCCGGTAGCTCCGGCAACCCCCACGGCGCCCGTCGCACAGCCGGTGCAGCCCGTTGCCGAAACGCCGGCATATCAGGCTCCGACCGTGCCCGCCATGCCCGCAGTGCCGACCGTGCCCACGGTTCCGGAAACCGAGCAGACTCCGGAAGCCGAGCACAATCCGTTCGACGCCTCCGATCAGCCGGCGCAGACCGCCGACACCGACCCGGAGCAAATCAACGGGCAGAACGGCGAAGCCCAGCAGTGACGTCGTGAAATGACGCCGTTCGCCGGTCAGACAAATCGATAGCGAAAAGGTTCGGCCCCGTTCCAAATGGACGGGGCCGAACCCTTTCGTTATGGAATGCCGCGCGAACCGTGCGGGCCGCACAACGCAACACCACGCGAACCGCGCAATCAGTGGACTCTACTTATCGGCGAACTTGGCGGCGAGCTCCTCCTTGTTGCGGCGCTCATCCTCCTCCTTGGCGCGTTTCTTCGCCTCATCCGGGTCCCACAGCACATCCTCGCGATGCTTACGCCATTCCGCCTCGGCCAGCGGTGCGATGAACTCGGCGGTGGCCGCCAGCGTATCCGAAGCGTTTCCACGGCATTCCACCAAGCCGAGAATCCGTTCGCCATCCAAGCAGATTCTCGGCACCGAGCAGCCCTCACGCAACTCGTTGACATACAACAGCACCGGCAGCGAGCGCACCGCCGCATCGTGCGCGTCGGCGGCGCCGCGCGTGACGGTACCCAGTAGCGCGTCGCATACGGTGAGTGCCATGGCGAAGCGCTTCGCCATATCCAGCTCGTCGATGCTCCGCACCTGCCCGGCGACGCCGGAAACCAGCTGCGTCACCTCCCAGGCGGCCGTTTCATCCCATGCCGCCCCCAGCGCCTGCGCGGCTTCGACCACCAGATCGACCTGCCCGTCATGGCCGTAATCCTCCATGATCTCGTATGCTTCGTCGGCGGCGAGCAGCGCGTCCACCACCTCCTGCGGACGGCCGGGAATGAAATCGGCGCCCTCATACACGAATTCGGCGTCGGCCGACGTCACTTCGAGCCCGGTCAGCACGCGCGCGAAGGCGAGCGTGACGCGGACCTGCAAGTCCTCGGTGTATTTCGCGTCGTTATCCATGCGCAGCGCGCCATCCAACGGCCAGAGCGCCGTCAGCTCGCCGGCGGCCTTAGCGGCTTTAGCCACCGCGGGCATGGCCGCGATACGCTCCACGGTTTCCATATCCAATGCGTAAGTCATATGCGATCCTCGCTTCTTCGTCGAATACGTTACTCCACGTCGGCCGCAGGGTCGACGTACGCGACCGACACCATGCGCCCGGTCGCATCGTCGTAGGTGATGGAGGTGATGGATGCGAGCGCGGTGTGGCGCAGGAACATCCAATGCTCCGGGTGACCGGTTTCCAGCATGTGCCGGTAGCTGAAGATCGGTGACTCGTGGCTGACCACGATGATGTGCTCGCCGGGGAATTCCCGCACCTTCTCGTCCGCGAAGTCGCCTACGCGCGCGGCAATCTGCCGGTAGGTCTCGCCCCAGCTCGGCTTGTAGAGGTTCGTGATGAGCTTCCAGTTGCCGTTGCGCCACAGGGCCCCTTCGCCGTGGCCGATGCGTTTGCCGCGGAATTCGTTGCGCGCCTCGATGATGCGCTCGTCGGTGGCGAGTTCCAGCGGCTGTTCGCCGCGGGCTTCGCGCACGGGGTTGAGCGCTTCCAGAATGGCTCCGGCGGTTTCGCGGGTGCGGTCGAGCGGCGAGGAGAAGATCGCGACGGACCGGTTCATGGCCGGGTCCGCGGCGATGTATGCGCCGGTCGCTTCCGCCATGCGACGGCCCCGGTCGGACAGATGGAAGTCGGGCAGCCGTTCGTACAGCAGATGGTCGGGGTTGTACACCTTGCCATGACGGACGAAGTGGATGGTGGTCGTGCTCACAGCGTTCCTTTCCATAGCCGGTTCATGTCCGGGGAAGCGGGAAAATCTTCTTTCCAATGTACCCGCACGCACCGCGTGTCACGGCCGTTTTGCGTCGTGTCAAACGATTAGAGTTGCCGTGACGCAAATATGCAGACGCAAACTTTGCGCGACCATGGACAATCAACACATCATTCGATGAGGGCTTCGCACACAACGAACTGTGCTGCGAGGGACATCCAATCGGGAGCGGAAAGGAGCGTGGGTGCTGCTGTGTCCAATCAAGTACTAACCGGTCTGAAGGAAGTCGGCCAGAAAGTGTTCGGCGGCTATGCTGAGC
The DNA here is from genome assembly GCF_019331805.1 of Bifidobacterium pongonis. Classification (GTDB taxonomy): domain Bacteria; phylum Actinomycetota; class Actinomycetes; order Actinomycetales; family Bifidobacteriaceae; genus Bifidobacterium; species Bifidobacterium pongonis. The sequence continues at coordinate 38,421 of NZ_JAHBBE010000015.1, forward strand.
TGCTGCGCATCCCGCACACCGCACGATTCTCCATCGGCTCCGTCATCGCATGCATGCCCTTCCCCATGGTGGGCATGACCATCACCATCGCCGTGCAGCATTACTACGGCAACTATTCGCTGGCCGGCGCGCTGTCCGCCGTGCAGGCCATCGCCTTGGCCATCGCAAGTCCGGTGCTGGGCAAGCTGGTCGACAAGTTCGGCCAGCGCCAGGTGTCGATTCCCACCATCATCGTGTGGATCGTGGCCGCGACCGCGCTGATCACCAGCATCCAGTCGCATGCGCCAGAATGGGTGCTGTTCTGCATCACGCCGTTCATGGCGGCCATTCCGCCGTGGGGCGCGATGAGCCGCCAGCGTTGGACGAACCAGCTCAAGGGCGACACCGAACGCACCAACCGCGCATTGTCGCTGTGCGGCGTATTCGACGAATGCATGTGGGTGATCGGCAATCCGCTCGCCTCCACGTTGGCCGTGATTTCCGGCCTGCTGGCGTTCTCGTTCACCGGCATGTGCGTGGTCATCGGCGCGCTGATGTTCCTGACCGAGCTCACGACCGAACCGAAATCGCAGACGCAGCTGGCACGTGAGGCCGGCATGACCCGCAAGCAGTACCGCGAGCGCGAAGCCGCCCATGCCAAGGCGTTGCAGGCCGAAACGGCCGTGGAGTACGCGCGTGACAAGGCACGTTCCGAAGGCAAGAGCGAGGATGAGGTCAGGGCCGCGATGGCCAAGGCCGAAGCCGATGCGCTCGCCGGTAAGAAGGAGTCCATTTGGGGCCCCGGCCTGATCGCCGTGTGCGTCACCTGGTTCGGTTTGGGCGCGTTCCAAAGCGCCGCCAGCATTTCGATCGTCTCGTTCGCCACCGAAGCGAATATGAAGCAGTACACCGGTTTCGTGTTCGCCTGCTTCTCGTTCAGCTCGCTTATGGGCGCACTGTTCTACGGCGCGAAGAACTGGACGATCCCGCTGTGGAAGCGCTTCTACTTCTGCCTTGCCGTGGTGAATCTGGGCATCGGCTCGTTCATGTTCGCCAAGCACCTGTGGGTGATTATGATCATCTACCTGCTGATCGGCGTATGCCAGGCGCCGACCTGGGTGAACGGCAACCAGCTCATGCTGCATCTTGTACCGCCCACACGGTTCACCGAAGGCATGGCGTGGATGGGCGCGATGAACTCGATCGGCGGATCCGCGGGTTCGGCCATCGCGGGCGTGTTCATCGACCGCATGGGTTCGCACGGCGGCTTCATGGTGGTGACAGCGCTGGCGTTGACGTCGCTGCTGATCGCGTTCATCGGCTTCAAGCAGATCAAGGGTTCGACGGAGCAGCCCATGCTCACGCAGATCGACGCGTAGCCTGCCGCTCTTTGCTTTCGTGTGCCGCGTATCACGTGTCACACGCGGCACATATGCGCGGCACAAAAATAATGGCGGGTGGATTCCTTGGGGAATCCACCCGCCATTGTCGTATGTTCGGCTGCCTGCCGGTTACTTCGGCCAGCCCTTGGGCGTATGCTCCAGCGACCACAGACCGAGCTTATGCGAGAAGCTGTTCTCCCACTTGGCTTCCAGCTCCTCCGCGCTCAGACGATCCTCGGCTTTCCTGAGCCGGTTCATCGCATTGGTATGCGTGTCGTCGAGCAGCCATTTGCGCGTCAGGAAGTTCCACACCATCACCACAGCGGTGGCGATGAGCTTGCCCACGTTGGTGCGGATCAGGTACTCGGTGCTCTGCGAAACATAGGCATCGTGGTTCATACCGTAGGTGGAGATCCAGATGATGGCGTCGTTCATGAACAGGCCGATCACCGCACCGACCACGAAGATCGCGATCTCCATCCAGCGGGCCATGTCCTCACGATGCTTGAACACGACCTTCATGCTGGCCACATAGTTGAAGATCAGGGAGATAACAAAGGAGATGGTGGCGGCGAGCACATTGTGCATGTGGAAGACGCCGACCAGAATATTCAGGATGCCCCAGTCGATGATGAACGCGATCACACCGACGATGCCGAACTTCATCAGCTGCTCAATCAGTTTTTTCACATCGAACATTTAACATGTGCGCTGCGACGTAGCACGGAACAAACCAAGAAACTCTACAGAATCTGTGTTTTCGTCTATATTTTCATGGCGTTTGGCAACGCCTATGATGGAGGCGTATCATCCACCGACATTGGAGGAATCATGCCCGTCATCCACACCCACGTTTCCGTTTCCACCACTCCCGAGCAGCGCGAAGCCCTGAAGGCCGCGTACGGCAAGGCCATCACCGCCGTCCCCGGCAAGTCCGAGGGCTGGCTGATGTGCCCGTTCGAAGACAATATGCCCATCTACTTCGGCGGCGACGATTCCCGCCCCGCCGCCTACGTCGAGGTGAACGTGTTCGGCCGCTCCGTGCCGGGCTCCGCTTGGGAGAAGCTGACCGAGCAGATCATGGCGGCACTGAGCGAACAGCTCGGCATTCCGCAGGATCGCACCTACATCCGCTACACGGCCACCACCGACTGGGGCTGGAACGGCGGCAACTTCTAGCGAAGAGCCGAGCGACCTTCCATAACGCCTTGACGTTCGTTTGCGCCAGGCCAGCCCCGGCACAAGCGCCGGTACGGCCCCGGCCGAGGCCCGGCACACGGCGGCCATGTAGTCGCTTCGCCCCTACTTCGCTTATCTATGGCAGATTCGGGCCTTCGCAACAAACCAGGTGGCTTATATATGGCACTCCGGCACGAAAACCCCGGGTATGCGCGTTGGAATTCCAACGCACATACCCGGGGTTTTCCCTTTTAGGTGCCATATATAAGCCACCTGGTAATTCCGCACCGGCAAAATCTGCCATACATAGGCGAAGTAGCGTACGCTCATCTTCTCTGTACGGCATGCTTGGCCCAAGAAACCGTCGGACGCGCTTTGCGATGCCGTTTGCGCACATAGCCCGCGATGAACGCGACCACGAGCACCCATACGATCGCCACGTACAGCATCATGTAGTCGGATGTGCGATCCTTGGGCGCGTTCTTGGGTAGGGGCGCGGGATGCGGCATGGTGGTGCGCGTGCCGGTGACGAGCAGGCGTTGCGTGTTCACGCCGTAGGGCGTGCAGGTGAGCAGGGTCACCAAATCTTTCCCACGCACGATTTTCAGATCATCGAACTGGTCGGGGTCGACCACCGTGATGCTGGTCACCTTGTAGGCGAGCGTTTCGCCCGCCACTTTGATGTAGAAGAAATCGCCTATTTTGCCTTGGCGTAGGCTGAGTTTGTCGAACATGAGACGGTCGGCGAGCCCGGTGTGCGCGGAGATCACGGCGTGCGTGTTCTCGCCGCCAACCGGCAGGCTCGTGCCGTACATGTGCCCGGCGCCGCTTGCCAGCGTACGCTGGCTGGTGCCGTGGCGGATGGGCAGGTTGATGCCGAGCCGCGGGTAGGTGACGGTTGCCATGATGCCGTCGGCCGGCAGGTTCAGTTGCTTTTGGTAATCCTCGTCCTTATCCGCCTCGGAGGCGCTCCCGCCATTGGAGAACGGGTCGACCACCTCGCCCATGGTCGCCTGACCGTTGTTGAACAGATTCGTGTTGTAGTCGCGCGCCTGCCGCAGCTCGGCGGCGAGCTTGCGTTTCGTAAGCGCGGCGGTTCTGTCGTCGTGCGCTTGGGTGATGCCGGCGGTTTTGCCGGAGTTGCCGACCATGAGCATGAACGGCAGCGTGCAAAAGAGCGCGGATAGCACAAGCAGCGCAACACCGGCGAGGGCACGGCCCGAAAGCCCTCCCCTACCGGTCTTGCGCTGCTTGGTCATGGCTGCGATTCGCCTTTACGCTCAGTCGTTCTTCCTGGAGCGCAGCAGCAGGAACGCGCCGGCGCCGCACAGCACGGCCATGGCCGCGTAGATGCACAGCCAGGTGGCACCGGTCTTCGGCATCTCAAGCAGGTTGCGCACGTTGGTCACCTTGATGTTGGCGTCGCTGTCGGTGTCGGCCACCACCAGCTGGTTGGCGTCGGCCTTGTCGAGGCTGACGGTCTGGGTTCCGGCGGTTTCGCCTTCCTTGGTGCCGTCCGCAACGGTCACGGTGGCTTCGAAGCTCGGCAGTGCGGTTGCGCCCAGCGGGGACTTCGTTTCCTTGAAGTAGTACTGGCCGTTCAGACCGTTGATGGTCAGGATGCCGCTCTCGGGGGTGACCAGCTCGGTGACGCCGTCAGCAGCGGTCTGATCGTCAAGCAGGGTGTAGGTGCCATCGGAGTTCTTCACGAACTTGAGGGCAGCGCCGTCGGAAGCGTTACGCACTTCGAATTCGGCACCGGCCAGGTTGTTGCCCTTGACGTCGACCTTGTGCAGCTTCAGGTTGCCGGTGTAGGTCTTGACTTCGACAGTGTCGGTATCGCCGTGCTCAATGCCGTTCGGGTTGCGGGAGTAGGTCAGGTTCACCTGGTTCGGGTTGCCTTCACCGTTGATGACGGCGTTCTTGTTCAGGGTCGCGGTGTACTGCACGGTGATCTTCTTGCCGATCGGGAACAAGTCGGACTGCTTGGTGATATCGGAAGAACCCTCAGTGGTCGGAGCGAAGAGAATGGAGAAGGACTTGCCGCCGTTGTATGCGTCTTCGGTGGTCACATCGGTGAGGTCAGTCTTCTTGTAGAAGTTAGCGTTGTCCTTGTACTCGGTGTCGACGTCTTCAACCTTGACGGAGGTGATCTCCTTGAAGGTCAGGCCCTTGGAGAGGGTATCGTTCAGGGAGAGGTAGTAGCCCTGGTCGTAACCGGTGTAGTTCGGCACAGTGGTGGTCAGCTCGTAGGTGACGGTGTCGCCGATGGCGGCCACGTTGCTCTCGACGCGCTCGTTACCTTCCACGATCTTCTTGTCGACGGTCGGCTGGGTGGCCTTGTAGTCGACTTCGCCAAGGGTCTTACCCTGGATGGTCTTATTGTCGATACCGGTGCCGTTAAGCATCGGGATGGACACGACTTCGTTGCCGTTCTCAGAAGCGACATCGAACACGGCGTAGACGCCGGCAGGCACGCTCTTGGTGGCGTTGTTGCCATCAGTATCCACAGTCATCTTGTTGGCATCGGCGAACGCATCCTTGACAGTCCGCTGGTTGGCAAGCTTGGTCAGGAAGTTGCGCAGCTTGCCGGCGTACGGCGAGGCGTCGGAGTCGAGCAGGTTCTGCACGACCCACACCATCGGGTTGGTGCTGTCGTAACCCTCGGGTCTGGTGGTGCTGATACCGGCATCCTCCAACGCCTGATTAACGGCAGTAGCATAACCGCCGTCCGCCAGATCGTAGCCGGTGATGTTGGTGCCATCGGTCTGCGCCGCGGAATAGGCAGCCAGCTTGACGGCGTACAGATTCTTGCCCTTGAGCGCGCCTTCGGAAGCCTTGACGGTCAGAGTCTGCTCGGCCTTAACATTGTCGGTCGCAATAGCGGTGGTATCGGCAGCCATGGCGGAGCCGGTGAGGGCCATGCCGGACAGCAGTGTCGCGGCCGCGGCCATGCCTGCCATCAGGCGCTTGGTGATCGAATTCATCGTTGATCTTCTTCTTTCCTGATTGATTGTTGGTGGTTGGTTATTGGTTGTGGTTGTTGGTTGGTTCTCGGTATGGGAAGGTGTGGGAAGCCCGCGCGGCGGGATTGCGCCCCACGGTCATTCCCTTGCATGGATTCGCTTCGGGCGTCGCTCCTTTCCTGATGAGGAGGTCAGCCGGTAGCCGACCATTGCAAGTACCAGTCCTGCCGCGAGGATCACGCCAAGCCAGTTGGCCCGTCCTGTGAACGGCATGGAAGTCAGGGGTTTCTTGGCGTTGGTGACGATCCAACTGCCGTCTTCAAGCTGCGCGAACCCGTGGGCTTTGGCGAGCGCGGGGAAATCCGCGTTGGTGGAGGGCACGTTCCGTCCGTCGCTGTCGAGCATGCCGACGGTCACGTTGCCGTCGCTCGTGATCTCGAACGTGTAGTCGGCTCCCGCGTTGGCGGTGTATCCGTCCGGCGCCGAAACTTCGGTGACCTGGTAGACGGTGTTCTGCTTGAAGCCGGAGATGGTGATGTACCCGTCGCGCGAATCCAGATCGGCCAGCCATTGGTTGCCGCTGTCGGTGGTTTCGGCTTTGCCGTTGTCGGCCACATACACGTAGCTCGCGGCATCGGTCCCGCACTGGTCGGTGCAGATCGCCCAGCTGGATCCGGCCAGATAAGCCGAATCCCCGCCTGTCAGCGTCGCCTTGTCGTTATCGTCGATGGTTGCCGAAGCGGCCTTGACCTTGTTCCAGCTGATGGTGCTGATCTTCTGGTCGCGCGCGTGGATCTCGTCGTTGGATTCGACGGTGAGCTTATGCGCGGAGACATACTCCTTCATGGTTTTGAGCTGGTCGGTTTCCGCATCGTTCGTGTCGCGAAGGTAGAAGTAGTACGGTGCCGCGTCCAACTGGTAGCCGTTCGGCGCCTGCGTTTCCACCGCCGCATACAGCGTGCTGGTGGAGAGGTTGTACAGCGCGCTGCTGGTATCGGTGCCGGCGCGAGAGCTGAGCGTCGCCTGGCCTTCATTACCCGTGGTGATGGTTTTGCTGTATGTGCCGTCGCAGGTCGTCTGTTCGGCGGTGTTGGTCGCGTTGTCGCTGATATCCACCTTGCAGACGGTGAACGTCGTACCCGGCAGGGTCTTCGGATTATGCAAAGCGGCATCGGTTTTGACGAGCGTGGTGTCGCCTTGCGCGCCCATGCCGGATACGATGGATTTGATGCTCGTATCCCGCTCGTCGTCCTTCCTGACCGCCTCGTTGCCCTTGAGCTTGATCGAGTTGCGCACGCTCACCTGCTGGCCCACCACGCCTTTGACTCGCACGGTGTACTTGATTTTCAGGCCGTGGTCGATCCACATGCTCTTGGGATTGTCGGAGCCGTCATAAGGATCGGAGAGGTTCTTGGGGATGGTGAAGGTGATCGACTGCTTCCTGGTGACCGGGTCGACGGAAATGTCGGCGCTCACCTCTTTGGTTTTGTCGCATCGCGGGTCGCTGCCGCCATCGACCAGGGCGCTGTAGTCGCCCAAGTATTCGGCGTTGGGGCTGTCAAGCTCATCCACCAGCTGGAACGAGTCCGCGTTGCCGACGAAGTTCAGGATCTTCTTGTCGACATCCACCGTGTACACGATGGTGTTGTCGTCCTTAACGTCGCCCCATTTGCCGAGCACGTTCTCCACGTCCTGCTTGATGCTGGCGGTGCCGGAAGCGTCGTTGCTGACAAGCGATTGGCCGTCGAGCTGGATGCCGGCATGGTTGGTGAACACCATGGTGGTGCCGGCCTTGTAGCCCAGGTCGTTCGCCGTTTCGGGTGTGATGTAGGTGTCGAAGCTGAACACCACGATGGAATGATCCTGCTTGGCTATGGCCATGGCCGTACCGTCGCTGTTGGTTCGCGCCGTTTCGGGCATGTCTTTGCTGCTGTCGGTGGTACTGGTGCGCCACGCGGTCAACGTGCCGTCGTTGGGGGCGGTGAAGGTCAGATTCTGGCCTTGCTGCGTCATGGTCGCGCAGGTCGCGCTGGCACCGGTTTCGGTCTTGCAATCCTTGCTTGTCGAGACGGCGAAGGTGTCCCAATGCTCGGTCGCATCCGACTTGTCGACGCTGTAATCGAACTTCTGGTTGACGAAACGCCCGTACGTCGGGTAGTCGTCGGCCAGCTTCCAGCCCTTGGGCAGCGTGTCGGTCATGGTGATCGTCTGCACCTCGCTGAGGTCGGCAATACCGTTGAGCCGGTTGTTGGTGTCGCTGGTCAGCCACCAGGACTTCACGCCGTTGCCCCAGACGCGCCAATGCGTGCGCCACCTGCCGTTCGGGCAGTTCTTCTCCACGTATTCCGCCGCTTTGGTTTCGGCGTCGGCGTCGCTCATGCCGGCGTTCTTCAGCGTGGTCTTGTAGTTGTTCTTCACGGTTTCCGCGGTTTCGAACGTCGCGGCGTCGTTGAAGTCGCTGCCGCCTTCATGTGTGGCGTCCGCCGACTTGCCGATATGGTTGCCGCCTGAGTAGGTGTAGGTGTCTTCCACCGTCTCCCCCTTGCTCATGCCGCCGACCTTGTAGCTGAACTTGGCGTAGTTGTGGTACACGTCCGGGTTCTTGTCGAACAACGTGGTGTAGCTGATACGCATCTTCTTGTCGTATTTCTTGGTCGCCCGATCATCGTCGTTCTTGTACCAGAGCTTGAAGCTGGGCGAGCCGTCGTGCAGGTTCCATGTGTCGCCGGATTCGGCGTTGCCGTCATGGAACCAACCCGCCGGGTAGTCGTATCCCTTGGGCAGTTCACGCCCGTCGCGGGAGAGGATCTGGTAGTCGCCGGTCACGTCCTTCCAACAGCTGTCCATGGATTCCGTGCACCCTTCGCCGCCGGTGTATTCCTTGACGCTCAGGTTGAGCGCATCCTGGGAGTACCACATGTGCAGCGTGTTGCCGTCCGAATCGCTGGAGGTCCAATCCTCGTAGAAGTTGAGTTCGGTGATGTCCTGGTTCTGCGGGTCGAAGTCGATGGTCCACGGCACTTCGAGCACGTTCGGGTGCCCTTCCACCGCCTGGGAGTGCCCGTGCGTCTTCTTCAGCAGGTGGATGTCGCTGATGTCCTTGGCGAAGTACCCGGAGGCGTTGCCCTGTTCGGAGCAGGAGTTGCCGTCGATATGGCACACCGTGCCCTTGTTCTTGAATTCGGCCTTTCCGTCGATCGGCTTGGTGCTGTACACCAGCTTGTATTCGTAGGACCCCGCATCGCTCGGGAAATCATAGGAGAACGACTGGCTGCCGTCCGACGGCAGAGCGGTGTTGTCGCTCACCAGCGTTTCCGTCTTATTGCCGTCTTTATCGGTTTCGACCTTGTACACCTGCAGGTTGCCGGTATAGTGCTGCGTCGGGTTGCCGTCGCTGCCCTGCTGCAGTTCGTCGGTGAAACGGTAGCCGCTCAGATCGACCTTGTCGGTTCCCGAATTGATGTTGACCGTCCACGTGACGTTGCCGTCGGCATCCAGCGTCTGCCCTGAGGTCTTGCTCACCCAGTTGTAGCTTTTGCCTTTCACCCACGGGTAGTAGGTGGATTCCTTCGGACCGCCGCCCTTCCACTGCCACTGGGCGGTGTTCTTCGCGCCGTCGTATTTGCCGCTGCTGGCGTTCGCTTGGGCCGTGTCTTTGACTTCGGTGGTGTAGGTGATGGTGTAGTCGCCCTTCGGGAGGGTGTCCATATGCATGGTCACGGAATGCTCGTCGTCATCGATATGCGTGTAATCGAAGGTCGCTTTGGCGGCGGCATCCACTGCGGCCTGATTGTTCTGGTCGTTCGCGGTGATCTGGAAATCCTGGTTCACGGTCAGGTCGGCGCCGTGCACGTCCTTGAAGTCGAAATCCTGCATGTCGGCTTCGGCCGTCAACTTGACTTCACAGGTTTGCTTCAGTCCGCTCGTGTAGTTGCAGCTTTTGCCGCCGCCCACCTGCGCTTTGCTCCACGTCACGTCGACCGTGTTGGAGATGCCGGGGAACTCCCATGAGTCCTGGCCGTTGTCCGGAATATTGTCGGCGTCCCAGTTGGTTTTGAACGTGTAGTTGACCCAATAGTTCTGGTTCAGACCATGCTTCGTCACGTAATCGCGGTCGAATCGGATCACCAGTTCGGCTTTGCCGTTCTCCCCTTCGACAATCTGCATGGAGCCCAGCTTTTCGCCGTTCTTCATTTCGTAACGGATCTGCTTGTTTTCGTCGGCGACCGCGCTGTAATCGATCGGAAGCGGGTAGCGCAGATCGAGGTTGTATTTGGACGGGTCGGTGCTGCCGCCGGTGATGGTGTCGTCGCTCAGGTTCAGTTTCAGCGTGAAGGTGGTCGGCTGGTCCAGTGCGATGTTGTCGATCGAGCTCGGGTTGCTGTAGGTCTTGTTCTGCGTGTTTCCGTTGTCGTCGCGCGTGGTGACGGTGATGGTGAGGTCGCCGGATGCGATGTCCTTATCGCCGAGCACGTAATACGAATCCAGGGATGAGGTGGTGTCGGCCGCGTTCGCCAGCACCGGCATGCCCACCAACGCGGACAGCACGAGCGCGAGGGCGATCAGGATGCACTGCGTCTTGCCTGCGCCCATGCCCAAGCGGCGCGCGCAGGCGCCGTGGGCATGGTTGCCCTCGGCATGACGGGCTGTTTTGCCCGGCGTATGCAGATCCCAACGTTTCACTATGTACTCCTCGTACTCCTCAACTGCGTATGGGTGCGCCGCCCCACGCGGAACCCTTCTCGCGTTCCCGCAATGCGTCGCACCCACATCAACTCAAGCGCTTCATTTACACAGTGTAAACACTTAACACACTTAAGCAAATGAGGGCTATTTCAGATTCGTTGTGCTGCATGACTTTTAGGCGGCTTGTTTGAATCGTTTTCATTGCGGTAATTACCGATTGTTAGCTTAATCGCTTCAGTAATTGGGGATATGAAAATCCCCATGAAATCAGGCATGGAAAATTTCTTTCTGAAAATACAAAATAACGTCGCCGGCGCATTCGGGCAGCTTCCGGCGACATCTCTTCAAAGTGGCGTAAAACCGTCTGCGCAAACGTTAGCATCGGCGTGTCGCACTTGCTTCCCTTGCCGTATTTCAGGCATTGAAAACGGGCATTTCCATGACCAATGACCATGCGTTGTCATTGAGGGAACGCTAACAGTGCTGATTTTCCAGTACTTAAATGTAACTTAAGCAATTTCTCTACACTTCGGATCCCCGAACCTTCGCCCCAAGCCGCCCTCGTTCAAACCGTCTGAACCTCCCCAAACCGTCTGAACCGTCTCTCGAACCGCTCCGACTACCTTGTTCCCACCCGTTCCACCCGTTCCCGCAGCGGTGCGCCCACGCGTGCGGCCATCTCGCCTATAGGTGGCAGATTCCAGCCCCCTCCACGAACCAGGTGGCTTATATATGGCATCAAAACCGGAAAACCCCGAGTACGAACGCCGGAATTCCAACGCGCATACCCGGGGCTCCCACGCAAAAGTGCCATACATAAGCCACCTGGCAAATCCCGAACGCCAAAATCCGCCACATATAAGCGAGGTAGCGCCGCCCCTCCCCCATTCGCAGGGCAATGGCCCCTGCCCCAACAACCCGGCAGACCCAACACCCAGTGAACCCCAGCAACCCGCGCGAACCCACCCCAACAAAAACGGGGCCCGCGCGGATGGAATCATCCGCGCAGGCCCCGCCCGAAAATCGCAGTCGGCCACACCTACGGCGCCGGCCGCCCAGCCTCCGGCAGCCGGATCAGACGATCTTCGGCATCGGAGTGGTCAGCGACGTGGTGAGGTTCACATGCACCAAGCCTGCACCGGCGTGCACTTCCACTTTCTTCAGGGTGACGGTGCGCTCCTCCTCCGGAGCACGGTCGTTGTCGGTCATGGTAGCCGGGGACTTCACCGCGACCAGCGCAAGCTTGGTGATGTCGATGCCGACGCTCTCGCACAGCGAGATCGCCTCATCGCGGGAAGCGACGAAACCATCCTTGAGCAGAATGCGCTCGGCCGGCACGCCGTACGCATGTTCGGCGACCCACTTGGCGTCCTCGACCACGGACATGCCGCTGTGGCTGCTCGGGCGCGCGGGGGCCGCGGCGTTCTGCAGCACGTCGACGAAGGCGTCCAGCTGCGGGGCCAGCGCCTCGCCGCCGTCACGGAACAGGTTGCCGATGATCGGCTCACGGAACTCCAGATCCTTGGCGGTCTGCTTCAGGGCCGGCACCTGGTCGTCCTCGCCCTCCCACAGGTTGATGAGCGGGAAGGTCGGGATATCCAGGCTTTCGAGGCGCTGCACGTGGAACGGGTAACGCCATGCCAGCTCCGGGTCGTCGCGCCAGGTGGAGGCGCGGGTCACGACGATGGCGGCGGACGGCCACTGCGCGTCGAACTCGCGGCATGCGATGTCGAGCCACTTCTGTGCGCCGGCGTCGGTGCCGTACCCGGCTTCGACGATGACCACGTCATGCAGCGCGCACGCCATCTCCACGGAGACCAGCGTCGGGATGCCGATGGACACGTTGGCGAACGGACCGCCGTGCACGTACACGGGGGAACCGTTCACGGTTTCGGTCTTGGCGGGCTTGACCGCGTCGGCCAGGATGCCGGTGATGCGCCACAGGTCGACGAATTCACCGAAGGTCACGCCCTTGCCGTCCTTGGTGCCGGCGATCATTCTGGACACGCGGTCGGCAATCTCATCCATGGAACGGGACAGCACCACGATCTGCATGAGCTCGCAGGTCGGGGTGAGTACCACGCGCTCGGGCACATCGCCCTTGCCGCGGTCCACCGCGATCTGGCGCAGGGAGCGGGACGGCACTTCGGAGACGCGCGGCACGAGGATGGTGTCCAGCTTGCCTTCGTCCACGGCCTTCTCGGCGAAGGAGACCAGCAGGTTCTGGGCGGCCTCGATGGCACCCATCTCACCGCACAGACCCCAGTCGATCAGCTCCGGGTGGGTCAGGGAGGCCTTGCCGCCACCGGATGCACCGCCCTTGGAACCGGCTGCGGTGATGCCCATGCTCGGCTGGCGCAGCACGGCGGCCGCGTCGATGCCACGCTCGTTCAGCGCGTCGATGAGCGCGATGGTGGTGGTGGTCTTGCCTTCGCCGCGGCTCGCCTTCAGCGGGGTGTCGGCGGTGACGAGCACGACCTTGCCGTGCTTGCGCGGGGCGTCGGGGTTGTTCTTCAGGTAATCGAGATAGCCGAAGGCGTCGATCTTCTGCACCAGGCCGTACTGGCTGGTGAAGTCCTCGATGGAAGTCATTCGTTTGTACCTTTCCTTGTGTTCCCTGGGGTTCTCTGGGCTCCCGGGAGTCCCGGGTGTTCCCTGTTGCGGTCGGTTGCGGTTGCCGCCGGTTGCGGTTGCCCGCGATCAGAAATCGGACATGTGGAAACCGTTCTTCATCGCCATGCTGCGCGTGTACAGCACGGAGTCGAGAAGCTTATCGGTTTCCTCCTTCAGCTGGTCGGCCATGGTCTGGTTTGCCGCGGCGAGCACGTCGCGCACTTCGCCGTTGCGCACGGAGGCGATGATCTCCTCCGGTTCCATCGGCTCGATGTCGCCTTCGACGTTGTCGGCGTCGAATTCGCCCTGTACGGCGGAATCCAGACGCGCGGCCTGCTCATCGGTGGCGGCGACCATGCGGTGGCCCATCGCGCCGGTCTTCTCCTGGTAGCGTTCGACCGCGTTGGCGGTGTCGGCGAAGGCACCGTCGCACAGCGCGGCGATGATGCGGTTCTCCCAGTAGAAGTTCTCGCTGGTCACGCGCGTGGTGGTGTCGGCCATGTACGCGGGGGTGGTGTCGACGTTGGCGTAGAACGGCACCAGCGTGTTGAACGGGTTGGAACCGTAGGCCATCCACTGGATCGCGCGGTATGCCTGCGGGCGGTACGGGCGCAGCTGCAGCACGGCGAGCTGGCTCTGGCGGTTGATGCCGATCGGACGGTACATGTGGTGCGTGCGCTCGTCGCCGAGCTTGCCGTACGGATCGTACGGGGTGCCCTGGTAGTGCCCGGACAGCACGTACTTGATGTCTTCGATGGTCACCTTGCGTTCCGGCTGACGTGCCCACGGGATGTCGTTGCTTTCGGGGCGATGGTCGGCGTCCGGGCCGTCCCACACTTCGTCATACGGGTTGAGGAAGCGCTGCATCCACCATGCGCGCGGCGTGTTGTACACGTGGTCGGAATCGGAGTGCGAACCGAAGGCGTCGCGCGGGTTGAACGGCGAGGTCGCTTCGACGGCCAGGTCGAGGTGGTTGCGTTCGATGAACTCGCCCAGATCGGCGGAGCACATGTGTTCGATCTGCTCGCCCAGGGCGTCGTCCAGGTCGAATTCGTCGATGCCCAGCTGGTTCGGCATGGTCACGTATGCGGCATCCGGCACGCGCTTGGCGATCCAATGGTGTCCGCCGACGGTTTCCATCCACCAGATTTCGTTCACGTCGGAGAATGCGACGCCGTTCATCTCGTAGGTGCCGTATTCCTCCAGCAGTGCGCCCAGTCGTTCCACGCCTTCACGCGCGGTCTTGACGTACGGCAGGACGATGGTGAGGAAGTCCTCTTCACCGATGCCGCCCGCGATTTCGGGCTCATAGCCTTCCTCGCCTTCCTTTCCCTTGGCCGGAATACGCTCCACGAACGGGTCGGCGCCGAGCACGCGCTCGTTGGTGGTCAGGGTTTCGGTGGCGCTCATGGCCACGTTGGCCTCGTTCACACCGGCTTCGCCCCACAGGCCTTCCTTGAGGTCGGCGTTGGGGACGCTGGTGTACTGCATGGGATCGTCCGGCAGTTCGATGCGGACGTGGGAGATGACCGCCTGGTACGTGCGCGGCTGGTCCTCCGGCTTGACGACGACGAACCGCTTGGGGCAGAATTCGCCGTTCGCGGAATCCTCGTTGCGGGCGATGATGGTGGAGCCGTCATAGCTCGCATCCTTGCCTACCAGAATCGTGGTGCAGGCCATGGTTTCCTTTCTGTTCTTGGTGATGTGCTCCCCATGGGGAGCGAAGTATCTATGCGTCTGGATGTCGGCGGAACCGTTCAGCCACGCATACCCAGACATGACCGTTCGGGCGCGTACGACTCAGGCGCGACCCGTGACGAACATGACGCCCTGATCGGGGTTCTCCCCCGACTCGCGCAGTCCGCGAAGCAGCTCGTTCATCCAGAAGCCCTGGTTCAATCCGGGCAGCGGCTGCTTCGTGGCCCACACGTGCAGGCAGTAGTCATGATCCTTGTCGGGCGGCTGCGGGCCGTTGTAACGCATCGTGAGCGCCGGGTCGGCGTTACGACCGACGAAATGCGATGCCGAGGAGTTGCGGCCCTGCACGGCTTCGGGGATCATGGCGGGCATTTGGCGGGAGAAGTCCGGCGGAATGGCCAGCGCGTGGGAATCGTTGAAATCGAACATCAGCGCGTCGATGGGCAGGTTCGCTACCGTCCAATGGATCCATTCGAATCCGCAGACGGGGATGGAGTCGGGGTCGGTGAACGCCCAGTGCAGATACCGCGCTTCTGGGTCGACCTCGTCGATGTAGAAGGGGAAGGAGATGGATGGCACGCCTTCCACCCGGTATTCCGGTGCCGCGGCCTTGGCGAAGTCGTCGGGCACGACTGTGAAATCAGCGGAGATCTTCATACGCTTCAGTGTAGCCCTCCCCGTGGTTCGCTCCCCGCTCACGGCTCATTTCCGCGGGTGGGAGGCGGGCGGCTCCGGAAATACGGAAGGTCCCGCCGATCCGTGGAAGGACAGGCGGAACCTTGGGATGAGGCGGTGCCGGCTTATGCGCCGAATCAGTTGGCGGGCGTGTAGAAGTCGCCGTTCAGCGCGGCCTTGGCCTTGGCCTGGGCCTCCTCGAAGGTGACTTCGGCCAGCTGGGCACGCACGTCATCGAGGGCCACCGGGGTCATCGACAGGGAGTTCACGCCCAGACCGGTGAGCACGACGGCCAGATCCGGATCGGCCGCGGCCTCGCCGCACACGCCGACCGGCATGCCCTTGGCATTGCCCGCGTCGCAGATCAGCTTGATGGCGCGCAGCACCGCCGGGTGCCATGCGGTCTGATAGCCGGCCACGGAACCGAGGGTACGATCGGCGGCCATGGTGTACTGGGTCAGATCGTTGGTGCCGATGGACACGAAGTCGGCGACTTCGGCGACCTTGTCGGCCATGAGGGCGATGGACGGAACCTCGGCCATCGCACCGACCTTCTTCAAACCGAAGCTCTTGCCGAGCTTGACGAAGTAGTCGGCCTCGTACTCGTCGGCGACCATCGGGGCCATGACCCACAGGTCGGCGTCGGTCTGGGCGTCGGCGGCGGCGAGGGCCTTCAGCTGGCCTTCCAGGACATCCTTGTGCTCGCGCAGGGTGCGCAGACCACGCAGACCCAGGGCCGGATTCGGCTCGTCTTCCGGGGTGAGGAACGGCAGCGGCTTATCGGCACCGGCGTCGAGCATACGGATGACGACCTTCTTGCCCGGGAACTGGCTCAGCAGCTCGGTGTAGGCCTTGGTCTGCTCTTCGACGCTCGGCGGCTCGGAGTTGCCGATGAACAGGAATTCGGAACGGAACAGGCCCACGCCTTCGGCGCCGTATTCGATGGCGGTCTTCGCGTCGGCGGGCTTGCCGAGGTTGGCAAGCAGCGGCACATGGTGGCCGTCCTTGGTGCCACCGGCCCGGCCGCGCAGCTCCTTGGCCCTTGCGGCATGTTCCTTGGCCGCTTCGGCGTCCTTGATCTCCTCGTCGGTCGGCTCGGTGACGACCTCGCCCTTGGCGGCGTTGACGATCACGTTCTCGCCGTTCTTCAGGCCCTCCGCCTCGGCTGCGGACACCACGGACACGATGCCGCGGGCACGGGCCAGAATGGCGGTGTGGGAGGTCGGGCCACCCTGGGAGGTGACGATGGCGAGCGTCTTGGTCATGTCGAGCGTGGAGGTGTCGGCGGGAGAAAGATCCTCGGCCACGAGCACGAAGGGCTCGTCGGATTCCGGAACGCCCGGGGCGGCGACGCCGCGCAGCTCGGCGATCACACGCTGGCCGACATCATGCAGATCCGCCGCGCGCTCGGCCTGGTAGCCGCCGATCATCTTGAACATCTCCTCGACCTGGGCGAAGCCTTCAAGCACGGCGCGTTCGCCGGTCTTGCCGCCGTTGACGAGGTTCTTGATGTTCTCGGCGAGGGAGGGATCGGAAGCGAACATGGCGATGGCCTGCAGGATCGGAGCGGCCTGCTTGGCGCCCTCATCGCCGTTGGCGGCCTGCTCGGCCTTGTGGTTCAGTTCGGCGTTCACCTTGGCCATGGCCGCGGCGACGCGCTCGTTCTCCTCCACCGCGCTGATGGAGGCGTCGCGGCTGACGTCCGCCGGCTCTTCCAGCGGCGGGGCCATGCGGATGACCTTGCCCACGGCAACTCCACGACCAATGCCGACACCCTTGATAATCATAAGGAACTCCCTTTCCTTTACTTACTTCCAACCGCTCGCTGTACGGCTGGTAAAACTTGATGCGCAACGCGACCTAGGCGCTGCCCCACTGCAATGACCCCCACCGTCTTTGCCGGTAAATCATTTTCAGCTCCACGTCAGTATACACCGCACAACCCGCGACACAAAAACGGTAAACGTTTTCCGCGTTTTGCGAAAAAGTGTTACACTTGCTTTCAGCGGCACACCCGTCGCCGCATGATTGTTAGGTAATAACAGAACCGAATCGACGCAAAGGAGTGTCATTATGGCAACCCGCACCATCACCATCACCGATCCCGTCGGCATCCACGCCCGTCCGGCCGCACAGTTCGCCCAGGCGGTCACCGCCTCCGGCTGCACCGTGACCATCGCCAAGGAAGGCGGCAACGCCGTCCCGGCCGGCTCCATCCTGTCCGTCATGGGCCTGGGCATCAAGCAGGGCGACGCCGTCGTGATCGACGTGCAGGGCGCCGATGACGAGACCGTCGCCGACAACCTGGCCAACATCCTCGTCAGCGCCGAGTGATTCCCGGCTTTTCGACGATTTCCCCAGCCGCCCGCCCTTTCGACGGGCGGCTGTTCTATTCTTGATGCGGTCCCGTCACGGCACCAGTGTTTCACACTGTGTTTCACAGGCGCCATGCCTTAGTCGCAGAGGCAGACGGAACCGCATTCCATGAGTCATGTACACGGAGGAGAGCATGACCGGCAAGAACGAACGCGGCAGTTCCATCACGAACGTCGCCGCATTGGCCAACGTATCCATCGCCACCGTGTCGCGCGTGCTGTCCGGCAAACGCGGCAAGGACGACGACATCGCCAGACGCGTGCGCGCCGCGGCGGAACAGCTCAACTATTCCGTCAACTACGCGGCCAGCTCGCTGCGCAGCGATGTGACCAATTCCATCGGCCTGATCATCCCGAGCGCCACGGAACCATTCAGCGCACAACTGCTCGACGAGCTCGAATACGCGATCGACGCCGACGAGCAGCAGGTCCTCATCGGCATCGGCGCCGACCAGGCCGCACAGGCGGAACGCTTCAGATCCCTGGTGTTACGCCATGTGGACGGCATGATCGTCGCCCCCGACCCAGACAGCGACCTGTCCGCAACCATGGACCGCTACGCCGATTTCCTGCCCGTCGTGCAGATCGGCGGCCATCAGCAGTCCCTCAAAGCATCCGTGGTCTCCATCGACGAAAGCGCGGCGATGGCGATCATCATCAAACATCTCGCCGAACGCGGCGCGCACGCCGTGGCCTACATGGCCAGCAAGGAAGTCAACTTCGAATCGGCCGAGATGTTCACCATGTTCCGCACGCAGGCACGCGCCTACCATCTCACCTCATACACGGATTGGAACCAGT